>JAMPXW010000005.1 GCA_023701005.1 Burkholderiales bacterium | reverse complement strand
TACCAAACAATGTTTTTAAAATTAATTGCGAACTTAAAAAATATTTGAGATACTACAATTACGAAAGACTTCATATGGGAATTAATTTAAAAACACCAAGTCAATTATTAATTAATTCCGTCCAAGCTATTGGTTAGAATACGATTTTTAAGAAACCAGTACCGTAAACTCCCCTTTTTGTTTTACGGGGTTTTTTGTTAGATATTCTAAAAGCTCGTAGGGTGTTCCAGTTTTAAATTCTTCATAAATTTTGGTTATTTCACGAGCAATACAAACTTTTTTATTCGGACAGAATTTATTTAATGATTCTAGTGTTTTCAAAATACGATGTGGAGATTCATAAAAAACCATCGTACGTTTTGATTCAGCAATTTCTTTAAATAAAGTTTCTCTACCTTTTTTATGAGGCAAAAAACCTAAAAAAGTAAATTCATGGGTCGGCAAACCTGAAGCAGACAATGCAGCCACCACAGCTGAAACTCCTGGAATCGGGATGACTTGTACATCCACCTCCATCTTCCCCGAAGCCCAGCTTAGGGGAATTTCCCCTAAGCTGGACTTCGGGGAAAAACTTTCTTTGATTTCAGAAATAAGCATTGCTCCTGGATCTGAAATTGTCGGAGTGCCAGCATCTGAAACTAATGCTAAATTCTTTCCTTCTTTCAATAATTCAAATATCTTATCTGTTTTAGATAATTTGCTTTGACTATGATAACTCATAGTAGGAGTGTTTATATTATATTTCTGTAAAATCTTTTTGGTCTCCCTTGTATCTTCACACAATATCAAATCAACCTCTTTCAAGGTTTCTACGGCACGAAATGTGATATCTCCCATATTGCCAATGGGTGTCGCAACTACATAAAATTTAGACATAAAGAAAGTATAGCAAACTTATAGATTTATTTCCTATATTTTTTGGTTCTCCATTTATCAGCTATTTTTATACGAGTGAGTGAACGTTCAAGTTCTGTAGCAAAATGTTCATAATCAACATGTTCTTTGTTCTCCATTTCTTTCTTTAATTCTTCTGCGCGAGTTTTAGCTTTTTCTATAACTTCATCATTCAATTCACTTATATGCTCAGCAAAATCAGCAAGGACAGCAACATTAGTAATATCGTTCTCATCTTTTTTGACTTCCAAAAATCCTCCGACAACTGTCATTGGTATTTGTTCACCTTTTTCAAAAGCAACAATATCTCCAGAAGTTATGTCTGTGATAAGTGGTATATGGTCTGGCAAGACAGTAATCTCTCCTAGAGTAGTAGGGATACTAACTTGATCTACCATTTCTTCGAAAATCAATTTTTCCGGTGTTATTATTTTTAATTTAAGTTGTTTTGACATAAAATTTTATAATGCACCTTGCATGTAAAAATCATTTTCTGGTTTATCATCATGCTTACCTTCTAGTATCTCTTTGAAAGATCTGATAGTTTCAGACAAAGGAACATATACTCCTTTTCTACCAGTGAATTGTTCTGCTACGAAGTTTGGTTGAGAAAGGAATTTTTGTATTTTACGTGCACGTGCTACAAGCTCTTTGTCTGCTTCAGACAATTCTTCCATACCCAAGATGGCGATGATGTCTTGTAAATCTTTATAACGTTGCAAAACTCTTTGCACTTCACGAGCAACTTCATAATGTTCTTTACCTACTATGTGTGGATCAAGAATTGTAGAAGAAGAGTCGAGAGGATCAACAGCAGGATAAATACCTATTTCTGAAAGTGAACGGTTCAAAACCACAGTAGAATCCAAGTGAGAAAATGTCGTTGCTGGAGCTGGGTCAGTCAAGTCGTCAGCTGGCACATACACAGCTTGCACAGATGTGACAGAACCTTTATCAGTAGAAGTGATTCTTTCTTGTAAAATTCCCATTTCTGTCGCAAGAGTTGGTTGATATCCCACAGCTGAAGGTATACGTCCAAGCAAAGCTGAAACCTCAGATCCTGCTTGAGTAAAACGGAAAATATTATCTATGAAAAACAACACGTCTTTATTTTCTTGATCACGGAAATATTCAGCCATTGTGAGTCCTGAAAGAGCAACACGAAGACGAGCTCCTGGTGGTTCATTCATTTGTCCGAACACCATGGCAACTTTGTCTAAAACTTTAGAATCTTTCATTTCATGATATAAGTCATTTCCTTCACGAGTTCTTTCTCCAACACCAGCAAAAACAGAATATCCTCCGTGATTAGAAGCAATGTTATGAATAAGCTCTTGAATAACGACTGTCTTTCCTACTCCTGCACCTCCGAAAAGTCCAACCTTTCCTCCTTTTAGAACAGGACAAATAAGATCGATAACTTTAATACCTGTTTCAAGAATTTCAACTTTTGTAGATTGAGAAACGAATTCTGGAGCTTTTCTATGAATTGGAGAAACGATAGAAGAAGCAACCTTACCATTATCGATAGGTTCACCCAAAACATTAAACATTCTTCCCAATGTTTGTTTGCCAACAGGCACAGAGATAGGTGCTCCTGTGTTTGTGACTTCCATTCCACGAGAAAGACCATCAGTAGAATCCATGGCGACAGCACGTACAGTATCACGACCAATGTGTTGTTCTACTTCTAATGTTATTGAAGAGTCTCCTCTTTTTACTACAAGAGCATCATAAATTTCTGGAAGCCCCCCTTCGAAAGCGACGTCTACGACCGGACCGATTATTCTTTTTATTACACCTGTTGTTTTCATTTTATTTTTTAATAATATTAATAATAATTTTTTAATTTATAACTTTATAAACTTTATAATTAACTAACTGAAGCCATACCTGCACTTATTTCTGAAATCTCCCTTGTGATATTACCTTGTCTTGCTTTGTTAAATACCAAAGTGAGATCATCTATCATTTCCCCTGCTGCTTCTGATGCATTTTTCATCGCGACCATTCTAGAAGATTGTTCAGAAGCATTTGATTCAAGTATCATTTGATATATTTGCATTCTGGTTATTTTTTCTGCTAAGCTCTTTATCAAATTATTCTTTTCTCCCTCAAACAAATATTCTGTATCTACTTTTTTCTTTTCTAATTCTTTATCTTTATTTTTAAAATCATCACCCAAAGTATCTATCAATTCTCTCAAGCTATCTTTAGAAACAGGAATGACTTGTTTTATGTTTGGTTTTTGAGAGAGAGCTGAAACGAAATCTGTATAAGCCACTAAAACTTTGTCATAATGTCCCAAATTATATTCATTGATAGCCATTTCAGAAACAGGAACGATATCTCTCAAAGTAATATTGTCTGGTAAATTAAAGAAACTAGCTAAAATATTTTGATCAATACGTCGCATTAATGTATCTCCCTTTTTACCTATTGTTATGATGTCTACTTTCGGATAGGGCTTTAAGCCCTCTCTAGGGCTTAAAGCCCTATCCGAATCTTTCAGCAAAGCAAGAACTTTTTTGATGACTTGAGTATTGTATGCGCCACAAAGACCTCGATTGGAAGTGATAAGGATAAGTAAAATACTTTTCTTTCCATCGATATTTTCTCTCTCTATAAACAAAGGACTTTTTATCTTATCTGTATTGTTTGCTATAGAGGTCAAAATATCCCAAGAATATTCTGCATACAAACGTGAAGCAAGCGTAGAAGACACTGCTCTTTTCATTTTGGAAGCAGCTACAAGTTCCATCGCTTTCGTGATTTTCTTTGTATTTTTAACACTTTTTATTCTTCTTTTAATTTCTTTAGTTCCGGCCATTTATCTTATTTAAAATTATTTTTAAACTCAACGATCGCTTTCTTTAGATCTTCTTCTCCTGCATCTGTCCACATTTTTGTATCTGTTATTTCTTTATAGAATTTCTTTGCATTACTCAATGTGTATTCTACTAATCCATCTTCGAATTCTTTTATCTTTTCAATAGCGACATCATCCATGTATCCTTTGGTCAAAGCATAAAGCACAGCCACTTGATGTTCTACAGCCATAGGAGCGTATTGAGGCTGTTTCAAAACTTCCACAGCTCTCTTTCCACGTTCCAATTGTTGCTTTGTAGCACTATCAAGGTCAGAACCGAATTGAGCAAAAGCTTCGAGTTCTCGATATTGAGCCAAATCTAATTTCAAAGTTCCTGCTATTTTCTTCATAGCTTTGATCTGAGCGCTAGATCCCACACGAGAAACAGAAAGACCGACGTTTACAGCAGGACGAATACCTTTATAGAAAAGATCCGTTTCCAAGAAAATCTGTCCGTCTGTGATAGAAATGACGTTTGTAGGAATATATGCAGAAACGTCTCCTGCTTGTGTTTCAATGATAGGAAGAGCTGTGATAGAGCCACCACCGTATTCTTTATTTCTTCGGCAAGCTCTTTCAAGTAAACGAGAGTGCAAATAGAAAACATCTCCAGGGTAAGCTTCACGACCTGGTGGACGACGAAGCAAAAGAGAAATCTCACGATAAGCTACAGCATGTTTAGAAAGATCATCATAAATAATCAAAACATCCTTGCCTTGATCCATAAAATATTCAGCAATAGAAACTCCAGTATAAGGAGCAATATAAGAAAGAGCTGCGGATTCGGATGCACCGGCAGAAACGATAACTGTGTATTTCATAGCACCCCCTTCTTCTAATCTTGTTTGAAGTTTTCTAAGTTTAGAATCTTTTTGGCCGATAGAAACATAAACACAAATCATGTTTTGTCCCTTTTGGTTTAAAATTGTATCTATCGCAATTGCCGTCTTTCCTGTCTGACGGTCTCCGATGATGAGCTCACGTTGACCACGTCCGACTGGAATGATAGCATCGATAACTTTGATACCAGTAGCGACTGGCTCAGAAACAGAAAGACGAGTGATGACACCTGGTGCCACCTTTTCTATCGGATAAGTTTTATCACTTTTTATTTCACCTTTTCCATCAATGGCTACACCAAGAGCATTTACAACTCTTCCTATGGTAGCATCTGAAACAGGTACTTCTAAGATTTTTCCAGTAGCTTTGACTTCATCCCCTTCTTTTATTTTAGAGAAATCTCCAAGAATAATTATACCCACTAAATCTTCTTCTAAGTTTAGAGCCACCCCCGTCTCACCATTTGGGAAAGTCACCATTTCTGATGATTTAATATCCGAAAGACCTGATACTTTTGCAATACCGTCAAAAACTTCTATCACATAACCCACCTTCTCGACTTTAGCTTGTGATGAAAAATTATCTATCTCCTTTTTTAAATTTTCTACAATATAATTGTTACTCATATTTTTTTATTAAATGTTCTTGTAATTTTGAAATTTTTTTCTTTACTGTGAGATCTATAACCTCATCATTTATTTCTAATCTAATTCCTCCTAATAATTTTTCATCTATTTTTTCTAAAAGTACTATCTCTTTCACCTTATATCTCTTACTTAAATTCTGAACGAGTTCACTTTTTATTTTTTCACTTATTTTCTTTGCACTCAACACTTTTACTTCTATTCTACTTTCATCTTTATTTATTATTTCATTCAGCTTTTTCAAAATATCTGGAGCCCTAGATAACAACCTTCTGCGATCCAAAAACTCGGCAACTTTAGTAAAAACAAGAGAAAGTTCTTCTTTATTTTTATCTTTAGTTGCTCCGTATATTGCTCTCGCTATGTCATTGTTTGATAATGTTGCCATAATAAATTACATATTATTTAATTCATTCATCGTTTTCTCGTCAAAAGTACCATTCAATTTCTCACCGATTATTTTCTCAGTCATTTTGATAGCAAGAGACGCAATTTCTCCTTTTGTTTCTGAAATCATTTTTGTTTTTTCACTTTCCAAACTTTTCTTGCCATTTTCTATCATCAAAGCAACTTCTTTCTTGGCTTCTTCCATCATTTGATTTTTCTTTATTTCAGCTTCCTTTTTGCCTTCTTGAAACATTTCATGAGCTTCATTCTTAGCCTTAGAAATAACTTTTTCATATTCACTTTTTGTATTACTCAAAACTTCTGCATTTTCTTTTGCATCATTAATTCCCTTTTCTATTTTTTCTGTTCTCTCTTTCATTATTTTCGTAAGAGGTTTGAGAGCAAACAAATATAGAACCACAAAGACAACTCCAAAGTTAAAAGCTTGAGCTATCATTATCTTCCAATCAATATGAAATGTATTTATAATTGAATCCATAAAAAAATTTTTAAATAATAAAATGCACGCATAGCGGGCAGTATAAAAGATTCAAAACTTAATAATTAAATTTTAAATCTTTTAACTACCGACTAGATTGAGAATGCAATAACAAGTACGTAAATAGCGATTGCTTCTGCGAAAGCACAAGAAAGAAGCATTGGCACAAGAATTTTACTTGCTGATTCAGGATTACGGCCGATTGATTCCATGGCTTTGGTTCCAATCATGCCGATACTTATAGCTGGAGCTATAGCTCCTATGGCCATAACGATCGCTTTTGCAAAGGGTGTTAATTCCTCCATATGTTTTTTATTTGTTATTAATAATGATCTTCTCTTCGGGAGCAGATCTGCTTTAAATACATCGTCTGATATATGCAAAGCAGGTATGCCCTGTTTTACTTTTAATGATGCTCTTTGTGTTCATTATGAGATTCATCATGATCATGATCACTTGCACCAATCGTAAAGTAGACTACCAACAAAATTGAAAAGATAAGAGCCTGGATCACTCCGACTATTATTTCAAGAAATAAAAACGGTATAGGTACGACAAAAGCGACCAATGCGGCCATAGAAACCAAAAGTACCTCCCCTGCAAAAACGTTACCGAAAAGACGGAAAGAAAGAGAAGCGACTTTTGCTAATTCTCCTATAATTTCAATCAAACCAACAAAGAACGTGATTGGAGCAACTAAAACAATGGTAGGATCTTTACGAACCTTCTTGAATATCTCTCCAAGCACTTTCAGATTAACATATTTATTAAAAGTTTTCCATATACCTATTGAAAAAACTCCGAAGATATTTGCCCCGATAACAGCTGAAATAGCTAGAGCTAAAGTCGTATTTATATCTGCAGTACCTCCTCTTAAGAAAGGCACAAAAACTAAACCATGCTCTCCTTTTTCAATAAGTCCAAACCAACTTAAAGGCAATATTCCAAACCAATTGTTTATAAGAATAAAAAAGAATGCAGAAATAGCAATCGGAAAGATTTTTATAGAAAGATTTCTATCATTCGTCACTTGATCACACAAACCAAGCGCACCTTCAATAATAGCTTCAAAAAGATTTTGAATACCTTTTGGAATTTCTTTGAGTTTCGAACGCAAAACTAAAGCGATGATTATGATCGTCAAAACAGCGACCCAGCTAGTGAGAAGAGCATTTGTAATACCAAAATGACCAACATGAAAAACTGGTTCAGCATAAAGAGGAACTTCGTGAACTATTTCTTGATGTCCTTCTTCTTTTATATCTTCTTGTGTTTGTTCTTGTATTTTTAATTCTTTCTCTTCTTGGTTTTTATTTTGCGTCATAAATTATTTATTTTTGTCTTCTTCTTTTTTAATATTGTCTGTAAATTTTTTAACCGTTTTCATAATACCATAAGTTGATATTAAAAATCCAAAACAAGTAAAAGCTATAAATATCCATGGTTTCGTAAGAAAACGCTCATCCAAGGCCTTGCCTGCAATAAGCGCAAATATTACTGGAAACGCAATCCATGTCGAAACTTCACTGAAGACAAGAACTGCTGGTCTCCACCAATTATTATTTTCTTTTCCTGTCATATGTGGGCGTGGTAGGAATCGGACCTACGGCCTCTGTCTTATCAGGACAGCGTTCTACCACTGAACTACACGCCCGAACTACACACTGACCCATAAAAAATATACCAGATATGGATATTTTTCGCAAATTGTTAATAAAAATATAGTTAAAAACTCTTTCTTGGCATACATTTTTAAAAACCGCACATAATTTTCTGCTGAAAATTTGCTATGCTCGGCCCGTCGGCCTGTGCAATGCTTTTTAAAAAGTACGCCTGCAACGAGTTTTTAATAAAGAAATATAAAAAGAATGTTT
>JAMPXW010000004.1 GCA_023701005.1 Burkholderiales bacterium | reverse complement strand
TTAAAAAGTACGCCTGCAACGAGTTTTTAATAAAGAAATATAAAAAGAATGTTTTTAAGGGGTTTGGCGAGTGTCGACGAGCCAACTTCAGGACTTTTTTAAGCTTCAAAAAATCCGTACCGGCAAAAATATTGCTTTTTATATTTCTTTTATTTTTTATTACAACGAAAAAGAGCAGGTACTTTCGTACCTGCTCTTTCTTGAAAAACTAAATTTAAAAACCCGCCTTGACTCGCGTCAATGCGAGACAGGTTAGTATTCTCGGCGTCCGCGATTGCCTCCACCATAACCGCCATTACTGTTGCCGTATCCACCACCATTTTGTCTTGGTGGACGAGCTTCCATTGGACGAGCCTCATTTACTGTAAGCTTGCGTCCTTCAAATTCTTGATCATTAAACATTGAGATAGCATTTGCTGCTTCCTCAGCTGTTGACATTTCAACGAATCCAAAACCCTTTGAGCGACCGGACATTTTGTCCATGATAATCACAGCTGATGAAACTGAACCAGCTTGTGCGAAAAGCTCTTTAAGAGCATCTTCTTGAACACTGTAAGGTAAACCCCCTACATATAGCTTTGTAGCCATATTATTTTACTTCTCTCATTTTTTAAAAAAACAAGCAAAAACTAATTATAATGTCTCGGCTCTGTGCCAAAACGTAGAATACCCTTGTCGCTCAGTGACTTCTCAAACGAAAACCCAAAAGCTATATGAGAAACTACACAATAAGTATGGCACATATTTAAAAAAATAGCAAAATAAACACTTATATTTTATTCCTCTTCATCCCCTGTTTCTCCAGATTTTATAGATTCAATTATTTCTTCTATATAACCCAACATTATTTTGGGCAAATTGTGCCAAGACTTTTTGATGCGATGATCTGTGACTCTATCTTGAGAGTAATTGTATGTACGAATCTTTTCTGATCTATCTCCTGTTCCTATTTGAGCTTTTCTTTCGCCTGAATATTTCTTTGCTTCTTCCTCTTCTTTTAATTGCTGAAGTTTGGCTGTCAAAATCGTCATCGCTTTTTCTCTATTTGCAAGCTGACTTCTTTCATTGGTCGAACGCACATCTATGCCTGTAGGTTTGTGAATAAGTCTCACAGCTGTTTCAACTTTGTTTACATTTTGTCCTCCTTTTCCACCAGAGCGAGAATATTCCATTTCTAAATCTGCAGGATTTATTTCAAATAAAACTTTCTTTCTAATAGGAAGAACAGCTACCGAAGCTGTGGAAGTGTGTACTCTACCATTCTTTTCAGTCGCAGGAACTCGTTGAACTCTATGAACCCCTGTCTCATATCTCAACATACTATAAATATCTCTACCTTTTATTTCAAAACTAGCTTCCTTATATCCTCCTAATTCATTCTTCGATTCATAATTTGTTTTCCATTGCCAACCTTTCATCGTAGCAAATAATTCATACATATGTGCGAGCTCCCAAGCAAAAAGAGATGCTTCGTCTCCTCCTGCACCGGCTCTCACTTCGAGCACGACTTCATTTGCCATTTCCTCTTCTTCTTTGTCTTTATCCAAAATATCTTGAACTTGTTTTTCTGTAACTTCTCTTTGTTCTTGTATTGATTTGAGTTCCAAAGATGCCATCTCATGCAAATCGTCATCACCTCCCATCATTTCTCTCACTTGTTCTTCTTCACGATTTAAGCGCTCTAAAATACCAGCTAGGTAGCTAGTGTTGTGATTCTTTTTAAGTTCTTCTAAATCAAAATTCATATTTAATTCCCCTCCTTGAGGGGTGACGTTTTCGTCGGGGTGGATACTATTTCCACCTCCCCCTAAAGGGTACTCCTCAAGAGGAGAATCTTACTTTTTAGCTTTTGCGGATGCGGCTCTGCGCTTGTTGAAGCGTTCTACGCGTCCAGCAGTGTCCATAACTTTTTCATTACCAGTATAAAAAGGATGGCAGTGACTGCAGATTTCCATTTTTATTTCAGGCATTGTAGAACCTACATCAAAAGTAGCTCCACATGCACATGTCGCTTTAGTTTTTATATCAAATTTTGGATGTATATCTTTTTTCATCGTTTTAGCAGAATATCACAATTTTAATTTGAAAGCAAATCTATATTATTTTGAATAGTTGTTTTCAACCTTTGAACACTTTTACTATAAGTACATGAAGAACCTCCGGAACCATAATATCGACAAGCTGCTTTATTTTGAGCACTCACACTAGTGCCTTTTGCTCCTAAGTCTGTGAGATACATTGCTGAAGCCATAAAAGCATCTCTAGGCTCCCAAGGACTAGCCTCATAACCTAAAAGACTTTTTAGACGACTTTCAAATAATTTCCAAGTTGAAGGTATAAACTGAGCAGGCCCCATAGCTCCTCCATATCCTGCAACTCCAGCAATAGGACAAGAAACGAAAGTTTTTAAAGGATCTAGCCCCAACCTAGAAGTAATATCCAAAAATGGTTGCAAATCACGAGTGGGTTTCATTAAATTAGACCAAGTTTTCCCAGTAGAAACACTGACACCATAACCAGCCTGTGGGCCAGTAATATCTGTGAGATAACATTTACCTACATTAGAACCAAGATTGCTTTCTTGGGTAAGTATCGCAAGCAAAAATGCAGGATCTATGCCAGTATTATTTTTTGCTTCGTTGGCATATTTAAGGGCTGTGCCGAATTCAATCTTCTGAGAGATACCAGCCAAACTAAACAAAGCACTACGGATCTTGTTGGCTCTAGCTTTCTTTTCTGCTGCCAATTTTTGATAATCACTTTCTTTTTGTTTACTGATAGCCAATAACTTTTTCTTTTCTGCTTCTGTTTGAGAAACTTTTTTTTGTGCATTTTCTAATTCTGATTTTGCATCAGTCTCTGCATCTCTTTTATCTTCTAAATTTTTCTTCTCTGCTTCTGTTTCTGTCTTTATACCTCTTATCTGGTCGACAGAAGCCTTAATAGCTTGTTTTATAGAACTATAAGATTCTAAATCGTTATAAAAAAATGATAAACTTTCATCTGAGAATATTAAATATATAAAATCTTTATTATCAAAATCATTTGTATTTCTTAATAGTTGAGCGAGTGATTCATGTTCTCTTTCTATCTTTTCTGAAAGAGTTTCTATTTTTGAAACTTTTTCTTTAATGTCTACTTTGAGTTCTGCTATTTTTAAAGCACGAGCTTTCACTTTTGTTTTCAATGCATTTATCTGACTAGTTAAATACGTGATATCTCCTTTCAAAGTACCTGTTTGTTTTTGTTGTTCTGCTTGTTTATTTAAAAGATCAGCAAGCTGGGCTTCTATTTGAGTTAATTCATTCCTACAAAAATCTTTCTCTGATTGAGAAGAAGCATTATTCAATGTTAGACAGTCAAAAGAAGCATCTATTTTAGGTGCTTTTAGAAAAACTATAGAAAAAACAAAAATTATAAAAATAAAAACTATGGCGATATTTCGTACCATAGTCTCTATTATAGCATAACCTTTATTTTATTGAATAAATTTACTATTTTGCCTCTTCTGCACCTTCTGCACCCTCTTCTTCTTTCTTGCCTTTCTTCTCTACTTCAATAGCAGATAAGTCTACTGGCTGAGCAACTTCTTCTTTTTCTTCTTTTTGTAAGACAATAGAGGCTACTACTTCTTCTCCGCCTGTAACCATTTCTACACCTGAAGGTAATTTGATATCTGAAACAAAGATTTGATCTTCAACAGTTTCTAATTTAGCAATATCAACTTCCAAACCATGTGGAAGATCTTTTGGTAAAGCTTCTACTTCTACTTCATGTAATGATTTGACGAGGTTTCCTAATCCGCCCTTTACAGCGTTTGAAATACCGACGAATTCTAGAGGAACATTAACTTTAATTTTCTTGTTCATATCAACAACCAAAAAATCTACGTGTATTGGTTCTTCTGTGACTGGATGCACTTGTACTTCATGGATCAAAGCATCTACATTATTATCATCCATTGATACTTTAATGGTAGAAGACTCTCCTGCTTCTCTCCAAATCTTTTTAAATTCTACTTTAGGGACAGAAATAGATGTGGTTTTATTGCCAGCTCCATAAAAAACAGCTGGGATTTCACCTCCGGCTCTTAATGTATCTAAATTTATACCCTCGTTTCTCTTTTTAGCTTTAATTATAAACATAGATCAAAGTATACCCGAAATTTTTTAAAATGCAACTCTAGAAAAATAATTTAATTTTTATTTAAATAATCAAAGAGTATTTTATATTCTTTGGGATGTTTAACAAAAGATGGATCTTCTTTCTCAATAAAATATTCAAGTTCTTTATATGGGATAAATTTAACTTCCGAGACTTCTTCTGGCTGTTTTTTTATATCATTTAAATTCAAATCTTTTTTAATTATATAAATCGGATTAATTTCTTTATTAATATATCCTTCTCTTTCAGATGTCTGCTTAACTATCCCAATCTGAATAAAATCATCTTTTTTAAATTTTAAACCGATCTCTTCTTCAGTTTCTCTTACAGCTGTGGTAATAAGATCTTCTCCAGCAGAAACATGACCAGCCGCGGAAATATCCCATTCATTTGGATGATTATCTTTCAAGGGTGATCTTTTTTGTATCAATAATTCTTTTTTGGAATTTAAAATCCAAACATGAGCTGCTTTATGCCAATATCCATTTTTGTGAACTTCTTCTTTCGATTCTATTTTCCCCAACAAATTACCATCACTGTCACATATATCTATATATTCCATAGAATTATTACCTAATCAAAAAATATTTGAAACAGGTGTAAAAAGTTTTTAATTATATTAAAAATTTGCGAAGACATATTATTCTTTTTTATTTAAATATTTTAAAATCACAGCGACACTTCTATCTTCTTGCATTTTTCCTGAAAAAATAAGCTCTTTCAATTCTTCCTCTGAAACTTCTATATTTTCTATTTCTTCTCCTTCTTCGGGTTGTTTTTCAACTTCCTTAAACTTCTCAGTAGAAAAATAAATTAAATCCCAATCGACAGTAGCCCCACAATGAGAAGTAGACAAATATCTTACTTCTTCTGGTTCTATGCCTGCTTCTTGAATTGCTTCTAATTTTACAGCTTCTTTTGCTTTTTCTAAAATATCTTTCCCCTCTTTTAAGAAATTATTATATTCCTGTAAAGTATCAAAAACCTTTCCACCGGGAAGACGATAATCTATCTCATCTAATTCATGTCTTTTCTCTTTATTTAATATAAATTTCCCTTCTTTATTTTTTATTATTAATCTAACTCCTGGAGAACGACGAGCTTTTTCTAAGGTAATTTCTTTACCATTTTCTAATTTAACAATTTCATTAATCACTTCAATAATCTTACCTTGATATACAATATTCTCTTTTTTGTTATTTAAAAAATTCATTTTTTCCATATTATTCTAAATTATTGAAAAGTTTTAAGCGAGATTCTACAACTTTTTCTATTGCTTCTACGGCTGGTTGTAATATTTTATAAGGGGCGACTTCTTTTTCATTCTCATCCAAATATTTTTCTACAGCTTCTTTATAAGCCACTCTTATCTCTGTGTTTATATGAATTATAGAAATCCCAGCTTTTATAGCTTCTTTAAAATCTTCATCGGAAATTCCTGAACCACCATGTAATACAAGAGGAACATTAGAAGCTTCACGAATTGTTTTTATTCTTTCAATATCAAGCTTTGGGTTGCCGCCCTTCACCATTCCATGAATATTACCCACAGAAGGCGCCAAAAGATCAATCCCTGTTCTCTCTACAAAGTATTTTGCATCTTCGGGTTTTGTCATTGTGTCTTCACTCACTCCTTCAGGAATATCATCGAGAAGTTTGGAGGATACACCAATAAAACCAAGCTCTGCTTCAATCAAAATATCTTTATTATTAGATTCTGAAAATTCTTTTGCATAATCAACACATTTCTTTGTAAGCACAATATTTTCTTCTAAGGATAATTCTACTCTGTCTATTATCGCTGCGTCATACCCTGCATCTATCGCACCCTTAACAGAATCAAAACCATAATGATGATCCGCATTTAAAAAAATAGGATAGTCATCCCTCTTTTGAATAGCTCTTACTAAAGCCACGGCTTCTTCTTTCCCTACAAATTTCTCCTCTCCTTCTGATAAGCCGATAATAACAGGAACATTTAATCTCTTTGCTGCATTATAGATACCATGCAAAGCTTCTAAATTTGAAATATTAAAATGTCCTATGGCCACCTTTTTTTCTTCAGCTTCTTTGATGTATTCTCTTAAAGTTTTCATATTATTATTTTAACATTAATTTTTAATATTAATATCCTTTTCCATCATTATTTTGATCTAATTTATATTCATGAATTTTTTCCTGAATTTTTTGAGCCAATTTCGGTGCTATATCTTTTTTTACTAAATCATCAAAAATCTGACCAAATCGATCACCATCTGGTAATTCTTCCTTAAAAGAAAATTCGTCTATCACTTTTTCATCCTTAGAAGAAATTGTTTTTAATTTTAACGTAATAGAATTCTCGTCATGTTCTTGAGCTATGACAAAATAATAAGCTGGCCTATTATATTTATAATCACTAATATTAATATGTTCACTAAATTTATTTACTTCTTTTCTTGAATTAAGGTCCGTACTGAAAATTTTTGTATTATGATTACTATTTTGATTATTAATTGTTGAATCTTCCACAATACCAGATACCTCGCGAGTGATTAATGCATTATTCAGTGGCGAAAAACTTGTAACATCTTCACCTCTATAACTTTTAATTTTTTCACTAAATTCATCTTCTATTCCTTTGCCTGCTAAATCTAGACGAGAAATGATAGCAAAACTTCCAGGTTCTATATCTGCCTTCCCTTTTGATAATTTGGAAAATTGATTTTCTAAATTAGAAATATCTTGTAATAAGATTACATTTTCTTTGCCTCCTTGATATTTCTCTTCTGCTTCATAAAATCCTTTTATGGTAGGCAATTTAGCATAATCTTTAAACTCTCCAACATTTATAGTATGGCTAATTTCTTCTTTATTTAATTCTGACAATTCTTTCTCAGAATTATTATTCCCTTTTTCAATTGTTGAAGAAAATGGTATCAAAGCAGCACCACCCAAAATAGTTCCTGTTTTAACTACTTTTTTTATATTTTCAAAATTAAATTTCATTTATTTATTGTAATTCTTCTTTCAAAATTTTAATAACTATTTGTGGATTAGCACTACCTTTACTTTCCTTTATAACCTTACCAACTAAAGACATTAGAGCATTTTCTTTTCCACCTTTATATATAGCCACAACATCAGGATTCTCATTTATTATCTTTTGCACAATGACTTTGACTTCTCCTTCATCATTTTTCTGCAACAATCCTTCTCTTTCTGCAATAAGAAGAGAAGATTCGTCTTTCAATACAATCTTAGCCAATATATCTTTTGCCACACGAGAAGATATTTTATTACCTGCTACCATATTCATGAGTTCTGCAAAATTTTCTGCAGACGGGCACTTGGCATCCGGCTGAGTTTTTTTAAGACCTAAATAATCTGATGTAATATAATTTGATGTTAATTTTATTTTGTCTTTATCATTTAATATTTTTGCTATCTCTTCAAACCATGCACCGAGATCTTTGTCATTTATATAACTTTCTATATCTTCATCTTTAATTCCAAAATCATTTTTGTATCTCAATCTTTTTTCTTGTGGCAACTCTGGTAAAACCTTTTTCATTTCTTCTAAATTAAAAACTTCATGCAATTTCATTTTTGGTAAATCTGGTTCTGGAAAATATCTATAATCATGACTAGATTCCTTTTTTCTTTGTGAAAATGTTTTTTGTTTACTTTCATCCCATCCACGAGTCTCTTGAATTATCTCTTCTCCTTTATTATTTTCCAAAAGATCTATCATCCTATCTAATTCAAATTTAATAGCTTTTTCAACACTCTTGAAAGAATTCAAATTCTTAACTTCAACTTTTGTGCCTAATTTACTTTTATCGTCTGATGCTGAAATATTTGCCTCTACTCGCATTTCTCCTTTTTCCATATTTGCTTCAGATACACCCAAATACCACAAAATAAGTTGAAGTTCTTTTGCAAATAAAGATGCTGCCTTGGCTGCACTTTCAGTATTTTCAAAAGTTATAGGCTCTGTGACGAGCTCCATAAGAGGAACCCCTGCACGATTGAAATCAATCAAAGAGTATCCATCTTCCCCGAAGCCCAGCTTAGGGGAATTTCCCCTAAGCTGGGCTTCGGGGGGAGCTCCGTCTCTGTGTTTATTATTTGCGGTGTCTTCTTCCAAATGCACACGTGTTACATCAAAATCTGCCAGATTGCCTCCAGAAACTATAGGATATTTATATTGAGAAATCTGATAACCTTTTGGTATGTCTGGATAAAAATAATTTTTACGATCAAATTCTGTAAAATCAGCAATATTACCTCCGATAGCTAAACCAACTTTTATAACATTTTCAATAGCCTTCTTGTTTATTACAGGTAATGCTCCTGGATGTGCCATACACACAGGGCAAATATTCACATTAGGATTTTCTTCATCAGGATCATTTTTACAACTACAAAACATCTTTGTATTTGTTTTCAATTCCGCATGTATCTCCAAACCAATTGTAGGATAATATTTCTTTTCCATATTTTTTATATTATCATTTTTTATTTCTTTTGTAGAATTTTTATCAATTCATCTTTGAGCTTCTTTACAGACTTATCATCAAATAAAGAAAGCGCAAAAACTTTTTTACTTATCTTTTTGAAATCTGCTATTTTTTTATCTATTATCTTCTCATCTTCTACTACATCCATTTTTGTGAGAATAATTATTTCATCTTTTTGTGAAAGACCTTCATTCCCTAAACCTAAATTCTTATCATACTTTTCTAATTCTTTACGAATCTCTTTATATACTTTCATCATTCCAGTCGTGCCCTTTGAAAGATTTTCAAATGACACAAGATGAGCGATCATCTTTGTGCGTTTTATATGTCTTAAAAATTTAACACCCAAACCTTTACCAGTATTTGCACCTTCTATGAGTCCTGGAATGTCTGCTATTGTGTATCCGTAAAAATCACCCAGATTAGGGTCTAAAGTAGTAAACGCATAATCACCTACTTTTGCATCAGCATTGGTCACAGAGTTCAATAATGACGATTTACCGGCATTTGGAAGGCCCACCAGGCCAATATCAGCAAAAAGTTCTAATTCTATATGAAAATTACCTCTTTCTCCTTCTTCACCAGGACGCCATTCTTTTGGAGTTGTATTCGTGGAACTTTTAAAATGTTCATTTCCAAAGCCTCCATACCCACCTTTCAAGAGTAAAATCTTTTGTCCTTCTTCTAACAATTGCCAAGATTCTTCTGTATCTAAATTTGTAATGATGGATCCGATGGGCAATTCTAAAATATAATCTCCCCCTTTTTTGCCATGCAAACTTTTATTACCACCGTCTTCCCCCTTCTCGGCTATAAAACTTTTCTTTGCTTTATATTTTGAAAGTATGTGTACGTCTCTCACAGCCATAGCATAAAAATCACCACCACGTCCTCCATCACCACCAGCAGGCCCTCCTTTTGGTATAAATTTCTCTTGGCGCCAACGAACAACGCCGTTTCCACCACGTCCTGCTTCTCCATATATTTTTATTTCATCTATAAAAGCCATGTAAAATTATGAAAATAAAAATTTTAAGAGTCGTGGGTCCCCTGTCCTTATGACTCCGAGGGCGAAGGCTCCAAAATTTTTGATTTTCTTAATTTTACACTGAAAGTGCTAAATTTGCTAATTTTATAGCTCCTTCTTTAGATTTTGCCACAGCTAAGAAAAGTGCTCGATGACAAAATATTGCATCTTCTATGCCTGTCACTTTTTGTAATTCTTCCTCACGCAAACCTCCCCAATTTTTTGGAAAATCTTTTTTATTTTTAAAACTCTTTGGGTCTTCTCTGATAGCTCTAACCCCCCAAGATATTTTGTCTGTCCTAGGATATATCACAAACAATGGCTCAGAATATTTATTTAAAACATTTTCATAAGAATAATCTTTATCTAAAATAACAATTCTTTTGTCTTCAGCTTTTTCATAATCTTTTTTTATTCTATCTTCAGCTAATATAAAATCTTTCGCTTGAATGATCTCTCTTTTTAAAAGAACTTTGGCTATTTCTACGCTCTTCAAAAACATTTCATCATTGGTAAGATTATTTTCATTCCAAGTCGGATTCATGGCAAAGAAAAAATATTGCATAAAGTAAGGAGACACATCATATTTATTTTCAACTAAATCAAAACCATTATCAGAAGCATCTATGGAGGCAACAAGTTTTTGATCAATAAAATCTGCAGCTTTTTCTGATTGAGTAAGCTCTGATCCAAATTTATTCCAAACTAAGCCAAAAGAAGAATAAAAAATATTATCTTTTCGCATTTCTTTGAAACTCAATTGATGATGATCAAATCTATTTAGATCTTTATCATACACACCACCTACATCAAAAACGTAATCACCCTTTTCTATTATTTTAGGATCACGTGTGCGAATGATTTCGAAGTTCTTCCCCTTTTTTTCTAACAATAAAGACAGGGTAGCTGCAGCGAAAACATCATCGGCATGGAAAGATCCATTGTGAGTAATTAATTTCACTTTAGGTTTTAAAATATTAAATTCTAATAATTTTTTAATGATGCCCATTGCCATTAATTCCATTTTTCAAATATTCATAAAAAGTATACAGAGAAGAAACAATCTTGTCGAAAAGAAGAAATACTATCACCAAACCGAGTATCACAAGAGAAAACTTCCCTATCTCCTTACTCACAGAAATAGCTGTCTGGCTAAAGAAATATCCTAAAGACAATAATGCTGGAGCCCAAATGATGGTAGATATTATTTCTGCTTTCAAAAAAGTCTTTAAACTAATTTTGTTATATCCAGAAAAAAGAATAACTAAATAATTTGTCCCCATTATAAATTTTGACAAAAATATAGACCAGAAAGGTTTTTGTTTAAATCTAGGCATAAAATAAAAAACTCTTCTTTCTATATATTGGAAAAATTTACTATGACTAAATTTACTGTTCATAACTTCACCAATATAGTATAAGGCAAAAGTCTTTACAAAACTTCCAGTAAATATGAGAATGAGTGACAAAGTAAAATCTAACGCCCCTAAATAACAAAGCACTCCAGTAGTGATGACGATGACTTCCCCCTCAAAAATCAAACCTAAAAAGATGATAGCATAAGCTAATATTTGATGATGTTCTACAAGAGTAGTTAAAAATTTGACTGTGTACATAAATTAAAATAAAGCATCCACAACTTCTTTTACAAGAGAACCATCTGCCTTACCTTTTAATTCTTTCATCAAAGCTTGCATGAGCTTACCTTTGTCTGTGGCTTCACTAATTGCAAGCTCTTCTTTCTTTATTTGTGCTATCTTTTCTATCTCGCTTTTATCCATCAACTTTGGTAAATATTTTTCTAATATAGCCAATTGAGATTCTTCTACTTCCACCAAATCTTCTCTATTGCCCTTTTTAAATTGTTCTATCGAATCTTTTCTCTGCTTAGACAAACGAGTAATCACAACTAAAGCTTCTTCATCATTTAAAAATTCTGTAGGCTTTCTATTTTTAGAAATAAGTTCATTTGTAAAAGCCGTCACCATGGCACGTAATGTCTCTAGTAAAACTGCGTCTTTAGCCAACATCGCTTCTTTTATACTATTTTTTATTTGTTCATGTAACATAAAATTATTTATTTTAATTAAAAAGAAATGTTGTTATTAAAAAGCCTTGCGCAGAAGCTTAGAAAATAAAAATAGTATTCTATTTATTATTTTCTTGAGCGACGAGCAGTTCGCTGGCAAAGCTTTGCCAGATAGATTGCTTTTTAAAAATAACATTTCTTTTTATATTGTATCAAAACTATGGTAAAATACCAATATGAATAACATCATATTTTTTGATACAGAGACAACAGGCGTAGATACTAAAGACTTTTTATGTCAGCTCGCTTATAAAATAAAAGACGAAACTTTTTGCGAATTATACAAACCAGAAATAAAGATACCAGCTGAAGCATCTGCCGTGCACCACATCACAAACAAAATGGTGGAAGACAAACCATCTTTCAAAGATAGTTCTAATTACAAAAAAATAAAAGAACTTTTTGAAGATGAAAATTCTGTAGTTGTGGCTCACAATGCCAAATTTGATTTGGCAATGATAAAAAAAGAAGGTATAAATCCTAAAAACATTATTTGCACATTACGCGTAGCTAGAGCATTAGACAAGGAAAATAAAATTCCACAGCACAAACTTCAATTTTTACGTTATTTTTTAGATATAGAAATAGAAGCCACAGCTCACGACGCATTGGGGGATGTTTTAGTTTTAGAAAAATTATATGAAAGACTTTTTGATAAAATCAAAAAATCTACTTCCTCGGCAGACAGGGAAAAAGAATTAAGTGATAAAGAAGTATTAAAAGAAATGATTGCAATATCTGCAAGACCTTCACTCATGTATTCATTTTCTTTTGGTAAACATAATGGCAAAACAGTAGAAGAAGTCGCAAATACAGATCGTGGATATCTAGAATGGTTTTTGGAAACAAAAGAAAAAGAAAGCCCAGATGATGAAGACTGGATTTATACATTAAAATACTATTTAAATAAATAAAAGCCCGCCAAAAATATGACGGGCTTAGAATTTTAACTTTTATCTTTTATTGCAACTTCTTTAAGTTTGCCAAATTTACTATTTTGCGGAAATATAATAGCGATTGCAATATCTTTTTCTTTTAGATATATTTCTTTAATTTTTAAAGAATCTCTAAGCAAAAATTCTTTTCCATTAAAGAAAAATCTTGTTTCTTTAGAAAAACGAAGAACTGTATAAAAACAGCCTTCTTGAGATATCTTCATTTCTGATATGTCTGTTTTGCCGCTCAATTTATCTACAAATTTTTCAAAACTCACAACCCCAGAAAAATTGTAAGTAGCTATTCTTATGCTTTCTTTCTCTTTGTTGTTAATTAATACAACAACAGCTAAAGCAAGAATAAGAACTCCCCAAATAGAATAAGCTGTTGATTTTTTCATAAAACCTCCTAAGGTTTTTGTTTTACATTATTTTTATTAGAAGTACTTTTTCGATAAATAATATATTACAAAATACAACAAAAGTCAATAGGAATTGCTTATATAATATTTGTTAAAATATAAAGATGGAAAACCTTACAATCATTATCATAGCTTTCTTTATCGGAGGTGTTATTGCCTATTTTGTATTTAACAAAAAAGAAAAAAAACCTGAAAATGATACTGGTTTAAATTTAATACTCACCCAACTAAATGAACTTTCTCGCACCGTAGACAACAAGCTTGGAGAATCACACAAACAAGTACAAGAAAGTTTAAAATTTCATTCTTCTCAATCAAATGAAATAATCCGTGACGTCACAGAAAGACTCACGAGGCTAGACGAGACAAACAAACAAGTCATCTCTTTTGCCGATCAATTACAAAATCTTCAAGATGTTTTAAAAAATCCCAAACAACGCGGTATTTTGGGAGAATATTATTTAGAAACAGTTTTGAAAAATGTCCTTCCTCCTGGAAGCTATCAAATGCAATATCCATTTCCTGATGGCACCATCGTTGATGCTGTGGTATTTGTGAAAGATAAAATAATCCCCGTAGATTCAAAATTCTCTTTAGAAAATTATAATAAAATGGTAGAAGAACAAAATACTGCCGAAAAGAAAAAATTAGAAACAATTTTCGTAAATGATTTGAAAAATAGAATCACGGAAACTTCAAAATACATCCAACCAAGCAAAGGCACTACTGATTTCGCATTCATGTTTATTCCACATGAAGCTATTTATTATGATCTCCTCACAAACAAAGTCGGCGCTCTAGAAGATGGAGAAAATCTGATTCAGAGAGCTGCAGGAAAATACAAAGTTATCATCACATCTCCGACTTCTTTTCTCGCATACTTACAAACAGTCTTACAAGGATTGAAGGCTCTTAAAATAGAAGAATCAGCAAAAGAAATAATCAAAAAAGTTGAAGATTTAGGTAAACATCTAAAATCTTTTGATGAATATCACGACAAGCTCGGCAATGCATTAGGTACCGTTGTAAATCATTACAATGCTTCAAATAAAGAATTGAAAAAGATAGATAAAGATGTTCTTCGTATCGCTGGCACTTCGCCAGAACTTTCTACACTTTCTTTAGAAAAACCTAAACTAGAAGATTAAAAAATATTAAATATCAAAATTTTTGCCGGTACGGATTTTTTGAAGCTTAAAAAAGTCCTGAAGTTGGCTCGTCGACACTCGCCAAACCCCTTAAAAACTTTATATTTAATATTTTTTTATACTTGACATAGATGCTTAAGTATGCTATACTTAGCATATGCCACCTACAGATATCGACAATTTATTGTTTACTAGAAATAATGACAAAATAAAGGATAGCAAAGATCCTTATGTTGATTATTGTCTAGAACAATATCGTATCTATCTCCACGTCTTCAATAGCACAAATGAAAGACGTCAAAAATCAAACGAATTCTTTCTCGGATTAAATGCAGCCATCATCGGTATATTGGGTTATGTAGAAACAAAAAGTATTCCTAATGCAAATATTATTTTCATGCTTGTCCCCTTTGTCGGCATAAGCATCGGTTATTGTTGGTACAGAATAATAAATTCTTATAGCCAATTAAATAGAGCAAAATTTAAAGTCATTCATACAATAGAACAAAAATTACCTATCACTTTATTTGAAACTGAATGGCATATATTAGGCAGAGGTAAAAATCCTAAAAAATATCATCCCCTTTCACACACAGAAAGATTCATCCCAATAACATTTATGTTGTTGTATCTTGCTATTCTTCTTCTTAACATTTTATAGTTTTCCACATCTACTTGACATCTATATATCAAATAAGGTATAATATTGACAGATTCAAAAATATATTGTTCATTGAATCTGCTAACTAATTAAATTAAAATTTAATTGTGGAGATCAAGATGAAAAGGACATTCCCTTCTAGCTTCAGAAAAAATGTAGTATCAGCACCTTCTGGTTCAGTAGTACAAAAAACTACTGAAGTAAAAGAATTAACGGCTGAAGCTAAGAAAATCCTAGATGGTTCCAACAAAATACGTCCCACCACTCATCCTAAATATTCTCATATTTAATTAGCAAAACTAATTTCAACAAAATTCTTTCACAAGAAATGGAGCATAATTTAATGATAAAGAGTCAAAGAATTTTTACTGAAAAACGTTTTAATGACGCGATTCAACAATTTAATGCAGAATTACAATTAATCTGCTTGAGAATAAAAAGAAAAAACAAAGCACTTTATTTTCTTCTAACCAAAGAATAAGTTTTATGTCAAAAACTTTTATTGCATAGTATGTATATTAATACTATGAGGCGCACCAACAAAGTGCGCCTATTTTTTTATTTATCAAAAAATATGCTATATTTTTTAAATGGCCCTATCGTCTAACGGTTAGGACGTATCCTTCTCAAGGATAAAATCAGAGTTCGATTCTCTGTAGGGTCACAAAAGCTTAAAATGGACTGGACTGCTCCAGCCCTTTTTGCTTTTGTGAAGGCACAGGCATAATTTTTGAGTACTAAAATAGCCGAGCCGGGGTCGGCAAACACCTACGTAGAATTTGAGCATAACGAAAAATCATACTTAGTGATTTGTGACCACATAAATATTGCGTGCGTAGCACACCTTATACCTGCTATAATTTACTTATGAAAACTGAAGGAGTAATAATAATTCTTGGATCAAGAAATGACGACAATGGAAATTTGACTACTAACGCAAAAAAGAGAATTGAAAAAGCTATTGAGATATTTAATAAATATAAAAACTATAAATTACTTCCAACCGGAGGATATGGTGCTCATTTTAATACAACGAACAAACCACATTCTTTTTATATAAAACGATATTTATTATCAGAAAGAATACCTGAATCAGAAATTCTACAAATAATTGAAAGTAAAAATACAATAGAAGACCTTAAGTTTTCAAAAAAGTTAATTGATACACTGGAAATCCAAAAAATTATTTTGGTAACTTCCGATTTTCATGTTTTGCGAGTCAGACTTCTTTCTAAAAAAATTTTTGAGAGAGTTTATAATATTAAAGTGATTGGCACTCAAAATACACATCCTTTAAATATAAAAATAAATAGGTACTATCATGAAATTAAACAGATAGTCAAAATCCTTTTAGGGATTATAAAAATTTAAACTCTTTCTCCTTTTTTTTGACAAAAGTCAATTCAAAAGATAGGTTAGACATTAAACTATTTCATAGCGTCAATACCATTAGTAATTTGGAACCAAAAGAGCTATATTATTCTTATGACTAGGAAGATAATTGAGAAAATTAAAATAAAGAATTTTAAACGATTCAAAGAATTCGAGGTTAAGTTTAATGATTCAATTAACCTATTAATTGGAGATAACGAAGCAGGAAAAAGTACAATTTTGTCTGCTATAGATCTTGTATTAAGTGGAAGTAGAAGTAAAGTAGAAAGCTGTGGTTTGGACAATATGTTTAATAGTGAAGTAATACAAAATTTTTTAGCTTCAAATAAAAAATATGAAGACCTTCCAATTCTTTATATTGAATTATATTTCAATGACCAAACAAATAAAGATCTAGATGGCAAAAATAATTCAGATGAGGTTAAAACACACGGATTAGCGCTTAGATGTGAACCTAGGGATGATCTGAGTAAAGAAATCAAAGATATTCTACAACAAAAAGAAAGCAACTTCCCGTTTGAGTTTTACTCAATAACATTCAAAACTTTCGAGGGTAGTAGTTACACTAGTTATAGAAAATACATGAGACACCTTTTTTTAGACAACACAGAAATTGATAATGAATATGCAACGAAATCTTACATCAAAACTCTTTATAATAATACTATTATTAACGACTCAGAAAAAAATAGGCATCAAAATGAATACAGGAAACACAAGGAGAATTTTAAAGATAGTGTATTGGGTGACCTTAATTCAAGAGTAAGTTCTGATGAATATTCTTTCTCTATTAGAAACAACTCAAGGGCAAATTTGGAAACTGATCTAACAATAAAAGAAGGAGACATCGATTTGGTAAATCGAGGGAAAGGAAGACAATGTTTTATAAAAACAGAGTTTGCACTTCAAAAAAATCAAAAAGAACTTGACGTTATTCTAATTGAAGAACCTGAAAATCACCTAAGTCATATCAATATGAAAAAATTAATTGATACAATAAACAAATCAGAAAATAAACAATTATTTATTACCACGCATAGCAATTTAATCAGCTCAAGACTTGATCTAAGAAAATCAATTTTGCTGAATAGTAATAGTACCCTTCCCATCCTACTTGATCAACTACCAAAAGATACGGCAAAATTTTTTATGAAAGCACCTGACAATAATGTTCTTGAATTTATATTTTCCAAAAAAGTGATTCTCGTAGAAGGTGATTCCGAGTTTATGTTAATGGAATCTTTTTACACAAACGTAACCTCCAATAAGCTTGAAAATTCTGACATACATGTGATTTCAGTGGGAGGTACAAGCTTCAAGCATTATTTTAATATTGCAAAAGAATTAAAAATAAAAACAGCTGTGGTAACAGACAACGACGGAAACTATAAAGAAAATTGTGTTGATAGGTATTCGAGCTATAAAGACTCAAATATGGGAATATTTTCTGAAACCGATGATAAAATACCAACTTTTGAAATTTCAATGTACCAAAATAATTCAAAAATTTGCGACGAATTATTTAAAGCAGGCAGAAGAACCCTGACAGTACAAGATTATATGCTTTCCAATAAAACAAATTGTGCTTTCGAGTTGCTTGAAAAAAAATCAACTGAAATAAAACCCCCACAATATATTGTGGACGCAATTCAATGGATAAAAAAATAATCTTAGCGGTTGCTGGTTCTGGTAAGACTAGCCTAATAATAGATAATTTAAATTTAGAAAAGAGATTTTTGCTAATTACTTACACTAAAAGTAATACTAAAAACTTAAGAGATGGTATTATAGAAAAATTTGGATATTTCCCAGATAATATACAATTATACTCATATTTTCCATTTTTATATGGCTTTTGTTTTAAACCGTTTTTATCATATAAGTTAAAAGTCAAAGGTATATTTTGGGATTTTCCACCCGAATATACTCTCAAAAAAAAGAGGAGTGATCTTTCTTTTTATCTAACAGAAGGAAGAAGATTGTATCACAATAGAATTGCCAAACTATTACAAGAATTAAATGTATTGGATGACATAAACGAAAGATTAGAAAAATACTATGACTGTTTATATATTGATGAAATTCAAGATTTTGCTGGACATGACTTCGATTTACTAAAAAGTCTTGTAAGGGCAAAGCTTGAAATAAAACTGGTTGGTGATTTCTACCAACACACCTTCGATACTAGTAGAGATGGTACGACAAATAATGATTTACATAATGACTATAAAGAATATATTAAAAACTTCGAACAACTTGGTATAAAACCAGACACGGAACATTTAAATAAAAGCTGGAGATGTACTCCTACAATCTGCAATTTTATTACTGAAAATCTTAAGATAGAAATATACTCACACAAAAACAATATGTCTACTGTTGAATTTATTTCTGATCCAAAAATAATTGAGGAAATTTTTAGTAACAATAATGTTGTCAAATTATTTTATAGAGAAAGTAGTAAATATAAATGCCTCTCAAGAAATTGGGGAGATTCTAAGGGAGAAAATAAATTTGAGGATGTTTGTGTAGTACTTAATAAAACTACAATGAAACATTTCAAAGATAAAAAACTTAGCAAGTTAGTTTCTGGTACAAAAAATAAACTCTATGTAGCCTGTTCGAGACCGCACAGGAATTTGTTTTTTATAGAAGAAGAATCAATTAAACACCACAAAAAACCTAGCTCAGAGACATAGAAACCTTTATTTGATTGGAAATGTGGTTCCAATCTCGTACAATTAGGGTCACAAAAGCTTAAAAAGGACTGGACTGCTCCAGCCCTTTTTACTTTTGTGAAGCCACAGGCATAATTATCGTAAACCACATTATTTTAAAAAGGATTCTTTAAAGAAAGAATCCTTTTTTATCTAATTACTAAGATTACGAAGAATCTTTGTAAAAGATTCTTCGTATTTAACTCTCACAAACTCTTGAATTTCTTCAAGAGGAATTTTGTGATTTTTTGAAATCCAGTTGAAATATTCTTTTAATGCCTCTGGAGTAGGTATATAACCAACTAAACAGTTAGCTTCCATACCTATTATGCTTTTCAACTCTTGAAGTCGTTGATCACTTAAAATCATATGTACCTCTTTTTATTTCTATCTAATTGGGATATTACATCAGACTATAAATAATGTCAAAAATCAATAAAACAGCAAAAGTTGTTCTTGCTTTTTTATTATGTAAAATTTGAGCATAGCGAAAAACCATACTTAGTGATTTGTGACCACATAAATATTGCGTGCATAGCACACACTATATCTATTATAATTTATTTTTTAATCTGTTATACTCTAAAAATGAATATTCAAGTGCTTGGTTCGGGGTGCAAAACTTGTAAAAATTTATTTGAACTGACAGAAAAAGCTGTCAGTGAATTAAATCTAAATATAAAAGTAGAATATATAACAGACATTCAAAAGATAGTTGCTATGGGATTGATGCAGAGCCCTGTGTTGGCTATCAATGGCAAACCAGTTTTGATAGGCTCAACCTCTGATATAGAAAAAATTAAAAATATAATTAAAGATAATTCTTAAATGAATATTTTTTATCCTTTACAATTATTTGCTGATTATATTACTTATAATATTTTAAATATTATTCCTAAATCAACATTCGGTAATGCAATTAACTTTTTTATATACGACACCTTTAAAATATTAATTTTACTCAGTGTAATAATCTTCATCGTTTCTATAATACGCTCATACTTACCACCAGAAAAAATTAGAAATATTCTTTCTCATAAAAATAAATATACTGGAAACGTTTTAGCTTCCCTCTTTGGAATAATCACACCTTTTTGTTCTTGTTCTGCCATACCTTTATTTTTAGGATTTGTTCAAGCTGGAGTCCCTTTAGGGACAACTTTTTCTTTCTTGATAGCGTCACCCATGATAAACGAAGTAGCCCTCATACTACTCTTGGGACTTTTCGGCTGGAAGATAGCTCTCTTGTATATAATAAGCGGGCTCATCATTTCTATTCTTTCAGGAATAATTATCGGTAAAATGAAAATAGAAAATTTAGTCGAACCATTTGTATATCAAAATACTATAAATGGAAATATTGAATTACCAACAATGACAAGAAAAGAAAGAATAATTTATGCCAAAGATTATACTTTAGATATATTAAAAAAAGTTTGGATTTATATTTTGATCGGTATTGGAATCGGTGCTTTTATACATGGCTATGTTCCGACTGATTTTCTAGCTCAATATGCAGGAAGTGACAAATGGTATGCCGTACCACTCGCTGTACTTATCGGTATACCTTTATATTCGAATACAGCAGGTGTCATACCGCTTGTCTCTGTTTTGACAGAAAAAGGAGTATCTATGGGCACCACTCTTTCTTTCATGATGTCTGTGACGGCTCTTTCTTTCCCAGAATTTATGATTTTAAAAAGAGTAATGAAAACTAAACTCATTATAATATTCGCAAGCATAGTGAGTGCAGGAATAATGTTTACAGGATTCTTATTTAATATAATTCTAAATTAAAAAAGCACCTGTAAATTTGCATTCACAAGTGCTAATATCCATACCATTTAAAAATTTGATTCATCACCAAAACAAAAATACAAGCAATAAACCAATATTTTAAACTTTTAAGAAAATATTTTTTAAAATCATATTTTCTATGTTTTCTGAAAAAATAAAAAGCTTTTAAAAGAAAACCATAGAAAATCGCTATAATCTCTACAATTGTAAAGCTATAGCACACGGCAAGAGCAAAATCCATATAATCTCCTTTGTTTATCTTCTTTATTTATAGCATATTTAATTTAACTTGACAAGTGGCTTTAAATATGCTATGCTTATATAGAACCAGCCAAAGGTACTTTATATGAAAAAAAGTAAGATTAAAAATCTAATTGGTATCCTGATTTTATATATTGCGCCAATCATCATCTTCGTTATTGCAACAAAATTAGTAACGAAAAATGAAAACCAAGAATACGCTGTCTATTTATTTCTTGGAATACCATTCATTTTTTTAATTCTTTTTATTGAAAAAAGAAAAAATGAAAGAACAAAAAGATATTACGAAAAAATTGAGAAAACTTTCAGAGAAGTTTAAAACGAAAAGCAGAGGAGTTGTCTCCCCTGCTTTTTTCTTTTATATTTTATTTTTCCACTCATCATCCTGACGAACGAGTAATTCTTTTTTATTTTTTTTATCTTCTAAAATAGCTTCCACTGTGTGCTCCATTCTCATCCCCTGCGAACCTTTAACCAAAATCAAATCATCTTTTTTAATAAAATCATCAAGAAATTCTCCCGCATTACGTGAACTAGAAAAATCAAAAACACTTTCCATATCCATGCCAGCTTCTATGGCTCCTTCTTTTATCTTTTGAGATCTAGGACCGACGACAATAAGAACATTAGCATTTTCTTTTACAAATTTACCAATATTTTTGTGAGCTTCTTCTGTATGTTTACCGAGCTCCAACATATCTCCCAAAACTGCAATCTTTCTCCCCACTAATTTAACTTCACCTAAAGTCTTCAATGCAGATTCACAAGCAAAAGGAGAAGAATTGTAAGTGTCATCAATAATAAAAGAATCTTTTATCCCTTTCAATAAGCGCATACGTCCTGGAGGAACATTATAATTTTTTAATTTATGAATAGCATCGAGCATATTTAATTTAAGACCTGAAGCGAGAGCCAAAGCTCCGAGAGAAGCATAAATGTGATTCCTACCAAAAACTCCTTCTATAACTACAGGCAAACTACTACCCGCTCCATCTACTCTAAATATTAAACCTTCTGGAACTCCCCTGTCGTTATAAAAAATGCTATCTGAAGAACCTCGCAAGTCTGCTCCTTCTTGGAAACCATAAGTCACGGTGATATTTTTAGTTTTTGTTTTCATGCTCATCACATGATCGTCATCATTATTTAAAATCAAAAGGCCATTCTTTTTTAAAGTTTTTATAAGCTGACTTTTTTCTTCTACTAAATGTTTATGAGAATCAAAAAATTCTATATGAGATGGAGTTTCTCCTATAGCAGTGATGATGACAACATCACTTTTCAACCAAGATGCTGTGCGTTTCATATCTCCTGCTTTTCCTATGCCTACTTCAAGCACAAGCCATTTAGGATATTTATGAGGATATAAAAATAACCATAAACCTTTCAATATATTCAAAAACCATATATAAGGATTACTCCAACCATTTGGACATCCCAAAATAGTAAGTGGTAAGCCTATCTCACTGTTGTAACTCTTTTCACTTTTACGAACATAAGATATTTCAGATATAACAGCAAAAACAGCATCTTTAGTGGAAGTTTTGCCTACAGAACCCGTAATAGCTACTACTTTAGGTTTATATCTCCAAAGAACTAAACGAGACTCTATTCGTAAAATATATGTAATGATTTTTTTTAAAGTTTCTTTCATATTTATCTATCTGGGGCTACTTCATAATAATTTACTAAAAATTTCGCAATACTCACAAAAGGATCTTTCCAAGTTTGCACAGCATATTGTGTACCTTTTGGATTTATCGCATAAAGAAAAACAATAAATTTAGGATCGTAAGCTGGGAAATACCCAAAGAAAGAATGTGTATGCCTATCTTCATAATACCCACCTCCCTCACTATTCGCCACTTGGGCCGTCCCTGTCTTCACAGCGACGCTATAATTGTCTAACTTTCCATTGCTTCCGCCCAAACCTTTATCCATAACATTCACAAGCATTCGCGTCGTTTCTTCAGCAGAAGCTTCTGATATTTTAGCACGTTTACTCTCATATATCATTTTTTTCTCTGTACCGTCATTGTATTTTATTTTATCTACAACATGAGGAACTACCAGATTGCCTTTATTAGCAAGTGAGGCTAAGGCTCTCACCATCTCTACGGGTGTCAAAGCTATACCTTGTCCAAAGGCGGCATTTGCATATTCTAAATCTCTAGGACTTGTAATAATATTTGATACCAAGCCCGATGTCTCATTTGGTAAATCAATGCCTGTCTTTTCTTTAATTCCATATGAAAGCATATAATCTCGCATTCTTTCTTTGCCTAATTTTTTATAGATAAAAACCATCCCTGTGTTCAAAGATTGATTCAACACTTCTTGCATAGTCACTACGCCTCGAGCTTTCTTATCGAAATTAAATATTTCTTTATCTTCTACGACAACAGAACCTTTGTCTTCATATTTTGTATTAGCTGTGATGACTCCTGCATCGAGCCCACTAGCGACGACGAGAGGCTTGACCACAGAACCAAACTCTAAAACATTTTCTACTAATGGATTTGAAAAAGTAGAAGTTGTTTTAACTTTAGAAAAATTATTCAAATCAAAATCTGGCTTAGTGCTCAAGGCATAGATGGAACCATCTGTAGGATTCATAATTATCCCGCCGATAGAATCGATTTGATATTTATTCCTAAGCTCTCCTAGAGTTTTTTCTAAGAAACTTTGCACAGATGGCTCTATCGTCGTCACTACATCTCCCTCTTTTGCTTCACTATTAAATAAAGAATCATTGATATTAGAAAAAACTTCTGCAAAGAAATTTACATAGGGATTATCTTTATCTTTAGAAAGCACATTGTCATATTGTCTCTCTAACCCATAACGGCCAGATAAATCATCACCCTTATATGCCACAAAACCTAAAGACTGAGATGCCATATTTGAACCTGGATAAAAACGCCATTTTTCTTTATAAACTGAAACTCCTGGAATTTTTAAAGCTGATACTTTATCTGCTTCTTCTTTTGAAAGATGAGTCGCTATCTCCTCATAAGGATCATTTTGTTTATTTGCTTTTAAAATAAAATCATCATGATCTATAACTACAATATTTGATAAATCTGTATAAACTTTTTCTTTATCAATAATTTTTATAGGGTTGATAGCTATTTTAAATCCTGCTATTTGCATAGCAGCAGAGACTAATTGATTATCTTTTCTAGAAAAATAAATAGACCCTCTTTCAAAAATATTTGATGAAGGGGTTGAGTATTGCCTATCAGCTCTTTCTTTGTATGATTCACTATGTACTACCTGTACTAAAAAAAGTTTACCTATTAAAATAAAGGCAAAAGCTGAAATACAAAAAAATATGATTCTGGTTCTTAAAAGAGAACTATATTTCATTTTTAGCTACTTTTATACTTCCAAGAGCTTTTCTCGTTGCAAATTTTGTCTTTATTTCTTTAAATCCTAAAGAATAAGCTAAATCTAAATCTATTTTTTCTGTTTTTGATAAATATTCTAATTCAAGATTGCCAACTTCATTTTGTAAATTAAGTGCATGCACTTCTAAAGCTTTTCTTTCTACTATATTGAAAACCATATTGCCCAAGAGAAAAACATAAAACAAAGCCAAACCTCCTAATACAAAAAGCATCATGTTTAAAATTCTTCTTTGTAAATTACCATTATCTATGATATTTACATTACTGGCATAATTTTTTAATTTTAAACTTGCTTGTTTCATTATATTTTTTCTAAAATTCTTAATTTTGCACTTCTTGATCTTGGGTTATTTTTTATTTCTTCATTTGTCGCTGTGATAATCTTTTTATTTACTAATATGGCTTTTTTATCTTTTTCTAATTTTTTAAAGAATCTTTTCACTACCCTGTCTTCCAAACTATGAAAAGAAATCACTGACATTCTGCCTCCATTCTTTAAAACTTCAAAACCTTTGTTTAAACCTTCTTCTAATGCCCCTAATTCATCGTTAACGGCTATTCTAAGGGCTTGAAAGGTCTTCGTGGCACAATGTATTCTTCCTTTTTTATAAGCCCCTGGAACACTATTTTCGATAATTTTTACTAAAGTAAAAGTTGAATTTATCTCTTCGTTCTTTCTAAACTCGACTATCGCTTTAGCTATTCTTCTAGAAAATCTTTCTTCGCCATAACCATAAATAATATCTGCCAAATTTTCTTCTCCCCAATTATTTACTATGTCCATGGCTGTCAGGTCTTCTGGAAGAGGATTTTCTTTCATCGTCATTAGCAACGGTTCATCTTTCATGAAAGAAAATCCTCGTCCGGAATTTTCTAATTGATCTGAACTTAAACCTAAATCAAAAATAATTCCATCAACTTTTTCTTTACTATTTATCTCTCTAAAATTTAGATTTAAAAAAGTAATTCTTTTTTCTAAACCTTTAAATTTATCTTTGGCTCTGTCCCAAGCTCCTTTGTCTTGATCAAATGCAATTATTTTTGCATTCTTGTACTCTTCTAAAATTTCTTTACTATGACCACCTCCACCAAACGTGGCATCGATGACCAAAGATTGATCTTTGTTTAAATTCAAACCTTCTATTGTTTCTTTTAAAAGAACTGTCTTATGTACACTCTCTGTATTCTTGTTAATCATCTTCTTTCTTGCTTAATTTTTCTGCTAGTTGATCAGCTTGCTTCTCTACTACATCTCTATATTGCATCCATGTTTTGTCATTCCAGATCTCAACTCTGTCTTCTACTCCAATGATCGCAGCTTTCCCCTCTAACTTGATTCTTTCTTTCAAAAAATCTGGAATCAAAATTCTTCCTATACTATCTACTTCAACTTCTGCTGCTCGTCCAAACATAAATCTGTTAAAACTTCTCTTGTCAGCCTTCAAGAATGAAAGATCGGAATCAGAATCTGAAAGTCTCTTAGAAACTTTTTTCCATTCTTCACTCGTAAAAATAAACAGACATTGATCAAGCCCTGGAGTAATAATAATTTTCTTGCCAAGTTCCTTTCGAAATTTTACAGGCAAAGAAACTCTATTTTTCTCATCTATTGTATGTATGTATTCGCCTATAAGCATAAAATTATATTCCCCCAAATTTCCCACCTTTTCCCACTTGATATATATTGTAAACCACTCTCCCCCACAACGCAAAACAATATATGTGGATAACTCAAAAAGCTAAAAACCTTGACTTATTGAAAGAATAATTTATGATTCTAAATAAGGGTTATTTTCAATTTATATTATCCTCAATAGGGAGAATTATAGTTGAATCGCATGCATGCACCCATAAAAATTGTTCTTTGCTTTTTGTTTTCTTTTCTGACTTATAGGAAGTTAGATCAACGGATAGAAGGTCAGATTAACGGACTCAGTCTGGGATGTTGTTTTAATGAGAACAGTTTTAACCACGGAACTCTTAGGAGTGACGTGGTTTTTATTTTGCACATATTATGTTTGACTTAAATGTCCTTATTTTGGTAAATTATATATAAATTAGTACAAAGAAAACTAAAATAAAATAACTTGAGGGGTTTATATGACACTCGATAGTAATACTCATAGTTTTGAAGAACCACCACCCAAAAATACGAAAATCAAATTATTCGTGTTTTCTGATAATGGCCTAAAAGAACACGCCTGTACATGTAAGAAAAATAATTTTTCTTACATCGGAGTTTTATACCCTACACTAGGAGAAAATGAAGAGAATTCACACATTCTGCTATGTGATGAATGTGGATTGCCAATCGACAATCACCGCCTTAAAACTAAGGTGCCATTTTTTCTAAATAAAGTATTTTTTTGGAGACCCATGACTCCTATAACCTTGAGCTAATCAAGTCAAGGTCAAACTACAAATCTTGTTCGCTGAAAGTAATTAGGCGGGCAAGATTTTTTAATTTCTAGGTTTCATTAAAGGAAAAAGTTGAGTCTCGCGTACTGGCTTGTCTACTAAGAAGCTAAACAATCTTTCTGAAAGTCCAAAACCAAAAGCTGGAGGCATTCCATACTCTAAAGCTTCGACAAATTCCATATCTGCCATTTGTGCTTCTTCATCCCCTTTGTCACGCAAAGCTTGTTGTCTTTCAAATCTTTCTCTTTGGTCTAAGGGATCATTCAATTCACTAAAACCTTTACCCATCTCACTACCAGCTAAAATAACTTGGAATCTTTCAACAACACTTGGATTATTAAAATTCTTTTTTGCTAAAGGTTCCATAGACACAGGAACACCTATCAGAAATCCTGGACCTGCATATTCTTTTCTAATACTTTTCCAAAGTGTATCTGCAACACTCGATATACTGTATTCATTGCGTTCATATTCGACACGAGCTTCTTTGCATATTTGTTCTAATTCTTTCTCTGTGATCGCCTTACCTGTTTTTTGATAAATACCATTTCCTGGATTAAAACCAAATTTATCTTCTATAATTTTACTAAAATCATAAATTGCCCATTCTTTATTTAAATCAATTTCAAAACCTTTTATTGAAAATTTAGTAGTACCAAAAACTTTCTCAGCTATCAATCTATAAAGCTCTTTTGTCATCTGCATACCCTCTTCATAATTTGAATATGCCATATAATACTCAAGTTGAGTATAATCTTGAAGGTGTTCACTAGACATTCCTTCATTTCTAAAAATACGCCCTATTTCAAATGTTCTAGGATAACTAGCCACCAAGAGTTTCTTTTGCCACAATTCCCCTGCCGATATTCTCAAATATACATCTATGTCCAATGCATTGTGATGAGTAACAAAAGGACGAGCTTCTGCACCGCCTGTAGTATTTTCTATGACAGGAGTTTCAACTTCCAGGAAATCTTTTGAAATTAGATATTCACGAATAGTATTCCAAAACTTTGCTTTTTTTATAAAAAGATCTTTTACTTCTTGATCCATCAATATATCTAAATATCTTCTTCTCAATCTCTCCTCTTCATCTTGCAAGCCGTGCCATTTTTCTGGCAAAGGACGCAAACTTTTTGAAAGCATATTCCAATCTTTCACTTCTATCGTTTTCTCTCCTCTATTTGTTTTGAAAAATTTACCTTTTACTTCTATAAAATCTCCAATATCTACAACTTCACTAAAGAAAGATAATTTGTCTTCTCCAACAATATCTTTTTTTAATAAAGCTTGAAATAAAGCAGTGCCATCATTAAGAGTCAAAAACACTATAGCGCCTTGCCCTCTAACAGACATTATCCTACCTGCTACCCATTTCTCATCTGCATTTTTTTCTAAATCATCAAAATTATCTACAGCTTCTTTTAGAAATATTTCTCTTTTTGATTTAGCTGGATACGGGTCTACTCCTTTCTCTTTTAAAAGTTGAAGTTTTTTTATTTTAGTATCTCTTATTTCTTCTAGTGAAGACATTTGTATAATTTAGAATACATTTATTATTTTGTAATTGATGACGCCGTTTGGAGCATTGAAAGAAATCTCATCTCCTTTCTTTTTACCAAAAAGAGCTTCTCCAAAAGGAGATCTGTTTGATATCTTACCCTGTGCCATGTCTGCTTCTTCAGAGCCAACTATCTGATAAGTCTTTTCTGTACTCTCTCCAACTTTACAAACTACAACCTTAGAACCAATCTCTATCGTATCTCCTCCACCACCTTTAACAACTTCTGAAGATTGCAAAATTTGTTGTATTTTTTTAATACGCTCTTCCAACTTACCTTGATCTTCGCGAGTCTGATGATATTCAGCATTTTCAGACAAATCACCCAATGATTTAGCATACTCCAAATTCTCCAAAATTTCTTTTCTTTTTGGTCCTTCTAGATCTTTTAATTCAGCTTCTAAAGCTTTTTTCTTTTCTTCTGTTATATAATCTCCTCTTTGTTGCATAATTGAATCTTAGCTTTTTTTTACAAAAAAGTCTAGCTAAAAACAAAAATAAATTAGTACTTTCTTCAACATACGCTTCTATAAAATGGTTTATTTTTCCCAGGTTGATATGCGAGTTGTAAGAAAGTAGCTAATTTGTTTTTGTTTTTATTTTATTTGATTTTGCGTTTTTTAAAAAACTATGATAATCTATCCTATATGGCAAAAACAGTAATAGAGGTTAGCAAAAATAACAATGAAAACAACGCAAGCATATTGCGCCGTTTTTCTCGTAGAATTCAAGAATCTAACATAATTCAAAAGGTTAAAGGTTCAAGATATAACAAAAGGAAAGAATCAAAACTCAAAGTCAAAAAAGCTACTTTGAAACACCTAGAAAGAAGAAAAGAAACTGAAAAATTACGTAAACTCGGTAAAGTAAAATAAAGTTATATTATGGAAGATAGATTTTCTTTAATAAACAAAACAAGAGGCAAACTACCAAGTTTGCCTCTTGTTGTTATTAAAAATGATATTTTGGGAGAAAATTATTCCCTTTCTATGGCTTATGTTTCGAAAGAAAAGATGAGAGAAATAAATAAGGCTTATAGACAGAAAGACAAAGCAACAAATATATTGTCATTTCCTCTATCAAAAAACTCCGGAGAAATACTTTTATGTCCATCATTAATAAAAACAGAAACAAAAAAATTTGAAAGAAATTTCTCTCAATTATTGGGATTTTTAGTTATCCACGGTATGCTGCATTTGAAAGGAATGCAACATAGTAGTAGAATGGAAGCAGAGGAAGAAAAATATGATAAGAAATATTTCTATAGGAATAGATATAGGATCCACGACGACAAGAGTCGTGGTGGGAGAATTTCTAAAAGGAGAAAAAAATCCTAAGGTTATTGGTGTTGGTGAAAGTGAATCAAAAGGAATGCGACATGGATATGTAATAAATGTTCATGAAGCTGTGAGCTCGCTTAAAAATGCTATCTCTCTAGCAGAAAAAAGTTCTGGTATAAAAATCAGACGCGCTTTTGTATCGATCGGCGGAGTGACTTTACGCGGAGACACTGTAAGCGGAGTCGGCATCGTATCTAAAGCAGATGGAGAAGTCACAAATCTAGATATCAACAAAGCTCTTCAAGATTGCGAAGATAATTTAAATTTAAATAATAAAAAAATAATTAAATCTATTCCTCTCTCTTTCAAACTAGATGGAAAAGAAATATTGGGAAGGCCTGAAGGAATGCGTGGAACAAAATTAGAAGTCAAAGCATTATTCATAACTTGCTCCAATTCACATTTTGAAGACTTATTAGAAGTTGTGACATTGGCAGGAGTAGAACCCATAGATATCATCGTATCTTCTTTGGCAGGAAGCAATATAGCCCTTTCTGAGAAACAAAAGATAGTGGGTAGTGCATTGGTAGATATAGGCTCTGAGACAGTGTCTTTGTCAGTCTTTGAAAACGGAACCTTGGTATCTATGCACACATTTTCTATAGGTGGCAGTGACATAACAAATGACATCGCATTAGGTATGAAAATTTCATTAGAAAATGCTGAAAGATTTAAGCTTGGGAACATAGGAGAAGATTATTCAAAGAAAAAATTGGATGAAATAATAGAAGCTAGGTTGTTTGATGTTTTTGAATTGATAGAAAATCATTTGAAAAAAATAAAAAGAAATGAATTACTCCCTGCTGGGATTGTTTTCATCGGAGGCGGAGCAAATATTCCTTCATTAGAAAATTTTTCAAAAGAAGCATTAAGACTACCTTCAAAAATAGGTTCAACAGAAATTTTTAATAACACCAAAACAAAACTTCGTGATCCTTCATGGTTTACAGTACTGGGGCTCATTATGCCAGACGAAAATGATGATTCATATCCTGATGGATCTTTCCAAAACATTTTAAAAAACATAAAAGGCATTTTAAAATCAAATATCAAACAACTAATGCCATAAATTAAATATAAACTTAAAGAACAGAATGGGGGTTGCGTCCCCCTTTTTTTCTGCTATTATAAGATATATAAAAATTAACAAATTTATCAATAAATAACCTAAAAATATATGCCTAAATTAAACCCGGAAATAGAAAGCTTTGCTCGTATTATGGTCATCGGAGTCGGTGGATCCGGCAAAAATGCCATAAACCACATGATTAACTCCAAAGTAAAAGGTGTCTCATTTATATGTATGAACACTGATACTCAAGACCTTCATCATTCCCTAGCCGAAAAGAAAATACATATCGGCAAAAACTTAACAAAAGGGTTAGGAGCTGGGATGAATCCTGAAATTGGTAAAAAAGCTGCTGAAGAAACTAAATCAGAAATCCAAGATACTATAAAAGGTGCGGACATGATATTCATAGCTTGTGGAATGGGAGGAGGCACAGGAACAGGCGCTGCTCCTATTGTCGCTCGTGCAGCAAAAGAACAAGGCATACTCACTGTCGGCGTCGTCACAAAACCATTCTTCTTTGAAGGAAATCACAGAATGAAAATCGCAGAAAAAGGAATTGAAGATTTAGCAAAAGAAGTGGACGCTATCATCATCATTCCAAATGATAAATTAATTCAACTAGCAGACAAGACAACAAATTTCAAAGATGCATTCGCTACTTGTGATGATGTGCTACGTCAAGCTGTCGAAGGTATTTCAGATCTCATCACCACACCTGGAGTCATTAATGTCGACTTTGCTGATATAAGAGCTATTATGAGTGATGCTGGAAGTGCCCTCATGGGAATAGGACTCGCTTCAGGAGACGGCAGGGCGCCAAAAGCAGCCTTACAAGCTATCAATTCTCCCCTATTAGAAGTTTCTATCAATGGAGCAAAGGGTGTTTTGTTTGCTATATCTGGAGGAGACGACATCACAATACATGAAATACAAGAAGCTGCAAAAATAATCACCGAATCTATCGACAAAGATGCCAAAGTGATCTTCGGTACTATCAGAGATGAAAAATTGAAAAAAGGAGAATTGAAAGTGACAGTTATCGCTACAAGTTTCGCAAATGAATTGCCACGTGTAAAGAATCTTTTTAGTAGTGCTCCTACAACAAATCAAACAGTATTAAAAGAAGAAAATGCTGCAAAAGCTGTAAAAGAAATTCACAACACAATCCAAAGTTCAAATTTGAATTCTAATACAAACAATGGAAATGAATTCTTAAAAAAAATCGAAAAAAAGACAGAGCCTGCAGAAGAAATAATAATAGATGATGACACTGAAGATTGGAGCGCCGTACCGGCATTCTTAAGAAGAAAGAAAAATTAATAACTACACAAAATTCCCTAAAATCTTTTAGGGAATTTTGCTATTATGCTATAATAATAAAATGAATTACGATTTAATAATAATAGGTGGAGGGCCTGCAGGAGCTGCTGCTGCTGTATATGCATCCAGAAAAAGACTTAAAACTTTACTCATAATAAAAGAATGGGGTGGCCAATCTGTCGTGTCTGAAACTATCTATAATTGGATAGGTACTACTGCTATATCTGGAGCTGATTTAGCAAATAATCTTAAAAATCATGTATTAGCAAATTCTACAAATGAAACAAATCCAAATTCTACTTTAGAAGTAAAAGAAGGCAACATTGTTAGTTCCATATCCAAAAAAGAAGAATTATTCGTCGTAAAGACAAACGATGAAAAAGAATTTTTAACTAAAACTATTTTGGTAACAACAGGAAGTGGAAGAAGAAAATTGGATGCATTAAATGCAGACAAACTAGAACACAAAGGACTCACCTATTGTGCTACTTGTGATGGGCCTTTATTTGCTGATATGGATGTGGCTGTCATTGGTGGAGGTAATTCTGCTTTTGAAAGTGCTTCTCAACTTGCTGCTTATTGTAAATCTGTCACCATATTGCACCGAAGCGACGTATTTAGAGCTGACTCTATAACAGTAGAAAAAGTTCTTAAAAATCCTAAAATAACTGCAATAAAGAATGTGGCAGTCACTGAAATCAAAGGAGATAAATTTGTAGATGGTTTGATTTACAAAGATAAAATAAACAATGAAGAAAAAGAATTGAAAGTATCTGGAATATTCGTTGAAATCGGACAAATACCAAACACTAGCTTCGTTAAAGATTTAGTTCCTTTGGATGCTATGGGTCATATAAAAATAAATCCATTAGATCAAAAAACAGAAGTATCTGGTATCTGGGCTGCTGGAGATTGTACTGATGTCTTGTATCATCAAAACAACATAGCCGCAGGCGATGCAGTAAGAGCTTTGGAAGATATTTACGTTCATATTCATACTAAATAATATTTAATATATAATCCCCTCTTTTTTGACATTTATCATAAAAAATGTTATTTTTATATGGAAAAACATTGAATGGAGTACAAAATGAAAAAAATTATTTTTTTATCTTTTATCTTTTCAATTTTTGTTGAAAACCTGATTGCTGGTTGTATAATAGAAAAGTGGTTTCAAAATCTAATTTTAGCAAACAGATATTTATCATTTGGATTGTTGATATCTCTCATGCTGATATTAGCTTTAAAATTTAACAAGAAAAAGGAGGGTTCATTTGAAAAAAATAATTAAGAAAGAAATCCTAAGCCTTATTTCAGTTATAGTAATAATCATAATAATCTTACTATTTTGTTATTACTATAAATATGTTTATATTTCTTTTATACTTTTTTTCTTTCTTCTATTATCAATAAGTGGAAAGAATTTACATATTTTCCAAAATTTATTCAAAAAAACCCGACGTACAAAATAATACGATACGGGTTTTTTATTTTGCGGAGATGGGAGGATTTGAACCTCCGATACCTTTTCAGGTATGCCGCTTTTCGAGAGCGGTGCCTTCAACCACTCAGCCACATCTCCTCGTTGCACTCGTCGTTGTGTCTTCGTGCCCTCTCGGGCCCTTCCCTATATCTTTATGCTAAAGCATATTAGATATTTCTGCAAAAGCAGAATCAGATGAAATATGAAGCAGTTCATATTTCATAGCCACATCTCCATGTCATTCAATTTACCATTTTTTGCACTTTTTTCAAAAATAATATAATATAAAGATATCCAATTTGGCCCTATCGTCTAACCAAGTTAGAACACAGCGGACATCGCCTTTTCTTAAAAAGGCCAAGTAGGTATGTTAAATTTTATTTTGAAAAGTAAATAATTATTGGCCCTATCGTCTAACGGTTAGGACATCGCCTTTTCAAGGCGGTAATCAGAGTTCGATTCTCTGTAGGGTCACAAAGTTTGACAAAACTATTTTAATATGATATAGTCTTCTACGGAGAGTCTATACCTAGGCGAATTGTAGAAATAATTCTACTATCGACTGATGGATAGCAAGCATATGTACATTTACTTAAAAGAAGAAGCCCTCAATAATAACAGTAACCAAAAATTAGGTACACTAGAAATAATCACAGTAGGTAATGAGCCTCTACCATACGTAAGGGTGCCTATTGATTTTGATCTTATTAAAAATAACGAAGAACTTAAAAATTTCTTTGTTAAAGCTACCGAATATTTCTATCCAGTATTAAAAAATACAAAACGAGAACTCGGAGTATATAAGTTCAAAAAAGCAATTGCTGTATTATCATGGTTTTCTTATGAAGATGATAAATACTTGTTTAAAATGGAAACCTCCTCTTGGGAAGGAATCGCAGATATTGAGGAATTAAAATTAAGTATACTAGCTGGTAGTATTCCCCCCAGTGATTCTCACGAAAAGGAACAAGTAAAAGAATCAAAAATAAAAAAATTCTTTTCTTTATGGAAAGAAAGAATAAATAATTTCCAAAAAACTGTAATGGCATTTGATTAAATTAGCCTCTTGTTAAACGGAAGCCCCGTTTCGCAAGGGGTTTTCTTTTTATATTTCTTTTTTCATCCAAAAGCCTCCGGGGAAAATAATTCCATTTTCTTCTTCAGCAGGAAATTCTTCTATGGATTCAAACCCTAGCTTTTCATAAAGCATTTTAGCCTCTTTCTGGGTATTTATGACATTAAGTGTCACCCTTTTACCTCCCCTCCTCTTTATTTCATTCAACAAAAAATTCATTATTTCTTCTCCATGCCCTCTGCCTCTAAATTTCTTATTTAAATAAACACTTCTCACAGCCCAATCATCTTTAGTTTCACTTCTCACCAAAGCATGAGCCATGCCGACAGGGACATCTTTATTTTTTGAAAGAGCTACAAAAGTATCATCCCCTGTCAAATCTTTCTTCCATTTCTCTTCTGAATAATTAGATTCTAATTTTTTACTTTCTTCTGTGGCATGATAGGCATTGGGTTCTTTTTCAATAGCTTCGAGTCTGATTCGTCTATAATCTTCCCAATCACCTTCTTTGGCAATTTCTATATGCAATTCTAATTCTTCATTATTTTCTTTAATTTGATTCTCAGGTTTTTTATTTAAGAAATTTTCTATCATATTTAAATTATATCAAAAACCCAAAATTAAATCCCCTTTCCTAAAAGGAAAGAGGATTCTCTACGAATTCTACTTAAAAAACAAACGAACAAAAATTAAAGCAGCTGCAAAAGAAAAAGATAAAATCTTTGAAGTTCTTTCGATCCTCTTAGCCATTTTTATACTTAAGCTCAACCCTGCTTTATCTTCTAAAATTAAGACAAACCAAGATAAAACTGAAAAAACAGCAATAGGTAAAACCAACACGATCAAGGCATTCTGTAATAAATTAAAGTTCACAAGACCTCCATTAACTTTTAAACAATATTAAAAATCCAATTAAGAAAACCACCGCCACAGAAAAGACAATAGTTAAAAAAACATGCGCTGCTTTACTTAATTTGAGAGTACCATTTTGAATTACATATCCTAATCTCTTATTTCTTTTTATAATAAGATAATAAGAAATCCAGCATATCACTATTACACAAGCTGCAAAATAAGTAATAATATTAGCTTGAGAAGGAGTTAAGTTGCTCATACCCACCTCTTTTATTTATTTGTTTATTTTAGTTTTGTAAGATCTTTTTCAAATAAGAGAATACCACATAAGAGATACAACGTCAATAAAAAAAACTCCCCTTTTGATATATAATCAGACTTACATGAAAAAAGATAATTTTGAAATATTGATTTTGGCTGCTGGAAAAGGAAAAAGAATGCAAAGTGATCTACCAAAGGTTTTAATAGAATTTAAAAAGAAGCCAATGATAAAACACATTCTATCCTCCATCGAAAAAGCATTTCACAAAAAGCCAATCGCAATAATAGGCCACGGCCGAGAATTAGTTAAGTCTGAATTAAAAGATTCATGTTTTTATGCAATACAAGAAGAACAATTAGGAACTGGGCATGCTGTATTCTCAGCAAAAAATATGTGTGAGAAAGCAGATCATGTCGTAGTGTTGTCTGGAGATCAACCTTTAATATCTCCTAAAACTATAAAAAATTTAATGGAGAAACATTTAACTTCAAAAAGTAAAATAACTTTTACAACGACAGAATTACCCGATTTCAAAGAATGGAGAAAATCATTTTCTAATTTTGGAAGAATATTAAGAAAAAATAATGAAGTGATAGGGATAAGAGAAAACAAAGACGCTAGCGATAAAGAAAAAGAAATAAAAGAAGTAAATGCTGGATGTTATGCTTTCGACGCAAAATGGCTTTGGCAAAATTTAGAAAAAATAAAAAACAACAATGCTCAAAATGAATATTATCTTACTGACCTTTTCAAAATAGCTTCAAAAAACGAAGATATCATAGAAACCATAAAAATAGATCCACATGAAGCTTTGGGGGCTAATTCCAAAGAAGAACTTGAAATATTAGAAAAGATTGCTGTATAATCAAAACTTAAGGGCGGCTAGCTCATTTGGTAGAGCGTGTCTTTGACGTAGACAAGGCGACAGGTTCGATTCCTGTGCCGCCCACACGTGTCCCGTTAGAAGTTCACCAACGGGCGAATATTGATATAAACATTAATTATTGAGAATAACTTCTAATGGGATGAAAATACTTAGCATAGAAACAAGTTGTGATGACACAGCCATAACCATATTTGAAGCTAAGGGAGCTATAAAAAATGCCCGCCTTGGCAGAGCGAGACAGGCTTCTTTTAAAATATTAGCTAACACTTCAAATTCCCAAATAAATATCCATGCACAATATGGCGGTGTCTTCCCCATGCTCGCTAAAAGAGAACACATAAAAAATTTACCAATACTCTTACAAGATGCACTAGAGAAAAGTAGATTAGATAAAAAAAAGAAACCCATAGATTTAATAGCCGTCACTTATGGACCAGGACTAGAGCCTTCACTTTGGACGGGAATTGTTTTCGCTAAAGAATTATCTGAAAAATACAAAATACCCATCATTCCCGTAAATCACATGGAAGGACATATAATGTCTGTCTTTGGTAAATCTGAAGGTTCATTCAAAATACCAAAAGTAAACTTCCCTGTCTTATCCTTACTCGTATCTGGAGGACATACAGAATTAATCTTATCTAAAGACTGGTTGAATTATAAAATAATAGGAGAAACATTGGATGATGCTGCTGGAGAAGCTTATGACAAAGTAGCGAGAATGATGGGACTTACATACCCGGGCGGTCCACAAATTTCAAAATTAGCAGAAGAAGAAAGGAAAGAAAATGAAGGCAAAGAAAAAGAAAAATCAATTCCTGCGGGGTCGCTGTCTCCGCGTGCTCGCGGAGCGCTGCCTCTCGGCTCTTCAGCCTGCGAGACACCCCGTAAAAATTATTTTTCTTTTTCTTTGCCTCGTCCTATGATTTATAGTAAAAATTTTGATTTTTCTTTTTCAGGATTAAAGACCGCTGTGCTCTATTTAATTCGTGATCTTAAAAAAGAAAATCAAAACATCTTACAAAATGAAAAAGTAAAACAAGCCATAGCTTTAGAATTTGAAAATGCCGTTGTAGAAACATTAACTCATAAAACAAAAAAAGCTATAGAAAAATATAAACCCAAAACACTGATAGTCGCGGGAGGAGTTTCTTGTAATGAACATTTACAAAGGGAAATAAAAAAATCTATAAACAAAGATGTCGCCCTTCTTTTCCCAGAAAAGAAATTGACTGGAGACAATTCGATTATGATAGGCATCGCCGGCTATTTACAATATATAAAAAAAAATAACTTGCCTGCCGATAGGCATGGAAAAACACCAAAAACATCTAGTATCAAAGCCAAGGGCAATCTTCGTTTGAAGTAGAAAATACAATAATATTATGATATTATTTAAATATGGACGAGAAACTGCTAAAGCCATATGACCCAAAAACAACTGAAGAAAAAATATACAAACTTTGGGAAGAAAGTGGTTTTTTTAATCCTGACATTTGTATAGAAAAAGGTATTACCAAACCTGATGCAGAACCTTTTTCTATTGTGCTTCCCCCACCCAATGTCACAGGCAATCTACACACAGGACACGCTCTGATGTTGGTGATACAAGACATCATGATTCGTCATGCTAGAATGCAAGGTAAAAATACATTATGGCTACCTGGAACAGATCATGCCGCAATAGCAACACAATCAAAAGTAGAAAAACTTTTAGAAAAAGAAGGTATTCGCAAAAATGATTTAGGTCGCGAAGAATTTCTAAAAAGAGTAGAAAAATTCGCACAAGACTCTCATGACACAATAGTAAATCAATGCAAAAAAATGGGTGCTTCTCTCGACTGGTCTCGTGAAGCTTTCACCTTAGATGAAAAAAGGAATTTAGCTGTGCGAACTGCATTTAAAAAAATGTATGACGACGGTTTGATTTATCGCGGACACAGAATAGTAAATTGGGATCCAAAAGGCCAAACAGTTATCTCCGATGATGAAACAATTTACGAAGAAAAAAAGGGCAAATTTTATACTTTCAAATATGGTCCTTTTGAAATAGCCACAGCAAGACCAGAGACAAAATTTGGTGATAAATACGTAGTAATGCATCCTGAGGATAAAAGATATAAAGATTGGCAACACGGCCAAAAGATAACGCTAGAATGGATAAATGGCCCAATAGAAGCGACAATCATAAAAGACGAAGTGATAGACATGGAATTTGGTACCGGAGTAATGACGATAACTCCTTGGCATTCTCATGAAGACTTTGCCCTAGCAGAAAAATACAAATTAGACAAAGAACAAATAATAGACAAATACGGTAAACTCCTCCCTATTGCACAAGAATTCGCTGGCATGAAAATAAATGAGGCAAGAGAAAAAATTGTCGACAAATTAAAATCAAAAGGTCTTTTAATTTCTGTTGATGAAAATTATGTAAATAGAGTAGCAACAGCAGAAAGAACAGGAGGAATGATAGAACCACAAATAATGCTTCAATGGTTTATCGATGTAAATAAAAAAATACCCTCTAGAAACAACCTGCCTACCAGACAGGCAGGCAAAAGTTTAAAAGAACTAATGCTGGAGCCAGTAAATGATGAAAAAATAAAAATCCTGCCAAGTCATTTTGAAAAAGTTTATTTTAATTGGATTAACAATCTTAGAGATTGGTGTATCTCTCGTCAAATATGGTATGGACACAGAATCCCCGTTTGGTATAAAGGAGACCAAATTTATTGTGATATAAATCCTCCTAAAGAAGATGGCTGGACACAAGATGAAGATACCTTAGACACATGGTTCTCTTCTGGGCTTTGGACATTTTCTACATTAGGTTGGCCAGAAAAAACAAAAGATTTACAAAAATATCACCCCACCAACATATTAGAGACTGGACATGATATTTTGTTCTTTTGGATAGCGCGTATGATTTTAATGTCTCAATATTTATTGGAAGAAATTCCTTTCAAAACTGTATATTTGCATGGAATGATAAGAACGGCTGATGGTAAAAAAATGTCTAAGTCTCTTGGCGATAAAGCCATAGATCCACTAGATATAATAGTGAAGTATGGTAACGATGCATTAAGGTTAGCCATGATCATAGGAAATACTCCTGGTAATGACTTAAAATTAAATGAAAATGATATCCGTGGCTATGGTAAATTTGCAAACAAAATATGGAACGCTTCTAGGTTTGTATTAGAACAAACAAAAGATTTAGATATAAATAATCTTCCAGAATTAGACGAAGAAGACAAAACAAGCAAAGAAGAATTGGATAATTTAATAAAAGAAGTTTCGAAAGAAATGAATGAATTTAGATATTCTATCGTAGCAGAAAAATTATATCATTATTTTTGGCACACTTTCGCAGATATAATAATTGAAAGATCAAAAAAGAAAATATTAGAAAACAAGAATACAGAGTCAGCTAAAACTATTTTATATACACAACTCACTACTTTATTGAAAGCATTGCATCCATTTATGCCTTTTGTGACAGAAGAAATATGGTCACTTGTTCCTACTTCAAACAAACAATTATTAATGGTTGAACCTTGGCCCTTAAGCATAGATAAAGACAACATCAATGACTAGCGATCCCAAAATATTGAGTCTTGCTATTCTGGGTGGATTTGCTCCCGCCCTACTTTGGCTTTGGTTTTGGTTAAAAGAAGACAATCAAAAACCAGAACCCAAAGGATTAATAACTACTATATTTATCATGGGTATGATATCTATTGTTTTTGTAATACCTGTACAAAAATTTATTAAAAATATCATAGGCATACATGAATGGCAAGTCATATCCTGGGCTAGTGTAGAAGAAATTTTTAAATATTTGGCTGTTGTTATTCTTTTATATAAAACAAACAAAATAGACGAACCCATAGACTGGCCTATATTTTTAATAACTTCAGCTTTAGGATTCGCGGCAATAGAAAATACTATGTTTTTATTAAAACCATTGACATTAGAACAAACGACAGTGAGTCTCTTAACAGGACAACTCAGATTCTTGGGTTCTACCCTTTTACATGCTATGTCTAGCGGAATAATAGGGATAGCTTTAGGTTTGTCTTTCTTTATGAGTAAATTTATAAAAAAAATATATCTTTTTATAGGTATATTCCTCGCTATTGCCTTGCATAGTACCTTTAATTTTTTTATAATGGAAGATAGTGGTAATAATTTTTTTAGAGTCTTGGGTTTTCTTTGGGTAGTCACAACAATAGTCATGCTACTTTTTGAAAAACTAAGAAGAATGAGCGTTACAAATTAATATAATTAGCAAATAATTTATATGAATATGCAAAATAATAAAAAAAGAAGTTTCTTTGATAGATTAACCGGAAGTGTAAATGATGACGAAGAAGAAATAAAAGACATCTCAGGAAAAGATAATGGAAAGAAAAATGGAAATGGTTGGATGGAAGAAGAAAATGAAGAAATGGAATTGACTGTAGATGTATACCAAACTTCTACAGATATAATAGTGCAAACAATGGTGGCCGGAGTAAAACCAGAAGACCTAGATCTGACTATCGCTCGTGACATGATAACTATAAAAGGCAAAAGAGAAGAAAATAGAAATATTGATGAAGAAAATTATTTTATAAAAGAACTCTATTGGGGTAAATTCTCTAGAACAATTTTATTACCTCAAGAAGTGGAACCCGAAGAAGTTGAAGCTACAGAAAAACACGGACTTTTGACTATCAAAATACAAAAAGTAGACAAAGAAAAGAAAAATACTATAAAAGTAAAATCTATCTAAAAAACACAAAACAAGCTCCGAGATGTCTCGGAGCTTGTTTTTTTGTGCTGGGAGGCAGGATCGCACTGCCGACCCTTCGCTCTTCAGGCGAATGCTCTACTGACTGAGCTATCCCAGCATTATCTATACATATATATTACTAAAAATTATTATTTTTGCAATAATTTTAAAATTTCTTCAACAAATCCTTCAAAGATTCACCAGAAACAGCACTTTTTACATCTTGTTCTATCCCTGTTACAGAAGTATATAAATCCATCACTTTATTTAAATAAGGCTCTATATAATAAAAAGATCCCAAGGCAATAAGTACTATCACAGAAATCTTTGCTATCTGCCATAATGTCTCCCTCTTTTGAACCCCCCTTATTTGATGAAGTAATTTGTTATTTTCTTCAGCTAAAACAAGATTAGTTTTTAACAATTCTTTTGTTTCAGGATCCATAAAAGTCATTTTATCATAGCTAAACAAAAAAGCCAATTTTCCAAAACTGACTTTTTGTGTTAAATTATAAGAGTTCTTAATTAAAGTCCTCGTAGTTCAATGGATAGAACGGCTCACTCCTAACGAGCTGATCCAGGTTCGACTCCCGGCGAGGACACAATACAAAAAATCTAGATAAGTCCTAAAGCCTTAGCTACTACAGGCTTATCAAAACCCACTATCATCTCATCACCAATAACGATGACAGGCACACCCATCTGACCACTTTTATCCATCATTTCTTTTCTTTTTTCTATATCTGAAGCTACATCATATTCTGCATAAGCTATGTCATTCGCCTTAAAAAAATCTTTTGCTAGGTGGCAAAAGTGGCAAGTTGGTGTTGAATAAATAGTTACATTTTTCATATGTTTTTATAATCCCGACTTTTACCGGGTGGCCCCGAATAATGTCGGGATTACTTTTAATATATTTATTATATCATATGACATAATCCCCTAACCTTGACATTTTGTCTTAAAAATGCTAATATATGTGGCATAAAAGTACGTTGAAAAAAATTGAAATATTCTCGCTAATTTGTGGACGAATCCCCTTTTCGCCCTTAAATTAGTGGGAATATCTCACTAAATAAACAATCACAAACCAACCAGGAGAATCAAAAATGAAAAAGCTATTCACCGCTGTATTAATTTTAGTTATCTGCACATTGAGCACTTTTGCTCAACCAACTGTCACATTAAACAAAGATCTAACTACACAAACACAAAACATTGTAGTCGGCAATAATGGTTTATCTGACGGAGGTAAGGTAGTATATGATATAAGCTACAATACCAACATAACGGTAACAGATCTAGAAATTCAAGTTTATGGACCAATAACAAGCATGAAGTTGCAACAAGGATCGCTTGTATTAGCCTCAAAAGATGTCGGCAATGTCGTACATTTTGGTGGATTAAACATCAATATTCCGGCTAATACCAAATCTAATTTTGAAGTACATCTTTCTTATGCAGGAATTGGTATTCCTGGCGGATATTCATCTGGTTCAACAGCTCAAATTCAATTAAATGAAATATCTTACACCGAAGGCTCTATGGGTAAAAGCATGAGTATTTATACTACTCCATCGCCTTTCATAGCGTTAGTATCAGAACTTCCTAAAATTGAAATATCAGGAAGACCTGTCGGAGCTGAAACTTATGCAGAAACTCAAATTAACATTATCGGATATGGAATATTAGATCGCGCCCAATTAAAAATAACTTACATGGAAAATCACTTGATGCCATTTGACTTTTGGCCAGGTAAAATATTTTATTATTCAAATTGGATATATCCATCTGCTAGTTATAATGGTAATGAATTAAATTTCGCTGCTGTAGGTGAACCAACTTCTTTTTACAATGGAATAAATTTAGGAACATTCTTAATATTTGTTTCAAACAATACAAAGAATAATATGTTTTCATCTAACATCGACCTATTCGATGGAACTAATCATTGGCAAAAGAACATATCTCCATTTAAAATAATTGAACTAGCAAGAACAGAATATGGTAATCTTAAAAAAGATGGAAAAAGAGACATCAATGATGCTCGTCCAATGTTTGATCTTGTGGGAACAACACCATCTAATGATACATCATTAGTCAAAGCTGATTTGACCGGTGATGGTAAAATATTAACATGGGATGTCATCTTATTTTTAAGATATCTTATGAATCAATCAAGCATGAATGAATGGCCCATATTTGGTTATAACAATGGTGCTGTTGGCAAGATAATACCAAAAGACCCGATAACGGTAAATTGGAAAAAATTGCCAAATGGACAATACGGAGCTTTTGCTAGTGAGAAAGTGACCAATGGTGATTTTTTCCTAAAAGATAATACAAAATTATCTGGACATAATGGAATGTTTAAACAAATAGGTAATAATGCTTATTCTGTTAATATTAATCCTTCCTTAAAAGATCCAATCTTCACTGCCAAAACTCCAACTGAATTCTCTGGAATGGTAAACGAAGGAAGACAAATAATCGTCTCTCCTGTGGTAACTACTGCTGTCGAAGAAGAAACGGCAACTCCAACAGATTTCAAATTGGAACAAAATTATCCGAATCCATTTAATCCTAGTACTACAATCAACTATTCCCTTCCTACAGCCGGATTCGTTACACTAAAAGTGTACGACATAATCGGTAGAGAAATTGCTGAGTTGGTTAAAGAAGAAAAAGCTGCTGGTTTATATCAAGCAAAATTTGATGCAACCGGATTGGCTAGTGGAATGTATATATATAAAATTTCCACAGGATCATTTACACAATCAAAAAAAATGATCTTAACAAAGTAAACAATTTAAAACGCCGCTCAATTAATTTTGAGCGGTTTCTTTTTGCCTAATTTTTAATATCTGTGCGGGATACGAGAATCGAACTCGTGTCTAATGCTTGGGAAGCACTCATTTTACCACTAAACTAACCCCGCAATATTATTAATACTTTATCATATTTTTATAATAACACACCCCTTTCCCCGGACACCAGGTGTATGAGAAAACCCCTTGCTTTTTTTCTATTTTGTTGTAATCTAAAGAAAAATACATCGAAAACAAAATAAGGAAAATATCGTGAAAAAATTAATAATTGTTGGTCATGGAGACCATGATGAAGGTAGTTACAAATTAAACCTAAATGGAAAGTGGAAAACTGATCAATTAGTAGACAAGCTAAAAAAAATATTAGAAAATTATTCTGATATTTCTCCTTTTATTATGACCGCACCGTATCATTATACCGTCGAAACTGGAGACAACATAGCAAGCATATTCAAAAAAGACACAAAAGCTCTCTCATTTGGAGAACTAATGTGGAATGAACCCATAGAAAATATTCAAAAAAAATTCCTAAACATTTTTGAAATAATTGAGAAAGTTGACATTGAACAAGCTGACAAAGAAACAACCATAATAGTCCCCTCTTCTATTATAGGGACAAAGGATTTGTTAGAATTCTTATGCAAAAAATATTTACCAGAAGAACAAATATCACTTCCTGTTAAAGGTCTATGGTGTGGGGAATTCTATTTTATTGACATAAATCAAAAAAAAGTAGAGTATTGGGACAGAGAAAAAATAACCCATTTAAAAAATAACTAAAGAGGTACCAATGTTACATCGTGAAGAAAGCGACCAGCCCAAAGGTCTTGACGATTTAAAATTAAAAACAAACCAGGAAACAAATATTGGTGATTTAAAATTTCTACTTGTTGATGATTCTGTGACAATGCGCAGAATATATGCAACTTCTCTTAAATGTTTGGGATTTGGAAACTTCATCGAAGCGACCGACGGAGAAGATGCTCTGGAGAAACTAAATTCTTCAAATGATATCAATTTTGTCATCACTGATTGGAATATGCCTGGAATTTTAGGCGCTGAATTAGTAAGTCTAATTCGCAATAGTGGTAATGAAAAGCTAAAAAATCTACCTATTTTAATAGTAGGGATAAGAGCAATGGAAGAAGAAACAAAGAAAGCACTTAACAATGGAGCGAGTGGTTATATTATGAAACCTTTTACTCCAAGTACATTAAATGAAAAAATAACTGAAATTCTCATGAAAATTTCTTTTAATAATGTTTCAGAATCAGTTATAAAAAACACTTTTGAAGTTTTAGAAGAAATTCATCCGGCTAATAATCCGCGGTCTATTCTTGATGAATGTCATTAATTGATTTTCCAACAAACAACCAAAAGCGGATTTTGCTTAGCAAAATCCGCTTTTTATTTTATATTTAATTTTTACAAATGCTTTTTAAGATGTTTCCAAGAATCCTTCGCCTGTTTGGCTAAATGTTTCAAATCTTCTTTATCAAACTTTCCATCTTTGTTGTAATCTTCTAAAGCTTTGTTAATAAAAACTTTATATTCTTTCTCCCCTACTTCTTTCATCTTTTTCAACTTTGGACTTATTGTTTTGTAAAAATCTGCCGCTTTTAATTTTACTTCTTTTTTTAATTCTTTACCCGTCTTTGAATTTGCAAAGATACCTGCAGCCACACCCAACGCTGCTCCTACCAAAGCTCCACTCAAAAACTTTGAACTCTTTTCACCTTTTTTTGTTTTTATAACCATGTTATTTTTTCTTTTTTGTTAATGAATTAATAATATTTTTAACAGTTCTTTTAGTATTATGATAAGTTTGATTTATATCTTTAGATAAATTTCTAGTATTTCTCAAAATACCTATCAAGTAATAAATAGCAATGCCGAACAACACACCCATGGCAAGCATAGTGATAGAAGCCAGAGAATAAAAAATTGTTTGAACTGTTATAAGTGTATTCATAATATAATATTAAACCTTTTTATTATCTTTTTCACCTAGAGCCATTCTTATCTTTATAACTGTGTCTGGATTTAAAGACATACTCTCTATGCCTTCATTTACAAGGAATTTAGCAAACTCTGGATAATCAGAAGGTGCTTGGCCACAAATACCTATATACTTTCCTTTTTCTTTACATTTGTGAATAATTTCAGCTACCAATTTTTTGACTGAAGGATTGTTTTCATTCGCAATATGGGTGACGATGCCTGAATCACGATCGAGGCCCAACGTAAGCTGAGTCAAATCATTTGAACCGATAGACATACCATCAAAAATTTCTAAATATTCATCAGCAAGAAGAATATTGGAAGGAATTTCACACATGACATATACTTTCAAACTTTTATCTTTTGCTCTATCTAAACCATTTTCTTTCATTACTTCTATAACCTTTTGTCCTTCTTCTGGTGTTCTACAGAAAGGAATCATAGGGATAACATTTTCAAAACCCATTTCTTCTCGAACTCTTTTCATGGCCTTGCATTCAAGACCAAAAGCTTCTTTGAATTTAGGATCATAATAACGAGAAGCACCTCTCCAACCTATCATCGGATTTTCTTCATGTGGTTCATACATATCTCCTCCTAAAAGAGTACGATATTCATTTGTTTTAAAATCAGAAAAACGAATAATAACTTTATTTGGGTAAAAAGTAGCACCGATCTTGGCTATGCCCAATGCAAGCTTCTCTACATAATAATCTTTCTTATCTTTATAAAGAGGAGTCAAAGCTTCTACTTCTTTTAAGACTTTATTCAAAGCAGGAGTTTTCTTGCCTTTCTTTAATTTATCATAATCAATCAATACATTCGGATGAAGTCTAATATGAGAAGCAATAATAAATTCCAATCTTCCCAAGCCAACCCCTTCTGTTGGCAAATTATGATTTTTAAAAGCTTCATCTGGAGAACCAATATTTACCATTATTTTTGTATCTACTTTTGGTAATGAATCTAATTTATGTTCTAAGACCTTAAATGGAAGAATCCCAGCATAAACATTACCCACTTGGCCTCCTGAAGCATCTACGGTCACATCCTGGCCATTTTTAAGCACTTTAGTAGCATTGTTTGATCCCACAATGCAAGGAATGCCAAGCTCTCTAGAAACAATGGCCGCATGAGAAGTACGCCCACCTTTGTCTGTGACGATAGCACTCGCTATCTTCATTATAGGCTCCCAATCTGGGTCTGTGATCTGTGTCACCAACACTTCTCCTTTTTTGAATGAAGAAATATTTTTTGCACTATTTAAAATACGAACCTTACCGCTTCCTATCTTAGAACCAACAGCGATACCTTCTACCAATACTTTACTTGTCTTTTCTAATTTGTATTCTTTCAAAACATTTTTGTCTTGTGAAGAAATGACAGTCTCTGGGCGTGCCTGAACTATGAACAATTCACCTGTATTCCCATCTTTCGCCCATTCTATATCCATCGGTTGATAACGGTTGTGCTTCTTGGAAAAATATTTTTCTATTTGCAAACACCATTTTGCCAATTTAACTGCTTCTTCATTTGTAATAGAGAATTTTTGTTGATCACTTAAAGAAACTTTATCTTCCTTGGTGCCATCTTTAGCATAAACAAGTTTAATATTTTTCTTACCAATATTTTTTGTGATTATTGGATTCTTATTACCCATTTCTAAAGTAGGTTTAAAAACAATAAATTCATCAGGAATAACTTTACCCTGAACAATAAATTCTCCAAGTCCATATATACCATTTATGATGATTACTTTATCAAAACCTGTCTCTGTATCTATCGTGAATGCAACACCAGAAGAAGAAATATCTGAACGCACCATCCTTTGAATACCAACAGAAAGAGCAGCATCAAAATGAGAAAATCCTTTGTCTGCTCTGTAAGATATCGCTCTGTCTGTAAACAAAGATGCAATACATCTCTTTGTAGCTATCAAAACATTTTCTATCCCTCTTATATTTAAATAAGTCTCCTGTTGACCAGCAAATGAAGCTCCTGGCAAATCTTCAGCTGTCGCAGAAGAACGCACAGCTACATCTGTATTTTTGCCATACTTTTCACCTAACTCTTTATAAGCTTCTGTCACAGCATCTTTAAGGTCTTGTGGTAAATTTTCTTTTAAAATAGCTTCACGAACTTTCTTACCACGTACTTGAAGATTCTTTATATCTTTTGTATTTAGATCTGCCAATATTTTCTTTATATTTTCATCTAAACCTGTTTCTTTAAAAAAATGACGATATGCGTCTGCTGTCAAAGCAAAACCATCTGGAATATTTACTCCGAGTGGCACCAAATTAGAATACATTTCTCCTAATGCAGCATTTTTACCTCCTACAGACGGAACATCTACAATACCAACTTCACTATACCACTTTACAAAACTTTCTTTTTTTACTTCTACCATATGATTTTACTTATTTATTAATAATAATTTTTAAAATATCTTTATATTATAACACAATATCACTCCATTTATTTTATACTTATTTTTATCAATCTATCATACTTTATCTTTCTTTCAGGTTTTAATGGGGCACCTGATTTTAATCCAAAACACCCAAAAGCATAGGCTAAATCTGCAATAAAATTATCATCCGTCTCTCCACTCCTATGGCTCACAATCAGCTTGATGTCATTATCTCTTGCAAACTTCATGGTATCTAATGTCTCTGTTAAAGTTCCTATTTGGTTTGGTTTTATAATCATTGCATTAATACTCTTTTCTTCTATCGCTTTTTCTACCAAACTTCTATTGGTCACCGTCAAATCATCTCCCACCGCTAATAGATTACTATTGTGTTCTCTAAGTTCTCTAAAACTTGCAAAATCTTCTTCGTAAAAAGGATCTTCAATCGAAACTAAATTAAATTCAACTATCAGAGAATCATAAATTTTCATCAATTCTTCTTTTGTAATATCTCTACCATCAACTTTATATAAATTACCATCATAAAAAGAAGTTGAAGCGACGTCTAAAGCCAACCGAACTTTCTTTTCTAAATTATTTTCTTTTATTGCTTGTGCTAAATATTCTAATGGTTTTCTTATATCACTTATCTTTGGAGCAAAACCACCTTCATCGCCTAAAATTAAAGATTCTTCCCCCAGATCTTTCTCAATAATTTTCTTTAAAGAATCTTGAATTAAAATACCGATCTCTACTGCTTTTTCTACGTTATCTACATTTGGAATAAGATGATATTCTTGAAAAGCTAAATCGTTCTTTGCGTGCTTGCCTCCATTTATCAAATTCATATATAAAAAAGGAACTTCCTGAGAAGGTTTTATCTTTTTAAGCGTCCTTAAATATTCAAAAGTCTCAAGACTAGAAACGACAGCTGCAGCTTTCGCACAAGCTATACTGACACCAATCAATGCATTGCCTCCTAAGTTGTCTTTATTTTGAGAGCCATCCAATTTAATCATAATCATATCTATAACCTCTTGATTTAAGACATTTTGGCCAACGAGAGCAGGAGAAATAATATCATTTATTTTTTGTATAACTTCTTTAACTCCCTTCCCGTCGGTATCTCTTAATTCATGTGCTTCATGGACACCCGTCGAAGCACCAGAAGGCACAGAAAAGCTCCCAAATTTATCTCCAACAAAAACTGTGACTTTAATCGTAGGATTATTCCTCGAATCTTTTATTTCTTCTGCCAATATTTTTGTAATTTTATTATCCATAATTATTTAAATTATTTTTTAGTTAAAAGTATCATAAGATCAGACACATTAGCTCCTGTGGGGCCAGTAATAATAATATCTCCTGTTTTTTCAAATACTGGATACGAATCAAAACGTTCCAAGTGATCATTTATATCTATACCTAAATTCTTTATTTTTTCTAAGGTATATTTATCTACCACAGCACCTGCTGCGTCACTATTGTCCATGCCATCAGAAGCAAAAGAAATAAAAACAGAATGTTCACTATCTGCAATCTTATTTTTCACAGCTAAAAGAGCTGTATGCAGATTCCTACCACCTTTCCCTCCACTTTTTTCTACAACAACACGAGATTCACCTGCTGCTAAAATAACAGAATTCTCTTTTTTACATAAAAATATCTTTTCAAGTGATTTATTTATTTCATAATATAAATCAGTAGAAACAACATTCACATCAAAATTAAATTCCTCAGCTTTTTCTGCCATTTTCTTTGCTGCTGTTTTATTTGAAACTAATACAAAATTGTAAACTTTTTCAAAATACTTATCATCCTTGGGTGTCTCATTCAAAATAAATTCACCCAATTTATTATTGATTATTATTTGTTTGGCATCAGCTAAGGTCGTATTGTCTTTGTAGGTGGGACCAGAAGCTACATCTGAGAACAAATCTCCAGGAACATCTGAAAATATAAGCCCAACAACAGTCGCAGGATAAGCCACTTTAGCCAAACCTCCTCCTTTCAATAAAGAAAGATGTTTTCTTACTGTATTCATCTCTGAAATAGTCTTACCCGTTTTCAAAAAAGACTCATAAAGCTTAGCTCCTTCTTTATACTCAGTTTCTGGATAACAAAGTAATGCTGATCCACCACCAGATATTATCGCAATAATAAGATCATCTTCACCTGCATCATTTGCTATATCATATATCCTTTGTCCCGCTTCAATATTCTTTTCTGAAGGTCTAGGATGAGTCCCTTCAAACGTTTCAATATATTTGCAATCAATCTTATGAAGTCCGACAACAGCTCCTTCTTTTATTTTATCTCCTAAAATATTTTCTAAGGCCAAAGCAGCATCACAAGAAGATTTACCAAATCCTACTATCTTTATATTTTTATATTTAGACAAATTAAAACTTTTACCTTTTATAACTAAAGTATTCCCCATCATTGAGATAGAAGATTCAATAACTTTTTCTGTATTTATCGCATCAAGCCCTGCTTCTATAATCTCTAAAGCCATTTTGCGATTTTCGGTAATTGCTAATTTATCAAAATTTTTAATCCAATGTTTCTCCATGTTATTTTACTAAATTAGTAGGATTCCCCGAGATAAAGGCCTTTATGTTTTCAATCGTTGTATTTGCTATTCTCTCAACAGCTTCTCTTGAATAAAAAGCAACATGTGGAGTTATTACTACATTTTTTTTATTAAATAAAGATAATTTATCTCCTTTTTTAAAATTACGTTCTCCTTCAATGACATCCAACCCGACACCCCCTACGATACCTTCATCAATACCAAAAAGTAATGCCTCCAAATCAATAAGCTCACCTCTCGCTGTATTGATTATATAAACACCTCTCTTCATTTTCAAAATACTTTCCTTGTTGATTAAATGATGATTGTCTTTTGTACAAGGAGCATGCAGAGTAATAACATCTGAATTAGTAATAACTTCTTCAAAGGTTTTATATAAAAAATCATTTTCCTTTGCAAATACATCATCATGACATACATCGTATGCCAAAACTTTCATATTGAAAGCTTTCGCTATGCGTATGACATTTTTACCTATTTTCCCTGTACCGATGACACCCAAAATCTTACCGTCTAAATCAAAACCCTCTAAATTTGGATCTATTTCAAAATTACCTCCTTCTTTCAACTGCTTATTTGCTTCATTAATTTTTCTAGAAAGATTTAAAAGCAAAGCAAAAGTAAATTCTGCAACAGTGCTAGAACCATAAACAGGAACATTAGAAACTTTTATACCTTTTCTAGAAGCATATTCACAATCAATATGATCAAAACCAGTAGAGCGAGTAGCAATAAATTTTAAATTGGGCAAATTATCAATAATATTTTTGTTTATTTCTGAATCTACGAATATAGATATTGCTTCAAAATCTTTTACTTTATTGACATTCTCTATCGTTAATTTTTCCTCAAAAAAAACTATTTCATGCTCTAATAAACGATTTTCTAATATTTTCTTTACTTCTTCTGACTTATAAAAAAATGCTATTTTCATCTCTTAATTATAGCATATAGCTTATTTAAACCAACTTTTGATAACAGAAAAAAAACCTTTAGAATCAAGTTCTTTTTGATCTTCACCCACATTTTTGTCCTCTACTATCATTATCATTTCCTCTCCTTCTTTCGCTAAACCAAATTTTTGTCTTATGCTTTCTTCTGTGCCATCTTTTGTGTCAAGCTTTTTTATATCTAAATTTAATTTTTCTTTGGTTTTTTCTAATTCCTCAATTTTGTCTCGCACAATATTTTTATTCTTTACTGTTTCTCTCATTTTATTCATAAAACCAAAAATACTATAAAAAGATACTAACAAAACTATACCCAAAAATAACAAAAATACTTTTGATTGGAATAATCTATTAAACCTTTTGTTCTTTTGAAAACTCTTCATAATATGTTATTATTATTACATGTTTTTCAATAAAAAACACCAAAAAAAGATTCAAATAGCTTGGGCTATATTGTGTGGACTAATCATCGTGAGTATGGTTTTGCTTTATTCTCCTATATTCCAAGTAAAATAATTAATTATCTCCTGTCCTCATCATTTTCAAAAACACATCTTGTGTGATGTTTACTTTTGCATTTTCTTTCATTCTGGCTTTACCTCTCTTTTGTTTTTCAAGAAGTTTCTTTTTTCTACTTACATCTCCCCCTCCGACTACTTTACTGCCATGCATCAAAACATCTTTACGGAAAGCAGATACACTCTCAGAAGCTATTATCCTACCCAAGGCCTTACCTTGTATTTTAAAAGCAAATTGTTGACGTGATATAACCTTTTTTAATCTATCTACCTGAGCTCGGGCCTCTTCTTCTACTTTCCTTCTTGAAACAACCCTACAAAAAGCCATCATTGGTTCATCTGCGACTAATATATCTAATCTTACAACATCTGCCTCTCTATATTCTCCTATTTCATAAGATATAGAAGCATAACCAGAAGTAATACTTTTTAAATCATCAAAGAAATTACGCATTAGTTCTCGTAATGGCATATCTAAATGTATTACCGATCTATTGTCTCCAAAATTATCTGTAGTATGAACTTCTGCCTCATGATCGAAAAGAAATGGCATAAGCACGCTAGTATATATCTGAGGAGTAATGATATTTATAGAAACCCACGGTTCATAAATTTTAATAATCTGACTATCATCCGGAAAAAAATGTGGAGAATAAATGATTTGTTCTTTATTATTTCTTAAAATCACTTTATATGTGATCGAAGGCATCGTCACCACTAAATGCAAATTAAACTCTCTTTTTAATCTTTCTGTAATTATTTCTAAATGGAGCATACCTAAAAATCCACAACGAAAACCTTTACCAAGAGTCCCTGAAGATTCTTCTTCATAAGAAAAAGCCGAATCAGAAAGCTTTAAACGCCCTAATGCGAGTTTTAAATTAGGAAAATCATCAGCATCTTCTGGGTAGACAGAAGCCCAAACTACTGGCTTTGGATTCATGTATCCTGGCAAAGCAGGTAAAGGTTTTTTATTAAAAGTAATTGTATCTCCAACAGAAGCTATACCTGGTTTTTTTATGCCTGTGACAATATAACCTATCTCTCCAGTATTAATGGATGGTTTAGGATTTTCTTCTGGAGAAAATATACCAACCTCCAATGCTATAAATTTCTCACCTGATACAGAAAAAATAAGATTGTCACCCTTTTTTATAGACCCATCAAAAAGTCTGACATAGACGATAACTCCCCTATGACTATCATATTTGAAATCAAAAACTAATGCTTGAGCGCTATCTTTAACTTCTTCAAAAAACAAAGGAGGTGGAACTTGTTTTATTATTTCTTCCAATAAATTTTCTACACCATAACCCGTCTTGCCAGAAACTTCTAAAATAGAATCTGGATCTATGTCGAGCAATACAGCCACTTCCATTTTTATTTCTTCCACTCTGGCAAGCGGTGAATCGACTTTTGATAAAACAGGTATAATAACGAGCCCACTTTCTTTTGCCATTTCTAATGTAGTGAGTGTTTGAGCTTGCACTCCTTGTGTGGCATCTACAAGCAAGATAGAACCTTCAACTGCTTTCAAAGCACGAGAAACTTCATAAGAAAAATCAATATGTCCTGGAGTATCTATAAGATTTAGAACATATGTTTCTTCCTTTCCCGAAGCCTGGCTTAGGGGAAACTCCCCTAAGCCAGGCTTCGGGGAATTCGGGGAGAATTCCATGCGAACAGGTTGCATTTTTATGGTTATGCCTCTTTCTCTCTCAAGTTCCATTGAATCAAGAAATTGCGCACGCATTTTACGTGCTTCTATGGTATGAGTTATTTCTAACATTCTATCTGCCAAAGTACTCTTGCCGTGGTCTATGTGAGCTATGATAGAAAAATTTCTAATGTATTTTAAATCCATCCTTTAAATATAACAGAATTTTAGAAAATTGCCATTATCTCTTAGTGAAAGCTTCTTTAGGAGAAAGACCAGCTGCCCTGTGAGCAGGCCACCAACCAGACAAAAATCCGATAACCATAGAAAAAGATAATATCACAAAAACAAACCACCATGGTGTTAAAAATAAATCTATCGGGTCACCTCCAAATTTAGTAGATATGATACTAACAATAAGATTCAATAACTTTCCTCCTCCTATGCCGATCAAAACTCCACCCAAACCTCCCATGAATCCCATTAAAGATGCTTCAACTAAAAATAAATTACGAACATCATAATCAGTAGCTCCTAATGATTTTAAAATTCCAACTTCATAAATACGTTCCAAGAATCCGACAAGCATCGTATTAAACATTCCCACTGAAGACACAATGAGTGCAGTAATACCAAAAACACCCAATATAATAGTTATTATATTTGTAATCTTCCTCGCCTGAGTCACAAGATCTATACGAGCTGATACTAAAAATCCCTCTCCTAAAAATCTATCACGTAATACTTCTAAAACTTCTACATTTTTCGCTTTAACAAGAACTTTTCTAAAAAACGGCGGCTCTTGTGAAAGAGAATTTGCAAAAATAATCGTTGTAGGAGGCATTGATTCGTCACTAATAATTCCTCTTATTTTTATTGGTTCAATGGAATTCGTCTCTTCAAAAGTGTTATTTTTATCATCTTGATAAAAAACTTTAAAATTTAAAGCTTTATTCAAAGTTTCTTCTGTCGCACTTAAATTTAACGGAATCAATGTTTGACTAGATATAACCAAGCCTTTATCTTTATCTGAAGGAGATATCCCAATATTTGGTAAAAGTCCTGATAATCTAAAATAGGATGGTTCAACTATATTTGTATCTACCAAAAGACCAGAACCACCATCTTCATTCACTTCTCCCGGGAATTCAGCGATAGGGCTAACTTCTGCGACGTCTTCATATGTTTTTATATTTTCCAATAATGGTTTTTTAATCAAAATATTACTTTCAGAAGGATAAGATATCTCCATTGTAATCAAAGAATCTTCTGTCGTCATCAATTTACCTATCAAAATATATTGAAGGCCATAGCCAAGAGAGACCAAAAGAAGAACTGTCGCTATACCTATAGACATACCCAGCACTGTCAAAAAAGCTCTCTGGGGTTTTGTACGAAAAGTTCTAATTGATAATGAAAGTAATTCTGTTAATTTTAATTTTTTATCAGGCATAATAATTTATTATAACTTTTTTTCAAAATTTTCGTTATCCACATGAGAAGAATTATAATTTACTTCACTATCATTCAATATCAATTCTAATTTTTCAGACATGACTTGAGCTGCACGGAAAGATAAACCGACGCCATCTTTATTTTTAGATAAATCTAATAATTCAACTACTTTACTACTTGGTATAAAATCTCTAACTCTATCTGAAATAACCTGATCTAGGGCCATAGCTTGATTGGGTGTTATCTGCCCTGTATAACCATCCAATAACCAATTTCTAATAGCATGGATTTCATCCATAATAGATAATTCTGGATTCTTTTCCAAAGTTTTATAGATATGTTCAACATTTTTCTTTTCATCCAGAATTGATTCCAAATAAATAGTCACTCTTTCTGCTTTTTTCTTCCATAAACCGACACCACCTTCTTTGAAAGGTTTATTTATTAGTCTACGAAATTCTTTCTTATCAATTTTATTTTCAAATCTTTCGTTAACAAAAGATTCAAAACGTCTAATCTCATCCATCGAATAACCACGCAATAAAAAGTTGGCTAAAATACGAGCAGAAATCTTTTCTTCATCAGAAACATTTTTATTATTTTCTGATGACATAGAAGAAAGTTGTTCATTCAAATGTTTAGAAATAGAATTACCAACTGAACCGGCATTTGTCTTTTCTACGTCCAACACAACACCATCTTTCATGTGGAAAATAGTCTTAACATCACGCAAACTCCAAGCTTCGTGGGTAACCATGATTATGGTTCTACCATCTTTTTCATTTAATTCTTTTAAGAAATTTAACACCATCTTAGCATTAGCAGAATCTAGATTTCCTAATGGTTCATCAGCAATTATGATAGGTGGATCATTGGCTAAAGCACGAGCGATACCGACTCTTTGTTGTTGCCCTCCTGAAAGCTCGTGAGGATATCTATTGGCATATTTTGTAAGATCCAATCTTTCAATCAATTTACGTGCTTCTATTTCTGCTTTTTCTGAAGAAATACCAACAAATAACATCGGCAAAGATATATTTTTTAAAACATTCAAAGAAGGTACTAAGTTAAATTGTTGAAAAACTATACCTATTCCCGTCTGTCTAAATACTGCCAACTCTTGATTTGTAAGACCCGAAATATCGACATCATTTATCAAAACTTTACCCTCCTGAAATCTGTCTATACCAGAGACAGCATAAAGTATCGTGGTTTTACCACAACCAGAAGGACCAAAAAAAGAAACGTAATCCCCTTTTTCTATTCCTATATTTATGTTTTTGAGGGCATGAACTTCTGTTGCTTTCCCTTTGTCATACCACAGATTAAGATTTTCAGTTTTTATTATTTGACTCATAGATTTTGTTTACAAAATTAACTATTTCTTTTGGCATTAAATTTCCTTTTATTATATATCCATCAGCTCCTAATTTAGACACTTCTTCTTTTATTGATTTTTCTTTTTGATCTGAATAAACTATTATTTTTGTATTTTTGTATTTATATTCAGACTTTAATTTTTCAATAAAACATTTTGATCTTTTAATCTCCTCTTCCATGCAATCTCCACTTTGTAATAAAGGAATCATAATATCTAGAAAAATAATATCTGGAATAAAGCTCTCTTTATCAATTTGTTTTTTAGCATCTTCGAGTGAAACAAATATTTTTACATCGTAAACATCCTTGTCGCCATGTATCCAAAAAACATTACGAAAAAGAGCTCTCATTATCTCATCATCATCAATCAATATTATTTTTATTTTTTCTTTTTTAATTCTAAGATCCATAAATTATTTTATCGAACATTATTTATGAAATTAAATGTTTCATTAAAGTTTTTAAATATAACATCTACAATAGATTCAGCCTTCTTAGGAGTAATTATCGTACGGATTGGAGGTTTTACTATATTATTAGCATCATCTTTCGATTCTACTGTAAATCTATAAACAGTACCTGGTTTTAAAGAAGTCATAATAACCACATGATTCTTTGTAAGTTCTTCATCCTGTTGTTTGTTTGCTAATGAACCTTTCAAAGATCCAGAACCCTCTTCATAGTATACAGTCGAAGTAGAAGCTTCATCTGTCTGCCAAGATACAATGACTTGCACTTTATCTGTTCTGCCTGCAACCAAAGAACTATCTACTTTCAAGTTTGTTATAACGGGAGGAGTGTTGTCTGTTGAAGTTTTAACGTTCAAAGGAGCACTTCCTTCTACTATATTTCCTTTATCATTTATTCCTGAAATATTTACTTGATACAAAGTTCCTGGGGATAAATTTTCTACCAATACTGAATGAGAAATATTCTTAACATCATCTACCATGCGAGCTATTTTCCCTGTACTTAAATTTTTATATTCAATAATAGAAGAAGTGGCTTCATCGGTTTGCCAAACTACAGTAAAGGAATCTTTTTTGATATCTAATATAGAACCTTGAATCTTTGAAGCTTCTGTAGTAAAGACAAAATCTTCTGATTTGCCGACGACTTGTGGTAAAGAATAAGCTTTTACCATAACATGATATTTAGTATTTGGAGCCAGGCTTACTAAAGACAAAGTGTGCAGAACTTTTTTCTCTGAAGTATCTGACATTTCTCCGTCATAAGGATTCAACTTTGTCGCATCATATTTATTTTCAGCAGCATAACTAACAATAGGATATGCTTTTATGTTTGTACGGAAAGTAATCGTCGCACTATTTTCTGTAATATCAGAAACAACTGGTTTATCTATAAAAGGAGGAACCAAAGAAGGAAGAATCGACTCAATAGTGGACTCTATTTCATCTTGAAATTGTTCTACATTTTCTATTTTTTTCAATTCGGCCAAATCTTCAGTTAAAAACTTAGTAGTAAACTTTTGATTATCAGAATATCCAGTATCGTTTGATCTGTCTATGGCACTAATTTTAAAATTATATTCTGTACCCAAACTTAATCCATAAATTTTCACAGTGTGTATCTTAGACCATCCTTTGTCTGCTGCTATTAATCCATAACTTTCATCTTTTCCATAATCAATAAATACGATAGTATCTTCACTCGTCTCAAATGAAACAAGGGCTCCAAATGCAGTAATATCATTTATCTGTATATTTGAAATTACAGGAATTTTATCATCATAATCTTTTAATTTTGATTTATAAGTGGCATTTTCAGCCAACAATATATCATACAATTCTCGAGCTACACCCATCACTCCACCTCCGCCACCACCGCTCACTACTGTCACCGTCTCTACATCTCCTGTAGTAAAATTCTGTTCTGCTGATGTTGTAGTATTACTATTCGAATCAGCAGACACAACTACATAATAATATTTAGTGACTTTAGTAAGACCACTTATTGTAACTAAATGGTTTATAAGTGGAGTAGATATTAATTCAGTTTCATTTGTATAGCTACCTGAAGTCGTTCCATACATTACCTTCCCATTGGCTAATTCATTTGTAGTCCAAACAATAGCAACTTCAGTGGGTGTGACAATAGGAGAAGATATTGCAGAAATTACTGGAGCAGTCTGATCAGCAGCTGTCGTAAAAGTATAATAACTCCCTGCATTTGCATTTTCTCCATTATTACCATCTGTATCAGTTCCATCAACATAGTAATAATAATTTGAACCAGCATCTAACCCTGTCAATGCGACAGAATGATCTGTCGTTAACTCTGCTGTACCAAATCTCGTAGGACTTGCTAAAGAAGAATCTTTAGAATAATTTACATAAGAGCTAGCAGGAATATCCGTCGTCCATGTTATAGTGGCAGTCGTGTCTGTGACAGCACTAGAAGAAACTCCTGTTGTCACAGGACCTGCTGTCGTAGTAAATGAAGATTCTACTATAGTATCTTCATTATCTAAATTCACAGATGTTGTCTTAAAATAATAAGTAGTAGAGGGTGTAAGATTATCTATATAAATACTATGATTCAAAACTTTTTCTGAATTAGTTTTTGAAAGATTATAAGCACCTTCAGTCCCCGGAGCTATGATTCCATATTCAAGCAAACTATTTGTAAAATCATCTGTTGTCCACGTTATACGAGCACTTGTAGATTTTATGTTTCCTCCTGTTACTGACGTCACTTCTATTTCATTATCTAATATTGAATAAACATGATTTTGATTTGAACCCAATACAGCATTTGTTGGATTAGAAATCGTAACGATTATCGTTTCAGTTGATTCAGAAATACTATCATCAAATATAGTCAGACTAATATCAGTAGAAGTATTGCCAGCTGTTATGGTGCCCGTACCATTTGCGAGCAGATAATCTACACTATCTCCATCTGCTGTTCCACCAGTCACTACATAAGAGAATGTCACATTATCAGAATATGCAGCTGATATAGAAACTGGGATGTTTACAGTATTTACATCTTCATTACTTTGACTAGTCAAAGCATTAAATGCCAAAGTAGGTAATAAATTATCTTCTATAGTATAAGTAAACACTGTATTAGCTCCCAACCTCGCATTTGTCGGGCTAGAAATTGTGACTATAATAGTCTCATCAAATTCTGAAACGGCATCATTAATAATAGGGATACTTATACTTTTTGTGGTCTGTCCCGCCGTTATCGTCTCTGTGCCACTCGCTAAAGTATAGTCATCACCCGAAGTAGCTGTACCCGTGACAGCATAATTTATTGAAACATCTAATGGATAAGCTCGAGACAAATTTAAAGTTGCAGTGACAGGACTCGTCGTTTCTACCCCAGAAGCACTAGCCGTACTAAAAGAAATAGTTGGTGAATTCAAATCTAAAGTATTTAATATTCCAATTTCAGAAAAATCAGACTGAGTAGACAAAGATTCTGTAGTTTGATTGTCATGCACTAAAACTCTTATGCCTACATTGGTATAGACAGAGCCTGACAAAGTAGTCTCACTATTTGTATCCCAGGCGATAGAACCATTTTGCCCAGTAACTATGCTCGTATTTGTTATTTGTACAGGAGTAGCGCTAGAAGCCATTATCCAGACAGGAGTTCCTGAGAAAAATGTAGTGTTGGTTCTAGTAGTACGTGTCGTACCATTTGTAGGCCAAGTACTTCTAGTCAAACCACTCAAGACATTACCAGTCTTGCTTGTATATTTAATAATTTCATTATTTATTTGAATAAATCCAGAAGATTTTAATTTAGATGCATCCGAGACAGTTAAGTTGTCTCCACTAAGCGGACTTGAAGGTAGAGTGACACCAATATTATAAAACAAATAAGCTTCGTAACTTGGATTTGTTTTTGAAGCAGAAGATGAATCTGTTAACAGATATGTAATCGTCACATTTTTATCTACTCCTTGAACAGGAACTACATTTTCTACTTTAGATGCAGTTATTACTACTGCCTCACTCCCACTTCCTCCTTCTCCGTAATTTTGAACTCCGTCTGGTTTAGCCACGATAGGTGCACCTGCTCGCACAGATACATTTCCATTTGTTCCGACGACACCAAGACGATATTTATAATATTTATTTGGATTTAACAATCTGTGAACATAATAATTTGTAGTAGGGTTAGACATACCATCTGCAGTAACCGCAGTATAGCTTCCATAGGTCACATTATCATCAGAAGTTGCATATTCTATTTTATAAGCGGAAAATCCTGTCAAATCTACTATCTCTCCCCAACCAATATACATATCATATGTAGAAATATTTATATTCGAAGAATCTTGAACCAAAAATGAATTAGCTGCTACTGGAGCGAGGGTCGAAATAGAAACTTCATTACTTATATTTCCATAAGCATCACGATATTGATATTTAATTGTTTTTGCTTCTACATCAGAATCAAAAGTCCAAGGTATAGTAGTACTTTGCGTCATTGTGACCCAACCACTATTTGTAGGATTCGTCTGAGACACAGCATCATCACTGATTTTATATTCAACAGTAGATTGATCTACCGGCATTGGTATTGTTATCGTTGCACTATTTGTGACTCCAGCTATCCCTGCGTCAAAGGTCACTACTGCCGTCGGCTTCAATGTATCAAAAGCAAACGTAGCAGAAACGAGTGAACCTATCATTGAACCAGTAGATCCATCATTGACAACTACTTTTATAACTTCACTTAAATTTTCATAACCATCTATATCTGTTCCAGCTGTCCAAACCATCGTTTTACCAGTGCCGACATTTACGAGACCTACTCCTGTGCCTGTGACAGTCGTGGCTTTTGCATAGACGCTAGAAGCATTGTTGTGAGAAGATGCTGTAGTACTTAATGCTCCTCTTGTTAATCCATTCAGAACATTACCAGTCTTGCTTGTATAAGTAATTATTTCATCATCAATAATTATGCTTCCAGAACTAGATAAATATGTAGCATCTGAAACCGTAAGAGAATTTACTGAACTATTTATTGCTCCATTTAATGTTGCTCCAATTCCATAAAATAAATAATTTGTAGTTTGAGAAGATTCTATATCAGATACATCAAAAGAAATATTTACTACTCCACTAGAATCTTGAGAAGCCGTTACATTCGAAACTGTAGGTGGAGAATTTACAAATTTAAAACTAAGAGCTTGCACAGGACTCTCTTCGTTTGTCGCAAGATCTATTGATTTAACATGTATCAGATAAACATGATCAATTGTCAATGCCATTGCAGAAGAATTAAAACTCCAAGCAGTTGTACCTGTGGCTGTCAAATATGTTTCAGTTCCATCAGCAAAAGATGAGCCACTATACCAAAGATTCGTCGTTGTGTCTTTAATAGAAATTTTTACTGAACTTAATCCTGAACCACCTTCATTATCAGAAGCTGTACCTTTTATAGACTGCACACTGTATGATTCTTGGGGGTCTGCTAATGCACCTGCACCCGTACAACCATTGCCTAAAGTAGAACAAATAGCATCAATCGTCGAAGAAGGCAAAATATTATCTACAGAAAAAGTCGCTCCACTTGTAGGAGAAGAAGTGACGACATTCCCTGCTAAATCTGTACCCACACTTAAAGCTACAGTAGCTACACCATCTCCTGCTCCGACTGTATGAGTGTAAGTATAATGTGTAGTATCTACTTTCGTCATATTTGTAGCAGAAACAGTATTTGCTCCTGAAATTCCAATTTTCATAACTGGTGCATCTGCCACAACTTTATTAAAAGTAGCTGTGATTACCAATGATTCTCCACCTTTAACTGTACGATCAATGGAATAAGTCACAGTTGCTGTTGGTCCGACAGTGTCTATCGCAAAAGTATTATTGGTAGGTGCTGAAGAAGAATAACCTACTGCATCTGTCGTTGCCGACAAACTCACAGTCGCTGTACCATCTATATATGTGCTTCCGTTAGCTGTATTCACAGTGTAAGAATATGTGTACACAGTACCACTGCCACTCATTGCAACATTAGAAATATCTGTTGTTCCAGGTTGATTAATAGAAATGTTTGGAGTAGTCGTTGGAGCTTCGCTGTATGTTGCAGTGATTGTCATTGCACCTGTTGGTGCTGGATTTGCACTATAGGTAAGTGCAACAGTTGGCCCTGCCGTGTCTATTGTAAATGTATTATTCGTTGGAGTACTTGATGAATTTCCTACTGCATCCACAGTTGTTGATAATGATACAGTCGCTGTACCATCTATGTATGTACTTCCATTAGCTGCGTTTACAGTATAAGAATATGTGTAATAAATACCATTACTAGAAAAAGTCATCACTCTATCATTTGTCCCTGTAGCAGAAACTGCTACAAAGAGTCCATTGCCATAAGTTACACCAATCCAACTGTTATCTACTGGGGTTGTGCGAGGTGTCCATGTGATTCCATCTGGAGATGTCATCACTCTATTGTTTGTTCCTGAATTAGCAACTGCTACAAAGAGTCCATTGCCATAAGTTACAGAAGACCAGCTATTATCAACAGCACTTGTGCGAGGTGTCCATGTGATTCCATCTGGAGATGTCATCACTCTGTTGCCAAT
>JAMPXW010000003.1 GCA_023701005.1 Burkholderiales bacterium | reverse complement strand
ACCTACTTCTTCTTTGCTGAAACCTCTTCTTACCATGTACACAGCATCTCTGCGTACCTTAGGCATGTGTGGATTTTTTGTATATGACATATATTTATGATATTACCTTCAGTCCGTCCAAGCTATTGAACCATTACGAAAAATTTGACAAAAGTTTGAAAATAAGTAGTATATATAAACAAGAGATTGATTGAGTTTCGGATGTATCTCCAAAGTATTAATAGTCTTTATTATTAAGGTTTTAATTAACTAATATCCGAAATAAATAATATTGTTTTGAAAATGGAAAGAAGAGTTTTTTCGCTTGTTCTCTTTTGCTTTTCTTTCTGTTTTTAACTATTTATGTTTGTTTTGGTAAAAAAATAAACGCATGCAAACAGAAAAGCGTCCTAAGAAATATTTTTCTAGGTATAAGGATCCATTAATAGAGTTTCCTAATTTGATAGAGGCACAGACCAAATCTTTCAAGTGGCTCATCGAAGAAGGAATCAAGGAGGTGTTCAAAGAATTTTCTCCGATCATCGATTATTCTGGGAAGAAATTTGAACTTGAATTTAATTCTTTTTCCATCAGTGAACCAAACTGTGCGGAAAATGAAGCAAAAATAAATAAACTTTCATACCAAGGCTTACTTAAGACTCGTGTGAAGTTAACAAATAAAATTTTAGGGACTGTTAAAGAGCAGGAGATTTTCATGTCAGAACTTCCTTTGATGACTCCACATGGAACTTTCATTATTAACGGTGTAGAACGTATAATCGTGCCACAACTTGCACGATCTTTCGGTGTTTTCTTTACTGAATCAGAAAATAAAGGCAAGAGGTTTTTCGGAGCAAAAATAATTCCAGCTCGTGGTGTTTGGATAGAAATAGAATCAGAAGCAGACGGGGGAATATATGTAAGAATAGACAAAAAGAGAAAGTTTCCAGCTACTGCACTTTTGCGTGTAATGGGTTATGAATCCAATGAAGCTATTTTGAAAGCCTTTGAAAAGAATTCTGTTTCTAAGGAAGCCATAGAAGCATGTTTAGCAAAAGATGTAGCTAAGACTCTAAATGATGCATATATTGAAATATATAAACGCTTGAGAGACGGAGATATGGCTACAGCAGACAATGCTAAAGAATTTATTAATTCTTTGTTTACATCTGAGAGATACGATCTTTCTCCTGTAGGACGATATAGATTTAACCAACGTTTTGAAAAGTCTTTGGATGATGCAGAGCTCGCACGCAGAACTATTTCCAAAGAAGATTTGATGACAGTTATTGAAAATATAATTGCTTTAAATAATACTGTAGGAGCAAAATCTGATGATATTGATCACTTGGGACAAAGAAGAGTTCGTTTTGTTGGAGAAATGCTTCAACAAAAAGTACGTACTGGTATGATGCAAATTAAAAGAAACATTCAAGACAGAATGTCTATTATTGATGTTGATACAGCATTACCTATTCACATAATCAACCAACGTCCTTTGCAAGCTCGTATTAAAGAATTTTTTACGACAAACCAACTTTCACAATTTATGAGTCAGGAAAATGTGTTGGCAGAAATGGAACACATCCGTTTGCTTTCTGCTTTAGGTCCGGGGGGTCTTACACGTGAACGTGCAGGTCTTGAAGTTCGTGACGTGCATCCTTCTCACTATGGAAGAGTTTGTCCTATACACACACCAGAAGGCCCAAACATCGGACTTATCTTACACCTTTCTACATATGCAAAAATAAATGATTTTGGAATTATCGAAACTCCATATGTAAAAGTTAAAAATGGGAAAATAACTTTTGAAGTTCAATACTTGAATGCTTTAGAAGAAGAAAAATATAACATAGCTCATGCTGGTATCCCTTATGATAAAGATGGGAAAATAACTGACGAAATAGTCGCCGCTAGAGTAAAAACAAATCCTGGAATGATTCGTCGTGAGGAAGTTGATTATATTGATGTTGCAGCAAACCAAGGATTTTCCATTGCTACTTCTATGATTCCATTCTTGGAACACAATGACGCAAACCGCGCACTCATGGGATCAAACATGCAGAAGCAAGCTGTTCCTTGTGTATTACCAGAGGCACCCCTCGTAGCTACTGGTGTAGAATCTTTAGCTTCTTATGACTCAGGAAGAATGATCATAGCAGAAGAAGATGGAGTTGTTTCTTATTTAGATGCAAAGAAAATTGTTGTTGAAGGTAAAAAAGAAAAAACATATCCATTAGTAAATTATTTAAGAAACAATAACTTTTCTGCATTTCATCAACGTCCTTCTGTAAACGTAGGTCAAAAAGTAAAGAAAGGGGAAGTATTGGCTGATACCACGAGTACAGTAAATGGACAGATCTCTGTCGGACAAAATGTGCTCATTGCATTCTTGTCATGGTCTGGATCAAACTACGAAGACGCTATTATTATTTCCGAAAGACTTGTTAAAAAGAGTAAATTTACAAGTATATACGTGGAAGAATTCGTCTGCGTAGTTCGTGATACTAAACTCGGACCAGAGATAACAACTCGTGATATTCCAAATGTCGGAGAATTAAAACTTAAAGATTTGGATGAAGATGGTATCGTCAGAATAGGAGCAGAAGTTAGAGAAAATGATATCTTGATTGGTAAAATTACTCCAAAAGGAGAGACAGAATTAACACCAGAAGAAAGATTGTTGCGTTCTATCTTTGCTGAAAAGGCACGTGATGTGAAAGATACGTCTCTTCGCATGGAACACGGAAAGAGAGGAAGAATCATTGGTGTCAAAATATTCTCTAGAGATTTAGGACATACTTTGGAAGCTGGAATAATAAAGAAAATTGTTATTGAAGTTGCTCAAGTTAGAAATATTTCTGTTGGAGATAAACTCTCAGGACGTCATGGAAACAAGGGTGTTATATCAAGAATTCTTCCAGAAGAAGATATGCCTTATACAGCAGATGGCACACCAATAGATATAATACTTTCACCACTCGGTGTTCCTTCACGTATGAACTTGGGACAGATCTTAGAAATACATCTTGGTATGGCAGCAAATACTTTAGGTTATCAAGCGATAGTTCCTCCATTTTTGGGAGTCACTCATGATGAAGTTAAAGAAGAATTAAAGAAAGCTGGTTTGCCAGAAAATGGTAAATTAAAACTTTTTGATGGACGTACAGGTGAAGCTTTTGATCAAGACGTGGCAGTAGGTTATATGTATATGTTGAAACTCCACCATATGGTAGAAGACAAGATACATATGCGTTCTATTGGGCCTTACTCACTCATCACCCAGCAACCTTTGGGAGGTAAAGCTCAAGGCGGAGGACAAAGATTTGGAGAAATGGAAGTCTGGGCTTTGGAAGGTTATGGAGCAGCTTATACATTAAGAGAAATGCTTACAATTAAGTCTGATGATATCTTGGGTCGTTCACAGACATTCGATTCTATTATCAAAAACGAAACCATTAAACCGCCAAATTCTCCAGCATCATTCAATGTTTTGCTCAATTATTTACGAGGACTTGCGTTAGATGTTAACCTAAAAAAATACAATGAAAACATTAAATAAAACAGATTTTGATCACATTTCGCTCAAGCTCGCATCACCTGAGCAAATAAAAGAATGGTCTTATGGAGAAGTCACAAAACCAGAGACGATAAATTACCGAACAGGTAGATCTGAACGTGGAGGTCTTTTTGATGAGAAAATTTTCGGTCCAGAAAAGGACTATGAATGTTATTGTGGGAAATACCGCCGTATTCGTTACAAAGATATTATCTGTGAAAAATGTGGAGTGGAAGTCACTCGTTCTATCGTGAGACGAGAAAGAATGGGCCACATAGAACTCTCTACACCAGTAGCACATATTTGGTTTTTGAGAGGAGTACCATCAAGAATGAGTATACTTTTGAATATTTCTGTTTCAGATCTTGAAAAGGTAATTTATTTTGCTGGTTATATAATCACTAAAGTTCATGAAGAAGAAAAAGAAAATATTGTTCAAGGTCTAGAAAAAGAATATAAAGCTAAATTAAAAAATTCAGCTGATGATGAAACTAGAGAGAAATTAAAGAATCTATTTTCTAGTACAAAAAAGGAAATTTTAGAAATATATGAAGGTAAAGTTTTGAATGAGATTTCATTCCATCATTATTCTCTAAAATATGGTACTTGTTTTGAAGCCAACATAGGTGCTGAAGCTATTTATTCTATATTCAAAAATTTGGATTTGAACAAATTAAAAGCTCACACTGAAAAGATGCTTGAAAAGGCAAGTGTCATAGAAAAAGAAAAATTACAAAAGAGACTTTCTTTGATAAGAGCTATGATGTATGCAAACATCAGGCCTGAATGGATGTTTTTGACTGTTATCCCCGTCATCCCTCCAGTTTTGCGTCCCATGGTTGCTCTCGATGGAGGCAGACATGCTACTTCAGACCTAAACGATTTGTATCGTCGTGTAATAAATAGAAATAATCGCTTAAAGAAATTAAAAGAGATAAATGCTCCGGATGTAATTTTAAGAAATGAAAAAAGAATTATTCAAGAAGCTGTAGATGCTCTTATAGATAACTCAATAGCAAAACAAAATGATAGTGCGGCTATGAGTCAATCTCAAAAGCGTCCACTTAAATCTTTGTCTGATAATTTGAAATCTAAGCAAGGTTTGTTCAGACAAAATCTTTTGGGTAAACGTGTAGATTATTCTGGACGTTCTGTTATCGTTGTCGGGCCAGAATTGAAACTCAATCAATGTGGTTTGCCAAAACATATGGCTTTGGAACTTTTCAGACCATTTGTTATTTCTAAAATATTACAAGCAGAATTGGCATTCAATATCCGTGGTGCGAATAAATTGATAGAAGAGCGTACTCCAGAAGTTTGGGCTATGCTCGAAGAAGTTATTCAAGGTAAATATGTATTATTGAACCGTGCGCCTACACTTCACCGTCTAGGTATTCAAGCTTTCAATCCTATTCTTATAGAAGGTAATGCTATTCAAGTGCACCCACTCGTATGTCAGGCTTTCAACGCAGACTTCGACGGAGACCAGATGGCTGTCTATGTACCATTGCTTGAAGAAGCTCAGTACGAAGCTAGAGAATTAATGGCTGCAAATAAAAACTTGCTTAAACCTCAAAATGGTGACCCTATCGTGCATCCAAGTAAAGATATTGTTCTTGGTTCATATTGGATGACAAAGTCTGTCGATGGAGAAATAGGAGAAGGTAAATACTTCTCAAGCCCAAATACAGCTATCACTGCGTATGAATATGGAGTAGTATCTCTCCGAGCAAAAATAAAAGTTTTAGCTACAGATACACATAAATACAGAAAATTTGATGGTGGAATTTTTGAAACTTCTGTTGGTAAATTATTATTCAATAGTATTTTGCCAAATGATTTTTCTTATGTGAGCGATGAAATGAATCAAAAGAGATTATCATCTCTAGTAGACGAGCTCATCATGCATTACGGAGTAGACAACACTCCTCCTATTTTGGACAAGATAAAAAGTTTTGGTTTCAAATATTCTACATTTTCTGGTACGACATGGGGTTTTGACAACGTCAAAGTTCCTCCAGAAAAAGCTAAAATAATTGAAGAAGGAAGAAAACAGGAATCAAAAATTATTGCAGAATGGAATGAAGGTTTACTTTCAGAAGAAGAAAGATACCAAAAGATTATTGAGATATGGACTTACGCAAAGAAAGAATTAGAAAAAGTTCTTCCTAAGACTCTTGATAAGAATGGATCTACTTATGATCTTTTCATGTCTGGTGCTAGAGGTACTATGACATCACTTATTCAGATGACTGGTATGAAAGGTCTTATTCAAAACAACCAAGGTAAAACATTGGAATTTCCAATTATACCTTCTTACCAAGAAGGTTTGTCTCCAATCGAATATTTCGTCATTACTCACGGTGCTCGTAAAGGAGCCTCAGATACGGCTTTAAACACAGCTAAGGCAGGGTATTTGACTCGTAGATTGGTAGATGTTGCACAAGATGTCGTTATTACCGAAGAAGATTGTGGAACAAAAGATGGAAAGATTGTGACAAGAGAAAATATTTCTGGAATAGAAATTCCTCTTTCTAAAAATATTCGTGGAAGAGTTTTGGCAGCTGATTTGAAAGATAAAGATGGAAAAGTTGTATACAAAAAAGGTTTCTTGGTCACAAAAGAAGAAGCTTACAATATAGAAGGCATGGGTTTTGAAGAAGTTTATGTACGTTCCCCGCTCACATGTCGCACAGCTCATGGTATTTGTCAAATGTGTTACGGATTAGACCTTGGAAGAAATCATCTTGTGGATCTTGGTGAAGCAGTAGGTATCATCGCAGCTCAAGCTATCGGTGAGCCTGGTACTCAGCTTACACTTCGTACATTCCATGCTGGAGGTGTCGCAGGTACAGACATCACTACAGGTTTGCCTCGTATTGAAGAAATTTTTGAAAAAAGAATTCCTAAGAATCCTGCAATCATTTCTCACACAGATGGGGAAGTCTTTGAGATAAAAGATAAAGATGGAAAAGAAAAGATAATTAAAGTACTTTCCGACAGCAAGGCAGACGGCAAAGCAAATGAGATGGAATATTTAGTACCATTCCGCAGAACTCCAATAGTAAAAGTTGGTCAGAAAGTTAAGAAAGGGGAGCTTCTAACAGACGGTTCCGCTGATATTGCTGAGATCTACAAATATGGCACGAAAGAATCTGTCGAAGAATATATCATTCGAGAAATAAATAAAGTTTATGAACTTCAGAGTGCTTCTATTTCTAGAAAACATACTGAAATAATTATCAGACAAATGTTCTCACGAAGAAAGATTAAAGATGCTGGTGAGACTAATTTCTCAGTAGGAGATATAGTAGAAAATACAGCATTCATCGAAGAAAATAACAGAGTAGCTAAGATAAATCAAACTGAAGCAAAAGCAGAAACAATTGTTCTAGGTATTACAGAAGTTTCTCTACGTACAAAGAGTTGGCTTTCTGCTGCATCATTCCAAAATACAAATCGTGTTTTGATAGAAAATGCAGTCAAAGGAGGAGTTGACTCTCTAAGAGGATTGAAGGAAAATGTTATTATAGGACGTTTGATTCCAGCAGGAACTGGATTTAAAAATAACGTTTCTGTACCAGAAGAAGAATAAAAGATATGAACTCTCCCGTAGAACAGATTAAGGAGAGGCTTTCAATTGAAGAAATAGTCTCTTCTTATATAAAGCTAGATCGAGCAGGTACTAACTTTAGAGCTAGGTGTCCTTTTCATAATGAAAAAACACCATCCTTTTTTGTATCCCCAGATCGAAACAGTTATTACTGTTTCGGCTGTGGAGCAAAAGGAGATATTTTTACGTTTATTGAAGAATTTGAGGGATTAGATTTTAAAGGTGCGTTGAAAGTTTTGGCAGAAAAAGCAGGAGTTTCTTTAGCTCATTTCAATAAAGAAAAAGAAGGAGAGAAAGAAAGATTGTATAGAGCAATGGAGGAGGCAACTAAATTTTATGAAAAGAATTTAGAAAAAGAAGAAAAAGCTTTAGCATATTTAAAATCACGTGGTTTAAATGATAAATCTATAAAAGATTTTAGAATTGGGTTTGTTAAAAATGATTGGAGATTGCTTTTGACATTTCTTCAGAGTAAAGGTTTTACGGATTTAGAAATAGAAAAAGCTGGATTAGCAAAAAAGACTGAGAAGGGATTTTATGATAGATTCAGAGGCAGAATAATGTTTCCGATTTCCGATTCGAGTGGGCGTATTATAGCTTTTTCAGGTAGAATTTTTGAAGACGATGGAAAATCAGCTAAGTATTTAAATAGTCCAGACACACCTATCTTTAATAAATCAGCAGTTTTGTATGGTTTAGATAAAGCAAAGGAATCAATTCGAAAGAATAATTTTTCTATTTTAGTAGAAGGCCAGATGGATTTAGTTTTATCTCATCAGGCAGGTTTTAGAAATACAGTAGCTACTTCAGGAACGGCGTTGTCTGATTCTACTATTTCAAAAGAGAATGTTGTTTCAAATTTAGGTTTGTTGCGTAGATTGTCTTCAAACATAGTTTTGGCTTTTGACGCAGACAAGGCTGGTTTTAATGCATCATCTAGAGCAGCCAAGATAGCTTTATCTTTTGATATGGACGTGAAAGTCGTTTCTATGCCTTTAGGTGTAGACCCGGCAGATTTGATATCAAAGAATGGCATAGATGCTTGGCGTACAGCTATACGTGAATCAAAGCATGTAATAGAATTTCTCTTAAATAGAGTTTTGTTTAATTATAAAGAGGACTCTAGAAAAGCAGGAAGAGAAATAAAAGAGAAAGTTCTTCCTTATGTTGATGTTATAGAAAGTGCTATTGAGAAAGCTAATTTTATAAAACTTATTAATTCAAAGACGGGAATAGAAGAAAGTGCCTTGAAAGAAGATTTATTAAAAATAGAAAAAGATTCCAAAATAGAAAAACAAGAAATTGAGAAAGCAAAAAATGAAGAAAATAAAGTTTTTAGAAAAGATTACATAGAAAGAAGGCTGATGGGTATAATTCTTTGGCAGAAGAGTCTCTCGGAAAAAATAATTGATGTGGACGATATTGAAAAGGAATTATTATCTATTTTAGATACAAAAAAAGAAGAATTTATACAGAAAATGAATGATAATAAAGAAGATTTGATTTTTGAAGCAGAAGTTTTTTATGGAGATGGGCTTACCTTAGAAAAAGATGCAAAAGAATTGTTAATTAATTTCAAAGAAGAATCTTTGAAAGAAGAACTTTTCAAAAAAATGAAAGAATTACAAATTTCAGAAATGAAAAAAGATTCAGTTGCATCAAATAAAGTTTTAAAAGATATAAATGATATAAATAAAAAAATACAAGAAATTAAAAATGGTCGTAAGAATTAGTGAAAAGTTATAAAGTGATTAAGTTTATAAAGTTAGATATTTTATATATGAAAAAAATAAAAAATAAAAAAGTGGTTAAAAAAGTTTTAAAATCTAAAGTAAAAAAAACAGTAAAGAAAGCGAAAGTTGTTAAAAAGATTATAAAGAAAGCAAAAAAGGTAGTAAAAAAAGCTAAAGTAACAAAGAAAGTTGTAAAGAAAATAGTAAAAGAAAAGACTGTAAAGAAAATGACAGCTTCTGAAAAAAAGGCAGAAGGTTTTGCAAAACTTTCAAATGAATTAATAGAAAAAGGTAAAAAAAGAGGATTTATAACTTATGATGAGATATTGAAAACTTTTCCAGATATTGAAAATAATATTTTCTTTTTAGATGAACTTTACGAGAAATTTGCAGTTGCAGGTATAGATGTCTTGGAAGGGGGGAATCTTCTCAATTTGGATAACGATTTGAATGATAAGGACTTAAACAAAGGGACAATTCATGATTCTATCCAAATGTATTTGAAAGAAATAGGACAATACTCTCTTATCCATGCCGGCGATGAAAAGGATTTGGCAAAAAGAATAGAGTTAGGAGATCCGGAAGCAAAAAATTTATTAGCTCGTGCAAACTTACGTTTGGTTGTGTCTATCGCCAAAAAGTATGTAGGAAGAAGTGCAAACTTAAGCTTGCTTGATTTGATACAAGAAGGTAACTTGGGTTTATTTAAAGCCGTAGAAAAATTTGATTGGACTAAAGGTTATAAATTTTCTACTTATGCGACTTGGTGGATTCGTCAGTCTATCACCAGAGCTTTGGCAGATCAGAGTAGGACTATTCGTATTCCAGTACACATGGTTGAAACTATTTCTAAATACAAACAAACTTACAGAAGGTTATCTCAAGATTTAGGTAGAGAGCCACTAGCAGAAGAGATAGCTACAGAAATGGGTATCCCTGTAGAGAAGATTCATGTTATTGAGAATATAAGCCAGGAAACTATTTCTTTGGAACAACCAGTAGGGGACGATGATGATAAATCAACATTAGAAAACTTTATTCCAGATGATAAGATATTACGACCTGATCAAGAATCCTCAAGGAGAATATTGTCTGACCAGATTCGTGAAGTTTTAAATGAGCTTAGTGATAAAGAAAGGCAAATATTAGAGATGAGATACGGTTTGGTTGATGGTATTCAGCATACATTAGAAAATGTTGGAGAAAAGTTTGGTGTCACTCGTGAGCGTATTCGTCAGATCGAAGCGAAAGTGCATGAAAAGCTTCGTCAGCACGAAAAGATAGCAAGATTAAAAAACTATTTTGATTAAATAAATATGCTATAATTATATTGTATTATTTAAGTCCACTTAGATCGTCGTTTTGGTGGAAATATTATAAAATAATTATTTAGTATTATGATTAATTGTTGTAAAAAGGGTGTTTGCACGCTAGCTATGATCGTAAAAGTATTAGTGATCATTGGTGGTGTAAATTGGGGTTTAGTCGGCTTAGGTATGCTTTTGGGAGTAGAAGGTGGATACAATATTGTTAATATGTTATTAAGTTCTATCCCAGTGCTTGAGGCTGTTGTCTATCTATTGGTAGGCGTAGCTGCTGTTATGGCTATCTTTGATTGTAAGTGTCAAAAATGTTCTGCCGACGGAGTATGTACTCCATGTGGAGCAACAGAAGCTCCAAAGACAGAGGGGACTATGTAGTTTTAAATATAATAATTTAAAAACCTAAAAAGCAAAGTTTTTGTCGGTACGGATTTTTTGAAGCTTAAAAAATCCTGAAATTCTCGGCTCGTCAGCCTCGAAACCCCTTAAAAACTTTCTTTTTAGGTTTTTTTATTAGAAAGCACTAATTTGTATTTTTTTGTTGCTTTTTTCTTAAAAAATGTTATATTATATAGATAAATATGACTTCATTTTCTGAAATAGTCTTCTATAGTTTGACGTTTTTGTCTGTATACGTGCAGGTATTTTTTTTGATTACTTTCTTTGAAAATAGAAAGAAAATAGTTGTTAGGAATGGTCCTATCGAATTAAAAGACTATCCAAAAGTCACAGTGATAGTACCTTCTTGGAATGAAGAAAAGACTATCGACAAGACAGTGCAATCACTTCTTAGTTTAAATTATCCGAAAGATAAATTAAAAATATTTTTGATTGATGATGGTTCGACTGATAAGACATGGGAGGCTATTCAAAAATTTTCTGAATTTTCTAATGTAAAGATTTTTCATAAAGAAAATGGAGGTAAACACACTGCTTTAAATTTAGGGCTTGAACACATAGAGACAGATTTTGTCGGTTGCCTTGATGCTGATTCGGTGGCAGACAAAGAGTCATTAATAAGAATAATGAGTTATTTTGAAAAAGATTCGAGCATTATGGCTGTAGCTCCTTCTATTGTTGCAGTAAATTCAAAAAATATGATTCAACATGCTCAAGAAATAGAATATGAGATGTCTGTTTATATTAAGAAAATGCTTGGATTGGTGGGTGGAATACATGTGACCCCTGGGCCTTTGACCATATTTAGAAAGAAAGTATTTGATGACTTGGGGCCATATCGTCATGCTCACAATACAGAAGATATGGAGATAGCTTACAGAATGCAGAAGAATCATTACAAAATAGAACAATGTAATGATGCTTATGTTTATACTGGTACACCACCTACAGTAATAAAACTTTATAAACAAAGGCTTCGCTGGATTTATGGTTTTATAAATAATACTATTGACTACAGAAATATTCTTTTTAGAAAAAAGTATGGTAATTTTTCTGTTTTTACAGTTCCGTCTGGCGTGCTTTCTGTTTTTGCTGCTAGTTATCTTTTTGGAAAGATGATATATAATCTTGGTAATTTCTTATTATCTAAGTTTATAGAATACAAGACCATAGGTTTTAATTTTAATTTTAACTCTGACTTTCTAGATCCCTTTTTTATAAATACTCAGTCACTGTCTTTTATATCAATGTTGTTGTTTGTCATGATTATATTTTCTATAATCTTAGGAAAGAAAATGATAGATGGAAAATGGAAATTTTCTTTTAATATAATATATTTCCTTGTTATTTTTAGTGTTATAGGACCTTTTTGGCTTTTGAAAGCAGTGTACAACACTCTTTTGTCGAGGAAACCAGCTTGGAGATAATTAATAGTAGAAAGTTATAAAGCTTATAAAGTTAAAATTAGATTAAAAAAATGGAACAAAATCATCACATAGATTGGAAAAAGTATTTAATAGTTTTTTTGTTTACAGCAGGTATATTTTTAAGTGCTTCTTATATTAGTAATTATTTTAGTAATAAAAAAGTAGATCAATTAAAATTAATTCAAGATAAAATATCTATAGATATTTTATCTTCAGAGACACAATTTTCTTTACTTTCAGAACTTTCTTGTAAGAATATTTCTGATTCCGTTCTTTCTGGAGAGCTTGGAGAACTTGCAAAGAAATTGGAATGGGGACAAGAAAATCTAGGAATGACAGATACAGTTTTGTATTTGAAAAAATATTATTCTCTTTTGCAAATAAAAGATTATTTGTTATCTAAAAAGATATCAGCTCGTTGTGGTAAAAAAGCAGCATTTATTTTGTATTTTTATACCACAGCAGAGAATTGTAGTGAATGTGAAAGGGAAGGACTTGCTCTTTCTTCTCTAAGAGACAAATATCCAGAACTTAGGGTATATTCTTTTGATTATAGTATTGATTTGTCTGCTGTTAAATCAATGCTCAAAATATATAAAATAGAAGATACGAAGCTTCCTGCTTTGGTAATCGACGAAGAAGTGATGACAGGGTTCCATGGAGTAGAAGAGCTTGAATCTAAGGTGAAAGAATCTTTTAAATTACAAGAAGTAAAACCTGAAAAAGAAACAACCACTATAAAGAAATAAATAGAGTATTTATAATAAAAGCCTACGTTTTACGTAGGCTTTTATTGTTTTTGAGCCGCCTCTCAGATTTGAACTGAGGACCTTCGCTTTACAAAAGCGTTGCTCTACCAACTGAGCTAAGGCGGCTTACTCATCACATACTACCAATTTTATTTTATTTTTTCAACTATTCTTCTATTCCTTCTTCTTCTTTTATTCTGTGTTTCATTTGTCTTATCTTTTGTCTATATTCTGATATGACTCTCAGATATTTAGAAACTTCTTTCTTTTCTAATGCTTCACTTTTTCTTCCTAATTTACTTTTTCTTATTTTTGTTGCTAACTTTTCCAACGTTATCTTTCCTTTTGTTTTTAAGAAATTAGAAGATTTGATAAAGAATCTGAGTGTTACAAAGAGTGCTATATAACTAAATCTCTTTAAATTTTTATATGTTAGGTATTTTATTTTTTCTAAATCTAAAACAAAAGGATGAGAATAGTGTTGTGCTTTAATTATTGTACCGTTTCTGACAAGTACTAGCTCTCGCCATATCATTATGACGATACCCGCTAGAGATATAAAGAAAAAAATTAAAGGCGTATACATATATTATTATATTGAATAACGTTTTACTTCTTTTATTTGTGCTTTGTTTTTATTTAACAAACTATTTATTGTTTCGTTGCCGTCTTTTATAAATACTTGGTCAAGTAGTGTTTTTTCTTTAAAATAAGTATTTATTTTGCCTTCTAGCATTTTTTTCTTTATGTCTTCTGGTTTGTCTATATTTGCAACTTCCTTTTCGAATATTTCTGTCATTATCTTTTTAGTTTCTTCAGTAATATCTTCTTTAAAGATATATTCTGGTTTCATTGCTGTTATATGCATTGCTATATCACGTGCTAATTCTTCATTTCCGCCCTCTAGAGACACGATGACAGCAGATTTGTTGTTATGTATATAGTTTCCTAATACAGATCCATTTACTTCGTATGCTTCTCCAAGTTCTATGTTTTCACCAGTTTTTTGGATTATAAGGTCAATTAATTCTTTTGCTTCTTCTTTCATTTTATCTATACCGTTAGCAAAAGCTTTTTCGGTTAGATTTGTGAGTAAATTTACGAAATCTTCGTTTTTGGAGACGAAATCAGTTTCGCAATGTAAAGCTACTAGAACACTTTTATTATTTCCTGATTTTACACAGACTCTTCCATCTTTTACCTCTCTGCTGGATTTCTTTAATGCTATGTCAGAACTAATCTTTTTTAATATAGCTAAAGCTTTTTCTGTATCTCCTTGTGCTTCTTCTAGAGCATTTTTACATTGCATAACAGAGATGCCGGTAGCATCTCTAAGTTCCTTTATCAACTTAGTAGTTATTTCTTGAGACATATTTTTATTTATTATTAGGTAGAGACATTTGGCCTCCTTTATAAGCACTAACTATAGCATTAGTGAAAAATTTAATAGATGGGATACCAGAATCATTGCCGACGATAGGGTAGTCGATGCTTTTTATGTTTGAATCAGAATTTGCTAATGCTATTACAGGAACGTCAGACTTTTTAGCTTCTGTGGCTGCGATGTGTTCACCCTTGGAATCGATTATAAACAAAGCATCTGGAGTTTTCTTCAAACCTATTAAACCAGTGTAATATTTTGAAAGTTTTTCCATTTTCTTTGCCATAACGACTCTTTCTTTCTTTGTATATTTATCTAAACCTCCATCTACGCTTTCTTTGTTGTATTTTTCTAATTCAGCTATTCTTTTCTTTATTTCTATGAAATTACTTAAAGTTCCACCTATCCAACGAGTATCTACGTATGGCATATTTAAACTCAACGCAGCATTTTTCATGACTTCTCTCGCTTCTGGTTTTGTTCCAACGAATAAAATGGTCTTGTTTCTAGATCCTAGGTCTTTTGCAAACTCCATTGCTTCTTCTAACATAACACTTGATTTTTCTAGGTCTATAATATCACTATTGTTTTTTGTGGCGTATATATAAGAAGAAACAGAAGGGTGTCTTCTTTGTTTGCCATAGCCGTAGTGTGCTCCTGCTTCGAACATCTTTTCTACGCTTATATTACTATTTATATTATCATTTTTTACTTTTTGCATGAGATTATTCTAGCAGAATATGGACACTTTTGCAAATGCTATAAAATTTTGCAAAAAAGAGTTTTTTCGGGTAATATGGGGGGATGAGACAATCTAAACTTTTCACTAGAACAAAAAAGGAAGCTCCTTCAGACGAAGTATCAAAAAATGCTGAGCTTCTTATTCGTGGAGGATTTATTTATAAAGAGATGGCAGGGGTATATAGCTTTCTGCCTCTTGGTTTGCGTGTTATAGAAAAGATAGAAAATATAATTCGCGAAGAGATGGATGCTATTGGTGGTCAAGAAATGAAGACTACAGTTTTTCAGAATAAGGAAATATGGGAAAAATCAAATCGCTGGGATGATGAAGTAGTTGATGTTTGGTTTAAAACAAAATTAAAAAGTGGAGGAGAGATAGGCTTGTCGTTTACTAACGAAGAAGCTTATTCAAATATTTTAAAACAATACATAAGTTCTTATAAAGACTTACCAGTTTATCCTTATGATTTTAAAGAAATTTTTAGAAACGAGGTTAGAAGTAAGTCTGGAATTATGCGTGGCAGAGAATTTTATTGGAAAGCTCTTTATTCTTTTTCTAAAGACGAAAAGGAACATAACGAATTTTATGAAAAAGCTAAAATGGCTTATCAGAATATTTTTAAAAGAGCTGGCATTGGACATTTGACTTATCTTACTTTTGCGACAGGAGGAAGTTTTTCAAAATTCTCTCATGAATTTCAGACAGTGAGTTCTGTTGGGGAAGATACTATTTATTTAGATGAGAATTCTGGAATTGCTGTAAATAAGGAAGTTTTGAACGATGAAGTATTAGAATCATTAAATTTAAAAAGAGAAAATTTGGTTGAACAAAAAGCAGTTGAAGTTGGTAATATTTTTTCATTAGGTACTAAATTTTCTGAACCTTTTGACTTGAAATACAAAAATGAAAATGGGGAAGATAGGCTAGTAATAATGGGTAGTTATGGTATTGGGCTTGGTAGGTTGATGGGAACAGTTGTGGAAGCTCTGGCAGACGACAAAGGTATAATTTGGCCAGAATCTATAGCTCCTTATAAAGTTCATTTGCTTTTACTAGGAGATGATGAAAATGTGAAGAATGAAGCAGAAAAAGTTTATGAATCTTTATTGAAAAATAAAATAGAAGTTATTTTTGATGATAGAATTGGAGTTTCTCCTGGTGAAAAATTTGCAGATGCTGATCTTTTAGGTATGCCTTACAGAGCTGTAGTTTCTTCTAGAAGTATGAAAGAAAATGGGATTGAAATAAAAAAGAGAAATGAAGAGAAAGGTAAAGTTATTTCTTTGGATGAATTATTAATTTTATTAAAATCAAATGCCTAGAACTCCAAGTAAAATGATTGAAAGATTTTATGAATTAGTTTCCAATGATATTGGAATAGATTTAGGTACTTCTAATACTTTAGTTTATTTGAAAGGACATGGAATAGTAATAAATGAGCCATCAGTCGTCGCTGTAAATATAAAGACAAATCAAATTCTTGCAGTTGGTGAAAAAGCAAAGGAAATGCTTGGAAGAACTCCGGGACATATCAAAGCAGTACGTCCTCTTGTAGATGGGGTGGTCTCAGATTTTGAAGTGACAGAAGAAATGCTTTCTTATCTTATAAATAAAGCAAATAAAATGTCGAAGAAATTTACCAGACCTCGTGTGATCGTCGGAGTGCCTTCTGGTACCACAAATGTGGAGACGAGGGCTGTGTATGATGCAGCACGTTCAGCTGGGGCTAGAGAAGTATTTTTAATAGAAGAGCCTATGGCTGCAGCCATAGGTGTGAGGCTTCCTATTAAAGATCCAGTTGGTTCTATGATTATAGACATAGGTGGAGGGACGACTGATATTGCAGTTATTTCTCTTGGTGGAATTGTAAAATCAAAAAATCTTAAAATTGCTGGAGATAGATTCAACAATGACATCATTACTTACATGCGTGATGAATTCAAAATTCTTATCGGAGAGACTACAGCTGAGATGGTAAAGATGGTCATAGGTTCTGTTTTGCCAGGAGAATACATGGAGACAGAAGTTCGTGGGCGTGATCTGTTGACTGGTCTTCCTCGTGAAGTTGTCGTCACTGATTCTGATATTCGTGAAGCCCTAGCTCAGTCTGTAAAAGAGCTAGTAGAAGGCGTAAAAGATGTTTTGGAAACGACACCTCCTGAGATTTTGTCTGACATAATGCACAGAGGAATAACATTGTCTGGCGGTGGAGCTCTTTTGCCAGGGTTAGGAGAACTTTTACAAACTGTTTTGAAAATGCCTGTCTATGTAGTAGAAGATCCTCTTTCTGCTGTGGCTCGAGGTACTGGAGTTGTTTTAGATGATATTGAATCTTTCAAAGAAGTTTTAATAGGGAATCAAGATGAATTACCTCCTAGATAGAAAAATAAAAAGAAATAGATGGTTAAAATATTCAATTTTTGTTGTAGTTTTGTTTATTCTAATTTTTTTAAAAAATGGAGTTTTTGATGGTTTATCATATGTTTCTAATATAATTTTTAGACCAGTTATTTCTTTAGGAAATAATTTTAGTATGAAGATTTCTAATTTTGGTCCTTATTTAAAATCTAAAAAAGCATTGGTAGCAGAAAATGAAAGTCTAAAATTAAAATTAGATGAGAATAATGCGAGAATGACAAATTATGATACTCTTTCAGACGAAAATTTAAAAATAAAAGAAATTCTTAATCGTAAACAAGAAAATAAAAATTTAATTTTAGGTAGTATTTTATCTAAGCCAAATCAATCACCTTATGATACATTGATCATAGATATTGGAACAAAAGATGGAGTGGTGGAAGGACAAAAAGTTTTAGTATTAGGTGATACCCCTGTTGGTTATATAAAAGAGGTGTATCCTAGATCTTCAAAAGTAGTTTTATACTCTAACCCAGGAGAAAAGACAGAAGTTGTTGTTTCTGGTAGTCCAGTCTCGACTAGCACGAGCCTAGGCGGAGATACTTTTATGCAAGTCGTAGGTAGAGGTGGAGGAAATTTTGAAATGATTTTACCTAGAGATTTTGTTTTACAAAACGGGACAGAGGTTGTTTTGCCAGGGATAACATCACATGTGATAGGCACAGTAGAGACAATCATTTCTGATCCGAGAGATTCTTTTCAAAAAGCATTACTCATAAGTCCAATAAATATTTTTGAATTGAAATTTGTGCAGGTAGAAAAATAAATAATGGAATTTAAAATTGAAAAAAAATTAAAGAATAGTCTTGGACGTGCTGGGATTTTAAAAACACCTCATGGAGAAATAAAGACTCCTTCTTTTGTGGCTGTCGGAACGAAAGCTACAGTCAAATCATTAAATCCAGAACAAGTGAAAGATGCTGGTACGCAAGTTGTGTTAGGCAATACTTATCATTTATTTTTACAGCCAGGAGATGAGATAGTCCGCGATGCAGGAGGTATTGGTAAATTTATGAATTGGAAAGGTCCTACCATGACAGACTCTGGTGGTTTTCAAGTTTTTTCTTTAGGAGCTGCTTATGGAAAAGATATTTCTAAAATAACAAAAATAACAGATCCATCTTTAATGATTCCAGAACGTTTTGATGACAATGATGCTCCTAGATTGGCCAAGATAGGGAATGATGGTGTTTCTTTTAAATCACATTTAGATGGAAGCATACATTATATTACTCCTGAGAAATCGATAGAGATACAACACAATTTAGGGGCGGATATTATTTTTGCTTTTGATGAATGTACGAGTCCCACGGAAGATATAAAGTATCAAGAAGAAGCTTTAGAACGTACACATCGTTGGGCAGAAAGAAGTCTAGTTGAACATTTAAAATTAGGAGGAGGTCAGGCATTGTTTGGAATAGTACAAGGGGGACGTGAGAAAAAATTAAGACAAGAAAGTGCTAAAGTTATTTCTTCTATGGATTTTGATGGATTTGGTATAGGTGGATCTTTTGCCAAAGAAGATATGTCTTCGGCTGTAAAATGGGTGAATGAAATTTTGCCAGAAGAAAAGCCCCGTCACTTACTCGGTATAGGGGAGCCAGAAGATCTTTTTATGGGAATAGAAAATGGAATAGATCTTTTTGATTGTGTTTTACCTACACGTCTTGGAAGAAATGGAACGATTTACACTAATAGAGGCAAGATAAGTATTACAAATAAGAAATTTAGAGATGATTATTCTCCAATAGAAAAAGATTGTGGATGCTATTCTTGTCAGAATTATACAAAAGCATATATAGCACATCTTTTTCATGGGAAAGAAATGCTGGCAGGCACCTTAGCTTCAATTCATAATTTATATTTTATAGTTCACCTTGTAGATAACATTCGTCAGTCTATTTTAGACGATAATTTCTTTGAATATAAAAAAGAATTTTTAAGTAAATATATTGTTTAATTTATTTGACAAAAGATGCTTTTGGATGTATTTTATATAAAAATAAGTTCTTAAATAATTTACTAAAAATCACAACATAAAAGCCAGGGAGGCGTAAATGGAACATTTTAAAAGAGACAAAACTTTTTTTATTCAACTAATGTTTAATGCTGTTGCTTTTTTTATGATATTTGCGACAGTTATATTAATTATAACTATGTTTGTAAATGATTTTAAGGCAGAATTAGTAACATTGGTTTTGATGACAGGTTTTTCTATATTTTTATCATTTGTTGTTTTGATAGGAATAAAGAAGTTTGAACATTCCAGAATAATTTCTGTTGTTACAATTTTTATAGGAATATTCATGATGTTCAATGAAAGAAATATTTATTTCATGAATGAAATATTGTCTTATCAAAACTTTAAAGTCGTTGGTGTTGTTTTGCTATTTTTGTATGTTTTTTATTTTAGCTATCTTTGTTTTAAGATAGCGAGAGAAGAAGAGCTCGAAAAAGTGAGGCCTTATCATAACGATGAAGGTTTAAAATTAAACAGAGATTAATCTTTGGGAATAGGCGACTGTAAAAAGTCGCCATTTTTATTTTCTTTGCATTTTCTAGAGAAACTGGTATAATTATTTTCAATTAAATGGCGAACAAAAAAACAAAAAAACAGAGCAAGAATTTGAAGAAATTTTGGAAACTCGGCGAAGATGAATTCAATACCCAATATTTTGATGTAAATGCAAATGGAGAATTGGTAGTTAAGGAAGGGTACTATCAATACAACATAATGGATATAGTAAAAAGATACGGAACAGTGACCGAAGTATTTTTCCCGTTTATTCTTGAGAACAGAGTACGAGATCTTATAGAACTTTTTAATGCTTATATAAAGATTTTAAATTACAAAGGTAAATTTTATTACCATTATGTGATGAAATCAAATCAGAGTCGTGAATTTGTTTTGCCTGCTATTGCAGAAGGAGCTCATATTGAGGTTTCTTCAGCCAATGAGCTTTCTTTGGTTAAAAAGATGTTGGAGCAAGATAAATTTAATCGCAAAATTAGAGTCACTTGTAACGGTCCTAAGACAGATCAATACATAAGTCTTATCGAAGAGCTTCGAGGCAAGGGTTTGTTAATTATTCCTATAATAGAAAATAGTGGTGAACTGGAAAGACTCAAGAAATTTAAAGGTGAAGTAGGCTTGAGGGTAAATCTTGATTTGAAAGTTGATGCGCATTGGGATAAGAAATATAACCATTTTGGTTTTGATGAAGATGAATTGGCGAAGATAGGCAAGGTTAGAAATCTTTCTATGCTGCATTATCATATTTCTACACAGAATGAGAAGATAGAAGGCTTTATAAAACCTTTAAAGAGGGCGATAGAACTTTATGCAAAATTAAAACAACATAATCCAAATTTGGATACTATAAATTTCGGTGGAGGTATGGCTGTGCCTTATGAAAAAAGAAAGAAACTAATTTCAGTTAAGAATTTAGTTAATCAAATGATAAAGGTGGCAAAGAAAGAAAGTGATAAGCTCGGAGTAAAACATCCCAACCTCGTTTGTGAATGGGGAAGTTATTTTACCGCTCCATCTCAGATAACGATTTTTAAGATATTAGGAGAAAAAGCTATTTTTAAAAAAGCAGACACGAAATGGTATTTTATTGATGGTAGTTTTATTTCTCATCTTACAGATACATGGTCTCCTGTGCATCACAAATGGCATTTTGTCACAGCCAATCATTTGAATGCTCGCCGTTTGCAAAAAGTTTGGCTTGCAGGTTCTACCTGTGATTCTGATGATAGATACACTTCTTCGGGTAATTATGTTTTACTTCCAAAATTTACAGAAGAGATGACAGATTTATATTTGGTAGCTTTTGATACAGGTTCATATCAATATACTTTAGGTAACAATCATTGTTTACTTTCCAAACCAGCACTCGTCGTTTGTCAAAATGGTGCAGTCAAATTATCTCGCAAGAGACAAACAGCAGAAGAAATAGGGAAACTTTTTGGATGGAATGGAGAACATAAATAAAAATCTCTTTTATTTTGTGATAGTTGTGACATTTATTGTTACAATATTCTTTTTTGCGTCTCCAAATAAAACTTGGACAACGAGAAATGATGTAAATACTATAAAATATGTAAAAATTGCGGGAGAAACTCTGAAAGTAGAGACAGCTTCTACTCCAGACAGATGGGAGAAAGGTCTTTCTGGTAGAAAAGAATTAAAAAAAGACGAGGGATTACTTTTTGTTTTTAATTATTCTGATGAATATCCTTTTTGGATGAAAGATATGAATTTTGCTATTGATATAATTTGGATTGATGAAGATTTTCGAGTTGTTTATATTAAAGAAAATGCGACACCAGAATCATACCCAGAAACATTTTTCCCAAATAAGAAAGCCAGGTATGTTTTGGAAGTTAATAGCTTGTTTTCTGAAAAGAATAATTTAAAAGTCGGAGATTTTGTGAAATTTTTGGCCTCTTAAAGCTTGCCATTTCAGCCTCTAAGAGGAATGCTATTTACAGTTATTTTTAACTGTTTTTTTGTGAGATTTTTGTCTGTTTTCCACTAGTTTTATCTATCAGAAGTTGTGTATAATCATGCTATGGAAAAAGATTTTATTTTGGGCAAAAAAGAATTAAACAAGATTAAAAATGTTCGTAATCGTGAAGGAGAAATTATTCCTTTCAATATAAATAAGATAGCGGATGCTGTATATAAAGCTTTTATTGAGACGAAAGAAGGAGAGAAAAAAGAAGCGAAAGATGTTGCAACAAAAGTTTTTTATAAATTAATTCAAATAAAATCTAAAAGCACTGATAAAAATTTCACTCCAACAGTAGAAATGATACAAGATTTAGTTGAAGCTCTTTTAATGGATATGGGATACCATACCACTGCTAAATCTTATATTTTATATAGATCAAAAAGAGCAGAATTGAGAAAAGAAGTAGGCATAATACCAACAGAGAGTAAAAAAGTCTTTGATGATTCAAGTTCTTACTTTGTTAGTTCATATGAAGAATTTATTTTTTATAGAACATATTCAAAATGGCAAGATGGTTTAGGAAGAAGAGAAACATGGATAGAGACGATTGACCGTTTTATGGCCTACATGAAGAAAAATCTTGGCAACAAAATGTCTACGAAAGATTACTCAGATGTTAGAGAAGCAATTTTAAAACAAGAAGTTTGTCCATCAATGCGATTGCTTTGGTCTGCAGGTGAAGCTTGTGACAAGACGAATGTGTGGGCTTACAATTGTTCTTACGTAGCACCTTCAGCTTGGCAAGATTTGGGAGAGATAATGTATATACTTATGTGTGGAGCAGGGTTGGGTTTTTCTGTTGAATCAGAGACAGTTCAAAAGTTTCCACAAATAAAAAGACAAACAGGCAAGAAGCTTGCTACTCATGTAGTAGCTGATAGCAAAGAAGGTTGGGCGGATGCATATGTGTTGGGATGTAAAGCTTGGGCGGATGGTTATGATGTAGATTTTGATTTCAGTAAAATTCGTCCATCAGGAGCAAGGTTGAAAGTAGCTGGAGGAAGAGCTTCAGGTCCGCAACCACTTATCGATTTGATTAATTTTACAAAAAAGAAAATCTTAGCTAGACAAGGTAAACGTCTTACAAACTTAGATCTTCATGATATCGTTTGCCAGATTGGTCTGATCGTCGTTGCGGGTGGTGTACGTCGTAGTGCCCTTATCTCTTTGTCAGATATTGATGATGAATCAATGCGTAAGTCTAAACAAGGACAATTTTGGGTAGACAATGGTCAGCGTAGTATGGCAAATAATTCTGCTGTATATAATCAAAAACCTTCAGCTTCAGAATTTTTGAATGAATGGATAGAATTGATCAAATCAGGCACAGGAGAGAGAGGTATCTTCAATAGAGGTGGTCTTATGACTCAGCTTCCAAAACGTCGAATAGACAATTGGAAGAAAGCTGGAATAATAGATGATCAAAATACGATTGTAGATTTACCTGGTTCAAATCCGTGTGGAGAGATTACACTACGCTCTAAACAATTCTGTAATCTTACATCTATTGTAGTGCGTCCTAGAGACACTGTAGCTGATTTGAAGAGGAAAGTTAGACTTTCTACTATATTAGGTACTTATCAAGCTACTTTGACCAACTTCGGTTATTTATCTAAAGAATGGAAAAATAATTGTGATGAAGAAGCTTTGCTTGGAGTTTCTATTACTGGATATTACGACAATAAAACTATAAGAACAGATAAAGTTTTGTCAGATCTTAGAGAAGAATCAATAAAAGTAAATAAAGAATTTGCAAAAAAGTTTGGTATAAATAGTTCTACATGCATAACCACTATCAAGCCTCATGGTAATTCAGGACAACTTCTTTATGTCGGATCAGGAATGCATCCATGGTATGCAAAATATTATATTAGACGTGTTCGTATTTCTACCAACGATCCTCTTTTCCAATTGATAAAAGATCAAGGCGTGCCTTTCAAAGCTGAAGTTGGATATTCTACTGCAAATTCTACAGTTGCTGTTGTTGAATTTCCGATAAAAGCCCCAGAAGGAGCTGTGACTCGCGACCAAGTATCAGCAATTGATTTGTTGAATGAATGGAAGAGATTAAAAATAAATTATATTGAACACAATCCTTCAGTCACTATTTATGTCGGAGAAGATGAATGGATAAAAGTTGCGAACTTTATTTATGAAAATTGGGATATAGTAGGAGGACTTTCTTTCCTTCCTCGTTCAGAGCATGTTTATCAGCTCGCTCCTTATGAAGAGATTTCAAAAGAAGAATATGCAAATAGAATGAAAGAAATAAAACATATTGATTTTTCTAAACTTGTTTATTACGAGCAAGAAGACAATACTGTAGGAGCCAAAGAGTTTGCTTGTGTCTCAGGAGTTTGTTCTATCGACGATATATTAGCAGAAGAAGGGAAGAAAGATAAGGTAGATGGAGCTAAAGAATAAATGTTAATTTAAAATAGAAAAATCCTCTCTTGCGAGAGGATTTTTCATATGTGAGCCTTGTATCTATAAGCCGAATTCTGTACCAATAAAGGCAATAGTTATTTGTCTAGGCCCTCGCTTACGCTCGGGCTCAAGCGATTCTTTCTGCTTCGCATGAAGCTTCGCAGAACACGATCTTGCACACACGTAAGTATTTTGCCGTTTCACCCGAACTAAATCGGTTCGTCACTGTTCTCAACTCTGGGATTGCTCCCGATGGGCGTTACCCACTACGCTTGTCTAAGGCCTAAGCCGAGACTATGTGTTCGGACTTTCCTCACTCCAGCCGAGGCCGGAGCGCAACTATTCAATACAGGACCGGTATTATCTTACCAGACTTGCTTTTTTATTTCAAGTATGCTATACTCTTTTTGTGAGTGTGAGGTAAAACTTACATTTATCGTAAACAACATAAGTGCCGCAAAAGCCCACCGCAAGGTGGGCTTTTGTTTTGACTAAACAGCTTTTGTATGTTATATTTATATCAGATATATTTAGTAAATTTATAAAAAAAATACAAAAACCAGCCAAAAGGAGTATTAAAATGGACACCATTAATCAAGAGCTTTGGGCTTCTTATAAAAAGAATCCAACCCCTAAATTAAAAAAGGAAATAATTTTGCGGTATCAGAATTTGGTCCATTATATAATTAATAAAGCAAATTTGATTCCTACTGTTTTATTAGAAAGACAAGATTATTTTCAGTTTGGAATTGAGGGTTTAAGTGAAGCGGTTGATAGATTTGACCCAGACCATGGCACAAAGTTTGAAACTTATGCCATTCAAAGAATTAGAGGTGAAATACTTGATAATATTCGTAAATATTTTCCTAAGCAAGAAGAATTTGATGTATATGCAACGACAATATTTCCAACATCTAATTTTTCTCTTAACCATTCAGTTGAGGTTGGTGATCCTGATGGTTTGCAACTCTATCAAGTTTTAGAGGATTTTTCTTCTTTAAAACCAGATTTAATTTTAGAGAAAAAAGAGTTAAAAAAGAGAATGCTGGAGTTAATTAAAGAATTGGACGAAAGAGAAAGAACAGTACTTTCTTTGTATTATTATGAATGTCTGAACTACAAAGATATTGCTCAAGTTCTGAGTATAACAATCTCTAGGGTTTCCCAACTTCATTCGCGTATTCTTAATAAATTAAAGTTAAAGTTGTCTAGTTATAATTAAGAAAAGAGGCAGAAAACTGCCTCTTTAAATTTGCATTTTTATTAAAATAAAAAAGCGTGAAAATAAAATTATTCACGCTTTTTCTTTTTGTGGACCCTACAGGAATCTCGGTCATTACATGACCAGTATACCTTTTAGATAAATTAGGATTATTAAATCCCAATTTATAACAAAAAGCTTTTCTCGTCCTGACGTAAGCAAAGCAGTTTGCTTACTTAGGGTTCACGCAAAAAGAGTCCCACTTTGTGGAACTCTTTTTTTACGCGTGGACCCTACAGGACTCGAACCTGCCACCTCCTCATTGCAAATGAGGCGCTCTAGCCAGATGAGCTAAGGGCCCAACCAATATAGAATATTCTATATTATTTTTTTTAAAATGCAAATTTGCTGTTTTGAACAAAATCTAGTAAAAGGTATAATATAGATCTATATGCGTTACAAGATATATACAAAGACAGAAAAGGCTTGGGACGCTATGTTGCAAGCTATAAATAGGGCCAAGAGCTCTATTTTCTTTGAAATGTATACTTTTGTTGATAATACAGAAGAAAGTCATGATTTCATCGAAATTTTGCAAAAGAAGGCATTATCTGGAGTATCTATCAAATTAGTTATGGATTCTTTTGGAAGTGCAGAATTTACTGAAAATTCTATTAAAAAGTTGAGAGATGCAGGTGTAGAGATTTTATTTTTTAAAACTTTATTTCGCCACACACATAGAAAGATTCTTGTGATAGATGAAAAGATTGCTTATGTAGGTGGAATAAATATAACTAAATTTTATAAAAAATGGGATGATCTTCAGATAAGAATAGAAGGGAAAGTTGTTAAATATGTTATCAAATCTTTTGCTAAACTTTATAAATATTGTGGAGGTAAAGATCACTTAGTTTTAAAATATGAAAAGGAATTTCGCACATCAAAAGGGAAGGTTTGGTTTTTCGAACATTCTCCTTTGAGGAATTCTTTTAGACTTAGTAAATATTATCGCGACAAAATAGATATGGCGAAAAATAAGATTTTGATTGTCACTCCTTATTTTATGCCAAACCGATGGCTTATAAAATCTTTGAAGAAAGCAGCCAAAAGAGGAGTGAATGTAGAAATAATAATGCCGGAGATGGCTGATCATCCCAAGATAGCAAATGTACCAAATTATTTCTATATGCAGAAGCTTTATAAGCATGATATCAAATTTTTCTTAACTAAAGAGATGATACACAGCAAGATGATGTTGGTGGATGATGAAGAGGGAATATTGGGTTCACAAAATATTGATATTATTTCTTTTGATTTGAATATTGAATCAGGAATATTTTTTACAGATGAAGAATTGATTAAAGAACTTTCCTTAGTTGCAGACAATTGGAAGAAAGATTCAGTCACATATTCTCCAAAGATGAGAAATACTCATTTGCTAGATTTATTTTATGATTTTTGTTTTAACACTTTTGAGAATGCTATAAAAGTATTCAATAAATTTACAGATATGATTACGAAATAAACGAGCTATTGTTTATTTTTAGTCATTTTAATTAAAAACCCCAACCTATGAGTTAATGCACTTATACTTCCGCCCAATATGAGTAAGAAGATTATTTGGCTGAATGAATATTGGTAAATGAAATAAGTTAGTAATATGATACCTAAAACATAATCGATTTGGTCCCATGGGGTAAAACTTTCTCCTGCTTTTATACCGATTTTTCTTTTGAAATATGATTTTATTAAATCTCCACCAATAGCTCCAAAACTAAATAAAAATCCGATTAAAAGTATGAAAGTCAGGTTATCTACGGATTCTATTAAATTATATTTAACTAATAAAAAGTAAGAAAATGTTCCGACGATTATAGCTCCTATGAATCCACGCCAAGTCTTATTTTTACCAAAAACTTCTTCATTTATTGATTTATTCAAAAAGTTTATTTTCAATAATACCGGTGTCATATTTGCTATCATTGCTGGTAAAAGCAATATGAATGAAGCATAAAGATAATTTAGATCATAAATACCTAAAATTAATAGCATAAAAAAGTATGTATATATTCCTCCGATAAAGTCATCGAAGATAACATTGAAAGCATTCTGATTTTTTTCATTATTTATTGTTTGGAGGGGAGGGATAAATTTAAAGATATCTATTATTCTAAAAATAATGAAAGCGACTATAGAAAAAATAATTGCTTGGGTAAGATTGAAAGTGAATTCAAATAAAAACATATTTGCAATCCACATTCCTATCCATTCATCTATTCCTATCCATTGATGGTCTGATACACCATTTTTTTCTTGTACTTTTTTTATTGCCCAAAAGCTTAAGAATAAAATAAAGAAGAACAAAACGATATATATTGTTTTGTTGAAAAAGTAATAAGAGAGAAAAGAAAATATTAAAGCTACAAAGCTTGCTATTGTGCCAGGCATTTTAGTTTTTTTGCATATTCTAAATAAGCTACAAATATTGAAAGCTATAGAGTTAGTCATTTTTTATATAAAAGTAATGTGAGTAGTGTGAATATACTGATACAAAAGAAGCGATGATCGTGATTATGATATAAATATAGACCAACATTTCTGGAGCTATGTTAATGGTTGTATTCAATATTAATATTGGTATGAGTATAGTTTGAAGAATCATTTTTATTTTGCCAGCTTTGTGTGCTTGTTTTTCTTCACTTGGAGCAAATAAGACATGGAAGAGAAGTATCGATTCAGCCAAGATGATTAGAAAAGTAAAAAGATTTAAACCAAAAGGAATGAGTAAGGTGATGATGAGTATTTTGTCTGCTATTCTATCGAGCATTCCTCCATGAGCATGATCATGCTCATTTGTTTTTGATATGGCGCGAGCTAGTATGCCATCCAATAAGTCGGTAGATACTACAAGAATATAAATAACTATTGTGATTATAGACAGACTTAGACTTTTACCAGAAAGAACTTTTGAAATGAGTAGAGCAATCCACGGTGCAGAAAATATTCTTATGTAGGTTAATATGTCTGGAGTTATCTTATATTTCTTATGTAAGAATAATACAAATTTTTCTAGATGTTTTTTCATATTTATTTATTCTATCAAAAAAGAAGGTTTTTAGCATTTATTAGAAAATTATTTTAAAGCAGGTAAAGTCTTGCCGTATTCCGACATAGCATCTATTATTTTCTTTAATTTCTTTCCTCTTTTTGTTATGACATAATGCATGTCTTCTTTTTCTACGATGCCTTCACTTTCTAGGCATTTTATTTTTTTTATTAGAGTGCGAGTGCTGATGCCTTCTAAAGATCTTTCTAAATCAGAAAAGCGCATCTCTTTTTTTAATAGATCTCGAATGATGAGCATGGTCCAAGTATCAGAGAGAAGAGAAGCGACCCTTCCTACAGGGCAATTATTATGAAGTTTGTTTTTCATGGACAAAGTGTAGCATTTGTGCTTTAACTTGTAAAGTCCTTTACAAAGTAAAGTAGATAGTCTAAGATGAGTTTATTATAATTAATATGAATAAAAAATATATGAGTAAATGGACTATAGATAAAATGCATTCTGAAGTTGGATTCAAGGTCAAACATCTGATGATCTCAACAGTAAAAGGTAATTTTAGTAATTTTGAAGGAAGTGTTGTATTACCAGAAGATAATTTTGAAAAAGCAGAGATTTCTTTTTCAGCAGAAGCGGCCACTGTAAATACTAACAATCAAATGAGGGATGAACATTTGAAATCTGCTGATTTTTTTGATGCTTCTTCGTTTCCCTTAATATCTTTCAAATCTAAAAGTGTAAAAAATAAAAATGATAATAATTATGTAGTTGTTGGAGATTTGACTATGCGTGGAGTGACGAAGGAAGTTATTTTTGAGGCTGTGTTCAACGGGAAGATGGTAGATATGTATGGCGGCAATGTGATGGCTTTTGAAATAAATGGTTCTTTGAATCGCAAAGATTTTGGTCTTAATTGGAATGCTTCTCTTGAAAAAGGGGGAGTTGTTGTATCAGAAGAAATAAAATTTGATATCAATCTAGAACTCAAAGAAGAAAAAGAATCTTAAATATAGGAAAAATTAATCTATTTGTTGTATTATAAAGATATGAAAATACTTGCTATTTCTTGTTCGCCATCTCGTGGAAGGAATTCTGACACTATGTTGGATTCTTTTATTTTGGGAATGAGAGAAGTTTCTGGTATCGAAGTAGAAAAGATTTATCTCGAAGATGTTCATATAAATAGTTATCGTTTTGAAAATAGTAAAGACCCAGAAGAAGGGGAGAAAGATTTCAAAAAATTGGTTAGCAAGATAGCAAATGACATCTCAGGTTTAGTCATAGCCACACCCACTTATAATTTTTCTGTGCCTGCACATTTGAAGAATTTTATAGACAGGATTAGGTTTATTGCCCTTGATTTAACACAAAGAAATAAATTTGGTCAGCCCGTAGGTAAGCTTCACAATTTAAAAACTTATTTTTTAGTCTCTGGAGGCACCCCAAACTGGGCTGAGCATATTTTGTTTTTTGCTTTTCCTGCTTTTTGGTTGAGGGCACTTTTTCTTTATTTTGGAGCTAAAGTCATGGGGGCTTTTTATAGTGGAGATATAAGAACTTTTGAAAACAAAAAGATTTTAGATAAATGTTTTAAGAAAGGTAAAAAATACGCTATTAGGGTTTTGAAAGGAAATAGTCAAGGAATGTTAGAAAATATATTCTTTAGACCACCCACTCGTGATTAAGGTGTTATTCTTACTGTCTTTTTATTTCTGACAAATTTATACAATGGACCTATGAATGCTCCAGTCAGAAAATACCAGATATATTCTCCTAATGGTATATCAAAAAATGTTTTAGAATACCAAACTTGAGGTAGATACCAGAATTTATTTATGAATCCTGGGAATAAGAGCATTAGGAAGTAATAAATGAGAGACCCTAACATGAGAGTGATGAGTCCACTTATTAAAGAATTTTGTATTAAATCCCTGCGGAAGAAAAGCATTACAGATATTCCTAGCAAATATGATATCAATACAGAATATGATGAACTAATATTGAGTATATAAAACATCCAAAAGAATAAGAGAATAAAAGAAAGTAAAAAAATATTACCTAGCAAGCGATCGTTTTTACCATTTTTTGTAAAATAAAAATTATTTGGTTCGACTTTTAGGTTAAACAATATTGCATATACAACAGAACATATTCCTCCAATAGAAAATCCTATTAAAAAATCTTCAATTCCTATGGGTGTTTGAGTTAGTCTTAAAGGATTCCACCAGTCTTCTATGTGAGTAGCCTGACTGAATATCCCTCCGAACCCAGAACCAAAACTTATGACTGATATTTCATGTCTTAAATCTTTGCGATATAAAAAAAGAGCCATCCAAATGGCGAAAAATATTAAAGTCCAAACTATATAAAAATATTGATAATCCATTGTATTTAATTATACACTAAAACGAAAAGCCATCTTGTTTTTTAGTTATTTTCTGTTAAGATATAAAAAGTTCTTTTAATTGAATAATATTCCGGGGCTTATCTACTTATAGGTAGATAGTTTGGTGGAAATTATGGTATTTAAAAGAAGAATTGAAAATAAAATATTCCGGGGTAGCTCAGCGGTAGAGCGGTCGCCTGTGTCGGATGTTTGTGGTATAATCTACTTGTGTATACCAAAAAGAAACGAGTAGAAAAACGAACATATGCCGACCGTAGAGAATATATGGTAATGGCTGTTACAAGAAGAAGAAAAAAGCTTCGTGAAATGGCTAGAGACTATAAAGGCGGTAAGTGTATTGTGTGTGGCTATAATAAATGCCAGAGATCATTAAGTTTTCATCACTTAAATCCAAAAGAAAAAGATTTTGATCTTTCTTCTAGGGGGTTAACTAGGTCATGGGAACGTATCAAAAAAGAAATTGATAAATGTGTTCTCTTGTGTGCAAATTGTCATATGGAAATACATGACGGTATTACGCAGCTTCCTAAGAAAACTTAGGTTGAAAAACAAGGTGAATTCGGGGAAGCCCTTATGGGGTAATCCCGAGCCAAGCCTCAATTTTAAATTGAGGAAGGTGTAGAGACTATCCATTTATGGAGTAGCTCTCTAATTTATGTTAGAGCGCGAAGCGCCTTGCTTCTAAATTCATAAATTTTATGAACATGGAGATGATATAGTCCACACTTCTAGTAATAGGAGATAAAGTGTAAGCGATTGGTCGTAGGTTCGATCCCTACCCCCGGAGCATGGTTGAACGAAGCGCCTCGAAAGAGGCGTTTTGTTCTTGTTCTGCTTGATAATTTTCAGGTTCGAACCACTCAATTTCAGACTTTGCTAAATGTAGTCCATTTATTATTGCAGAATACAATTCGCTGTTATAAACATTGATTGTTTTGTCTTTTAGAGTTAGGTTCGAACCAATTTCCAATAATACTGATTTTTTCTCTTCAGGCGTGCCATTTCTGATAATTTCGTCTATGCCTTGCGATAGGTCGAATGCTTGGTAAATCCTTTCTGCTTTTTCTGGATCAAGATGCTCAAATTCGCTCAATTTTCGCTTAAGGGCGCTAATATCTTCCTTTATTGTATTTTGTGCTGTAATGAAGCTTTCATCGTCCAAAAGCCCTCTGGCGCGCATCAGTGCTAGTTCTGAAAGCTCTTTTTCTTTTGATGTCAGGGTTTTCTGTAAAGACGCTTTTATCTCGTAATCATTTTGCTTTTCTTCTTTCTCAATTACTCGTAGATTTTCTATGCACCACTTAGACAAGTCGGCTGATATTTTTAAGTTTTTTTTATAGTAGTCTGCCAGCGTCTCATCGATTTTTGTATCCACCACTGATCTTTCTTTGCATTTTAGTTCTCTTTTCTTTTTTGTGCAGTGATAGTAGGTATAGTGTAAGTAAGTAGGATCTTCCATGTCTTTTATCTTTGTTTTGCATTTGGGGCATTCGTTTTTACTTGCATAGGCGAATTTATGCTTACAACTGGAACATATTAATTGGTATTTTTCTTCAGCCGTCACAGAGCCACCACAGCCACCGCATTTGGTGAGACCTGTATAAGCGAAAGCTTTTATATTTTTGTGAGGCCTAGGGCGTCCTCTGTTTCCAAGAATTTTTTGTATTTTCCAATATGTTTCTTCAGAGATCATTCTTGGAATTTCTTTGTTTACTTCATGCCTACTATTATCTGTATTGAGAAAGAAGAAGCCGGCATATACTGGATTTTTTAATATCACATCCATGTAAGATACAACGATTTTCTTTCCACCTTGTTTTTTCCTTATAAAGGTTCTCAATCCCATTTCTTCGTTAGCAATACTAGTCATTTGTCTCACTGAGTATTTACCCGTGGCAAACATTTTTAGTATTTGTTTTATTATTGGAAATCTTTCTTCGTCTACTTTCCAGCCACGATCTCCTTTGGCTTTCACAAGATCATTTAAGTATCCTATAGGAGCAACTCCATTTGGGTAACCTTTTTGTGTTGCTCTTGTTTTTATACCACGCTTAGCATCACTACTTAAGTCTCTAATGAATTGATTTGCGATACCTAATTCTACTGACATGATTAATGCATTATCATTTGGATAGTGGCTTTTTTCCGGGGTGAGGATTTCTTTAATCACTCCTTGTTGGAGTAGCCAGCTGATAGTTCCACCATCTATAGGATTACGCGCTAATCGATTTAATTTCCATGTGATTATTCCATTGGCTTCACCTTTACTAATTCTCTCAATCATTTTCGTGAATACTGGCCTACCGGGTGCTTTAGCAGATTTAGCTTCTTGTAAGGTTTCTACTATCATTAAACCTTTCTTTTCTGCCATTTCTTGTAATATCCTAATTTGATCTGATAATGATTGTATTTGTCTATCTTCGCTGTCTGTAGACTTTCTGCAATAAATAAAGTATTTGTTTAATTTTTGTTGTTCTTTTTCCATTTTATTTTTTTTGTTATTAATTTCTAATAATTTATGCAAACACAAGGGTATTGGATTTTTCTCAAGAAGTCTAGTAAAGACACCTTTCCCGAATCCAATAGCCCCCAAACCCCCACGGTTTTAGAACCTTAGGGGGTCGCCGTACCTTTTTCCGTTTTATCTCGGAGGTTACTTGGACCCATCTATCCAACACAGCTCATAATAATGTACTGGTGGTGAACTTGATTGCGTTAGGGTCTTTTAAGCTACACCGCAATCAGTGGTTTGGTTTCCTTGTGACACCCCTCATCCCTTAATCGCGGGATCACGAAACCAATCCTATGTCTATTTTATTTTTACAAGCCCCACATAGGTGCGCCCAGGGCTTGAAAAGGCACTTAAGTGCTGGTATTTGCTATTGAGGACACATTAGCCCTCACTGAAGGGAGCGACTCTGTGTCGTTCTCTTCAGTCAAAGCTTTTAGAGATACATTTGCTAAACGTACTATAGATGATGCGAATTTTTCTAACTGAGAGTCATTCATAAGAACCCCATAATCTTTTTCCATGATTGTTCTTAGTCTGTTTAATTGTTCTGTGCTGAACTTCATAAATAAATACATCCCTTGACCAAGGCGATTGGATCAAGGGATGGACTTACACAACTACTTTGATCGCCTTGGCGTTGTGTATATTTATTCTATGAATTTCTTTTTTAGCTTAGAATTGATTAGTTTTACTTATATTTAGAAAATAGTCTTTGTTTGCAATGTAAAAATAACCTCAATTGAGGTTATCCATAAGTAAAATGTAAGTATTATATTATTTAGAGAATTTCCAGCCGATTACATATTTGCCTTTTTTCACTTTTTTTATTGGTGAGCTTGTGAATCTTTTTCCTTTAATTTTTGCGAATCTTAGTAGAGAAGCGGTATAGTTATTTATTGTTTTATTTATATTTTCTTTTGTTATCTTTTTGCCACCGACTTTGATTTTTCTTTCATTAAAAAATTCTAGAGCGGAGTCTTGTGTGATAACTCCATCAGTAGCTTTTTCGTAGAATAACTCTAAGAGAGTGTAATGTGTGGTTTCGTGTCCCATTTCTAACTTATCTTCTTTCAAATAAAAATCTCCAGTACTCTCATCTTTTTTCAAATCTTTGATATTTGGATTTATAAATGATTTAGTCGAAGCTAGTTTTTTTAGTTCTTTTTCATTCTTTATTTTTACTAATGCTCCGGCCGGTATTGTATAGATTGTTTTTGAGGGGTGGTTATTTATAGGGAATGGGTCGTGTATTGGTTCTTCGTGTAAGTATGTATCATAATCTTTTTCTATTTCTATGTACTTGTTTCTTGCTAATTCCTTGAGTCCTTCTCTAGCTTCTTCTTTTGCAAACGGAAGAGACTCATACTTGATTCCAGAGTATTGATTATTGTCTTTTACTTTCGATTTTAATATCACATCAGCTATGTGCGCTAGCACATTTTTATCGCCTTTAGTTTCCATACATTTTAATTATATCAATTTATTTTATAATTAATATATGATCTTGCCATTTAAGTTAACAGATAAACAATGGGCTTTAGTAGAACCGCTTATTAAGCGTAATTCTTTGGAAACCAGAGGAAGAAAAAGAACTTCTGATAGAGATGTGCTTAATAGTATTTTGTATGTGATTCAGCTAGGTGGTTCTTGGAGGCGCTTACCTAAAGGCGAGGGTTTTCCGTCTTTTCAAACATGTCATAGAAGGTATAAAAGATGGATACAGGATGGACGATTGAATGCTGTTTTAGAAGCTTTAGCTAAGGATTTAGAGAAGCGTGGAGGGATTAAGTTGTCTTCTTGTTTTATGGAAGAAGCATACAAAGCTATAACTTCCTATAATACTTTATTTATAAATGAAGATGGTTTTAGTTGTTATGCTAACCCTGAATTATCTTGGAAGGATAGGACCAGATTGTTTTTTGAATCTGCTTGGGTTTGGAAGTTATTACTACTTTCTAATTCTGATTGGATAACTACACGTCTCCCTAGTAATCTTTTGGATAGGTCAAATTGCAGAGACTTGCAACCTTATTTATAAAGGGTTTATTTTGAGACATTTTTTGAATTCTTTGTTTTTTCAATTGCGTCTATTGTTTTATTAGTCTTTCTTTGAGTTTGACCATTTCTTTCTCGGGTATTAAAAATGAATTTAGATACATCCTCGATGTTATACTATTTCTTTTGCTTTGATCAATTTCTATTATCTTTTCCATCACCACGTTTGGTTTCAAATAGTTGGATACATCTTCAAATCTTGCAGAAGAGGGATCATATGCAAATAAATTATATTCTTTCATTAACAACATCTTTTCGTTGTAATCCAATTTTTTAGATCTAATGCTGTCTGGTTCACTAGGGTCTACTAGTTTGATTAAGTAATCTTCTTTATAAGAAGTCCATTTATACCATTCGCTTCCTTGGTATTCATTTAGAGCTGTTTTGCATATTTTTACTTCATCATAGAGAGAATTTTTTTGTATCACATATGCAGTTTTGTCCTGATTCATTACTTTCTTTTCTGATATACCATCTACGTTTTTTGCTTTAGTACAGAATGCTTTCAGGTTGTCTAAGGTAGGAATTTGTAAAAATTCATTGATCAATTTTATTCCTAGATGTCCAGTTTTTACTTCCTGTGGTATCTCTGCCGGTTGTTCTTTTGTTGTATCTACTAGTTTTGTTTTTACATTTTCTTCTGTATCTACCAGAGGAGTTTTTGTTTCAATTTTTACTTGTTTTTCTGTCTCAGAGATATTCGTTTTTTCTGTCTTTACTTCTGTGTTTTTGTTTGAAGACACCTCTTCGTTTTTTAGGACACTCTTATCTTCGGGTGCAATTTTATTTACATTTTCTTTTTTACTACTTATCAAAGCCGTTGTGCCTCCGGCGACAACAAGCATTCCAAGTATCACTATCGCTATGATAGGAATAAATCCTTTGTTATATTTAGTTTTCATTTTCGCGTGGGTTTTAGTTGATAATAGTCGGCTTGTTTAACACAAATGGCCACACAAGACACGACGACAGCTCCTTTCGGAACTATCCCACAACCTTTCGATTGTGGACCCACGCGAATGAATGTCGGCTTATGTGGCCGTTTCTATTCGCGTGGGATATTTGAACCATGCCAGATTGCTCTGGTTTAGGTTTTGTCACCATAAATTATGGTAAATTCATTTTACCATTTTCCTTGGTTTTTATCGAGTCTTTTTAGCTCTAGAGCTTAACGCGAGGTCATATAATTCTCTGGTTTTAAGACCATGAGTACCTGTTGCAAAACAACCCTGGCCAGACATTTTTGTTGCATTTTTATCAAACATGTCTAGAATTTCGTTTAGTGGATGATCATATAATTTATCTAGCCAATCGGGTAATTCTGTTATTAAATCGGTTATTGGTTCGTTGCATTCATATAAATGTAGATAAAGTCCACCTAGTGGAATTCTGTGTTCTACTTGTTCGCCATCACTCATCGCCTTATTGATATTACTTAGTGATAGAACAAATTCTCCTTTGAAAAAATACTCCGCCTCAGACATTTCTGTAATATGTTCACCGATATTGTCACTTATAAATTGTCGTATTCTTTGCGCAATTGGCTCACACCACCTTTGTTTATAAGCATCGTTTACTAAAGCTTTTCCTTCATAGGCGAAGAAATAAACATCTGTAATAGGTGAGGTATTTTTAGTTCGTGGATGTTTTATTTGAAGATTCAGTATATCTTTTAGTAACGATCCTTTATTTGAAACCACCCCGCAAATAAAAATCACATATAAGAGTAGGTATAATGGATAGTATCTAATACCTTGTCCTATTCTATTATACTGAGTGCCACTTGGGGCATCTATTGATTTGCAAAGAATTTTTATAGCTTTTATTAGTGATTCTTTATAGATATTTTTTTCGTCCTTTAATACGATCATGGCCACAGAATCAATAAATGGTTTTATCTTTTCTTCTAAGTTTTCTACGATCTTTTTATTGTCTTCCGAATTATTTAATTGAGGTATCCAAGTTAGCCCTGTATTTGCTCCATCTATGTATTCTCTTATTTTAATTGCCTCCGAGATAAGTTCTTCGGATAACTTATCTTTAGGTGTAAGTAATTTACTTTTGAATCGACTTGCCAAATCAACTGAAACTACTTCTTCAATATCAGATGCAATTTCAGTTTTTTCTACTTCAGGCGCATTTCTATTTTGAGTAGTATTTTTTAGTGCAGTTTCTATTAGCTTAAATAGGGCGCTGTTGTACTGCTCTTCAGTTTTTAGAACACGAGCTTGTAAATTCTTAATACTCTCTTTTAGTGGCTCTAAGGTTATTTCAATTTGTTTTTGGTTAATGATTGAGAGATCTTCTGCTGAAGCAGGGTCGGTAGTAGAACCATGTCTTACAAACCATTCGCCCTTTTTTCTGTTTTTGCTTGGATTTGTTGGACAAGAGAAATCCTTAAAGAACATGTGAGGTTTATTGTTGTCTGGTGGTATAACAATTACACCCCATTTTTTATTGTCTTCGGTTTCAAAAGAAACAATCTGTATTTGTGGAGTAGGAGTGATGTTGTTTTTGAGTAATTGCTCTATGTGATTTTGAAAATTGTCAGTATTTTCTTCCGTTGTAGAGATACCAATAATAGATTTTGATTTTACTCCATATATAAGAAAACCATAATCATCATAATTTAGGTCATAAGTATTTGAAATTGCACAAATATCTTTTAATAGTTCTGATTTTTGCTCAGGAGTGTTTGTTTCAATTTCGAGCTTGAAATCAATTTTAGCTGTCTCTACACCAAGGTCTATTACTTTGAGTAATAGTTTTTCTAGCTCATCTTTGCTCCACGGCATTATTTCTTTTATAGGTTTCTGTCTTGTCATATGCTTTTTGTTAGAATAGCCGTAAATAGTTCTTTTAATTTATTGACCGATTCTTCTTGTTTATGTTTTAAGAACATAAGTTCTTTAATAGTTCTCTCGTATTGGTTTTGTAATTCTATGGGTGGGTTTGAAATACATATATTTTCAACGATATTGATATTTAAGTTTTTCATTGTCACGCCACGAGCATTTTCCTCTAATGTTTTTTTCATTTGAATTGAAGAAAAAATTGTGTTTAGAAAATATGGATTAATTTGGTTAGTTGGAGTTATAAACAAACTACCTGTACCGCACAAGTAGCCATCTTCTTTTTCAGAGACTATCGCAGATCTTCCCATTTCACCCCTTCTTGCTAGCACGATATCTCCGGTATGCATAATATACTGATTAATTTCTTTGGTCTTTTCTTCACTGATAGTAAATGATTGATTTACAATTATTTTACCTTCAACTATATGAGTAGGGTTAACAATGGGGGTGCCATTTTCTATGTAATCATGTTTATGTAATTGTGTCCCAAAGGGGCCTATTTTAACAATTGCTATATCTCTGAGTTTGATTTTTGGCCATTGTGACAAATTCCCGAACATATCATTAAATAATGCAGGGACTAGTTCTTCCATTTTTTGATCTGCCTCAGCTCTTTTGTTTTTTAATTCCTCAGCTTGCTCAAGAAGAGCTACAATTCTTTCTTGCTCTTTTATGGAAGGTATAGGTACTTTAATTCTTTTTACAAGAGGAAAGTGATCCGCATACCCTTTATTTGGTATTTCTGCAGAATTAAGAAAGTAGAATAAAAATCTAGGTTTTATCTCAGGAGGTGTTTTTAGTATTTTCACATTAGGACCGGGCACAAAAGGTGTAGTTATATATTTTGCTCTTCGTGTGTGTCCACCATAAATAACTAAACCCTCAGAATCAGGATTAATTACCAAATCTTCTCTGTTTGTCCAACCTTCTATGAAATCAGCGCCTTGTCCTATTACTGGATATTTGTCATCTTCACTCCAATCTTTTTTAGATAGACCATTTTTACCAACACCATATGAAGTAATTATTTTGTCGAATTGTATCGTTTCCCATGTCATATCTTTTTCTTTAGATTTTCAAGACCCTCGACTATTTCTTTTTCAAGTTTCATTACCTCTGTAATGATCTCTTTAGGGTCTCGGTGGTTTATGACTTCAGTGCTTGCAGGTTTGTATCGTGATGCTGTGAGGTTGTATTCTTCAGCTACTATTTCATCTCTTTTTACTATCCAACTATACGGGCCAGCTTCTTTCTTTTCGAAAGCCTTGAATAAATCCTTTAGGTTGTCATTCTTTGGGTCTGGGTTTCTTTTATCATCAAGAGTAAATCCATCACCAACTACTTCATAAAACCAGACCTTGTCAGTTTTACCACCTTTCGTGTACAAGATTATCGCAGTTTTTACTCCCGCATATGGTTTGAATACTCCAGAGGGAAGACTGATTACTGCATCTATTTTGCATGTGTCCATCATTAGTTCACGCATTTTTTTGTGAGCGCCTGTAGACCCGAATAAGATTCCTTCAGGCACAATCACTGCGCATCTACCACCATCAGCTAGATGGTCATACATGTATTTCAAGAATAGTAATTCTGTTTTTGTAGTACTTAATCCAATGTCTTCTTGGATTGCTTCAGGGTTTATATTACCAGCGAAAGGAGGGTTTGCGAGTATCAAATCGTATTTCTTTTTCTTTTCTTCTGGAAGAGTTAGTGGATCGAAGTTTATTACATTTGATTGAGCTAAATCATGAAGGTATAAATTCATTACCGCTACTTTAATCATGTCTGCATCGTTGTCAAAACCATTGATAGCTTTTGTTTTTAGGAATTCATGTTGTGCAGGTGATAGTTCGTCACCATTTTCATTTCCTTCAGCTAATTCTTCTTTTGAAGTATTTTCTTTGAGTATGTGTTTGTATGCTTCAATCAAAAATCCAGCAGTACCACAAGCCGGGTCCAGTATTAGATCTGATGGTTTTGGTTTACTTAATTCAACCATAGCCTTGATGATGTGACGTGGAGTCCTGAATTGTCCGTTTGTACCGGCCACAGCTATTCTGTTTAAGAGATATTCATACATATCTCCTTTGACATCTGTGTCGTATTTTTCAGCATTGTTGTAGTCCATTCCATCTATAATACTCACTACTGATTTTAGGGTAGGGCGATTGTATATCTTTAAGTGAGCTTGGCGGAATAGGGTTTTTCCTGTGGCTGTAAGTTTTGGAAGTTCGTGTAAATGTTCGAATACTTCTGCTAGTGTGTTATATAGCTCATCACCAGAAAGTCGACTAATTACACGCCAACTGAACTTGCTGATTTTTCCATTGAATACACTCTCGTATTTTTTACCAGATAGATTAGAAATTCTTTCTTGTTGCTCATCAAATTCAGTTAAGGATTTTAGAAACATCAAATAGCTGATCTGTTCGATGGCTGTCATTGGGTTGTTTACTCCACCAGCAAACAGCTCATACATGATGCGATCTACTTTTTGTTTTATGTCTGAATTTGTAAATTGTAATTTCATTTTTTATTCAACTATTGTTAACGCCGGACTTGAGCGTACGGTATCAAACACTACTCTAATTTTCGAATCAAAGCCAGCTATATACATTCTTGTACCACCAAACTGAGAGAAAGGCGATTCGTCGAGGAAAGAGTAATCTCCGGCCTCAAACTTGGCCAAGAGCTTAGGGCTTTGGCTCAATTGCCTTACAAGTATCTTTAACAACCTTACTTGTTCTAGGTTTAGGTCGTGATCAGTTCTGATGCTTTCTACCAATTCGAGTAATTGCTCTTCTCGGGTCGGAAGTTTTTGCATACCAAGACCTGCTTTCACAAAATCAATCAAATCCCCAAACACTCTATATGCACGGGAAAGGTTTCTCTCGTTGAAGTATTCTGTCGGTTTGTCGAAGACATTTGTACGCAAGAATTCTGATATTTCTTCTTCAGAACCTTCTTCTACTTGTTTAGCTAGGATTGGGTTTTCGTTGATAATTTGTCTGATAGTCTTTTCCCATTTTGTTATATAAACAAGACGGTCTACTTTTTCACCCTCAGGACCGACTTGAATCATTTCTGTTAGTACTATTTCATCAGTGCCTTCGTAGGTTTTTACTTCTTCAGGTGGTGGAGGAGGTGGGGGTGGTGTTGTGCCACCGCCACCAGTACCAGTCACAGGTAACGGTGCTTCGAAGTCATATTCTTCTTCAAAATACTTCACCACTTCACAGAAGTCATGCACCAAGAATTCTTTTTTGGGTGTGCCGTCTGGGAAGGTATACTTTCTAGTACCACGTCCTTTGATCTGAATGTATGTGGTTGGTGAAGCAATCGGACGAGCGAGTACTATGTTTAGAATTTCAGGACAATCAAAACCCGTAGTTAGCATGTCCACACTCACCGCTATACGAGGATAGAAGTTTTCATCTTTTCTGAATTGCTTAGCCAGGTCAGAAGCTCCTTGCACACGAGAAGTTATAACCTCCGCGAATTTACCATTGTGTTCAGGAGTTAGTCTGTTTAATTCTCGAGCGAGAGCCACGGCGTGGTTTTGTGATACTGCAAAGAATACAGATTTACCAATAGCTCCATCTGGTGTTTTTAATGCATTTTGTAAAAATTGAAAACAAATCAATTCGTTTCTTTTTGGGATGAGAACCTTTTTTTCTAACTGAGAAATACGATAGGTATAGTCTTCGCCATCTATTTCTATATTCCATCCATCTTCTGAAACAGCTTCTTTGGTGATTACTGATACCATACGAGCAATACGTGGAGCAACGAGGAAGCCATCCTTTACTCCATCTTGGATGGTGTATCTAAATGTTGGCGTACTCATATCACAGCCGAAGTGTTTGTATGTATCACGAGCAAACCTGTATTCAAGTTTAAGGGGATTACTATCTTGTAGTTTTTCTATGTCTATATTTTTCAAAAAGTCGTTTGGAGTAGCAGTTAGTCCTATACGCACCGCTTGGAAGTATTCAACAACTTGGCGTGGTAATTCGCCGTATATGGATCGATGTGCTTCATCGTTGATAACTAAGTCAAAATAACCCGGGGTGAAGTCTTTTTTGAAGTGGATGTTTAAGCTTTGTATTGTCGCTACTACGATATTTGCACCACCGAATACTGCATGCTGGCCGGGTTTATAACGTACAGCTCTATAGTTGTCTTTGAATGCTATTTGAAAGGCATCTAGTGTTTGTTTAGCTAGTTCTATTCGGTCCACAATAAACAAAACTCTTTCAGCTTGATGTGCTTTTAAGAAGCGGTCTATTATCCCTGCAGACAATCTTGTTTTGCCTGTACCTGTGGCCATCTCAAGAAGGAAAGATCTTTTACCTTCGTCGAATTGTTTTGCAATGGTGTCTGACGCGCTAACTTGATATGGTCTGTCACAGATCTCCATATTGTGAGGAATTGAAGATAATGGTTTGCGTGACAGCTTGAGATCATGTCTGCGTTGTAAGTCTTGTGGAGATATAAACCTTTCGATGGGAGTAGCATCACCATCTTCTAAGTCCCAGAAATATAATTGTTCAGAGTTCGCTAGGAATACATATCTGCAGTTATTTGCTTCTGCGTATCCTCGCGCTTGGTTCTTTGCAGTGTATGGATCTATGGAATCCTTTTTTGCTTCAACTAGGGCTAGGTTTCTACCATTTCGATCTAAGAGGAGATAGTCCATAAATCCTGCATCTGAGTGTTGCTCGGTCAATACATTTTTTTCCGGACCTTCTAAAGACCATCCAGCTTCTTGGAGTTTTCTGTTTATTACGATGCGAGCATCTTGTTCTGTAATTACACGATTTGGATTATCTTGATCTTTAGACATAGATACTTTTCATTTTAGCATTTTTTATAAGATTTTCATACTTTGTTTTTTTTAAAAAAAACAGCACCTATTTTATCTAGGTGCTGAAAAATATTTTTTTTAATAACCCAACTTCGCTACTTCGAGTGCCACAAGAGCGTAGCATAATCTCCAAGTTGCTCCGTCTTTACCGAGTTTGTTTGGATTTCTAAATTCAATTGCTTGTTCACCAATTGCTTCGGCTAGCATGGGTTTTACTTTTTCAAATAATTCCACAGGATCGATTTTCCAGGATACCTTATTTCGTTCAATTCGAACCACAGATCTAAACGAAGCAAGGATTGGGTAGATAAAACCTGATGGCGTTTGGTATTCTGACTCACCGCCTATAAAAGGTAGCTCAGTTTTTCTTTTACTTTCTTTTTCAGTTATAACTCCTTGTAAACCGCCCCATCTGCCACCTTGAGCATTATAAGATTTAGGTATATCTTGTTTAATTTTATCTACTAGTTCAAGTATCTTAGGTAGCAATATCGTATATTTAGACATTCTATCTCTGTTTTCTATGTAGTGTTTTAGTGCAGTAGCTTTTCCAGAATAGGCAACTATTGGGTGCTTGTTGTCAGTGAATGCTTCATTGTCGAAACATACTAGATAGGATAAGATTTCTTTTACATCAATATCTTTTTTAGATCCATCTTCTAATAATTCAATTTCTTTATATGCAACTCGGTCCGCATATGGTCGGTCTTTCAAAACACTTTTTATTGACTCAAAGTGACTTCTTAATTCCTCTAAGCTTTGTTCTTTTACTTGGGCCGATCTATTTCTTGCGTCTACTATATCAACAACTTCATTTAAGTCATCAAAACCTTCAAGAAACTCAACTCGAACATAAGCGTTTTCTAAATCTTTTCTCCCATCAATTGTGTTGCTTAGTTCATTTTGTATTACTTTGTAAGTATGTCCACCATCAAGTAATCCATGTATTTTTGGATCAGACATTTCTAGAGAAATTATATTTGTCTGAGTTTCAAAATTAACTTTTTTTGTCATTACCGTTAATCCTCTGTTTTTGAATATAAAAGCTTCAGGTTGTTCGATTAATGAAGCTTGTATTTTTTTTGCTACACCAGAAACAGGGGTAGACTCTCTTGGGTTTATTGCCAACCAACCATCAAGCTCTTTCGGTAAATCTTTTATATTAAGAATAGCTATGTAGATATTCTTGCTTTTTCCTTGAGGAGAACTAAAAACCTTTCTAAACGAGGAAACCTTTCTAATTTTAATTGTATTATTCATGATAATTTTGTTAATTAACTATTACTAATAATTGTTAACGCAACAAAAAAGTGCGCTCATACGCACCTCACAATCTGGTTTCCCCTTATTATATAGATCGACCGGGAAATGCCAGCAAATGCTTGGCACCTTTCATTGACCAATAAATTAGGTCATATGACCAATGGAGAAAGGGTAGCAAATCGCATCCTATCTACCATGGGCTGACGCGTATGCAGATCAGCTTGGTAACGTGTAACATTATATCATTTTGTTTATTGATCATGCAAATAATTTTTGTTATATTTTGAATATAAGAATGTTCGAACATTGTTCAGCATCCCGAGCAAAATCTAAGCCTTGCAATATAAGGGTAATTTTCAGAGGAACTTAGGACATTCGAACCTAAGTAAACAAACACTTGACTTTTGTCTGACAACTGTAATACAATATGGGTATCAATATGAAAAGGGATCCGAAAGGTGTTAGTGCCTTAGGAGCCCTTTTCTTTTTTAAGCTATGTATGTTTTTAAGTTCTCTAAATTATCAAAGTATTCTGACCCAAGTGAATCATATAAAGATGAAGCAAATTTTTTATTAGGAAACAATATTTTGCAAAATTTATTTTTTTCAACTAGGTAGTATACTAATTTTTTATAATCCCCATCACCAGAAACCAAAACTATTTTATTAAAAGTGTTATTTTCAATTAAGTTCTTCATTCTATGAAAGTTATATTATTTTGCTTGTTTCCTTCCATATTTAAAATTATATCATATAATTAAGTTATGAAATGGATTGCAGTAGCAGGATCTTGGAGAAAAACCAATTCTCAAATAAAAGAAGACATATTAAAGACCGTTGATGAAATAATTTCAGCAGGAAACGGGATTGTTTCAGGTGGAGCTTTGGGGGTAGACTACATAGCCACAGAAAGAACTTTAGAATTAGATGGAAAATTGAAAATAATTATTCCTTCCACTTTAGAAACATACGAAAACCATTATTCCAAAAGAGCACAAGAAGGCGTAATAACTAAAGACCAAGCTGATGCTCTTTTGTCGCAATTGAAAGAAGTTAAAAAAAGAGGTTCTTTGATAGAAGGAAACGAAGATGTATTAAATAAGGAAACTTATTATAACCGCATAACAAAGATTATTGAAAATGCCGATGAACTAGTCGCTTTTCACGTAAATAAAAGTGAAGGAACACAAGATACTATAAACAAAGCAGAGAAGAAGGGAATACCAATTAAAATTTTTAATTACACCCTAGAATAGCTTTCCGAACTTCTTCCCACGTTCGGAGCCAGCAAAATCACCTTTATTTACAAGGTGATTTTTTGTTACCTTCTTAGGAAATATCACCAAGTTCGGACCTAAATGGTTTTAGTGTATAATAAAATTATGGAAGATAAATTAAACAAATTTAAAGAAATAGTAAAAGAAAATTGCAAGAATAAAGATTTTGAATACAGAGAATGGTTTGTGTCTGACCACCTTTTGATAGTTGAAAGAATAGCAATGGAACTTTGTGATATATACAAAGAAGCTGATAGAGAAGTTGTTACCGCATTAGTATGGTTCCATGATTTTGGAAAGCCAATAGATATAAAAAATGAAAGAAAATTAACAAAAGAAAAAGGAATAGAAGCATTAAGGCGTGTTGGTCTGGCAGAGGATTTTATAGATAAAGTTTTTAGATATTGGGAAAAAATGGAAATGAAAAATGAGATAGATATATCTCAAGAAGTTATTGAAGTACAGATAGTTAGTACAGCTGATGGAGCATCTCATTTTGTCGGTCAATTTTATCCAGGGTTTTTTAGTGATGAGCCCAAAGAGGGGATTGAATGGGTTAGAGAAGAAATAAGAAAGAAAATAAAAGTAGATTGGGAAAGAAAAATAGTTTTACCTGAAGTTAAGAAAACTTTTGAAAGTAGATATTTGAACGCATTAGAATTATTAGGTGAGTATCCTGATAAATTTATCTCTTAATAATATTAATTCAAACATCCTCCCAAGTTCGGAGCATCGAAAATAACCTTACAAAATAAAGGTATTTTTTCTTACTACAAATCAAGTTTGAACCTATGATATAATTTTATTATATGAAAAAAGTGATTATTTTAGGAGCTAGTGACGGACTTGGCAAATCGATTGCTGGCTTGTGTATTGATGAAAAAATAGAAGTAATTAATGTAAGTAGAACGCCTAGTAATGTATCAGGTGTCATTAATATAGCTTGTGATTTATCTAAGCAAGAAGACATTGATAATACTGTTAAAGCAATAAAAGAAAAATATAATGATTTTGATGCAATTATAAATTGTGCCGCTATCGTAGCTATGGAAAAGATAAATGAAATCTCATACTCTAAATTTGAGAAAGCATTTAAAATTAATACTATTGCACCATTATATTTTTTGTCTTCTCTGTTTGATAACATTGTAAAAAATGAGGCTGATATATTAAATATAGGAACGACAGCAGATTTGAAAGCTGGATTTGTTGACCAACTAGCATACACTTCAACTAAATATGGATTAAGGGGTGGTTCTTACAATCTTGGATTAGAGTTATCAAAAACAAAAAGTAGAATGATATATGTCCACTGTGGTGGTATGAACACACAAATGCATGAAAAAGATTATGGAAAGAAAATAGAAGATCCAACAGAGTGGATGGATACAAAAGATGTAGCTGGTATAGTTTTTTATTTATTAAGATTGCCGAAACAGGTAGAAATAACAGAAATTACAATTAGTCGTAAGGGTAGAAGATTAATGTAAAACAATGAAACATATTAATCTAAAAGGTTCTTGGTTTATAAAAGCCCCCATGGGTAAAGTTTTTGAAATTATCAGTGATTTTGAAAATATGCCTAAAAATTTTCCGACTGTTGCAGAGTCATTAGTCATTACTAAAAAAGATGGTAATAAATTAGAAATTGATGCAAAAGCAAAATCTTTCGGTATGGTTTTCCCAGTTAAAATGAAGACAGAAATTATTCCTGGAAGGGGATATATTTCTGATAATGAGAATTCAAAATTGGGCATATCTGGACATGAAGAATTTTTAATGGAGGAGACAAATGAAGGAACGAAGATTGGTTACTTTTATGGTGTTGATATTCACAACAAGCTATTAAGGTTTATAGCTAAGCCACTTTTGGGTTCTTATTCAATGAAGTTTTGGGAAAAAGCTTTTATTTCTAAGTTGAAAGAAATTGTCGAAAAATAATTTTTATTTATATATGAATAAATTTAAAATAACATATTCCATATTGGCAGTATTGTTTGGAATATTTATGTTTGTATACGGGGGATACGATGATAGCCCAGGCGCACAGCTACTGGGTTTTGTTTTATTTGTTGCTGGTATTTTTCTATTTAGGAGGGAAGTAAAAAAGAATAAATAATCAAAATTTTTATTAAAGTTGTTGAATTCGTCTATAAGATATTGACAAATATGTTATAATATGCTATACTTTATATAGTTTAGAACATTGAAATTAGGTTCCGTTTTTAACTTTATTGGTTTATTTTTGTCCCTTTTGTTGGAGATAGTAATAAATCAATAAAATAAAAAACAACAAAAGGAACAAAAAAATGAAAGCAAGTATTAAGAATCTTATCGCACAAAGTCTAAATGGACTTTTGGAAATGAAACCATCATTAACTATTGCAGAATATCGTGATGGTTCTGGTTTTGGATTAAAAAATATATTTACTATATATGAGTCCAAGCAAAGCCATAATTCTGGAAATAATTGGTTTGCTTTTCCAAACAAGACCATTGAAACATTGTTTACTATCCAAGAAGAATCTGAGACTGATCTTTTGATTGTTTATATAGTTGAGATAATCAAAGAAGACCACGTTTATTGTCATTTAATTTTAACCGACGAAGCATTTAAGGAAATATTGAATGACAAAACTCAGCATATTCTTCAAGTTCATCAGATGTATACTCAATTTTTACCTTTTGATGAAAATAATGTCGCAATTAACTTCCACGAAGAAGATGAGAAAGATTTTTCTCAGCCTGATTTTGAAATGGATATGTTGAGAGCAACATTAATGCTTAACCCAGAAAATCTGGAGTTATCCTCGGAAGAAATGGACAGATTGGTAGCAAAAGAATACAAAGAGAGTTTGTGAAATTATAAGCCGCCTTTAATTAAAGGCGGCTTTTTAATTTGAGTTTTTATTTTAAAAGTTCTCCACAAGGCATTATTTGCCTTGTTGTTTTTAGGAGTATAATTAGTTTAATTAATTAACTTCCTTGACAATAAATAGAAAGGTTAACGCCATGATAACTTCAACTATTGCAGAGGTTACTCAAAAGGAAATGATTTTTAATTTTCCTTCTTCAAGATGTGGGAAAAAAGCTGATGGTTGTTTTGTTTATAATAAACTTATTTTGACAAACTCTGTTTTTGTAAAAGTAAAAAAAGGAGAATGTTCTTGTAGTCTTAGTATCGACAAACAAGAGTATAATCATTATTCAAAGGTGCAGAATTAATTAATTATTAAACAAATCTAAATAAAGAGGGAATAATGAAAAAAGGAGATAAAATATCTCGAAAAGAATTATTAGAAAAAGGTTGGGAACAACAAGATAGCATGAAGGATGGTTGCCAGTTGTGGGTAAATAATTTTTTAATAGCGTATTTATATTTTAATGCTAAAGAAAATACTATTAATGAATATGTAAAAGTATAGTTTTAAAATGCCCCGGATTTATTTTCGGGGCTATTATTTTTGTTAAATTTGGTGTATAGTATAGATACTTATTAATAATAAAAGAATAATAATTATATGGCAAAAAGAAGTACAACATTGGGCCCAAAAAAGAAATCAAGACATTCTCGCAAAACAAAAAAGAGACTTGAAATCAAAAAGCTTACACTAGCTAAAAAGGCTGCAAAAAAGAAACATAAATAATTTTTTTATGAGATCGATATATGGATTTTTTGATAAACTTGAAGATAAGATAAGAGGCAAATTGAGCCACTATCCTATACTTTATGCTTTTATTGGTGGGATAGGAATAGTCGTATTTTGGCGTGGAGTTTGGCATACAGCCGATTTCTTCACAGAAGTTATATTTTCTTATCAAGTAAATGGCTCAGTTGATTTGGGGGCTTTGCCTTGGTGGGATGGTCCACTTTCATTAATAATCGGAAGCATATTGCTTCTATCTACAGGGCTTTTTGTTTTTGGTTTCATTGGTAATGAAATGATAGTGACGGGTCTTAAGGGTGAAAAGAAATTGACAGAAAAGACAGAAGAAGAAGTAAGATTAGAAACCGGTACATTAAAAGAAATAAAGAACGAAGTGAAAGAGATTTCTAAAAGATTAGATGAAATAGAAAAAGATATAGAAAAAAATTAATATTATTAGCTTAATTTATAAATTATGGAAAATACAAAAAATTACAATGTGTGGGTTATAGGTTTAGGTGTTTTGGTTTTTTCAGCAATATTTTTCCTTGCTGCACAAAACTTTTCAAAACAAGGTTCTTATGTAGAGGTCAAAGGTTTGTCTGAGAGAATAGTAAAAGCTGATACAGCTATTTGGTCAATCAATTTTGAAGTTAAATCAAATAATGTTGATTCTTTATATGCTGATATTGGTAAAAACATAGCTACTATCAAAGCTTTCTTGAAAGAGAAAGGTTTTGAAGAATCTGAAATAAATGTCGCACCAGTAAATATATATCAAGATACCTACAAAGATGCATTGTTTAGATACAATTCTACAAACCAACTTTCTGTTTATACTAAAAAAGTTGATTTGATAAAATCAGTTTCAAAAGATACTTTAGTATTAATAAAGAATGGAATTGTAATGAATCAAAATTCTGTTTCTTTTGAATTTTCAGACATAAATACAATAAAGCCAGAAATGTTGGCTGAAGCTCTCAAGAATGCAAAAGATACTGCTCAAAAGATAGCTGGGGAAACAGGGTCTAGCTTGGGTGGCTTACATCGTGGTAATCAAGGAGTGTTTGATATTTCAGAAAAGGATCCAGGATCACCTGAATATAAAAAGATACGTTTAGTCTCCACAATGAGTTTCTTAATTAAATAAGAGAATCAAAAAACATAAAGATCAATTTTTATAATGCAATCTATCTAGCGAAGCTTCGCTAGCGAACTGCTCGCCGCTCAAGAAAATAATAAATAGAATACTATTTTTATTTTCTAAGCTTCTGCGCAAGGCATTCTAAAAATTATCTTTATGTTTTTTTTTGATATAAGATGATAGAAATTGATTTATAGTATCTTCTTTTTAGGAAAAAAGTTTTTGAATTTTTTCCCAAGGGATAGCTACGAGAAGTGTCCCTAATACAACGAAAGCTAAACCAATACTTGCTTGTAAAGTTATTCCTTCAGACAAAACGGCAACAGCCAAAATAGCGGTAAATGTGATAGACAATTTGTCGATCACTGTCACAGCGACAGTGGGGCCAACAGATAGTGCTTGATAAAAGAAAATCCAAGACAAAGCTCCTCCCAATCCAGACAAAATGACAAAGATCCATTGTTTTGCAGAAAGGGAAGAAAGGGCTGTTATATTCAATTTACCTAATGATAGTGCAGCGATAGAAACTATGAGAGCCATCACTATGCCACGGATGGCTGTGAGCATATTTGCGTCTACTCCTTTTAATCCTAATTTGGCAAATATTGTGCCAAGGCTAGCCATTATAGCACCCAACAAAGCATATATTATATACATAAAATAAATTATAACAGACATTTATATTTTTTGCTTTAATCTCATGAAAGGCTTATAATTTAAGCATGAATACAGAGACTCGAAATTGTCAAAACTGCAAGCAAGACTTTATTATAGAGCCAGAAGATTTTAATTTTTATGAGAAAATAAAAGTTCCTCCACCTACTTTTTGTCCAGGATGTAGAAGGATGAGAAGATTTGCGCAGACAAACGAAGTTGTTCTTTATAAGAGGAAATGTGATTTAACTGGGAAAGAGATTTTTAGTATGTATCCATCTGATGTATCTTTCCCTGTGTATGAAACATATGAATGGTATTCTGACAAATGGGACCCGTATGAATATGGAATTGATTTTGATGAAGAGAGGCCATTTTTAGAGCAATTTTTTGAACTTCAAAATAAAGTACCAAGAATGTCTTTGGTCAAACAAGGGGAAAGTATAAATAGCTCATACACTCATAGAGTAACTGGTCCCAAGAATTCTTTTATGGTATTTCGATCTACTTATCCAGAAGACTGTTTGTATGAATATAATGGTAAATATTCTAAAAATTGTATAGATTGTTCATGGGTTTTTGATTCACAAATATGTTATGAATGTGTAAATATTAAGAATTGTTATAATCTAAAATTTGGACAGGAAAGTAATGATTGTCGAGATTCTTATTTTTTATATGCATGTAGAAATTGTTCAGATTGTATCGCGTGTGTAAATTTAGTAAATAATCAGTATTGTATTTGGAATAAACAATATACGAAAGAAGAATATTTTAAAACACTAAAAAATTTAAGCCTTAATAAACATTCCGGAATAGAAAAAATGAAAAAAGATTTTGAGGTGTTCCGAAAAAAGTTTCCAATCAAAAGTATGGCTACCATAAAATCAGAAAAAGTTTCTGGTAATTGGTTTTCAAATTGTAAAAATGTTCGAGAATCTTTCGATTGCATAGAAATAAAAGATGGTAAACATTTATTTATGGTATTTGGGGCCGAAGATTGTATGGATTATTATGAATGGGGAAATAAGGCTGAACAAATTTATGAATCCGTGAATTGTGGTTTAAATATAACTAGATTATATTTTTGTAATCAATGCTGGGCAGGAGCCACTGATTTATATTATTGTAATACTTGCCCTGGTGCTAGAAATTGTTTTGGTTGTGTTGGTTTAAGAAAAGGAGAATATTCAATTTTAAATAAAAGATATTCAAAAGAAGAATATGAAATTCTAAAAGAAAAGATAATTAAGCAAATGAAGGAGGTTCCTTTTGTAGATAAGAGAGGTATAAAATATTATTTTGGTGAATTTTTTCCAGTTGAATTTTCAGATTTTGCTTACAATGAGACAATCGCTAATTATCATTTTGCTTTATCTCGTGAAGAGGCTTTATTTAAGGATTATAAATGGAAAAATAAAGAAAAGATTAATTATAAAATAACACTAAGGTCGGGAACCTTACCAGAAACTATTTCTGAGGTTAATGATTCAATACTTGACGAAGTGATAGAATGCGAGGAGAAAGATAATTTAGAATCTGCAGGAGCTTTTAGAATTACCGCTAATGAATTACAGTTTTATCGCAAGATGGACTTACCACTACCTAGGGTTTGTTTTAATATTCGATATTGGAAAAGAATGAATAAACGTCCTAAGCTTAAAATTATTAAAAGACAATGTGGAAAATGTAATATTGATGTCGAGACAGTTTATAATGAGGATTATGCCCCAATACTTTATTGTGAAAAATGTTATCAACAAGAAGTTTATTAGAAATATGAAAAAAAATAAACAACAAAAAATAGTGGCAGTTAGTGGGGGGTTTGATCCTTTGCATATTGGACATATTCGTTATATGCAGGAGGCAAAGAAACTGGGAGATAAGTTGATAGTTATCTTAAACAATGATAATTGGTTTGACGTTAAAGGTAAGCCTGTTTTTATGTCTCACCATGAACGCAGGGAGATCATAGAGGCTTTGGAATGTGTGGATGAAGTTGTGATATCTAGTCATAAGAAAAATACAAAGGATATTAGTGTTTGTAAGGAGTTATTAAAAATTAAACCTCACGTATTTGCAAATGGTGGTGATAGAAAACCGGAAGACAATGATTTACCTCAAGCAGAGTATAAAATATGTCAAAAATTAGGTATAGAGATGGTTTTTAATGTTGGGAAGGGTGGAAAAATAAGAAGCTCTTCGCAACTTTTAAAGGAGTATTCAAAGAAGATAAAAAAGTAGTATAATGTCTATAACATGGTAAAGATACTGAAGAAAAAATTGAAGATTCCAAAGAAAAAAGTTGCCCCCAAGAAGAAACCAATTAAAAAGGTTGTAAAAAAAACGACAAGTAAAAAAATAGTAGTAAAAAAAATAACAAAAAAGATCGTTAAAAAACCTGTAAAGAAAATAAAAAAGAAAGTTATAAAAAAAATTTCTAAAAAATTAACAAAGATTGTAAAAGGAATAAAACTCGAAAGATTTAAATACAATCCAATAATAGAACCAAGGCCGTATTCTTGGGAATCAAAAGCCACATTTAATCCAGCAGCTTTTTTTGATGGACAAAAAATACATCTTATATACAGAGCTATTGGAGACAATGATGTGTCTGTCTTAGGATATGCAGCAAGTTTGGATGGTTATGGGTTGATGGAAAGACCAATAAATGCAATCTATCAAAAATCTGTAAAATTTGTAAAATCTACTGAACCTATAGATTATATTTCTGGTGGTGGTTGGAATGGTGGTTGTGAAGATCCTCGAGTTACATTGATCGACGATACCGTTTATCTTATTTATACAGCTTTTGATGGATGGGGTTCTTTGCGCATGGCCTTAACTTCAATAAAATTAGAAGATTTTAAAAATAAAAAATGGAATTGGGAAAAACCAATCTTGATTTCTCCTCCAAATGAAATTCATAAGAACTGGGTTTTATTTCCAGAAAAAATAAATGGTAAATTTGCAATATTACATAGTATCTCTCCAGAAATTTTGATAGATTATATTGATGATTTTTCAGAGTTTAATGGTTCAAAATTTATAAAAAGTTATTACAATTCTTCCCCAGCTTGGCAGAGTTCTTGGGACAATAGGGTGAGAGGAGTTGGTCCTACTCCAATAAAAACTGATCTTGGATGGCTTGTTTTGTATCATGCTATGGATAAGAATGATCCAAATAGATATAAACTAGGTGCTATGATTTTAGATTTGAAAAATCCAAATAAAATATTATATCGTGCACAAAGTCCTATTTTAGAACCAGATAAATATTATGAAAATGAAGGATTTAAATCAGGTGTTATTTATTCATGTGGTGCCGTTGTAAAAGAAGGTAGACTTTTTGTTTATTATGGAGGGGCTGATAGTGTCGTATGTGTCGCTTCTATTAAACTTTCAGATTTATTGGACGATATTGTGAAAAATAATTCTGTAAAATTAGAAAAAAATAAATTATTTAAGTTTGAATAAAATTTATGTTTGTTGTAAAAAGATCAGAACACAATCCAATCTTAATACCAAAGGAAGATCATTACTGGGAAGAATTTGCTACTTTTAATCTTTGTCCAATTAAATATAAGGGTAAAATATATGGACTTTACAGAGCGATATCTGCAGTTGATGTCTTGCAAAATCCTAGACAAAATTCTGTGATAGGGATCGCTGAGAGTAAAGATGGTATTAACTTTAAAAATAGAAAACCATTTATCACACCAAAAGAAGATTGGGAAAAATTTGGCTGTGAAGACCCTAGAGTTACATTTTTTGAAGGCAAATTTTATACTTTTTATACTGCACTTTCAAAATATCCTTTTTCAAGAGAGGGTATCAAGGTTGCGGTAGCTGTTTCAGATGATTTAAACAAAATAAAAGAGAGACATTTGGTGACACCTTTTAATGCCAAAGCTATGGCCCTTTTCCCAGAGAGAATAAATGGGAAAATTGTAGTTGTATTTTCTTATCATACGGATTCTCCACCATCAAAAACTGTCTTCGCGATGTTAGATAGGATAGAAGATTTATGGTCTGTAGAATTTTGGAATAAGTGGGAAAAGAATGTAGATGATTATGCTATCGATTTGAAGCGTTTTCCTTCTGACCACATAGAAGTGGGTGCTCCTCCAATAAAGACGAAAGATGGTTGGCTATTTATTTATTCTCATATTCAGAACTATTTTGCATCTTCTAGTAATTTAGATAAAATATTTGGTATTGAGACAGTAATTTTGGATTTGAAGAATCCTAGAAAGATTGTTGGCAAGACTGAAGGCCCGATACTTGTACCTTTAGAACATTATGAACTTTCTGGCTATGTTCCTAATATTGTTTTTCCTACTGGAGCTATCATCGATAAAAAAACCTTAAATTTATATTATGGAGCAGCAGATGCTACTGTATGTTTGGCGAAAGTTAATCTCGAAGACTTAATTCAAAGTATACATTTTAAATATAAAGAGAAATTTAGTTTGAAAAGATTTAAAAATAATCCAATTATTTCACCTAAAAAAGAAAATGCTTGGGAATCTTTAGCTACTTTTAATCCAGCCACTATCTTGTTGGACAAGAAGATACATATTTTATATAGGGCAATGTCTAATGATAATACTTCTACTATGGGCTATGCTATGACAAAAAATGGTACAAAAATAGATAAGAGATTAAAAATGCCCGTTTATGTACCTAGAGAAGATTTTGAAAATAAAAAAGTAAATAATTCTAATTCTGGCTGTGAAGATCCTAGGCTTACAAAAATAGGGAAGAATATTTATTTATGTTATACAGCTTATGATAGTATCTCTCCACCTAGAGTAGCCATATCATCTATTACTGAACAAGATTTTATTTCAAATAAATGGAATTGGGAAAAACCTTTTCTTATCACTCCGCAGGGGATAGATGATAAGGATGCTTGTATATTTCCTGAAAAGTTTCCACTTGGATATTTTATAATTCATCGTGTCGGTAATGAAATTTGTGGAGATTATCTTTCTACTTTAGATTTTAAACATGAGATGGTAAAAAAATGTATTAGAATAGCAGGACCCCGAATAAACACTTGGGATAGTGCAAAAGTAGGTATCTCTGCTCCACCACTTAAGACAAAATACGGCTGGCTTCTTTTATATCATGGGGTTTCTAAAAGTCATAATACTTATAGAACAGGATTTTTGTTATTAGATTTGAAAGATCCGGCTATTGTCCTCGCTAGAAGCTCTGACCCTATATTTGAACCAAAAGAGGAATATGAAAAAATAGGAATTGTGAATAATGTCGTTTTTCCTTGTGGTATGATAGTAAAACCTGCCTCGTCGAGTCAAGGCGGGGATAAACTGCTGTATATTTATTATGGCGGAGGAGATAAAGTTATCGGAGTCGCTACGATAGAATTCGATATTGTTCTCAAGGCCTTAGTGCATAGTATTAAATATTAGTTTGATTATTATTAACATTATAAGTTTTAATATAAAAATATGAATATAAATTTACAAGGTAAAAATTTTGAACTTACAGAAGCTTTAACAGAATATGTTTTAAAGAAAGTGACAAATTTAGAAAAATTACTTTCTGATATTGAAACGAGTGGGGGAGAAATAAAAGCTAATTTTGAAGTTGGAAAAAGTACTAAACATCATAAAAGTGGAGATGTTTTCCATGCAGATTGTTTGATAAGTATAAATGGCGAGAAGTTTTATTATGGATCTGACAAAGAAGACATTTATCAAGCCGTCGATGAAGTGAAAGAGAGGCTTTATGAAGAAATAAGAAGAAGTAAAGATCGCAAACAAACGATGTTTCGAAGAGGCGCAGCTAGTGTGAAAAAGATGCTAAAAGGACTTTCTGACCGAAATCCTTTTACTTCTAAATACTAAAAGAAAATATTTAATTTACGTTACTATTTACAGATTTTAATATCTGTGCTATTATATGTAATATAATAGTTTTTTGACATTAACTTCTTAAGTTAGATTTGTTGGGTTATTTTTGTTTCTAATTCTTTAGAGACAGAAATAACTCAATAAATAATAATTAGGAGAACAAAAAATGAAAAAACTAGTTTTAATTCGCCATGGGGATTATGTAGATATTTCGCTAACAAACGAAGGAAGGGAGCAGTTAAAGGAATTGGGTGAAAAATTAAAAAATAAATTTTCTCAATTTAGTTTTATTATTCTTTACTCACCTACAGAACGTACAAAAGAAAGCAAAGAAATCCTGGAAAGATATCTCAACTGTGACACTGAGGAAGTTGAGGCACTTCGCTCGAGTGGTGGTGAACTTAACTCCAAACAAGTAGAAGAAATACTAAAGATGATAGAAAATAAATCAGATCGTGATATTGTAATATTAGTTACACATTTTGAGTTTACGACTGATTTCCCTAACATCTACGGAGAAACTAAGGGTTTTGATATTGGATATAAAAGAATAGGTTATGGATGTATGAGAATTATTAACATTGAAAATGGAGTGGAGGAATAATAATTAAAATTACCCCTTGCAGACAAAAAACTCGCTGTAAGGGGTTTTTTGTTTTTATTTAGTGTAACTAGTTTCTTTACCACTTTCGGGGATGATCTTTTTAATAGTGAAAAGATTATTTTCTAGTATTGCGTCTGTGATGATAATTCTTTTTTCTCCTAAAAAGAAGAAAGAACGAGGCCATGTAGAATAAGCTCTAAATTTATTATAGTTTTTTTGTGCATCATCATTAAGATCTATCAAGCCATCTTCTTTTTTTATTTTTTTGCAATAAGTAGCATCTTCATCCTTTTGTGGAGTTAGAGTTATGGTGTTGTCTAAAATCTTTGGTAAAGTTTTTACTAAATGATCTCCTCCTATTTTAATTAATCTTTTTCTTAATTCGGAAGCTTTTTCTGTAGGCAATATTTCTGTTTTTTCTGTGGAAATAATGGGACCAGTATCCATTTTGTATTCCATTTTTTGTATTGTGACACCTGTGTCTTTATCACCATTTAAAATAGCACTTTCTACTGGTGATGCTCCACGATACTTAGGTAGCAGAGAATAATGTATATTTATAGAACCAAATTTTGGCATATTTAAAATTTCTTCAGGAATAATTTTCCCATAAGCTACCACGATAGATAAATCTGGCAAGGATTCTACTTTTATCGGGTCGCTGTTTCCGTTTACTAACGGAGCGCTGCCTCTCGGCTCGTCAGCCTGCGAGACACCCGCTAAAAGCAAATCTTTGCCAGACAAAATTTCTGGTTGAATATATGGAATATTGTTTTCTATTGCCCAAACTTTTACAGGAGGGGGAGTTAATATCATTTTTCTACCTTGTGGTTTGTCTGTGGAAGTCACAATGAGTGAAGGCAAATAGCCATTTTCTTTTAAAATATCTAATGTTTCTTTTGCTACATCTGGTGTTCCCCAAAAAATAAAATTAAGATTTTTTTTGCTATTTACCATAGTTATTTTATTGAGGTAGTTCTTCCCTTATATCTTTGGCGTGGTCGATAAATAATACACCTTTTAGATGGTCTGTCTCATGTTGGAAAATCTGAGCTAATAGTCCTGAAGCACCTCTTTGAAATTTCTTACCTTTTTCGTCATAAGCTGTCACCATGGCTTTTTTGGATCTCAAAGCTTTTCCATAAAGCCATCTCACGGAAAGGCATCCTTCTGGTAGCCATTCTTTTTCTCTGGAAAGTTTTGAAATTTTTGGATTTATAAAAACTAAATCTTTAGGGACTTCATTTTCAGGAATTTTTTCAAATTCTTGCATACCTCTTACGAAATCTTTATGAAATATTTTTCCAGATACGACAAATATTGAAAGGGAATATCCTATTTGAGGAGCGGCGAGAGCGACACCGTCACTTTGATTTTTAAGAGCTTGAGACATCTCTTTTAGTATTTTTTGTATTTTAGGGGTGGTGATGTCTTTTACTGGTATTTCTTTTGCATCTTTGTGCAAAACCCTATCTTCTTTTTGGACTATCTTTTTCATATTAATTTTGTGGCGTTAAGCTCGTAGTTATTTTATTTCTTTAAGATATTCTAAAAGTTTACTTAATTTGACTGTTTCTTGAGATCTATTGGACATATCTCTAACGATTACAGAATCTTCTATCGCTTCTTTGACTCCGAATATTATAGCGAAGGGAATATTTAATTTTTCTGCAATGGCAAGCTGAGAACCTAAGCTATCTCTGGACAATGATTGAGCTATCGGTATATGTGCTTTGCGTAATATTTCTATTATATTTAAGCTTTTTAGTTTTGCTTCTGAGCCAAGTTGAATGAAATATATTTTTGGTTTTTTGATTATACGAGGAGAGAGCTTTTTGTACCAAGGAGCATCTACTATTCTATCTACTCCAATAGAGAAGCCGACAGCTGGAACATCTTTTTTACTTCCGAGTTGGCGAGCTAAATAATCATAACGTCCACCTCCTGCTATAGTAAGAGGAGACCCATCTTCACCACCATTTTCCTCAATAACTTCAAAAACAGTTCTGGTGTAATATGAAAGACCACGGACTAAATTCTTATTTAGATTATAAGGGATATTCATTTCTTCTAAATACTCTAAAACTTCTTTGAAATGTTTTTTACAGGAAGGGCAGAGGAAGCTTATTGAATCTGGAGCGTTTTCGTTTATTTCTTTTGTCTTTGGATCTTTGGAATCCAATATTCTTAGAGGATTTGTTTTTAATCGTTCACGATCTACAGCTGGTAAAACATTTAAATGCTTTTTGTAATAGTTTGTGAGTTCTTTTATATAAGCCCCTCTACATTCTTTGTCTCCGATTGAATTTATATCAATAGAAAGATTATGTGCACCTGCTTCTTCTAATATACTCATTCCTACTTTTATAATCAAAGCATCCATGATACTTTTATCGCTTCCTAAACTATCCATATCAAATTGCCAAAATTGACGGTAACGTCCACGTTGAGGATTGTCGTGTCTAAAATTTGGACCATATTTATAAAACATGACAGGCTGGGGGAGTGTCTGCATTCCGTGTTCTACATAAGCTCTCATAAGTCCAGCAGTGTGCTCTGGCCTTAACGCTAGATGATCTCCGCCTTTTGTCTTGAGGCTATACATTTCTTTGTCTACAATGTCAGTACCTTCTCCGACTCCACGAGCAAAAACTTGTTCATCTTCTAGTATCGGTGTTTCGATGGGTTTGAATCCATAATAAACAGCGACTTCTTGTGCTTTTTCAAAAAATCCCTGGAAACTATAATAATCTTCATTTATTATATCTCGCATTCCTTTTGGAGAAGCTAGATTTTTATTATTTTTTGAACTTGAGTTTGTCTTAACTTTTTTCATATTTAGATAAAATAAATTATTCGACTTTTTTATAATCACCTGGCAATATACCTACTTTAGTAATTGGAAATAATCGCACGAAAGCTTTTCCTATTAGAAGATCTTTTGATACAGCTCCCCAAAATCTGGAATCAGAACTGGCATTACGATTGTCTCCCATTACAAAATATTCCCCATCTTTTAATTGGAAATGTATATCATCAATAGATGGATTTTGTATGTAGCTTTGATCTAAGACAAGACCTTCAGGGTGTGTCTCATTTGTGATTATTATTTCTTTCCCTCTTATGTCTACCGTCTCGTTAGGTAAACCGATTATTCTTTTTATAAAATATTTTTTTTGATCATTTGGATATTTAAAAACTACCACATCATTTCTTTCTGGGTCATTTAATCTGTATGATATCTCATCGATTATCAAATATTGACCATCTTCAAAAGTAGGGAACATAGAAGACCCTGATACTATGAAGGGTTGAGCTATAAATATACGGACAGGTATAACTACAGCTAAGGCAAACAAAGCAAAACGAACTAGCTCCCAAAATGATTTTTTATTGAATTTCTCTGCACCTTTTGTGGGTGTAGGTATATTTTGTTCTTCCATTTGTTTATTTTAGCACAAAAAAGCCTTGACACAATGAATATTTGTGATGTGGAATAAAATATAACCCCACCTAGTATTCGCTTGTTGAGGTAGGAGCACCTCACCCCTAACCCCTCTCCTTATTAAGGAGAGGGGAAAATCTGCTTAATAGCAGATTGGGGGTGAGGTGTATTTATTTTTTATGTTATAATATTCGGATGAAATTAATCGTTGGTTTGGGAAATCCGGGCGAAGAGTATGAAAACAGTAGACACAATACTGGTTTTATTGTTCTTGGTATGGTGGAGAAGAAGTTGGATTTAAAAGATAAAGTTAAATTTGTGTATCCAGACAAATTTATGAATAATTCTGGCAAAGTTGTTGCTCCTTTAATAAAATCAAAAAAAGATTTAAAAGATTTGATTGTTATTTATGATGATATTGATTTGCCAATAGGAAGAATGAAAATATCTTATGATAAATCTTCTGGTGGACACAATGGACTGGAATCAATAATCAAAAAATTAAAATCAAGAGAATTTGTGAGAATAAGAATTGGTATTTCTCCGGAGACCCCAGGAGGCAAATTGAAGAAACCAAAAGGGGAGAAAGATGTTTTGAAATTCTTGCTTGGTGAATTTAAAGATAAAGAACTAAATGAACTTAAAAAACTTTCTAAGAAAGTAAATGAAGCTATTGAAGTGATTTTCATAGAAGGCAAAGATAAGGCAATGAGTTTGTATAACTAAATTTAGACAAGGGCGGTCCTTTTATAAAGGACCGCCCTTGTTTAGTTATCCACAGCCTATATTTCTTTTACGGCTTCCATGATTATGCTTTTTTCGCCATTACGAAGAGAAACTTTGCCGGAGAAAGCTATACATTTTTCTGGGATTAAGATATCTATGGATTTTTGAAAAATATCTGGGAAAGCTACTATTTCTATTGAATCTGTTAAATCTGAAATTTTTAGAAATGCCATTCTCTCATTCTTTTTTGTTATCACTTGTCTTGCTGTTTCTATTATGCCCGCGATGGTGACTTCTCTGCCATTACCTAATTCTTCTTTTATTTTTTTGATATTTATCTCTCGACTTTCTAATTTATCTCTTATTCTATCCAATGGATGTCCTGAGATATAAAGCCCCAACAATTCTTTTTCCCACAATAATTTTTCTGCTTGTGTCGCTTTTTCTGCTTCTTTTAATTTAAATGTATTCATGTCTGATTCTGGTAAGCCACCAAAAAGAGAGACTTGATTTTCATTTTTTACTCCTAGTTCTTTATTGTAAGCGAGCATATCTTCTAAGTTGGAAAGAAAGACGCCTCTGTCGCCCCACTCATCCATGCTTCCGGATTTGATTAAAGCCTCCATTGATTTTTTATTTAAGTTTTTGTGTTTTATTCTGTCCAAGAAGTCTGTTATAGATTTGAAATTACCATTTGTTTTTCTTTCTTTTATTATCACGTCCGAAATATCGGTGCCTAAATTTTTGATAGTATATAATCCAAATCTTATTTTGCCGTTTTTGGCTGTGTCTTCTGGAGTAGGTATGTTGTTTTCATTTTGATTTAAAACCACAGTGAATCCACCAAAACTTTCATTTATATTTGGAGGGAGGACGGGGATATTCATATGTTTACATTCGTCGATAATTTCAGATATTTTTTCTACATCTCCTGATTCAGCGGTGAGAATGGCTGTCATGTATTCGACAGGATAATTTGCTTTCATATATGCTGTCTGATAGGCTACACGCCCATAACTAGCTGCATGAGCTTTGTTGAAACCGTAAGCTTGGAATGGTTCAAAAAGTTTCCAGAGCTTCTCTGCAAATTCCGGAGTTTGTCCATTTGTGATTATTCCTTTTGTAAATTTTTCTCTCTGAGCAGCCATTTCTTTTGGAATTTTTTTACCGACAGCTTTACGGAATTTGTCTGCTTCTTCCCAGTTATAACCAGCGAGTTCTATAGCACAAAAGAGAAGATCGTCTTGATAAACTATCAGGCCGTAAGATTCACCTAAGAATTTCTTCATTCTGGGATCTAAATATTTTACGAGATTTCTATTGTGTTTACGTTTTATATATTCTGGGATTGATTCCATTGGTCCTGGGCGATAGAGTGCCACCATGGCATTGATGTCATGTATTGAAGTCGGTTTTAATTCTTTTAGATATCTTGTCATGCCTGCTCCGTTTAATTGGAAAAGTCCTTCTGTCTGCCCACTCGCCAATAAAGCGAAAGTTTTTTTGTCATCTAGGGGTATGCGTTCTATATTTATATCTATATTATAAAATCTTTTAACTAAACTTATTGCATCTCCCAATATTGCTAAGTTTCTAATTCCCAAGAAATCAAATTTTAATAATCCAGCATCTTCGATACTGTACATGTCGTATTGAGTGATTATCTTTCCACCCTTTGGGTCAAATTGTGTAGGTGCGTATTCATATAGAGGCTTGGGTGCGATGACGACACCAGCAGCATGTACAGAGATGTGCCTGACGCATCCTTCTAATTTCTTTGCTAGGTCAATTATTTTCTTCGTATCTTTTTCACTTTTATAAGCAGCTTTTAATTCAGGAACTATTTCCATCGCATGATCTATCGTCATTGGCATACCTTGAGAACTCATCGGTATCATTTTGGAAATTCTGTCTCCTGTGTTGTATGGATATCCTAAAGCTCGAGCGACATCACGCACAGCACCACGAGCCATCATCGTTCCGAAAGTTCCTATTTGGGCTACTTTGTCTTCACCATATTTTCTTTTTGCATACTCTATCATTTCGTCCCGTCTGTTGTCGGCATAATCCATATCTATATCGGGAGCTGATGGTCTAAATGGATTTAAAAATCTTTCGAAGGGGAGTTTGTATTCAATAGGATTTACATTTGTAATACCAACGAGATAAGTGACCATAGAGCCTGCGACAGATCCTCTAATCGTCGTTAAAATACCATTTTCTTTTGCATATTTTAATAAATCACCCACAACTAAGAAATAAGGCGAATACCCTTTTTTGAAAATAATTTGAAGTTCATATTCTACTCTTTCTATGGTTTCTTTTGTTTGTTCTATGCCAAGCTTGTTGAAGCCTTCATAAGTAAGCTCGCGTAATTTCTCATCATATGTTTTGCCTTCTTCTATTTTAAAATCTGGGAATACCCAGCTGCCGAGTTCTAATTCTAGATTACACATATCGGCTACTATTTGAGTATTTGCGACAGCCTCAGGTATATCTTTAAAAACTTTTAAAGCTTCTTCTGTATTTATTAGAGAAAAATTGTCTTCAGAAAATTCAAATTTGGAAGCTTCTTTGCTATCTCCTTGAGTGTTGATTTGAAGTAAAGTGTGATGAGCTTCGTGATCGTCGATACATGGATAATGAGAATCTTGAGTAGCTACTATTTTGATATCAAATTTTCTAGCTAGGCTTATCAATGTGTCTCTCACATATTTGTCATTTTCTACTGTAGGGTGACATTGAATTTCTATAAAATAATTTTCTTTACCAAAAATTTCCTGATGTTCTTTTATTATTTTTTCTGATTTCTCTAAATCTTTATTTACTATACTTTGTGACAATTCTCCACCGAGACATCCAGACATAGCTATGACACCTTCACTATATTCTCTCAATATTTCTCTATCCATTCTTGGTTTGTAATAATAACCTTCTAGGTTTGAAAGAGTGACTAGCCGTATTAAATTTTTGTAACCTTGTAGATTTTTTGCTAGCAAAGTCAAATGATAATATCTTTTACCTCCGTTTGATTCCACATTTCTATCTTTTCTAGAACCTGCTGTGATGTATGCTTCTACTCCTATGATGGGTTTGATACCTTCTTTTTTTGCTAATTTATAAAATTCTATAGCACCATACATATTGCCATGATCTGTGATGGCTAGAGCTCCTGCTTTGTCTTTTTTTGCTAAATCTATTAGGTCTTTTAGCTTGGAAAGACCGTCCAATAGGGAATAATGGCTGTGAGTGTGAAGGTGTATAAATTTGATTTCTTTATCTTCCATTTTTTATATAATAGCATTATAATAATAATATGAAAAATAAAACTAAAGTAGCTATAAATGGTTTTGGGAGAATAGGTAGGGCTTTTTTAAAAATTGCTTGGGAGAGACCAGAATTAGAAATAATTGCGGTGAATGATCTTGGTTCAATAGAAAGCCTCGCTTATTTGTTGCGTCATGATACTGTGTACAGAAATTGGGAACATAAAGTAGAAGTTAAAAATGGAAATTTATTAATTTACCCGTCCTTTTCCGCTAAAGCTATGGAAGGACCTCGAGAAATTAAATTTCTCTCGGAAAAAGATACAACAAAACTTCCATGGAAAGATTTGGATATTGATGTCGTTGTCGAGTCTACTGGATTATTTACTTCTTTTGATAAAGCAAAATTTCATCTTGATCAAGGTGCTAAAAAAGTTGTCATATCTGCTCCTGCCAAGGGAGGAGATGATAGTGTGAAAGGAGAGACAATATTACTCGGAATAAATGAAGATAAATTTGGAACTTGTGATATTACTTCCAATGCTTCTTGTACTACAAATGCCGCATCTCCACTCATCTCTATATTGCACGAATCTTTAGGAATAGAAAAAGCTATTTTGAATACTGTTCATGGATATACTGCTTCACAAGCCCTCGTCGATGGGCCAAGCAAAAAACCTGCCTCGCCGACGAGTCAAGGCGGGGATTTACGTGAAGGACGTGCTGCTGCACAAAATATAGTTCCGAGTTCGACTGGTGCAGCCATAGCTGTGACAGAAGCCTTCCCAGATTTGAAAGGAATGTTTGATGGTATATCTATCAGAGTGCCAGTGCCAGCTGGATCGATAGTGGATATTACTTTTATTTCAAAGAAAAATACTACCAAAGAAGAAGTGAATGAAATTTTAGAAAAAGCTGCAAAAGATAAAAAATGGGAGAAATTGTTTGCAGTTACAAAAGAGCCATTAGTCTCTTCAGATATTCTTGGAGAATCTCATGCATCTATCGCAGACCTAGAAATGACGAGAGTTGTGGGTGGCAACTTAGTGAAAGTGCTTGGATGGTATGATAATGAAATGGGGTATACCCATACATTAGTTGATCATGTTATTAAGACAGGAAATACTATTTAATTTATTTCTCCTTTAAATACGAAAGTAGCGGGGCCACGCAGAATAACGTGGTCCTTTTCGTTTTTTGAAAGGAATAATTTGCCTCCAGGAAACTCTAAAGTTATTTCTTTTGTTTCCGCTAGGTTTTGCCTAGCGGGAGGGTTTGAGGTTAAAATTGCAAAGATAGCACAAGCTCCTGTGCCACAAGAAAGTGTCTCTCCGCATCCACGTTCCCAAACTTTTACTTTGAAATGAGTATCATTAATTTTTTCTATAAATTCAACATTTATTTTATTGGGGAAAATTTTATTATTTTCTATTTTAGGGCCTAATGTTTTTATATTTATTTCTTCTAAATTATTTATTTGTGCCACGGCGTGGGGATTACCCATGGAAACAAAATTAAATAAATAATTTTCTAGTTCTAAAAAATTATTTGGAAAGTCTGTATGAGAAAAAATAGGCAAACCCATGTCTACAGAAAAACTTCCATCACCATTACATATTATCTTTTTTATTCCAGCTCTTGTATCTATCGAGATTTCTTTTAAATTTGAGCTTGTCTTTTCTAAGAAGAATTTTGCTAGACAACGTATTCCATTGCCACACATTTCTGCTATAGTTCCATCACTGTTGTAATAATTCATAAAACAATCTGCCCCATCTTTGTTTTCTAAAAATATTATGCCATCTGCCCCAATGCCAAAATGGCGATCACAAAATGATCTTATCTTCTCAGAATCTTTTGTATCAAAGGTATAATTACGATTATCTATGATAATAAAATCATTTCCCGTGCCGTGGTATTTATAAAATTCAGTCATGTGGATAAGTATACTATATTATTATTTTAATTTAAAAATGGTATAATATCCTTATGAAAATTTTTATTGGTACAGACCACGCGGGGTATGTATTAAAAGAAAAATTAGTTTCTTTTTTAAAACTTCAAGGACATGAAGTTATAGACAAGGGTGCTTTTGAATATGATGAAAATGATGATTACCCAGATTTTGTTGTCCCTGTGGCAAGAGAAGTTTCAAAAGATTCAGCATCAAGAGGTATAGTGTTGGGTGGAACAGGAGAAGGAGAAGCTATCGCCGCAAACAGATTTCCCAATGTAAGAGCTATCGTTTATTACGGAAAAGCTAAACCGATAGTAGACAATGAATCTGGAATTCTTCACAGATCAAGGGCTCATAATGATGCAAATATTCTTTCTTTGGGTGCTAGATATTTTACTGAAGAAGATGTGATGGAAATAGTAAATTTTTGGCTTAATGCTCCATATAGCTTTGATGAAAGACACGTCCGTCGTCTTAAAAAAATTGATGAAATTAAAATAGACTAATTATGATTGAAATAATTCCTGCTATTTTACCTAAAAATTATGAAGATTTAAAAAACAAAGTTGCCCTCGTACGTGGTGTCGTACCTATCGTGCAAGTAGATATTTGTGATGGGATATTTGTTCCTTCGAGAACTTGGCCATTTGAAAATAATTCATTTTTAGATGAACACTTTCAGAAAATTTTGAACGAAGAAGAGGGGATGCCTTTTTGGGAAGATTTAGATTTTGAACTTGACCTAATGGTGTCTGATGCTATCTCTAATTTTGATGTTTATACAAAACTTGGGCCTAAAAAAATAATTTTTCATGTTGAGGCTAGTAGTGATTTGAATAATTTAAAAGATTTTATAGAAGGCATTGATGTTTATGTGAGAGATAGTATGGAGATAGGTATAGCGTTCAATCCTGCGACTCCACTTGAAAATATATTTATTTTGACATCATGTGTAGACTTCGTTCAATTTATGGGGAATGATAAGATTGGGTATCAAGGTGTTAGTTTAGATGAAAAAGTGTATGAGAAAATTAAAATTTTAAGAGAAAGATATCTTGATTTGCCAATCGCTGTCGATATAGGTGTGAACATGGATACAGCAGAAAGGCTCATAGATGCTGGTGCCACAAAGCTTGTTATCGGTTCAGCTATTTTGAATGCTGATGATATTATCGGCACGATAGAAGAATTTAAAAATTTAGGATAAAGATATATGATCAAATTGGTGATGTTTGATTTTGATGGAGTTATAGACGACAACTATGATTTACACTTTGAATTAAGTGGCAAAAAGTTTTTAGATATAACCAGAGAAGAACATAAAAAACAATTTGATGGTAATGTACATATAGAAAGAGAAAAATTAAAACATAGAGATACAGGATTTGATTTCTTGAGGCACTTGAGTAATACAAGGAAAGATAGAGAAATACAAAAAAATAAGAAAGAAATATTACAAGCATTGGCGAAAGATTATGATCTAGGGATAGTGACTTCGTGTTATGAATTTGGTATTAAAGATTATTTAAATAATAATGATATACAAGATTTATTTTCTTTTCTATATGGGTATGAGACACATAAATTAAAAACTCATAAATTTAAAAAAGTATTACAAGAATATGGCTTGAAAGAAGATGAAGTTATCTTTATCACTGATACTTTGGGAGATATTTTGGAGGCAAATGAAATAGGTATAAAGACTATCGCTCTTGATTCTGGATATCATGAGAGAGAAAGATTAGAAAAAGGTAATCCACATAAAATTGTTTCTTCTTTTGAAGAATTAAATGAAACTATAAAAAATTTGATATAATATATTTATATGGCTGGTCTTTCTGATGAAAAAATAAAAAAACTTAAAATAAAAGCGAATGAGATTCGTCAAAGTATTATTGAAATGCTTTTTGAAGCTAAGAGTGGACATACAGCAGGAGCTCTTGGAATGGCAGATATTTTCACTCTTTTTTATTTTCATATTTTAAAACACGATCCAAAGAATCCAGATTTAGAAGATAGAGATAAAGTGGTTTTGTCTAATGGACATATTTGCCCAGTACTTTATGCTGTGATGGCGCATAGTGGATATTTTGATATAGAAGAATTGAAAACTTTACGAAAATTTGGATCTCGTTTACAGGGGCATCCACATAGAGAATTCTTAAAATATGTAGACACTTCTTCTGGCCCGCTCGGATCTGGGCTTTCTCAAGCTATAGGTATGGCTCTCGCAGACAAGATGGATGAAAAAGATGGAGATAGGTTTATTTATTGTTTTATTTCAGATGGAGAATTGGATGAAGGTAATTCTTGGGAAGCTATAATGTACGCAGGAAAAAAGAAGTTGCAAAATTTGATAACCATTATTGATAGAAATAATATTCAAATAGATGGTAATACTGAAAAAGTGATGCCACTAGAACCATTGAAAGATAAATGGGCGTCTTTCAATTGGAATACCATAGAAGTTTCTGGTCATGATTTTAAATCTTTTAATGAAGCAGTAGAAGAAGCCAAAAAAGCAAAAGATAGGCCAACTGTGATAATAGCGCATACAATACCTGGGAAAGGAGTAAAAGAATTTGAAAGAGATTATAAGTGGCATGGCATGCCCCCAAATAAAGAACAAGCAGAGATGGCGCTGAATGAGTTGAAAAGTTTGTAAAGTTATAAAGTAGAAAATAAATTATGTTAAATCCAAAATTAAAATTAAATCCAAAACTTTTTAATGAAGACATAGAAAAGAAACTAATGCGAGAAGGTTTTGGCAAGGGTCTTTTGCTTGCGGCAGAGAATGACAAAAATGTAGTTACTCTTTGCGCAGATTTAACAGAATCATTACAGATGCATTTTTTGAAAGAAAAATTTCCAAAAAGATTTTTTGAAGTTGGGGTTGCAGAACAAAATCTAGTGACGATAGCTTCTGGTATGGCTTCTATGGGGAAGATTCCTTTTTGTGGTTCATACGCCATGTTTTCTCCTGGAAGAAATTGGGAACAAATAAGGACGACTATCGCTTATAATGATGTGCCTGTAAAAATAATTGGTTCTCACTCAGGACTTACTGTCGGCCCTGATGGAGGGTCTCATCAAGCACTTGAAGATATTGCTCTTATGAGAGTGATGCCAAATATGGAAGTTTATTCTCCTTGTGATTTTTATGAAGCTAAGAAAATTACACAAGAGATAGCGAAAACAAATAAACCTGCTTATTTACGTTTGTCTCGAGAAAAAAATCCTGTAATAACGACAGAAGAAACTCCTTTTGAGATCGGCAAGGCTGAGATGTATTGGATGCCTGATATCGGGATAGCGGAAGTTGGCATCATAGCCACAGGGGATGTTTTATATAATGCTTTAATTGCAGCTAAAGAATTAGAAAAAGAGGGGATACAAACTAAAGTTTTAAATCTTTCTAGTATCAAGCCAGTAGATAAGCAAGCCATCATAAATTTGGCAAAAGAAACTAAAAAGATTGTGACAGTCGAAGATCATCAAGTGTCTGGAGGAATGGGTTCTCTCGTTGCAGAGATTTTGTCTAACAATTATCCTGTGCATATTGAATTTATGGGTGTGCAAGATAAATTTGGTCAATCTGGTACAGCAAATGAACTCTTAGAACATTACGGCTTGGGGGTAAAAGACATAAAAGAGAGAGTTAAAAAATTATTAAAAAAATAAAAGCCGGTTTTTAAAACCGGCTTTGTTTTCTAATCTAACTTCTCTAAAGCTTCCTTTATTTGATCTTCGGAATAATTTTTTGCTTTTAATTCTTGGATCAATTCTTTTGCTGCTTCAGTTTCTGTTGGGGTTTTATTACCCAAATTTAATTCATCTTTTTCAATTTCTGGATGAATTATTTCTTCTTGTGGAACCTTTCCCATAAAATTCTCCAACATAGTTTTAGTTTATTTTATTAATTTTATAATCTTTAGGTGCGACTCTAATATATTCTAACATTTCTTCTAAAGAAAGCAAGCCTTCTTGTGCTCCTATCTTTTGGACTACAGACATTGAATTTATCGGTCCCCAAGAGAAAGCCTCAAGAGGAGATTTACCTAAACAAAGTGCAGCTGTAAATGTGGAAGAAAATGCATCTCCTGCACCTGTGCGATCGATTGGTGGAGCAATATCTGGATATATAGTGTTGTGCCAAAGTTCTCCATTCATATAAAGATAAGCACCATTTGACCCGTCACTTATCACAACCATCTTAGGTCCTAATGCTTGTATGCCTTTCGATAGAGTTAAAATATCTTTATCTTCTATATTCAATATTTTTTCTGCCTCTTCTTTATTACAAAAGAAAACTTCTGTTCTTGCATAAATTTCTTTTAATTTTTCTGTGCCAAATTTTATCTGGAAAGTCCCAGGTTGAAAAGCTAATTTAACATCCTCATGTCTTTTTAAATAATCTGAAATTTCAGAATGAAAATCCAAAGAATCTTCGCCTAAGGAAGATAGGTATATCCAAGTTGGTGGAGTGTATTCGCTGGCTTCTTTTGTGTCTAACCAATGTCTTTCATAATTTTGATGTTTGATTAGAATAGTACGATCAACATCATACCAAAGAACGAAGTGATAATTTGTAAGTTTTCCATTTTCTTTTTTTACAAAAGTAGTGTCAATATTTTCTTTTTTTAATACAGCCAAACAATCTTTGCCATTTTGATCATCTCCTATATTTGTCATAAGGGCCGTAGAAAGTCCGAGCCTGCTAGCACAGACAGCAGCATTTGGACTATTGCCTACAGCAGATATGACATGTAGTGAATCATAAGGAATCTTGTCTCCAAAGGGGACACAAAGTTCACAAGCATCTGTATCTATTTTGCAGTGAACATGAGCATCTTTTAATTTTATAAATGCATCGATGACGATGTCTCCTATCGCAAGAAAATCTATTTTTTTCATGGTATGATTATACCATATAATTAAATCTTGAAAACTATATATGCTAAAGAAGACAGGCCTGGTTGTTTTGGTATTTATCTTGTTTTTAATTTGTAAAGAGGTAGAAGCGAAGGTTGTACTTAATGAAGTAAAATTGTATCCGACAGAGGATAGATTTATTGAGCTATATAATCAAGATGATGTTGACGTAGATTTGACGGGGTTTTATATACAGAGAAAGACGCAAACAGGCACAAGTTTTAATTCTCTTGTTTCAAATACTTATTTTGAAAATAAGAAGATAAATGCAAAAAGTTATTTTCTGATATCTCGTAATTTAATAAATGGTTCAGATATTATTCTTAGCAATCTCACGATTACCGAGTCTAATACAATTCAAATAAAAAACGACCAAGGAGAAATTGTTGATAAATTTTGTTTTGGAGAAGCGACAGATTGTGGTGGTGTAAGTGTGGCTAATCCCATAGAAGGCCAAAGTGTTGGTTTGGGTGAAAATGGAATGGCTGTGTTTGCCTTGGCTACTCCACGGGCAAAAAATTATGTTTCTACCGTTTCTGTAGAAAATGCAGCGACTTCTAATAGTTCCACCTACGTAAATCAAACAATCAGTGATGTAAAAAATAAAATAATAGATATTCCTAAAATAGAAACTCATATTTTGTCTAAAAATTTTGCTTTTGCTGGGATTCCTATTTTATTTAATTCAAGAACTACAGGATATTTGGGCGAAGAGCTTACTCAAGGTAAGTATTTTTGGAATTTTGGGGATGGGGATTCAAAAGAAATTAATGCTAATAATATGGCAAAATTTTCACATATATTTTCGCATGAAGGAGAATATGTTGTGTCTTTAGAATATTATAAAAATTTCTATTCAGAGAATCCTGACGCTTTAGATAAAATTACAATTAAAGTTGTGTTACCCGAAATTATTGTTTCTAGGGTGGGGGATGTTAAAGATTTCTATATAGAAATCTTTAACAATACAAATTATGAAATAGATCTTTCAGGATTTGTTCTTTCTGGTAATTTAAAGAATTTTACTTTCCCTAAAAATACTATTTTGAGTTCTAAGAAAAAGATTATTTTATCATCTCAAATTACAGGTTTTTCTTTTACAGATGGAGACAATTTGAAATTATTAGATATGCAATGGAAAACTATTTATACTTTTTCACCGAAGATGGAAAATGTAGTATCACCAATAAAAAATGAAAAAATATTATCAAAAAATAATTTATATAAAAGTGTCTTGGAAGAAAAAACAGAAGATGTTAAGACTGATGTTATGTTGGCATCTGTTATAAATAGTGATGTTCCCCTAGATACAAAAAATAATCTAATTTACTGGAGTCTTCTGTCTCTGTTTTTAATCGTTTGCGCTTTGTCTGTCTATTTTATTCGTGTTAGTGGTAGAAAGACGGAAGACGATGTAACGGGTGGGGATTTTGAAATTTTAGATGAATAGTTTAGAATATATTTTATGTTCCAAAATTTTTTACTTAAAAAAATGCTTCAAAAGCAAGGTGTACCTGAAGCTCAAATAGATATGTTTGTAAAAATGATAGAAAAAGACCCTGAACTTTTTAAGAAAATTGCTGAAGAAATGCAGCAAAAAATAAAAGGAGGGATGGATCAAATGAAAGCAGGCACAGAAGTCATGAAAAAATACGAAAGCGAACTGAAAAAACTGGTTTAAATCATGATTTTTTGTTAGTATCTTTTATATGTCATTAAGTATTGGAATAGTCGGTTTACCCAATGTTGGCAAGTCCACGCTTTTTAATGCGCTCACAAAAAAGAGCGTACCAGCTGAAAATTATCCTTTTTGTACTATTGATCCATCGATAGGTATTGTGCCTGTGCCAGATGAAAGAGTTCAGTTGCTTTCAGACTTTTCAAAATCTAAAAAGACTATTCCTGCAGTTATAGAGTTTGTCGATATCGCAGGACTTGTGGCAGGCGCTTCGAAGGGTGAGGGATTGGGTAATAAGTTTTTGACAAATATTCGCGAAGTGGATGCCATAGCCCATGTCGTACGTACCTTTCAAGATAATTCTGTGATTCACGTAGCTAATAAAGTTGATCCAATGCAAGATGTTGGTGTTATAAATTTAGAACTTGTTTTAGCTGACATGGAAACTGTTTCAAAAAGACTTGGTACTTTACAGAAAGATGTAAAGAAAGGTGATAAAGAAGCTATTCTTGAAGAAAATATTTTAAATAGAGTTATAAAAATTTTAGAAGAAGGTAAGATGGCAACAGAAGCAAATTTGAATGATGAAGAAAAATTTAAAATAAAATCTTTAAATTTATTAACACTGAAACCAATGCTTTATGTTCTGAATGTTTCAGAGGCTACAGAAAATGCAGAAGTTAGTCTGCCTGGATTGTTTGTGAAGATTGATCCAGTTTTTGAGAAAGGTTTTGATGAATTAATTAAACAAAGTTATAAGCTTCTAGGTTTAGAGACTTTTCTTACGACAGGAGAAGATGAGACGCGTGCTTGGACAATAAAAGTAGGCTCTACAGCGCCTATAGCAGGCACAGCGATACACACAGACTTTAAAGATAAGTTTATACGTGCAGAAGTTATAAATTGGAAAGATTTATTAGATTCTGGTTCTCGTGCGAATGCTAAAGCAAAAGGTTTGATTCGCACAGAAGGAAAAGAATATATAGTAAAAGATGGTGACGTTATTGAGTTTTTAATATAAATATGAAAAAAGAAATAAAAATATTTTGTACGAAAGATTGGCCAGCCTCGACTAGCGCGAGTCTAGGCGGGTTTGATTATGAAATGATTGATACGGGGGACGGGGAGAAATTGGAACGTTTTGGTTCTCATGTTTTTATACGTCCTTACGAAGATGCTGTTTGGAACAAAACTTTAAATAATAAAGAATGGGAAAAAGCAGATGGAAAATTTTGGAGTTCAAAAGTTGGAGCAAAAGCAGGATGGAAAATGAAAAATAAGATTGCTTCAAGATGGGAGATGGAATACAAAGGTATTAAATTTTTGGTGTCTCCTACACCTTTTAGGCATATGGGTTTTTTCCCAGAACAAGCTTCTCATTGGGATTTTATAGAAGAGAAGATTACGAAGCGAATTAATTCTCCTCTTGAGGAGTACCCCTTAGGGGGAGGTGGAAATGCATCCACCCTGTCTCGCAAGCGAGCCACCCCTCAAGAGGGGAATTTAAAACCTAAATTTTTAAATTTATTTGGATACACGGGCATCGCGAGTCTTTTTGCTTTGCGTGCGGGTGCTGAAGTCACACACATAGATGCTTCAAAACAGACCCTAGAATGGGTTAAAGAAAATCAAAAATTAAATAATTTTGAAAATATGCCGATGCGCATTATTTTAGATGATGCTATTAAATTTATAGAAAGAGAAGAAAAAAGAGGAAATAAATATGATGCCGTAATCATGGACCCTCCAAAATTTGGACGTGGGCCAAAAGGAGAAATTTGGAAAATAGAAAAAGATTTACCGAAACTTCTTTCACAAGTGAGGAAAATTTTGAGCGATAAGCCACTTTTTGTAATTTTAAATTCTTATGCCATAGATGCTTCCTCTTTGTCTTTGGGTTATGCCTTAGAAGAGGCGATGAAGGGCTTAGGAGGAGAAGTGACTTCTGGAGAATTGTGTTTATTTGAAAAATCAAATGGCAGAAATATTTCTCTTTCCAATACAGCTATTTGGGAAAAAATTTAAAAAATCTAAGAATATAATTAAAAACTCTTTCTTGGCATACATTTTTAAAAACCGCACATAATTTTCTGCTGAAAATTTGCTATGCTCGGCCCGTCGGCCTGTGCAATGCTTTTTAAAAAGTACGCCTGCAACGAGTTTTTAATAAAGAAATATAAAAAGAATGTTT
>JAMPXW010000002.1 GCA_023701005.1 Burkholderiales bacterium | reverse complement strand
ATTACCAAACAATGTTTTTAAAATTAATTGCGAACTTAAAAAATATTTGAGATACTACAATTACGAAAGACTTCATATGGGAATTAATTTAAAAACACCAAGTCAATTATTAATTAATTCCGTCCAAGCTATTGGTTAGAATACGATTTATTATAAATACATAATAATGATATACTTTAATCAACATGGTAAAACATTTTTTGAAAACATTCTTGCTTTTTGTAGTTATGATTTTATTGGGGCTTGGGGGAGTGTTTTTGGTTAATTATTTTAGTAGTGAAGCAGGTCCTACCAGTATTTTAGGTAATTAAAAGAGGGTTGCAAAATAAAGTTATTGTGATATTATATAGATACCGCAAAGAAGATAGGTGGGGGAGATCATCCTCAATAAATCCTATTTAGTGGGTCGATACCTTTAGTAAAAGGGTAAAACTTGCGGCGAAAGTCCGCCTTGGCTACGGCCTAGGACGAGACAGGCCGTTTTTTTTGTTTTAAAAATAAAAATAAAAACATTAAATTATGTTACAAAAATCAAAAAAAGAAGAAATGATAAAGAATCTTGATAAAGCTATCAAGGAATCTGGTTCTGTCGTTTTTGTAAATTTTCATGGTATGAATGTAAGTGATGAGACTGTTCTTCGAAGAAGTTTGAGAGAACAAGGAGTCGATTATAAAGTATCAAGAAAAACTTTATTGAAACGCGCATTAGCGAAAAAAGCAGAAGGAGAGATTCCAGAACTTCCAGGTGAAGTCGCTATAGCTTATTCAAAAGACGAAGTCGCTTCTTCTCGTGAAATTTATAATTTCCAAAAAGCTCACAAGGGAGTTTTGGAGATTTTAGGAGGAATCTTCGAAGGTCAATTTGTGGCTAAAGAAAAGATGATGGAGATAGCTACTATTCCTTCTAGAGAAGTTTTGCTTTCAAAGATTGCATTCTTGCTCAAATCGCCTATACAGCGTTTGGCTATTGCCGTCAATGAAGTTGCAAAGAAGAAATAATTATTAAATATTATTAAATTAAATTAAAAAATATTATGTCAAAATTTGATTCATTTATGAAAGACTTAGAAGGTGCATCAGTTCTAGAATTGAACGACCTTGTAAAGGCAATAGAAGAAAAGTTTGGAGTTTCTGCCGCAGCTGTCGCTAGCGCAGGACCTGCAGCAGGTGGTGCAGAAGCTGCTGAAGAAAAAGATGCTTTCACAGTAGTATTAGCATCAGCAGGGGAACAAAAGATTGCTGTTATGAAAGTTGTGAAAGAAGTATTAGGTCTTGGTCTTAAAGAAGCTAAAGACTTAGTAGACGGTGCTCCAGCTACATTGAAAGATGGTATGAAGAAAGCTGAAGCTGAAGATCTAAAGAAGAAGATCGAAGAAGCAGGTGGAAAGATAGAATTAAAATAAAGAATTTATAAAAAAAACAACCCCACTAAAAGGGGTTGTTTTTTTATTAAAAAGTCATATAATATACCTTATGGAAATTCTAGGAAAAATATTAGGTAATTCCGCTCGAGTGAAAATAATGCGTCTTTTTTTACTCAATACAAAGAGTAATTTTACCAAAAAAGACATAGTAAAAAGAAGTAGAGTAGGTGCTGATGTCGCTTCTAGAGAGATAAGACTTTTGGCTTCTGTTGGTTTTATAAAAAAGCACAATATTGTCTGGTCTTTCAACCCACTTTTTAAATACGCAAAAGAATTTGATAAATTATTGATAAGCTCAGATACGATAGATAGAAAAAGTATTGCAGATAGTTTTAAGAAAGTTGGAAAAGTTAAGTTACTTTTGGTTTCAGGTATTTTCATAAAAAATAAAGACACGAGAGTAGACTTACTCATTGTGGGGGACAAGATGAAGAGAAGTAAAATAGAAGAAGAAATGCGTAAACTCGAAGCAGAAATAGGTACGGAGCTTTCTTATGCTATTTTTGATACTAAAGAATTTATTTATCGTTTAGATATGTATGACAAGCTCGTAAGAGATATTTTAGATTTCCCTCATGAAGTCATTTTGCAAGCTAAAGAGTTATCCACACAAACTTTAAAAAAGGCCTAAAAACTAGTATAATAATAGTAGAACTTTCTTAAGGTCGAACTTAAAAAGTCTTTTATTATTTAATTTTATTTATAATTTTTATGACTAACATTTGGATGTCTTGGGGTGAAGTTTTTAATGCTTCATTGCAGACTTTATTGTGGGGTTTTATTGAATTTGCTCCTAAACTTATTTTAGCGATAATTCTTTTTATAATAGGTTGGGCCTTGGGTTCTCTTGTCGCTAAAGCATTCGAGCAGGTTTTCAAAGCTTTGAAAATTGATAACCTATTTCAATCAATTGGAGTAGATAATTTCTTTAGAAAAGCTGGAATGAATTTTAATTCTGGATATTTTATAGGACAAGTTATGAAATGGTTTATCATTGTGATATTCCTTTTCCCATCTTTAAATCTTGTCGGCTTAAATGATATTGCTTTCTTTTTGAGAGATGATGTTTTAGGATTTTTACCTAAATTAGTGATAGCATCTTTTGTGCTTATCGTCGCTACTTTTATTTCTGATCTTCTTTCAAAGAGTGTCATGGCGGGATCTAAGGCAATGAATTTGAAATCAACAAATATGTTGGGAGCATTAGTAAAATATTCTGTTTGGGTTTTTGCTTTCATTATTGCATTAGGCCAACTCGGAGTGGCAGAAGGGTATATGAATACTCTTTTTGCTGGAATAGTAGGCATGCTCGCTTTGGGTGGTGCATTGGCATTTGGTTTGGGCGGAAAAGATGCAGCTGGAAGGCTCATCTCTAAACTTGGTGAAGAAATGACACATCGTGAATAGCTTATAGGTTATAAAAAACAAAAAGCCAAACGCCAGGCGTTTGGCTTTTTGTTTGACATTAAATATTCAATAGTATATACTTTCGTATATATGGATACAACAATTTTAATTAAAACAAAAAAAGAAATTAAAGTAAAAGCACAAGAACTAGCCAAAGATCTTGGGCTTTCTTTGGCAGATGTCGTGAATGCTTCTCTAAGGCAATTTGTTATTAATCAAGGGATAACTATTTCTAAATTACCAACTGAAAGTTTAGACACTTATTCTAATAAAAAAGAAATTCTCTCAGCTTATAAAGAATCATTTAATGAATTTTAAAATATGATTCTCTTAAAAACTAAAAATTATATGAAAAGCGTATCTTTGCTGGGCAAGAAAGATAGAGATTTTTTATTAAAACAAGAACAATTTTTAGTGAAAGATATATTTGATTCGAGACTTCATACAAAAAAATTAAAAGGATTTCTAGACAATGATCATGTATACTCGTTTCGTATAACTAGGGTTTTTAGAGGTATATTTCGTTTGTCGGGGAATAGTATAATTTTATTTGCCATTGGTCACCGTAAGGATATATACCAATCATTGTAAACAGCCGGACGCCAGGCGTCCGGCTGTTTTGTAAGAGAGTAGATATTTTGTATTTTAGAGGTATAATTAAATTTATGAAAACTAATAAGGGTTATATAAAGGTGAGTTTTATATTAGCAATTATCGTTGTTTTGATAATTACCGGTGGTGCGTATTATTTAGGAACTTTGAAATCTGTTAACGACAATGTTTTAAAAGTAGAAAATAATGTCGAAAATAATAAGAATAAAGGTGAAACTAAATTTGGTTATTTCACAGATTTTTTAAGAAAACTTATTTATGAGATGACACCATCTTCTAATGATCCAAACCAAGCTAAATATTTTATTGCAGATTTGAATAATGATGAATGGCCTGAGGTGGCAATAAGTAGTTTTTTGGGTGATGATGGAAGCTCCATTCCTTCTTTTTCTGTAGTTAGTGTTAGTGCTGATAAAAGTTTTGCAGAAATTGCAAAGACAGCTGATCTTAAAGTAGATTACAAATATACAAAAATTGGTGAAAAGATTGTAGGTGAAGAATTAGATCCTATTTTTTCCGAAAAAGTACCAGATTTTATTGGTGCAGTTGACATAACAGGAGATGGAATAAAAGAAATTTTTGTAGATCGAAATACTGGCAAAAGTAGCCTTTTTGATATTTTAATAGTTGATTTTGAAAAGCATGATCTTAAATGGGGAGGATATCAATACTCTGGAAAAACTTTTTATGAAGGAGATACAACTATTAAAGAAGGAGACAAATTTATGGGATTACCTCCTCTAAACGATTCCAGTGAACGTTATGTTATTTTTGATATTGATGGTGATAGGCAAAAAGAAATATTAATAACTAAAGAACTCTATGAAAAATATTCTATAAAAAGTGTATTTAAATGGGATGGAAATGTTCTTGTTTCTCGACCTGATTTACTTAAGGGTATTGAGACAGCTTTTGGTTTCTGGGATTTTGATAAAGTTTTAAAGGGATTTCTTATCAGATCTTCATGTGATGGTTGGAAAGATTTTACATCTGATTCAACTATAACATGTGTTTTAAGAGATTATACTAAGTAAAATCTTAACCTGTTAACAAAAAAAGATGTCCACATTATCCCCAATGGGTATAAAGTTGACATCTTTTTCAATTCTGATATACTCTTTTAATCAGTATGATTACATCAAGAAACAAGTTTAAAAAGCGGTTTTAAGCAGGCTTTCTTTTGTCTGTTGACCGCTCGAAAGGCGGTTTTTTGTTTGGTAAGTATGGCTTGAATATTGACAACTTAAATCCTATCCTAGCTGACTTAGACAACTCTTTACAGAGTGTGTCTCGCATACAGCCTGTATGCTTAGGGTCTTTTCAAGGCTGGAGATGGGAAATTGCTTAAATAATTTTGAATGCCGAGCGGTCGGACTAGATATTATTATAAGCATTGTTTTATCCTTATTAATATAAGGATTGTGGTTTGTAAATTTCTTAACAGGAAATTTAAGAGCGTATGGTGGATGCCTTGACTTTAAGAGGCGATGAAGGACGTGGCGTTGCTGCGATAAGCTTCGGGGAGGTGCTTAGCTACCTTTGATCCGGAGATTTCCGAATGGGGAAACCCTATCAAGTAAACCTTGATAATTTTTATTTTTATAATAAAAAAGCGCACCCTGGGAAGTGAAACATCTCAGTACCAGGAGGAGTAGAGACAAATTTGTATTTTCTTAGTAGCGGCGAGCGAAAAGGAAGAAGCCCAAACTTTTGTAGCAATACAAGAGGGTTGTAAGATAACAATGTAGATTTCTAGAAGAGTCAAAAAATAAATTATTAGTTGAAGTTGCTGGAAAGCAACACCGTAGGAGGTGATAGTCCTGTAAACGAAAATAATTTATCTCTTTTATTGTTATTCTTGAGTACCCCAGGACATGAATGGCCGGGGGGAATCCAGCGGAACTAACCGCTAAGGCTAAATACTCTTAAAGATCGATAGTGAACAAGTACCGTGAGGGAAAGGTGAAAAGCAGCCCGATTAGGGCGGTGAAATAGACCTGAAACCATATGTTTACAAGGAGTCGAAGCAGGTATTTATATCTGCAACGGCGTGCCTATTGAAGAATGAGCCAACGAGTTTATTCATGTTGCTGGCTAAGCTCTCTAAAAGAGTGGAGCCGAAGGGAAACCGAGTGTTAATAGCGCGAATAATAGTAGCATGCATAAGACCCGAAGCAGGGTGAGCTTGCCATGAGCAGGATGAAGTTTGTCGAAAGACAAATGGAGGTCCGAACCGGTAGATCGTACAACGTCTTCGGATGACTTGTGGTAAGGAGTGAAAAGCTAATCGAACCCTGTAATAGCTGGTTCTCTCCGAAATAGCTTTAGGGCTAGCGTCAAGTGTTTTTTCTGGGGGTAGAGCACTGGAAGGTTTCGACAGGGAGCAATCTCGCGAAACCTATCAAACTCCGAATACCAGAAACCAAAGCTTGGCAGTTACACTGTGGGGGCGAAGCTCCATTAGTGAAAAGGGAAACAGCCCAGATCTCAAAATAAGGTCCCTAAATTTATACTAAGTGCAAGACAAGAAGGTGAAATTTCTCTGACAATGAGGAGGTTGGCTTAGAAGCAGCCATCCTTTAAAGATAGCGTAACAGCTCACTCATCTAGAGATTTTGCGTCGAAAATAATTGGGGCTAAGTATAGTACCGAATTTGAGGATTCGTGAACTTCATAAAGGAAAAAAGGGAAACTTTCTGCTAAATGAACAAGACATTCCGGGCTGGTTTGTGATTTGTTGTTCTCTTTACGCAAGTAGAGGCAGAAGTTTTCCTGTATTTTTGTTCTTTGTTTTATATTTTTGTTTGCCCTGTACTTCAATGGTAGAAGGATGGACGGTTAATCCATAGTTGCAAGTTCGAGTCTTGCTAGGGCAGCGAAATTTTATGCGACATTTAAATTCAGGCAGTAGCCGATTTCAGTTTTTCTTTTGATTGACTGTGAGTTAAATGCTCGGATGTCGCACCAAATTTAGGCGAATGTAAATTCGCCTCCTTTATGAAGTTCACGAATGGTAGGAGAGTGTTCCAATCTGCTGTGAAGAAGGACTCGCGAGAGCCTTTGGAGCGTTTGGAAGTAAGAATGTTGGCACAAGTAACCGCAATGGGGCTGAGATCGCCCCACGTCGAAAGATCAAGGTTTCCTTGGTAATGTCAATCAGCCAAGGGTTAGTCGGGCCTAAGGGAATGGAGAAATCCGTACTCGATGGACATAGGGTTAATATTCCCTGACTTCTGTATTTAGTGATGGAACGACGGAGTGTAGTATGTATTGCTCATTATTGGATTTGAAGTTTGTTTCTTAAGAATGATGTATAGGAAAATCCGTACGCTACCTTTAATGGTGAATTCAAGAGAAATGAAAAGTTTTAAGCTTCGGCTTAGGACAATAATACAAAGCACGCTTCCAAGAAAAATTTCTAAACTTATAAATATAGAATCCGTACCGCAAACCGACACAGGTGATCAGGTCGAGTAGACCAAGACGAACGAGTGAGTGGTCCCCAAGGAACTCGGCAAAAAAGCAGCCGTAACTTCGGGATAAGGCTTGCCCCCACCACTTTGGATATTTCTAAAATATCAAAGTGTTGAGAGAGTAAGATTTAAGTATCGAGCAAAAAGAGACAATGAGGAATTAAATTAAAGCTCTTCATCATTTTTTATTTCACAGAATTTTTGTGAAGTATCTAAAGTGGTGGGGGCCGCAGCGAAAGTTTCTCTGGCAACTGTTTACCAAAAACACAGCTCCCTGCGAACTCGCAAGAGGATGTATAGGGGGTGACACCTGACCAATGCCAGAAGGTCAAATATCGGCGTTCTTATGTCGCAAGATGTAAGGGTGACTGATATAAGCCCTGGTGAATGTCGGCCGTAACTATAACGGTCCTAAGGTAGCGAAATACCTTGTCGGGTAAGTTCCGACGCGCACGAATGGTGTAATGACTGGAGAACTGTCTCGGGGACCAGCTCGGTGAAAATACAATACCGGTGAAGATGCCGGTTAAGTGCAGTTAGACGAAAAGACCCTAGAAGCTTTACTATAACTTGATATTGAGCATGTTTTTTAACTGCGTAGAATATATGGGAGACTTTGAAGCAATTTTCTCGGGAATTGTGGAGTCGCCAGTGCAATACCATACTTTTGACAGGCATGTTCTAACCAATAAGGCAAAAACTTATTGAGACAGTATCTGGTGGATAGTTTTACTGGGGCTGTACCCTCCTAAAGAGTAAAGGAGGGGTTTAAAGGTTAGCTAGGCGCGAATGGAAACCGTGCCGATAGTGTAATGGCACAAGCTAGCTTGACTGTAAGAGGTACATCTCAAGCAGGTGGGAAACCAGAACATAGTGATCCGACCATACGCATTAGACGCGGTGGAAGCTCAACGGATAAAAGCTACTCTAGGGATAACAGGCTAGTTCCGCCTAAGAGTTCATATCGACGGCGGAGTTCGGCACCTCGATGTCGGCTCACCTTAGCGCGGCGGTGGAGAAGCTGCCAAGCGTTTGGCTGTTCGCCAATTAAAAAGGTACGCGAGCTGGGTTCAGACCGTTCAATAGCTTTCAGCTTATAGCTGTTAGCTTTTAGCTTAGAATGCATAAATTAAATTTGCATTTCCTATAAGCTATAAGCTACAACCTAATAGCTGGGCTCATGAACAGTTTGAACCCTCAGAGGAAAATAATTCATGTGTGAATTAGAACTGTTATAAAATTGAAATCAACCAAGTACATTAAATTGTACACACGGCGGTTCTGCGAAGCTTTATGCATAGCAGAAAGAAGTCGGGGTTTTCGGTGGAATCCGATTCGTGAAAACGAAGGACAATATCGAGAAGAAAATCTTTTGATTTTCTTTGTAGAGACTACAAACCGACCTTAATTTAAAATTAAGAATGTATAGTCCGATCCCTTCAGTAATGAAGGTTGAATACAAATCGTATTCATGTAAAACGTAGATGCGTGAGACAGGTTGGTCTCCTATCTACTGCACTCGTTGATTCTTGAGAAGATCTGCTTCTAGTACGAGAGGACCGAAGTGGACTGACCTCTGGTGTACGAGCTCTACTGCCAAGTGGATTGCTCGGTAGCTATGTCGGGAATGGATAACCTCTGAAAGCATCTAAGAGGGAAGCCAGCTTCAAGATTAGGAATCGTTAAGAACCGTGAGAGATGATCACGTTGATAGGCTTTAAGTGTAAGCACAGTAATGTGTTGAGCTGAGAAGTACTAATGTTTCGATTCCTGTTAAGAAATTTGCATACCACAATTAAAAATAAAGCTAGTGCCTAAAGCACTGGCTAGCCAGTGCTTTAGGCACTGTATCAAATTTTCAGTGTTGGTGATTTGTCGTAGGGGCTACACCTCTTCCCATTCCGAACAGAGAAGTTAAGCCCTATTGAGCCGATGATACTCTTTGGGGAAAAGTAGGCTGTCGCCAACACCGAGCATTTGATACTAAAAAAACTAGTAAATTGGATTTACTAGTTTTTTGTGTTTTCGTAAAAAATAAAAATACCTCAAGGATACTTGAGGATTTTTGTTTAAAAGGAAGGGCCTCTGAGATGTGGTTTGTGCTCAGAGGCAGTGGATAGTGTAAGATCTCTTTGTTAAAAGATCTGAATACTCTCCTTAATTTGTGAATGATTTATTAAATCTTTGAAGAACTAATTAAAATAAGCAAGAGGGCTTGGAGGGAACTTAAGTCACCACAACAAAGGAGGTTTCCAAGACCCTCTTGCAAGTGAGGGCGTTACTGTTAGGACTACCATCAAATATATTATACCAGCTTTACCATTTTGTCAAATAAAATTATATAAAAAAATACCCCTTGCAAATATAAATGCGCGGGGTATTTGGAAGAGCTTAAACTTTTTATCGTCTAAGACTGGAAATCAATCTTTTACAGAACAATCAAATGTCTTAGCTAAACTACTAAACTAAGACTAAGCTAACATAGAGTTCTGGCGAAAAATTCGCCGCCTCCGCTTTTAATTTAGATTGTTTGCTCAAGTTTCTTTCGTTAAACATAACTACATTTTGTTGCGATACTACTACTGAATCTTCGAACACACCAACTACTACTGACGGTTGATTTGTCAGCAGAAACTTTAGTGGCGTATACACGTCCAACTCCGAAGCGATAAGTAACCCAGCAGCTTTAAAGTTATTTACTAATGCGATTGCATTTACAGGGGGAGAACCTGAGTTCTCAATAATAGCAGCTGTAGTCGCAATCATTGTTACAGATCCTGTCGATGTTGGGCAATCGGCTATCGACATTCCAGATGTTGCACCTGATAGAGTAGTTGTTCCGGGGGGTAGTGCAAGCATTGATACTGTTGTAAATAAAGCGAGAAACAAAGAGAATAAGGCTTTCCTCATTTTTCCTCCACTACGTGTGTTATGTTTATTTTTCCACCTTTAATAGGTGGCGTTTATTTATAAAAAGAACCAGTGTCCGATACTCAATTTAGTATATTATACCTAATTTTTTTTTGGTCAAGTGATGTTTGTTTAAAACTTTTAACAGGGTATAATATAAATATAAGTTTTATGATTCCAAAATTTCCTGAATTTAAACATTTAGAGCTAAACGACAAAGATGAAGTTATAAAGTTTACTAAGAAATTTCCGCCTTACTCGGATTTTAATTTTGTTAGTATGTGGTCTTGGGATATTCATAATAAAATGATGATATCAGAATTGAATGGCAATTTGGTTGTTCTTTTCAGTGACTATATTACTGAAAAACATTTTCTTTCTTTTATTGGAGAAAATAAAATTTCTGATACAGCTTTGGAATTAATCTCTTTTTCTGAAAAAAAATACGGTTCAAATTTTTTGAAATTAATCCCTGAAGAAGTAATGAATGTTCTCAAAAAGGAAATATTTAAATTAGATGGAGATAGAGATTCTTATGATTATATTTATTCTATAGCTAATTTATCAAATATGAATAATTGGTCTCAGAATACTTCTGGAAAGGGGATAAGAAGGTTTATCAAATCAAATCCAAGTTATACTGTAAAACAATTTTCTGGAGAGGATGCCCCAAAAAATGAATTGAAAAAGATGTTTAAAGAATGGGCAGAAAATAAAAATATAGATGATCATTTTGAACTCAATGAATACAAAGCTTTTGAAAGATTACTAGAAATAAAAGATCCAAATATAAAATTTCTTTGTTTGTATCTCGGAGATATTTTATCTGGTTTTACTGTCTATGAGATATTGTCTAATGATTTTGTCATTTCTCATTTTGCCAAAGCAAACAAAAAACACAATAGAGCCATCAGTGATGTATTAAATTGGGAAGAAGCAAAAATTTTAAATAAAAAGGGTATCAAATATTATAATTGGGAGCAAGATCTAGGCATGTCGGGTCTTAGGTATTCGAAAGAGAAATACAAACACTCTTTTTTCTTGAAGAAATTTGTTGTTAGTAAATTGTCTTAATGATATAATATACTTATGATTTGGTTTTTTATAGCAATCATCGGTCCTTTCCTTTACGCGCTGACAAACCATATAGACAAACTTCTCTTAGAAAAATATTTCAAAGTTGACGGCATAGGCACCTTGGTACTTTTCTCTTCTCTTTTGTCTGCTTTGGCCTTGCCATTTCTTTTCTTGGCAGATATGACAGTGTTTAGCATAAGCTTTACGAACATGCTGGCTCTTGCTATCGTGGGTATTCTTAATGCCTTAGTACTGTTGTGTTATCTTGTTGCTCTTAAAAACGATGAAGCATCTGTGACAGTAATATTTTATCAATTGGTGCCAGTCATAGGAGGTATATTGGGATACTTTTTCCTTGGAGAAGTATTAAATAACATGCAGATACTTTCTATGGCAACCATTATTTTAGGTACGACGATAATATCTTTTGAAATAGATGTAGAAAATAAATTTAAGATTCGCAAAAAAGTTATTTTGCCAATGCTCGCAGCAGCATCTTTTTGGGCTATAGGGTCTGTCATTTTTAAAGCTGTGGCGCTAGAAGAAGATGTATGGAAATCGTTATTTTATGAACATTTGATGCTCGTCGTAATAGGTATTTTCATCTTTATTTTTATGCGCTCACATCGTGTTAAATTTTTAGCTGCGATAAAGAATAACTCTAAAGCCATTTTGTCTTTAAATGTTCTAAATGAATCTTTATTTATGCTTGGAAATATCATCGTGGCTTATGCATATATGCTTGCTCCTTTAGGACTCGTTCTTTTGACAGAATCTTTTCAACCGATATTCGTTTTGGTTATTGGTGTATTTTTGACTATATTCTTCCCCAGAATAACAAAAGAAAAGATACAGGCAAAACATATTATACAGAAGGTCATAGCTATTTTGATAACAGGTGTTGGTACATACTTACTTTTTATTTCGTAAAATAGTATTTATATTAACGTAATATCTAATTTCTGTTATACTTTATTAAATTATGGAAAATGTTGAACACAAAGGTTTTGGTTTTAGTAATCATGTATTCTCTTATATTCTTTTTCCAGTTATTCTTATAATAGCTTTTGTTTGTTATTATCGTTTTATGATAAAACATGATTATATTATGAGCTATGAAGGAGTTTGTGACCCTTATACTGAATCTTGTTTTATTGGATGTGAAGATGATGAATGCACAGAAGAATATTATTATTCTAATGTTCAGAAATATGCAGCTGATTTGTATGCTGCGTGTGGTGAAGATATCACAGATTGTGAAGCCGCAAATGAGTGTCTTTCAGGAGATCGTAATTGTTCTGTAGCTTTTTGTGATCCTGCTAGTGGCGTAGTTTGCGAAGTGTTTAATGAAAATTCAAAAATACAAGATGAAATGGAAAACATAGAAGGGGAATCTTTACAAGATAATATAGATGAAAAAGATATATGATTTGTTATTTATTTCCAGAACCAACATATTTTTTGTATTCTTCTGATATTCCAGCTTTGCTGTATTATGCTGACGTCCCTGCTACCATAGCTGCTCTTTTACTTAGTTTTTATGTTTTCTGGAATGGTAGAAAATTTTTGTTAAACAGGCTTTTGTTTGCTATTGCTGTATTTTTTTCTCTTTGGACGTTATCGACGCTTATTGCTTGGACAAATATAAACAGTGATATCATATTGTTTGTTTGGTCTTTCTTTGGTTTGATACTAGGCACTATTTCAATGCTTTGTATCTATTTCATATATGTATTTTTAGAGAAAAAAGAAATTTCTATAAAACTTAGAATTATATTTCTAGCATTACTTTCACCCATTCTTCTTTTGACTGCGACTTCCTTTAATTTGAGTGGCTTTGACCTCACAAATTGTGATGCTTTTAGGTTTGAATGGTTCCCTTTAAAAATTTATTCATCGTCACTTAGCTTGGTGGCTATGATTTGGATTTTGATATTATTAATTCGTAAGTATAAAATTGCAGATTCTGCATTTAAAAAACAGATTGTTTTGATGGGCTCTGGTATAGAATTGTTTTTGTTTTCTTTTTTTGGAATGGAGTTTTTGGCTTCTTATCTTACAAGAATAGGAATATTCCCTGATTCACAACTAGAACTTTACGGTATGTTTGGAATGGTTGTTTTTGTCATTTATGTAAGTATTTTGATGGTTCGTTTTAGTCTTTTTAATATAAAACTTCTTGCGACTGAAGCACTGGTTTGGGGATTAGCTATTTTGATAGGTTCCCAATTTTTCTTTATTAAAAATCCTACAAACTTTTTTTTGAATGGAATAACTTTTGTGGCCTCGATAGTTTTTGGTTATTTCTTAATTAAGTCAGTTAAAAAAGAGATACAACAAAAAGAAGAATTAGCAAAACTTAATGTTGATTTGAGTAACTTACTTACTCAAAGAGAGAGCTTGGTGCATCTTGTCACACATAAAGTTAAAGGTTCTTTTACTCGTTCTAAATATATTTTTGCAGGCATTCTGGATGGTACTTTTGGTGATGTTAATGATGAAGTAAAGAAAAGAGCTCAGCAAGGACTCGATTCAGACAATGGGGGTATAGATACTGTGGATTTGGTTTTGAATGCTGCTAATTTGCAAAAAGGTGCAGTGAAATATGATATAAAGAATTTTAACTTGAAAGAATTAGTAGAGAAAGTTATTTCTGAAAAAGAAATTTCTGTAGAGGCTAGAGGGTTAAAAATAGAAAAAGATATAAAAGAAGACACTTACAATATTTTTGGAGATGCTTTTTGGTTGAAAGAAGCCTTGAATAATCTTGTAGAAAATTCTATTAAATATACCAAAGAGGGAACGATAACTGTGGGTCTCAAGAAAGAAAATGGACAGGTGTTGTTTTATGTTAAAGACACAGGCATCGGAATAACAGAAGAAGATAAAAAGAATTTGTTTACTGAAGGAGGACGCGGAAAGGATTCTGTGAAAGTGAATGTAGATAGTACGGGCTATGGACTTTATTCTGTAAAATTAATTGTGGAAGCACATAAAGGAAAAGTGTGGGTAGATTCAGAAGTAGGGAAGGGTTCTACTTTCTGGATATCTTTGAATGCATAAGATATAATATCATTATGACTTGGGCTTTAAAGAGGCAACTTTTCTATATTGGAATTTTAATTATTTTTGTAGCAATTTTAGGGTTTTTGATTATCTCTCCTTATATAAATAGATTACCGACTTGTACAGATGGCCAAAAAAATGGTGATGAGACAGGTGTAGATTGTGGAGGATCTTGTGTTTTGATGTGCACCTTTGAGGTAGATAAAATATCTGTTTTATGGACACGCGCTTTTGAAGTTATCCCTGGACGTTATAATGCTGTCGCATATTTAGAAAATTTAAATAAAAATTCAACGATTAATAAAATAAAATATCGATTTCGTTTTTCTGATAAAGATAATCTTTATATCGGAAAGAGAGAAGGAGAGACTTATATCCCTGCAAAAGGTAAATTTGCTATTTTTGAACCAGCCATAGGTGTGGGTAATGCTATCCCTGTTTATTCGTCTTTTGAGTTTACAGAAGTTCCATTTTGGACTAGTGTTTCTGAAGAAAAGTTAAATCAACTCAAAATATTATTCTCAGATGTTAAGTTGGAAGACAAAGATACAAAGCCACGTTTGTCAGCAACTATAAAAAATGATTCTTTGTTTACGATTCCTGAGATGAGTGTCGTTGCTATTTTGTATGATGAAAATGGTAATGCTGTTTCAGCTAGTCGTACATATCTAGACGTTGTTGAAAAAGAAGAAACGAAAGAGATTAATTTTACTTGGCCTTTACCTATTCTCTCTAATATTGTAACTAAAGAAATAATACCAATGTATGATATTTCTTTAGTTAAATTAAAATAAAATGGCAGAAAAAGTCGTAAAAAGAATAGATTGGCTATTGGTATTTTTTATTGTCCCTATTATTTTAGGTGGTCTTTTTACGATGAAATCTTTTACAGTTGAAGAAAATTCTGTAAATTTTTTTGATAAACAGATTGTATGGGTTATTATAGCTTTTGCTGTTTTTTTTATTTTTTCTTTTATTGATTTTAGATTTCTTAAAAGGACGGATATCTTGGTGACTTTATTTTTGATCTTTAGTGTGCTTTTAGTCGTCTTGCTCATTATAGGCAATACTGTGAAAGGTGCTCAGAGCTGGTTTTCTTTTGGATTCTTTTCTTTTCAGCCTAGCGATATGATGAAATTGGTATTGATTTTGATTTTATCAAAATATTTTTCTCGTAGACATGTCGAGATTAGAGACATAAAACATATTTTTATATCGGGCATTTATGCTTTTATCCCTTTTGCTTTGATTTTACTTCAACCAGATTTTGGTTCTGCTATGGTTGTTTTTGCTATTTGGTTTGGGATGGTATTAGTTTCAGGTATTTCCAAGAAACATTTATTTCTAGTTTTTTTAGGAGGAATTATTTTGTTTGCAACTTTATGGCTTTTTGTTTTTGCTCCATATCAAAAAGCGAGAATACTTAGCTTCGTAAACCCTCTCGCAGATGTGCATGATTCTGGTTATAATGCTTCTCAGTCGACCATCGCTGTAGGTTCTGGGCAAGTGTTGGGGAAGGGGGTGGGTTTCGGTACGCAATCAAGATTAAAATTCTTACCTGAACCACAATCTGATTTTATTTTTGCTGCTTATGCTGAAGAGTGGGGTTTTATTGGTTCTTGCGTTGTTTTGTTATTATTTGGTCTTGTTATTTGGAGAATACTACATTCTGCTTCTCTTGGTGCTTCAAATTTTGAAATGCTTTTTGGAATAGGAATTGCTATTTTCTTTATGAGTCATATACTCATAAATATAGGCATGAATCTGGGTCTCATGCCTATCACGGGTATTCCACTTCCTTTTATGAGCTATGGAGGTTCTCATTTAGTGACAGAATTTATGGGGCTTGGGATATTGATGAATATGAGAAAATATGCGAGATCTGCTCATCGTGATGATATGAAAAATGAATTTTTAGGAATATGATAATAATTGATGGAAAAAAAATAAAAGATGAAATTTTAGATGGTATAAAAAAAGAGATATCTGCTCTTTCTTTTAAGCCGGTGTTTTGTGATATCTTGGTGGGGGAAGATGCAGCTTCTTTGCAGTATGTAGAAATGAAAAGAAAGAACGCTGAAGCTTTGGGCATAGAATTCCATAGAGCAAATTTCCCGGCTTCTATTACTATGGAAGATTTAATAAAAGAAATAAAAGTCTTAAATAAAATACCAAATATGTGTGGTATTATTGTTCAACTTCCTTTGCCAGAAGGGCTCGATCAAAAGAAAATTTTAGACGCTATCGATACCGATTTGGATGTAGATTGTTTGGGTAGTGTTGCTAGTGAAAAATTTTACAATGGTATTGATACTATGGAGATAGGTCTTCCAACAGCTTTTGCATGTATAAAATTATTAGATTTTATAAATGTTGATTTAACAAACAGAAATATTGTTGTTTTGGGTAATGGTGTTTTGGTAGGGAAGCCTGTTGCTTCCTTGCTTAATTTGATGGGTTTAAAACCTATAATAATGACTAGTAAAAGTGATAATAAAGAAGAAATTATAAAGAATGCTGATGTTATAATATCTGGGATTGGCAAGGGTAAATTTATTAGAGGTGATATGATAAAAGATGGAGTGATATTGATAGATGCAGGAACTTCAGAGTCCAATGGAAGTATAGTCGGAGATATCGATTTTGAATCAGTAAAAGATAAAGCGGGTTTTATTTCTCCTGTGCCTGGAGGAGTTGGGCCTGTAACTATCGCGATGCTTTTTAATAATGTGCTTAATGTAGCAAAGAAAAAAAATGAACGATAAAATATTTTTCTTTTTTTATAATATGTCTCATAAATCTGGAGTGGTGGATCAGATGATAATATTTTTTGCAGATGTATTACCATATATAGTGATATTTTTTGCATTTTTATTTTTAATTTTTCATCACGAGATTCTTAAAAAAGAAAATCCATTGAAAGCTTTAATACAAAAATGGAAAGAATTTTTTCTATTATTTTTTTCTAGTGTTACAGCTTGGGTTTTTGCTTATATTTTAAAATTTTTGTTTAAAACAGAAAGACCATTTATTGCTTTAGAGGGAGTGAGAAGTCTTTTTTCAGAATCCGGTTTTGCTTTTCCTTCTGGGCACTCTACTTTTTTTATGGCGTTGGCCTTTTCCATATTTTTCTATCATAAAAAAGCGGGATATATTTTTATAGTTTTTGCACTGCTTATAGGCATGGCTAGAATCATGGCGGGGGTACATTTTCCTATAGATATTTTAGGGGGATATTTGCTGGGTTTTCTTATTGCATTTTTTTTCAAAAACGTATAGAATAGCTGTATATTTACCTGCCTACCGGCAGGCAGGTGTGGAAAAAATGATTAAAAAAATGCTTTCTATATTAATAGTTTTAATCTTAGGATCCGCTGTGGGTCTTTTCGTCTTTAAATCAGAACCTAAATTAAACTCTAATTTTGAGAATGAATGGTCTATTTTCAAGAATTCTCCTTTCCGTTTAGGATTAGACCTTTCCGGGGGTAGTCATCTTATATATAAAGCTGATGTGAGCGGAGTAAAAGCAGGAGAAGTTTCTGTATCTATGGATTCTTTGAGAGATGTTATCGAACGTAGAGTAAATCTTTTCGGGGTTTCTGAACCAATAGTTCAAGTGCAAAATAGTGGTTTTGTTTCCGGAGAAGATGAGAAATTGATTGTAGATCTTCCAGGAGTCACAGACGTAGAAAAGGCGACAGCCATGATAGGGCAGACGCCTCTTTTGGAATTTAAAATTGAAGCACCAAAAGATACACCACAAAATGTGGTAGTTGGTGAAGATGGTAAGGTTTCTCTGGATGCTTCTCCACAGTTTGTATCTACAGAATTGACAGGAAGATACTTGAAGAAGGCTAGCTTGGAATTTGATCAGACGACACGTGAACCAAAAGTAAGCTTGCAATTTGATGATACAGGTACAAAACTTTTTGCTCAAATTACAAAAGATAATATTGGTAAAATGGTAGCAATCTATTTGGATGGAGCTCCTATCTCTGTTCCTGTCGTACGTGAAGAGATACCCGGTGGGCAAGCTGTGATTTCTGGTAGTTTTACCCCCACAGAAGGTAAACAATTAGTCGGTAGGTTAAATTCAGGTGCATTGCCTGTTCCTATTACACTTCTTTCAAGACAAACCATCGGAGCTACTTTAGGTAATGATGCTGTCGCTGCTGGAGTAAAAGCAGCGGTCATTGGATTTTTGATAATTGCGTTATTCTTTATTCTTTGGTACAGACTTCCAGGTTTAGCAGCAGTGCTCGCCCTTTGTATGTACGTGGCAGCTATGCTTGCTTTGTTTAAATTGTTACCTGTCACTCTTACAGCTGCTGGTATAGCGGGATTTATTATATCTATTGGCATAGCGGTGGATGCAAATATTCTTATATTTGAGAGATTAAAAGAAGAACTTCATTCTGGTAGAACTATTGCAGATGCTGTGTCCGCTGGTTTCTCTAGAGCATGGTCTTCTATCCGTGATTCTAATTTCTCAACAATAATTTCTGCTATCATATTGTTTTGGTTTGGTACACCAATGATTAAAGGCTTTGCTTTGACTTTAGGCATGGGTGTATTGGTATCTATGTTCTCAGCTATTATGATATCCAGAATTTTCCTTTCAGGATTGGTATTTATAGGAGAGAGTAAGTTTGCAAGATTTTTATTTAGTTCAGGATTTTCAAAATAATTTAAATAAATTATATGTTTATTATCAAACACAAAAAAATATTTATAGCTATATCTGTAATTTTGGTTTTGCTTTCTATGGCTGCTCTTTTTATATTTCCTTTGAAGATCGGTATAGATTTTAAGGGGGGCGCATTGACAGAAGTTTTGTATAAAACAGAAAGACCAGCACAGGCAGATTTGGATAAAGCTTTTAAGAACTTAGACCTTGGTTCTGTATTGATTCAGCCGACAGGAGAGCTTGGATATATCGTCAAATCTCTCGACCTTAGCGAAGCACAACATACTCTACTTTTGAAGACTCTTTCAGAAGATGGTAAATATCAATTAGAAGAAAAGAATTTTAATTCCATTGGTCCATCAGTAGGAAAGGAGCTCACTAGAAAAGCTATCATGGCGATAATATTTGTATCATTTGGTATTATATTATTTATCGCTTTCGCATTTAGAAAAGTTTCTAAGCCTGTTTCTTCTTGGAAATATGGAGTCATGGCTGTCATTTCGCTTTTGCATGATGTTATTATCCCTATCGGAATATTTACAATTTTGAGTCATTTTTATGCAGCAGAAGTAGATACATTATTCGTCGTGGCTTGTCTTACTATATTAGGCTTGTCGGTGTCTGATACGATAGTTATATTTGACAGAATAAGAGAAAATTTGAGAAATAAACTTGGCACTAGTTTTGAAGAAACAGTAGGGAGGAGCTTGGATCAATCATACAAAAGATCAATCTTTACTTCTCTCACTGTCATTATGGTTTTGTTGTCTCTTTTCTTCTTTGGTCCAGAATCTACTAAATATTTCGCATTGATGCTCACAGCTGGAATGTTCTTCGGTACATATTCATCTATCTTTTTGGCATCTCCTCTTCTTGTGTTAATTGAGGAATTGCAAAAGAAAAAATAAATTATTATTAATTAAATATTTTAGCCTTTTCTTTTTCTCGGGTCCTCGGGTCGCCCTACAAATTCTTTTAGAAGGGCTCAACCAGACCAGCTCGAAAAAGTAAAACCTAAAATATTTTAAAAGAAAAAAATGGAACAAAATTTTTGGCAAAAAAACAAAGTGCTTATTATAGTTTTGGCAGTTATTTTAATTTTAGTTTTTTGGGTAGTAGGTAAATATAATTCTTTTATTGCTCAAAATGAAAATATTACTAATCAATGGGCTCAAGTAGAAAATCAATTACAAAGACGTTATGATTTGATACCGAATGTAGTAAATACAGTCAAAGGTGCTACAAAGCAAGAGAAAGAAGTATTTTTAGCTTTAGCAGAAGCAAGAACACGTTATGCTGGCTCTACGACAATAGATGAGAAGGCAAAAGCAGCAGGACAAGTAGAATCATCTCTTGCTAGATTATTGGTTATAGCAGAAAATTATCCCGAATTGAAATCTTCTCAATCTTTTCGTGATTTGACTGTTGCATTGGAAGGTACAGAAAATAGGATTGCTGTTGAGAGAATGAAATACAATGATTTGGTGAAAATATTGAATACTAGTGTAAAAACATTCCCAAATTCTGTTTTAGCTTCTATTTTTGGAGTGACACAAAGAGAATATTTTGAAGTTTCAGATGTTGCAAAAGAAGTTCCTAAGGTAGATTTTACTCAATAATTTTATAACATAATGAAAAAGATTCTTTTTCTAATTTTGTTTTTTGTATTGTTTTTTGGTGTACAAAATTGTTTAGCTTTTAATGTTCCAGATAAACCGAATAAGTTTGTAAATGATTACACAAAAACTTTTTCAGAGGGAGATAAAGATATTTTAGAAGTTAAAATTTCAAATTTTGAAAAAGAATCCACAAATGAGATAGCCATTGTCTTAATACCATCTTTAGATGGAGATACCATTGAAAATGTTGCTCAAGAAATATTTACAAAATGGGGCATAGGGAAAAAAGATAAAAATAATGGCGTGCTTATGCTCATAGCCATGGAGGAACACAAGACTCGTATCCATACAGGCTATGGAGTGGAGGGTGCTCTAACAGACATAGGTACTTCTTATATTCAAAGTGACATAATGTCTCCAGCTTTTCGTGAAGGTAAATATTTTGCTGGTATAGATGGAGCATTGGATAAAATAATAGAAAGTTTGAAAGGAGAGAATATCGTTCCAGAGGGGTATGAAGAAGCTACAACAGCGAAGACAATTAAAAAGAATTTTGAGATTTTTTTTGTTTTAGGTTTTATTATTTTGCAATGGCTTGTGGCTATACTTCGCAGATCTAAATCTTGGTGGGCAGGGGGAGTATTGGGTGGAGTGGCTGGCATAGTGATATGGCTCTTTGCTTCACTCTCAATAATTCTTTCAGGAATTATATTTATATTTTTAGTTATTTTTGGTTTGGGGTTAGATTATTTTGTTTCTAAAACTTATCAAAAAGCGAAAGATTCTGGCAATCATTTTCCTTGGTGGATAGGTGGGGGTGGATTTGGCGGAGGCAATTCCTCCGGCAGTGGTTTCGGTGGTTTTGGCGGAGGCATGTCTGGAGGAGGAGGATCTTCAAGTTCTTGGTAATTTAAGCTTTATTTTGTTATACTAAAATGAATATGGATAATAAATTTTTTGGTTCTAAATTAAATAGTATTCTCTTATTAATTCTTATTTTATTAGTTTTGGGAGTCATTTATGTGATGTTCCAAAACAAGGAGACTTATTTAAGTGTTTTTAAACCATCTTTAATTTCAAATAAAAATACAGAAGATGTTGTAAATAGAGCACAAGAGCCTTTGCAATTTAAAGATGGAATTTGGGGCAATAAAGATGATTTAATTTCTTTTTCTATTATGCCGTATACGAAAGTTCATGGTGTTTTGTCGTATAGAGGAGTGATAAAAGGAGGTTATTTCTTTGAAGGTAATATAGGAATAAATATTTTAGATATAAACAAAAAAGTTTTAAAAAATAGTAATGCTATAGCAAAATCTGAATGGATGACAGCAGGGCCTGTAGATTTTGAAGGTAATATCGATTTTACTAACTTATCAAAAGGTTCTGCCTACTTTGAAATAAAGAATGATAATCCATCAGATCGTCGTGATCTAGATAAGTCGATTTTGATTCCAATTGTTATAGAATAAATTTATGGAAATAAAAGATATAGAAAAGCTTGCTGAATTAGCAAAGATTGAATTAAATAACGAAGAAAAAGAAGGACTCCTGAAAGACATGGATGGTATTTTAGATTATGTGAAGCAGATAAAAGAAGCAGAAGTAGATGATATAAAACCCATTTATAATATAAAAAATGTCTGGAGAGAAGACAAAGAAGAAGAGCCTGATTTTTCTCATGATTTTATCGTAAAACAATTCCCAGACTCACAAGATGGTTTCTTAAAAGTTAAAAAGATTCTTTAATATGATTGATATCAAAAGCCTTACAATAGAAAAAGCACACGAATCTCTACAAAAAGGTGAGTATTCTTGTAAAGAATTGGCAGAAATATATTTAAAAAATATTTTAGAAAAAAACAAAGAGATCAATGCTTATCTTGAAGTTTTTGATGATGTTTTAGAGCAAGCTGAAATAGCACAAAAAATGTTTTCAGATGGTTCCGCGACTCTTTTGACTGGCATACCTTTTGCGATAAAAGATATTATTTTAATAAAAGGGAAGAAAGCATCAGCAGCTTCAAAAATTTTAGAAAATTATGTAGCCTCTTATGATTCCACAGTAATTAAAGATTTGAAAAAGGAAGGGGCTGTATTTTTAGGTAGAACAAACATGGACGAATTTGCTATGGGTTCTTCTTCTCAGACTTCTGCATATGGGGTGACTCGCAACCCTCTAGACTTATCGAGGGTGCCTGGAGGTTCTTCTGGTGGCTCCGCTGCAGCCTTGGCGGGAAATATGTCTTTGGCTGCATTAGGCACAGAGACATGTGGCTCTGTGAGAGAGCCTGCAGCTTTTTGTGGTTTGGTGGGTTTGAGAACGACTTATGGAGCTATCTCTAGAAATGGAATTATTCCCATGGGAAATTCCTTAGATCAAGTTGGGCCTTTTGGTAAAAATGTACGTGATGTAGAAATAATTTTTAATTCTTTATCTAGGTACGATAAAGAAGACAGTACTTCTGTCCCAATGGAATTAAGAAATGTTGATTCTAGGAAAGATTGTAAAAAAATTGGTGTTCCATGGCATTTATTTGAAGATGGCGTAGACAAAGAAGTGGGGGATAATTTTAAACAATCAATAGAGAAATTAAAAAGTATAGGATATGAGATTGTCGACATTGAATTACCATATTCAAAATATTCTTTGGCAGCTTATTACATCATAATGCCAGCAGAAGTTTCTACTAATTTGTCTCGTTTTGATGGTATGCGTTATGGTTTTAGTCATGATGGTAAAGATTTGGCTGAAGTTTATAAAAAAAGTCGTGGAGAAGGTTTTGGAAAAGAAGCTAGAAGACGTATCTTGTTAGGTACTTATGTTTTGTCTCATGGATATTATGACGCTTATTATAATAAAGCTATAAAAGTACGAGAAAAAATAAAAGAAGAAATCGTAAATACTTTTAAAAAAGTTGATTTTATATTGACGCCTACTGTCCCTATAACAGCATTTAAGATTGGTGAAAAAATGGATGACCCTGTGGCTATGTATTTGTGTGATATATTTTCTGCTCCTGCAAACTTGACTGGAGTTCCTTCTATAGCATTACCTTCAGGTTTTAACAAAGAAGGGTTACCTTTTTCTATACAATTTATGGCACCCCATTTTCGAGAAGATTTACTTTTTAAGGTAGGTAAAGATTTAGAAAATTTGAAATAATAATTTGTTATTTTTTAAAAATGAGAGATAATTAAATAATATGAACAGTGTCGATCCTTATGTAAATACAAATCCCATAATAAAAGATTCCATACTTGGATCAAAATTTTTTAATCCAGAATTTTTGTTTGATCAAGGAGTAAATATTTTAGGATATATATTTACTAAACAAACCTTGGAAATAATTTATGCCATTTTGTCTTTTTTTTCTGTATTTTTTATTGCCATAATTGTTTATGTCACTATCCGAATGTTTGAGATAAGAAAAAAAGAACATGCTTATCTCCATCATGAGATCCATGAATTTGCTCACAACCAAGCCTTGAAAGAAAAAAAGGCTCAGGAAGGGGGAGTATTTAGAGATGAAAGATGGAGAAGGGTTTTGGATTATCTTTTTTCTAATAATGAAAATGATTGGAAATTGGCTATTATTGAGGCAGATCTGATGCTTTTTGATTTATTGAAACAATTAGGATTCAAGGGTGATACTTTGGGTGATAAATTGAAAGATGCAAAACAAGATACTTTTCGTAGCTTAAACTCTGCTTGGGAGGTACATAATATAAGAAATAAAATAGCCCATGAAGGTTCTTCTTTTGAAATTTCTTCTCATGAAGCTAAAAGAGTAATAGCTCTTTATGAGAAAATCTTCCAAGAATTTGGTTTTATTTAATCTTACTTCAAACCCGAAGTAGGGGAATTATATGTTTGTTGCGGGGCCACGAATCGAACGTGGGTCTTAAGGTTATGCTTACCACTATAGCTTTCGCTACTCTACCTTTTGGTAGATTTGGGGTCTGGACTATACCATCTCCTTTCTTTTTTAAAAAGAGTCAGGAGTTCGCCATCTAGTCTCTACACATTTTCTAATAGATTAATATTAGATTTAGCTCGGAATTGTCTTTTTATTTTTTAAATAAATAGGATTTCTCCGAATTTGACGAATACACACTTAAAAATTTCTTTTTAAGGGGCCCATTATGTCGAGCCTTACGAGATACCTCTTCTCTACCCCGCTATGAATATTATATTATATTATATTATATAAATAAGCAAGTTGTTTTTGTACCTACTATACTATATAATATACCTTATGTACTATCCATACATAAAAGAGACAGCAAAAAAGATGAGACAAAATGGAGCAAGTTTGAATGATATTGTAGATAAATTTGGTATAACTAAGTCTACGGCTAGTTTTTGGTGTAAAGATATTATTCTTACAGAATCTTCTATTTTAAAGATAAACACAAAAGGTAAAGAGAAATCCGTCAGGGGCCTTTTGAGGTATTCTGAAAAAAAGAGGAAAGAACGAATAGAAAGAAACATTTTACAAAAAAGAGATGGAAGTTTTATGGTAGGTGATTTAACAGATAGAGATATTTTAATGATTGGCCTAGGGCTATATTGGGGGGAAGGTTATAAGTATGAAAATTGCGAGTTTGGTTTTACCAACAGTAACCCAAAGATGATACGTTTTTATTTTAAGTGGTTGAAATTATTAGATATAGATAAAAATTCTTTGATATTTCGTCTTACATTAAATGAATTTTTTCGTAAAGAAGAAAATCTTATAAAATCTTTTTGGATAAATTTTTTAGGAATAGAGAAAGAACAATTTTCAAAGACTACTTTTATAAAAACTAAATTAAAAAAGGGCTCTATTAAAAATGTAGAAAAATATAAAGGTATTTTAAGAGTAAAGGTAAAAAAGGGTACATCTTTAAGAAATAAAATCCTAGGGTCCATAGAACATATATCAGATAGTTAAAAACTTTTATTTTTTTAGTTTTTCTGTTATATTCTTATTATGTCGATGTAGCTCAGGTAGTTAGAGCATGGCACTCATAAAGCCAAGGTCGCAGGTGCAAGTCCTGCCATCGACACAAAAATCTATAAATGCTTTGAAATTATACTATTTTGTGTATAATGTAATTGTATGCGATCGTAGCTCAACTGGTTAGAGCACCCGCCTGTCACGCGGGAGGTTGGCGGTTCAAATCCGCTCGGTCGCGCCAAAAAATGTCTAAGAAAAATGTTTTTGATCCACGATTTAAGCCAGATTTGACACCAAAAGAGATGCTTCGACTTGGTGTATTTGGTGGATTATATTTTTCAGATAAGCCAAAGGAATTTCCTAGAGATTGGTTTATAAAAGCAAAATTGTCCCCTGACGGCAAGAGACACAAAGAACTTAATTTCTTTAAAGTAAATGCTAGTCAACCTCTTTCTGTGTGGCAAGCTAAGGGATGGATAAATCCGCAAGATCCTCGAGGTTGGTTTCAATGGTATTGTAGATATTATATGGGTCGCAGAACGAAAGATGATGAAAGACAAATCAAAAGATGGTTGGCAATGAAAAGACATATAGCGCAAATAAAAAATAATTGCCGAGCTCAGGATGTTTTTTGTAGGCAACGTCAGAGACAAGCATTACTACATTGGGCTTATGATTCTAGAAAGTTTTAGGTATAATTAATAATAATATTTTGTTATAAATAAAGTGATTAAAACCTTGAAAGAATTTTTAAAAAAAACAAAAATTTGGAAATTTAAGAATACTATTCTACTTTTATTGAGTATTGTTTTGATATCTTTTTTTATAGATACTCCTCTTGTAAGAGAGTTGTTTCATAATATTGCAAAATTGGGTTATTGGGGGTCATTTTTGGCTGGCATTTTTTTTGTTTTTATTTTTACATCTCTTCCAGCTGGTGTCATTTTGTTTTTTTTGGCAAAAGAATTAGATCCTTTTTTGATAACTCTTTTTGCTGGCTTAGGGGCAATGATAGGTGATTATCTGATTTTTTATTTTTTTAAAGATAGAGTTTTTGAAGAATGGAGGCCTATTTTTAATAACTCTCGTTTTTTTAATTTTTTTTCTACTTCTTATTTTACTAAGTTTGCCCCAGTATTGGGAGCTATTATCATAGCTTCACCTTTCCCAGACGAGATAGGAATTGGACTTATGGGGCTTTCTAAAATTAAAAATTGGCAGTTTCTTTTACTTTCTTTTTTCTTGAATGCCTTAGGCATATTAATAATAACTTTATTTGGAGCTTTTTAATATGAAAGAATTTCCAAGACCAATATCTCTTAAAAAAATAATTGGGCCGAGTTTTATTATTCTTGCTTTGGGTTTGGGTTCAGGTGAGGTTATATTATGGCCTTATCTCACAGCAAATTATGGCCTAGGCATAGTTTGGGGTGCTGTTTTGGGTATAACATTTCAATATTTTATAAATATGGAGATTGAGAGATATGCTTTAGTTAAAGGGGAGAGTGTCTTTGTTGGTATCCATAAATTATTTAAACCTGCTGTTTATTGGTTTATTGCCTCTACTTTTTTAGGTTTTGGTTTGCCTGGCATTATCGCTGCTTCTGCACAAGTGATGGGAAGTATTTTAGGCATACAAAATTTTAAATGGATTGCTATTATTTTTTTATTATTGATAGGTTTGATTTTAAGTATAGGTAAAACGGTTTATAAAATGATGGAAAATTTAACTAAGATCATTATTTTATTTGGTATACCTTTTTTATTTTTATTAGTTGTATTCCTCGCTACGAAAACTGACTGGTCGGCTTTGTTTTATGGATTTGTAGGAAAAGGTGATGGATTTTTATTTTTGCCAGAGGGGATAGGGTTGGCAACTTTTTTGGCAGCTTTTGCTTATTCTGGAGCTGGGGGAAATTTAAATTTGACTCAGTCTATTTATATTAAAGAAAAGGGTTATGGTATGGGTATGTATTCTCAAAAGATTTCTAGTTTATTTGCCATGAAGGGAAAAGAAGAAATATCTTTGGCAGGCACAGATTGTACGATGACGAATGAAGACATAAGTCGTTTCAAGAAATGGTGGAAATTGATAAGTATTGAGCATGGTTTCGTTTTTTGGTTTTTAGGGATTGTTTCTATGATATTTTTGATGATTCTGTCTTACATTACGACATATGGTTTAGAAAATAATACAGAAGGAATAAATTTTGTTATAAACGAAGGCATTTTTGTTGGGAGGATGTTATTTCCAACCATGGGGACGGTGTTTCTGGTTATAGTGTCTATTATGTTGTTTCAAACGCAATTAGGAGTTATGGATTCGACTTCTCGTATAATGGCAGAGAATTTGGCTATTAAAAAATTGCATGGGCAAGATAAAATAAAGATAAATCTTTCTTTTCTTTATTATACTTTTGTTTGGGCTCAAATTATTTTTGGAATAATATTATTTCTTTTTAATATATATGAACCCAAATCTTTGATTATACTTGGCGCCATAATAAATGCTTTTGCTATGTTTGTACACATAGGTTTAGTTTCTTGGCTTAATTATAAAAGCTTACCAAAGGTTTTTCATCCTAATCTATTGAGAAAAATAATTATAGGAATTGTTTTTCTATTTTTTGGTGTATTTAGTTTTATTGTTTTTTGGGATAAGATTTTTAATTAAACAATCCTTCCACTTTAGATAAAAGGAGAGATCTAGAGTTTTTTAAGTACGAGTAAAATTGATTATAAGAATCAGTATTTAAGCCTCCGATTATGTTTGTAAAATTTTCTATTGCAATGTTTTTTGTTCTAGTCATTTTTTGAGAGAAAGTGATTGTATTATTATAGGAAGTTATGAATGTGCTTCCATTTATTTTGTTCATTTCTCGTACTATCAAATTATTTAAATTGGAAAATGCATTTGTCATTAGACTATAAGTAATATTTATATATATTTTAGTTCCTTCAAATAAATTTCCGAAAGAATTACAAAATAAATCTTTTGATGTATTTATAGCTAATTTTGTACCATCAAAAAGATTAATGAAAGATTTATAAAATAAATTTGTTGAAATGTTTATAGCTATCTTTGTTCCTTCAAAAAGGTTTATGAAGCTATCTTTGAAAGGTATTATATTTAAATTAATTTTTTCTTTTTTAATTTTTGTCTTTATGGGTTCTATCTTTTCTTCAGCGACATCTGTATTCTTTTTTTCTAATTTGTTTTCTTTTTTTGTTTCTAAATAAGGAGTTGTTTTTAGGCAAGAATCTTCTTTGCAATCAAATTTTATCCATCCTCCGTATGGGCCAGAAGCGAAAGCATAGCCATTCCATTCGCCAGTTTTTGGATCTATCGTCACCTTTTGTCCTGTCACAGAAAAGTTGATAGCACCAGAAGTTTCGCTCCAAGCTGTGCCTTTTAACAAACCAGTATTGATATCAGCAAAAAACACTCCCCCGTATGGTGGATTGAAAGTTACCCAGCCGAGTTCTCCACCCCAAGCTTTTCCACTCAAACCTTTTTCCACATTTACTATAAGAGGGGAATCTCCTCCATTTTCAAAATAAATTATTTCTGGTGGTGGATTTGTACAAGTGACATCTCTACAGACTTTCACTTTATTTTCTGCAGAATAATCTACCAGGCCTTCAGCCATGCCGAGATTTGCATCGAAAACGAAGAAGATGATAACTAGTAGGAGTATTTTTTTAAAGTCATTTTTCCTCATATTTATATTTTACCACTTTTTTAATTTCTTGGATATTACCTTATTTCTTGCTTACTTCCCGGACACCTGGTGTCCGGGGAAAGAGGTGTGTTGTAATGAGGGTTTATTTTTCTAAAGTGCTATAGTTAACTAATGACACATAGAAAAGAGGCTCTTGTTTTTGGAGAATATTTTCATGTTTATAATAGAGGTAACAGTAAGCAAAATATCTTTATTGATGATAGAGATAGAGAACGTTTTGTAAAATTATTATATCTTTCTAATTCAAAAAAGAATATTTGTTTTCGTGATGACATTGTTGATAAAAAAATTAATGCTTTAGATTTTGATAGGGGAGAAACACTCGTATCTATCGGTGCCTGGGTTTTAATGCCAAATCATTTTCATATTTATTTAACTCCACGTGAGGATTTTTCTGATTCTAAAAATTCCCGGACACCTGGTGTCCGGGAAGAAATAGAGGATTTTAATAAGAATATTACTTTATTTATGCACAAACTTTGTATGAGTTATTCTAAATATTTTAATATTAGGCATAAAAGGACTGGAAGTTTGTATGAGGGTCCATTTAAAGCAGTTCATGTTGAGAATGACGTTCAGGCTAAGTATGTTTTTTCTTATATTCATCTTAATCCTCTCAAGCTTATTGATTCAAGTTGGAGAGAGAATGAGGGTATCAATAGTGAAAATAATTTGGAATATTTAGATCATTACAGATGGAGTAGTTATTATGATAATTCTGGCAACAGAAGATCTGAAAATAAAATTTTAGATTTAAAAAGTTTTCCTGAATATTTTTTGAATATTGGTGATTTTAAGAAAGATATTTTTTCTTGGTTGGATTTAGAAATAATATTATAACACACGAGATTTCCCGGACACCTGGTGTCCGGGAAATTGGGTTAGGCAGTAGGTTCTGTTGGTGCTGTTGTGGATTCGGTTGATGATGGAGCAGGCTCGGTATTTGTGTTTTCTGTTGGAGTTTCTGTCTGTGTAGTTTCTTCTGTCGGCGTTTCTGTCGTTACTGGAATGTCTGAAGGAGTTATCATAGAAACTTCTCCGACTTGTATTGTTCTTGTCATTGTTGTTGTGTTGCCATTTGAGTCTGTCGCTGTGTATGTGATGGTATATATTCCAGCAGTTGAAGTATCTACAGATCCACTAATGACGACAGCCACATCTCCATCTACATTGTCTTTAGCTAGAGCACCAGCCTCACTATATGAAGCTCCGACATCTAGCATCACTATTTGTTGTCCTTCTAGAGTGATCGTTGGTTTGTCTACATCTCCAGAAGACACTGTTCCACCTTCTAATGTGCCTTCTATGTTTGTCGCTACTTTTGAAGGAAGAGTAATAGAAGGACATTCTCCGAGCAATGTTTTTGTTGAGCCATTTGATATTGAGAAACAATATGGGTCACCAGTCACTTCGTCATACATTGTGATACCACTTGGCTTTTCAGGGCTACCTATCTTGAGAGTTTCTACAGCTAGATTTTTCATATAAGCTACTCCGTTTTCTACTTTTGTTAACACGTCATTAAAGAACATACTTGCGTATTCCCCGAAGGTGACAGTAGCACCTTCTGTATTTATTTGTCCTCCACCCAATTCTTCTATTTTTAGATTTAATTCTTTTATGGAAGCTATCAATAATCCATTTACAGATACTTGATCTATTTTGTCTCCCAGAAGGAAAGTCGGATCTACTTCTTCAGACATATATCCAATACGAGTTTTTACTAAAGAAGGATCTTCTTCATTTTCCTTTACTTCATCTTTGTATTTGAAAGAGTAAAGTGGGGTTTTTGTTATCATAGAAAGTGCATTACTGTAATCTGTATATTCTAGGATATCTTGTTTTATTTCTTTAGATATAGAAGGATTTAATATGTTTAATATATTTTGTTGTTGTTTCGTTACTTCTAAGTTATATAGAGATATTCTGTCATATTTTATAGCATCTGGTGTCCCTTCAGAATCATATATTACCAAATCTTTTAGACCTAATAAGTCTAAACTTTCAGCCGTATATCCAATATCATGAGTCTTTGTTGCGATATAGTCATATGATACTGGTTGTATTTCTAAGATTTTAGAAAAATCTTGTTTTAAGGGTGTTATATTCTCTTTGTATTTAGCAGAAGAAGAGTATTTATAAACTTTACCATTAGGACCTACGACTAAATTTGTACCACTAGATGATGCCACGCTTGGAAAATGTTGATTAGCCGTGACACTTGAATCTTCTATCATAAATAATATATCATTACTTGCTCCCACGCTTGAAACACCACCAGAATATACATCAGTATTTGAATATTTAGTATACCCCCCAGTAATAGTGAAATATAAGACATATTTTGTATTTGCTTTTAAGGCTATGGGGCTAGGCAATTCTAGTCTAGTCCACCCTCCAGCCTCTGCTGTCCCTGATATCGCATAGCCCAATGCTTGGTCTTGGGTATCACCGTTTGCTGTATAGATGTAATAATATGCATAATTTCCACCAGGTTTGTAAATATTTGCACTGATTGCAGTAACGAGCATATCGGTTGTTGTTGTGAATGATTGGTAAGAGTTAGCTGATCCATTTGTTGTAGACGTTGAAAAAGCAGAGATTACATTAGATACAGAACCCTCTATTCGAAATAGCATATCATTACTTGCTCCCACGCTTGAAACACCACCAGAATATACATCTGTATTTGAGTATTTTATATATCCTGAAGATTGCATTACATATAAAACGTATTTTGTTCCACCTTTAAGAGCTATTGGGGTATCAAGATTTAATCTAGTCCACCCCATAACTTCTGTTGTCCCTGACATAGCAAATCCCAATGATTGGTCTGGAGCATCACCGTTTGCTGTATAGATATAATAAATTGTACTAATACCTCCAGGTTTATACAAATTTACACTTAATGCGGTGGCTAGCATATCAGTTGTTGGCGTGAATGATTGGTAAACATATCCAGTTGGAGAGTTTGAAGTAGATGCTGAGTTGGAAAAAATTGTTAATGATTGTGGTTGTGCATATATTGTTCCATTAGAAGCAAGGATGCTACCGTTTTGGACAGTTAATTTTTCTAGTGGACTGTTGGTTCCTATTCCTACATTTCCTGTACTCGTTACTCTTATTCTTTCTGTTAATGCTCCTCCACCATATGTTTTTACATACCAATCTGTACTTGAGGCACCTATTTCTGTGTCACCTGAACCTGTTCTTAGATACCCTGATGCTTGGAGATTTATATTTCCGGCAATATCTAATTTGTATCCTGGATTTGTGTTTCCAATTCCGACATTTCCACTAGCACCAATTCTCATTAGTTCAGTAGCATAATTTTGTATTTTTAATACCGAAGCATTTGTTAAAGCAGCACCATTCAGACGAGCATTCAATACTATGCCTGCATCATCTGCTCCATCTTCCCCTGGTTCAGCCACTATCATAAAACCATTTCTGTCTGCTGCTCCTGTACCTATTCCTTTTGACCAGAAAGAAGGAATGAAATGTCCACTTACACTAGAGGCATCTGAAAGTTTTAAATATCCACCCGTCGCAGTTGAATCTTCTATTCTTAAGCCTTCAACTGTGGTAGAAATTGCTTCTTTTATATGAAGTCTGGCAGTTGGTGCTGTCGTCCCGATGCCGACATTACCAGTATTGTAATAAATATTTGAACCAGTCGTCGTCCATTGAGAAGATCCTCCTGCTGAAGCCCAAGACAAAACTCCAGATCCATCAGTCGTCAACACTTGGCTGGCATCTCCATCGGTAGTAGGGAGGGTGAGTGTGTATGTTCCTGCAGCGGCTGCTGGTTGGATAATTATTTTTCCAGAAGTATTTCCTGCTAATGAAAGCACACCTTTTGTGGTGCCTGCTGTACCGAGAGATAATAATTCTCCAGGTGCTGTAGTACTTATTCCCACATTGCCATTTCCTAAAACTGAAAATCTTACAGCTCCTGTCAATGTGTATGCAACATTTGTGTTTGCATTTGTTATGGCTGCAGTTGTCATACTAGTGTCACTCGCTATCGCAGAAATAGCGACTGTTTGCCCTCCGATCGTCACAGTGTCTCCAACCTTGAAAGTATTTAAGAATTGTGTGCCGACTCCAGTGACTGTTGTTCCACCTGCGGTGTTTGAAACAGTTCCAACCCCAGAAGAAATCTGTGCGACTTGCAAGTTCGCAGTAGGAGAAGCAGTTCCAATACCAAGATTGCCATTATTTTTTAATTTCATTTTTGTTGTTCCATTAGTCAAAAAGCTGTAATCGCTACCTATATAAAGTTCATTTGTTGAATATCCAATAATAGCACCAAATGCAGCATGTAATTTAATATGTGGATCTGTGTTGTCTCCATATATATAACCGCCAGAGGTTAGGGCGATATCTCCAACGAGAGACAGAGCTGATGCTGGTGCTGTCGTCCCGATGCCGACGTTGCCATTACCACTAAAGTATGCGACAGGAGTCGTGTCTCCTCCACCGTTAGGAGCTATAGAAACAGCATCGGTAGCTCCTTCTGTATAAAAGATACCGTAATTTTGATTTGAAGAATCATAAGCTAAGCCAGTTTTTGTTCCAGATTTTCCTATATACAACATACCAGTTCCGCCGATAGAACCGCTGAGGTCAATATTTCCAACAACACTTAATTTTTGTCCTGGGCTCGTCGTCCCGATACCGACGTTACCAGAAGTTGCTATTGTAAGATCAGCACTATTGCGAGCTCCAATCATAATATTACTACTACCACCACCATATAATCCGAAATTAGTTCCTTGTCCAGAGAAAAATGCACCCGCTGCCCCAACATATCCAAACGGTGTATTGGCGACAGAAAATGTTTGATAAGGGACTCCTGAAGCTACATTCAAATGCAAGATACTTCCAGGTGCTGTCGTCCCGATACCGATGTTTCCAGCACTTTCTATTGTAAGTGCATTTACGGCTGTCCCATAAGTTTTTGTCCTTATAAATATATCTCCACTTGCATTATCGTATCTATTATCTAAATAAGTTGCACCAGTGCTGTCATCATATCTGATTTGGAAACCTGCGACTGTTCCTGCGTAATCAAAAATACTGAATTCAGTCATTCCTCCATTAGCACCAACCATCGTTAGATTGCTTGATGGTGCCGTCGTCCCGATACCGACTTTTCCGTCATTTTTTATTCTCAAATATTCTTGATAGGCAACTGCTGTTGCATTGTAACCTTGGAAAACAAAATCAGCTTGGTTTTGGGATGTTTGCACTGTGCCAAACATTGATTCTCTATTGCCACTAACATTTGTAAATCTTATTCCTGAGAATTTTGAATCTGTTGCATAATCAGGAGTGCTCAATACAAGAGGGGAAGCGTTGTAAGCTGTAGCACTATAATTTCCTGAACTGAAATAAATATCTAACTTATTTTTTGGATTTGTTGTATTGATACCAAGATTACCAGCCATAAATGCTAGGTTTGCTGTTGCTGTTGGGTTTTGCATTAATATAGAACCTGTAGGTGCGGCCAATGCAAAATCGTTTGTTGTACCTGTTGCTGCTTTTATTATTGTTCCATGGTCAGCCTGTTTGCCAAAACGAGCTACGGTATTATCTGCAAACCATACTTCATTAGCAGAGACAACTATTGATCCAGCGACATCTAATTTTCTACTTGGTGCCGTTGTCCCGATACCGACGTTGCCATTTGTTGCTAATGTTAATCCATCAGATCCTGTGTTGTTAGAAGCTACGATTCTAAGTGGATAATAAGTTGAGGCAGTCCTATCATATGCCATAATATAACCTTGATTTGAACTTATACCAACATCTAATCCTAAGCCAGTAGCTCCTGCAGTATTCCAACCTTTAAAATGTCCGAATCCGCTTGCTTGCAAGTCGCCACCGATTACGTCTACTTTTGTTCCTGGCGCCGTCGTCCCGATGCCGACGTTGCCTCTATCTAGAACCAATACATTATTGTATGCTGTCCCATTATTAAGTTGTGAGAAATTCCATCGTACTATGCCAGCGGTGACCGTCTGTTTTAGATCTAAATAATAGGAACTATCTCCTCCATTATAAGACCAACGTTGTCCTAAAGCTCCATCATTAGAACTCAACGTAGATACATGCAAACGAGAAGCAGGTGCTGTTGTCCCAATACCGACGTTGCCATCGGTTCCTATTCGCATTTTTTCAGCACTTGAATATTTAAATACGATTGGACCGTTGTAACTATCTAATTGTAAAGATGTACCAAATGATCCAATTACCGCCAAGGAATCCTCGTCGGACTCTGAGCCGAGCATTATTTTTGAGCCTGTTCCGTCTCCAAATATTGTTGTTCTATAGCTTGTCCCTGCTCGAATTCTTCCATAGGCATCTAGAGTCACTCCTGGTGCCGTTGTCCCTATACCGACGTTGCCACCGTTACTACCATAGAATAGTACGTTATCGCTTGTATCTTTTATATAGATAGCACCATTGTTTTGTGCATGAATTCCGAATATTGGACCAGTGTCACTCGTTCTGAAAGTTGCGGCATTATTTCCGTTTGTAATAGCATAATTGCTTAGAATGTTGTCGGAAGCACCATTATTTTGGATACTTAATTTAGAAGTAGGTGTGGCACCTATTCCTACAAATCCTTTTTGTGTTCCTCCACCTATCGTCATCACCACACTAGAAGTACTGGTACTACTTCCAGTTACGAAATTTATATTTCCATAAGCACCAGAACTTACATCTTTATTTACGATGTTTGTATCCATGTATGTTCCGTATCTGAATGGAGCAGAACCTCCATCATTTTGTTCTATGTCCGTAGCATGAGGGCCTCCTGCTACGGAAACTCTTAATATTGCACTTCCAGCATTTGCTGCTCCTGAGCCTGCTGTGACAGTAGAATTAAAATTACCAACTACGACATTTACCCCTGAACCATTGTTTACAGTTGTTTGTGATACATCAAGTTTGTATATAGGATTTGTTATACCAACACCGACATTTCCGTTTAATGTCATCGTTGGAGTTGTTGTCGTTCCTGTTCCTCCTGAAAAGATTTGAGTTATAAAAGTATTTGCTAATTCTCCTCTATCAACCCAACCTAATTTTATAGTTGAAGAACTTTGAGCTAAAGCACTATTAGTACCTAAATAAAAACCAGCAGAGGATGCTTGTATCCCGCCATTTACTTCTAAAGTTCTTATTGGTGCTGTCGTCCCGATACCCACGTTGCCAGAAATTAAAGCATTGCTACTTCCATATGAAGAAACTGTTGGAACGATCGAGGTGTCATAAGCTGGTTCTGCGGCAGCGATACTAATATCCCATCCAGTTGACCCAAGACCGTCTGAATAATAGCTATCAACATCGACACCGACGCTAGCATAATATCCCCAATTTGTTGATGCATTACCAAGCAAAACATAGAAAGTATCTGTAGTTGTCGTTTCTGCGACGAGTTTTACTTGATGCGGGGAGAATGGTGGATTTCCTGAAACAACGGTTCCACCGACTTGTGTCCATCCGCTACCAGTGCCAGGGTGCATATATCCCGATACATCAATTTCCCAAGATTGCCCATAACTCCAACCACTTATTTTTATTTTTCCCATTGAATGAACAAGGGGAGTAGGTAATTTTACAGTAAGGATTCCAGTTCGTATTGTTCCTCCGCCTTGATATGAAGCGACATTTATCATTCTTCTAAAGTTTTGATCTGGAGATGAAGGTACTATATTTTGTATTTTTATTGCACCCTGAACTTGAAGTTTTGCTCCTGGTGCCGTCGTCCCGATACCGACGTTGCCGGCGATTGTGGTATTTCCTGTACCGCTTACTGTGAGTATTCCGTCCATTTGAATATTTCCATTAATACCCATACTAATTTTTGAAGTTCCTCCGTCAAATAAGTCCCACGTACCTGCTGTATTGTAATAATATAATCCTCTATTTGTTCCTGAATCTTGATTAATTAACCAACCATCCCCAGAATTATTATTATAATAAGCTCCACCACGAACATCACCTATTACGTGTAATGTTTTATTTGGCGCTGTCGTCCCTATGCCCACATTTCCATTACCCTTAACAACAAATCTATCTCCACCAGTAAGAGTGTATGAAAGAGAGGAAGCAGTAGTAGTGAAGGCAACAGTCGTAGCCAAACTTGTATCACTTACGATAGTAGCGATAGTTCTGACTGTTTCTCCAGATACTGTGATAGTGTCTCCAACTTTAAAAGTATTTGTAAATTGTGTTCCTGTCCCCGTTAATGTCGTCGTTCCATTCGTTGCGACAGTTCCTACCCCGGTAGTGCTTTGAGAGACTTGGAAATTTGCGACAGGAGAGGCAGTTTGAATTCCTAAATTACCGGCATTTGTTATTCTCATTCTTTCTGTTAGGTAAGAGTCATTTACATTTGATCTTAGATCAAAAGTTAAATCACCGATGGTGTTTCCAGAAGCAGAAGTCATTACCCCAAACAATCCTCCAATACTATATTTGTTTGTACCGTTACTCCACAAACCGATTTGTAGGCCGAGTTTTTCATTGTTTGCATTTCCGGTACCTAGAATAAACATTCCTGTGTGAGGATCTGTTCCAGTTCCGTTAATTCCAGTAGGTTGAGTTGTATTTGTAGGGTCTAAATCTATTTCAAATTTTTGAAAAGGATTTGTCGTCCCGATACCGACGTTACTATCTAGCCAAGTTTGACCTTCGACTCTTAATCCGTTGGTTGGTATTGCTGTGGCATCATAGTTTGCACCGATTGTCGTTGCACCATCTATGTGTAATTTCTTACTAGTGACTCCGCTACTTCCACCTCCACCGATTGCGAATGTTCCAGTAGTACCTTGATACCAAATAGAATCATTTATTGCTCCAGAATCATCGAAGCCAATTCCGGTCCAACTGTCAGAACTTGATAAAGCTAATTGATAATCGGCTGTACTTGTAAATATTCCTGCTACACCAGCACCAGCATTTGCTCTAATTTGTCCACTGACATCTAATTTATATGAAGGTGCTGTTGTCCCAACACCGACATTTGTTCCATTATCAAACATTAAAGAATTTGCCAATGTTGTTCCACCAGTAAATTTAGGAATATAATTTGCTGTGCCTCCTGTACCTGTGTCTGTCGTTAATACATCTCTGTAAGAAGAATATGCTGTAGCGGAGCCGTAAGTCTGTTGATAAATTCTCATTGCTATTACACTCTTGTTGAACATTACTAAATTATCTGTTCCTCCTGATGCATCAGTATAACTTCTCAAATGCAAGAAATCTGCATAAGGGGAGCTGTCATTGTTTGCCCAACTTGTAAATCCGAAACGCATTTTCCCTGTTGTGAGTTCGCTTGGAGAGATTGTTCTATTGTCTTCTTTGGTTAATAAATTATTTGTCACTGTTATTGCTGTCGTTCCTGAACCTGAAGCATCACCAGATAATGAGATAGATTGGTTGCCTGTTATATAAGTGCTTGTATCCCAAGAAAGATTTCCAGCTGAATCTGTTTTCATGAAGGAAGTAGAGCCAGGGAAGGCTGCTGGCATTGTGTAAATTGAATTACTTGTAGTTGTCGCATGTGCTTGGAATCCACTATAATGTGAACTATCAGAATCGTAAAGCATTAAATCTTGTTGTCCAAGTATTCCGATATTTCCACCACTGATAGTTAATTTTTGTGCAGGGGATGTGGTTCCTATCCCGACGTTGCCGTTTGCGTTTAGAATAGTAATCTTGGAACTACCATTAGCTATGATGTCTACGTCATTACTAGACAAAGTACCAATTTGTAAATTATTAGATACAGTCGGATTTACCATTCTAAAAACAGAAGAACCTCCAGAATTAGCTGATAAAGTAATTCCATCTAGGGCATTTAAAGCTCTTACATCTAGACGAGTGACTGGCGCCGTCGTCCCAATACCGACGTTGCCGGCGATTGTGGTATTCCCTGTACCGCTTACTGTGAGTATTCCGTCCATTTGAATATTTCCGTTAATACCCATACTAATTTTTGAAGTTCCTCCGTCAAACAAATCCCACGTACCTGTTGTGTTGTAATAATACAATCCTCTATTTGTTCCTGAATCTTGATTAATTAACCAACCATCTCCAGAATTATTATTATAATAAGCTCCACCACGAACATCACCTATTACGTGTAATGTTTTATTTGGTGCCGTCGTTCCAATCCCAACATTTCCATTACCCTTAACAACAAACCTGTCTCCACCAGTGAGGGTGTATGAAAGGGAAGAAGCAGTAGTAGAGAAGGCGACAGTCGTAGTCAAACTAGTATCACTCACAATGGTGGCAATAGTTCTCACTGTTTCTCCAGATACTGTGATAGTGTCTCCAACTTTAAATGTATTTGTAAATTGTGTTCCTGAACCTGTTAATGTTGTTGTTCCATTTGTGGTGACTGTGCCTACGCCTGTGCTGCTTTGTGATACTTGGAAATTTGCAACAGGAGAAACTGTCTGAATTCCGAGATTCCCATTTGCTTTTAAAAGCATATTTCCCACATCTGAACCAAAGGTAAACCTTATATCATTAGTAGCTAAATCTATTCTTGATCCTGAACCTCTTCCATTGACTATTGATGTCCAATAATCATTCGTTGTGCCGATCCAGTTAGAAGCCGCCCCTCCCGTAGTATCAAAAGAAAGCCTATTTCCAGTTCCTGAACTTATTCCAGATATGTATGTATTTCCTACAACTTCTAATTTTGCCCCCGGTGCTGTCGTTCCGATACCGACGTTGCCATTTCCTTGAATACGCATCATCTCAGCAACAGTTCCACTGGTTGGAGCAGCCCAAAAAGTAATAGCGTTAGGACTTCCACTTGTAAGATTATTTTTTATCTCTAGAGTACCTTGACCAGCATTATTCCACCCAAATGTCCCCCTTGAATTTATTCCAACTCCAATCGTTCCATTTGAGCCATCACTATCCACAATCTGTAATTTAGTTCCCGGACTCGTCGTCCCGATGCCGACGTTACCTACTGTTGGTCCTGTCCCTAAAATAGTTAAATACGGATTACTCCCCACATCTGTTCCACTTCCTGAAATTTTAAACTTATTATCGTCGCTATTGTCTATACCGATAGAAAACCCAGCTACTCCTGTGAGGGCAAACGCCATTGATGCATCTCCTGTTCCAGCATCTTCTATTCGTGTTATAGGTAGTGTAGAAGAAGAATTTCTATATATGTTTAATAGATTTCCTGGCGCCGTCGTCCCGATACCGACATTCCCAGTTGTTCCTACAATTGCCATCCTGACGGTCCCATCCCCACCACCGCTTCTAAACCACATATCCGCAGAATTTCCTGTGAAGATGTTTAGTTGGGAAGCCCCTCCCGAGTCCACACCAAATCCATAATTGCCACTTCCATCATAGAGATAAATCTTATCCCCTGTAACTGTTCCAAATGACAAAGGCGCGTTCGGTGCCGTTGTCCCGATACCGACGTTGCCGGTTGTATCTATTGTCATTTGTCGTGCAGTATTTGTACCAAAATCAAGACGCCTATTACCATTTGTACCAATGTACGGGAAGGCAGTGGATCCTTGTGAACTCGTAATTAATATAGATTTTGTTGCATCATTATTATCTCTTACCAAAATACCATTACTAGCATTGGGAGAAACTGCTATATCAAGAGTTTTACCTGGCGCCGTCGTCCCGATGCCGACGTTTCCGGTGCTTGATATTCTCATTCTTTCAAAAGAGTTAGCATCGTATGGAGCGTCTTGTGTAAAAAATCCTAACCCAACTTGATAACCATAGCTTGCTCCCGTTTGGATCGCTTTGATTCTTGCTCCAGAATAATTACCGACGGCAAAGTGAATTTGTGAAGCAATAGTTTCTTGTCCACTTGTAGAACCCGTAAGAGTAAGTACTGGAGAAGTTGCATTAATGTTTAAGATACTGACTGGACTTGTCGTTCCGATGCCGACATTTCCAACGTTGTCTATTGCAATGCCATAAGTGTCAGTAATAGCTCTTTGAATTAAGTAAACATCAGATGAATTGATCCAGTGTCTAGCCGTCGTTCCTGTTCCACGATACAAGGTTAAACCTCCAACATTAGATGCAGTGGTTGCTATTTCTAATTTTCCATATTGTGGTGTCGCTGTACCTACTCCCACATTTCCGGAACCGTCGATGAGCATTCTGACAGTACTATTTGTCGCGAATTCTATTGGATAATTTCCTCCATGTCCGAAAGCTGCAGCATAGCCTGCGCCTCCTGTGAATAATCCATTACCTCCAGAATTATCTATTCCAAGATAAACACTTCCTCCACCGTTTGTGAATGTTTGATAGATGGTGTTTGTAGCTGTTCCTGATTGACCTATCTTTAAGGCATTACCTGTGGAAGCTATGTCTACTTTGTAAGTTGGTACTGTCGTCCCGATACCGACATTTCCATTTCCATCAATGAATAATCTCGTTAGGGCATTTGTTGTTAGGGAAAGGGGACTATTTGTTAATGATCCTAGTTGAATAGATTGTTCAGCGCTTGATCCAGACATAAAGCCTTCAGGAGAACCTGTCACTCCAGGATTCCAATGAATTCCTCCGACAACATCTAATTTGTATGCTGGATTTGTGAGTCCGATACCAACATTGCCTGCACCAGTGATAGACATTTTTACAGTCTCTCCACCAGAGTAAGTAAAGAATTGTAAACCATTTGTAGAATCACCAGGCACAGAAGAACGGATAGAAGAGCTACCTGTTCCTGTATCAAATCTCAATTGACCATAAGCACTCGCAGCCCAAGGAGTTTTGATACTTATCGCTGTGCCGCTGGCGCCATTTACTTGCAATAATTGATCTGGAGAAGTCGTTCCGATTCCGACGTTGCCCGTTGCAGTGATTCTCATTTTTTCTGTCATGTATGAAGCGGCGTTGTTATTGTTTGTTGAGAATGTGAGGTGAGAACCGTCAGCTGTAGATATAGTTGCTCTGTGAATGGTGCTGTTACCTAACAATAATGCTCCAGACCCTGTACCTGTTCCAAAAGCTTCAAGAGATGAATAAGTATTTGTACCAGTAGATTGAAGAGTGAATGCTTTGGATGACCAAGCAAAAGGATTTGGATTTGTTATTCCGAATCCTATATTTCCGTTACTAGCAGGAGTATCTATTATTAAATTATTTACAGAAGTTGTGTAGAGTTTACTCAATTGAGTTTGGTCTGCTTGGTTTGTCGTTCCGAAGTTGTTTCCTATGTATGTAGGTCCATAATTTAATCTCTTTAATGTGATATGGTCTATTAAAGTCACTGCATCTGCAGATCCACTGTAGTTTATTAATCCTAATACACGAACGAATTTCGTCCCGACAGGGAAGTTGGGATAAACCGTACCTTCACCGTTTGTCGTTGCATTGAATTTATGCCAATTTCCATCTGCTGGTAATGTATAAGCAGAAGCAGCAAAATAACAATATGATCCACAAGGAGCTGTGTAAATGGCTGCTTTGTTTGCATCATATGCAATATATCCTAAATAGAGTATTCCTGGTGTAGTTCCAGCTACAGACTTTTTCGCGTAGATTTCTAATTGTAAAATATCTCTTACAGGATTGACGGGGATGTAGTCAACACTTTCTATTTGTTGGTTGCCTGTCACTTGCATTGCATAATTTCCAGAATGTCCTCCTGTGACTATTGCTGTGCCTCCCCCCGTCCAACCATTTGTAGAATTTGTTTCAAAATCTCCGTTGTAAACTAAATTGTCTAAACTATTATCTAAATATCCTCCTTGAGCTATCGTCCCAGAGATGTATAAGTTTCTCCATCTTGCTCCAGAAGAACCTAAGTCATAAGAATTGTCTACATTTGGTCCGACACTTCCTGCGACTTGGAGCTTGAAGGCGGTAGGGGAGGCAGTACCAATTCCAATGTTTCCATTATTTGCTTTTAGTACTAATTGACTATTATCTGTTCCAGCAGTGATTCTTAAGTCTTCATTGTTGCCTGTATACATCGCTGCATAAGTACTTCCAGTCTGGTATGTTTTTAATTTTATTGTTCCATAATCACCGACAACAAATTCAGGTGTCCCTGCAACAATCCCAGCTGAACTAACTACCAATCTTGACCCTGGTGCTGTTGTTCCGATACCTAGATTTCCATTTTGTAAGATAGTAAATCTTTCAACTCCTCCTGTATCTATATGAAATCTTCCAGCGTTAGCAAACATTTTAATATATCCATCCAATGAATCATTTTGCCCCAAAGACATGTAATCGCTACCAGCGAAATCTCCATTTGCCGAATCAAAACCGATTTCTGTAATACCTGTACCAGTATTTTGTAACCATAGTTGGGTATTGTTTGTACCACTGTTTTCTATAACTAAATCAGCTCCAGGATTTATCGTTCCAATACCTAGATTTCCAGCGATAGAACTATTTGTAGTACCAGAAACAATTAAATTACCACTTAATGAAGTTGTTGTTGTTAAAACACGAAAAATTCCAGCTTCATCTCCAGATTTTAATGTCATATTGCCACTAGAAGCAGCTGTTCCCATTGTCCAAGATCTAACTCCACTTTGATCCCAGCCTAAATTTTGACCTTCAAGTTGGATACCCGCGCTCGCAGTATATAGGCCTGTTGTGTGCATGGTTCCAGCAATATCTAATTTAGTTCCAGGTGCTGTCGTCCCGATGCCGACGTTACCACTTTCATTTATTCTCATTCTTTCACCATTTATTCCACTAAAAACATATCCGTTTGCTCCAGTTTGATTTCCGTATAAATAAAATAAACCATCTGTTGTATTTCTTCCAAAATCATATGAATAAGCAGCGGTAGAACCATTACCTATGCGCATTTGGTAATTTCCGGAACTACCAATTTCTAATCTTTGATTTGGGCTCGTCGTCCCGATGCCGACGTTGCCGCTTGTTTGCCAAACCCCTGACCCAGGGAAATTTACTTGTCCATGAAAAGTCGCAGCGCCACTTGCCTGATTAAAATTCACATTTCCGCTTGAAGAGATTCTCGCCGCACCACCTACATCCAACACATAATTCGCGGCATCAAGTTGACCGATTCCAAGTTTTGTTACTAATGCATTACCATTAACTTCCAATTTCTGACTCGGCCCCGTCGTCCCGATGCCGACGTTACCTGTTCTTAATACTGTGAAGACATCAGTTCCTCCACCTAGTCCTTGATTGTTTACAGTAAATCTTCCTTCTGTCCCTCCACTTCCAGCCCCAGAACCAATACCAATTTGTACCCATCCAGGATTTGTAGCATGTGCTTGAGCATAAAGATTTATAGCACCACCAAAGGCTGCTGAACCAGCTCCTGCTTGTATTGCGACTTTTCCAGTACCGGTGTTTGTTTCGTCTGTTAAGATATATCTAGTGGTGCCGACAGCTGCTCCTAATTCTATATTTCCAACGACATCTAATTTTGCACTTGGGCTTGATGTTCCGACACCCATATTTCCATTTTCTACGACAACATTACCTGTACCGTAAGGTATTTTAATAGCCCAACTAGTAGCACTATTTAATAATCCAAAACCACTAGAATCACTATAAACAACACCACGTCTTACTCCAGAATCATAAAAGTCTAAGCCACTAGAGCTACCTGTAGAATATATACGTGCAATATTGTTCCAAGCTGATCCTTGCAAATCTAATTTGTAAGTTGGTGAAGTCATCCCGATACCGACGTTGCCATTAAAAGAAAATGTTCCTGCTGTTCCACTGTATCCAGTGAAGTAGAGAAGTTGTGAAGCTGTACCAGTACCGTCTACGCTTTCTATGTAATTTTTATTATCACTGTATGGGAAAAATTGAATTTGGCCACTAGAACTTCTGAGATTTAAGGCCATTGCACTATTTGATCCGAGGATATCTAATTTTGCTCCTGGACTCGTTGTCCCGATACCGACGTTGCCTGCAGATTGTAAATATAATTGTGAAGTTGAACTATTTGTTCCCAAAGATAAATCAATACCAGCATTGTTTGTATAAATTTTGTGTAAAGTTGTTGAAGTTGCATCTATCGCTAGAGAATTTGTTGGTGAAGCTTGAGTGAAATAAGCTATGCCTCTTCCTTGTATTGTTCCTTGCACTGCGAGAGGGAAGCCTGGGTTAGTCAAACCAATTCCCACGTTTCCCGCACCTGCTTCTGTGACTAATGCGTATTTGTTTGTTATCGTTCCTGTTCCTGATGGAGATTTTACATAAACTCCCCAGTAAGTACTTAAAATATTTCCAGCGTCTACGTTGGCATAAGCATACAAAGATTTTCCTGAATTGATTGTGTTTGCTCCTGTGCCTTCGACAGACACTTTACCACTAACACCGTACAAATCTAATGAAGCTAAGCTTGTTCCTAAAGAATTACTTCTATATATTCCACGACCTTCTGCTCCTGTGGCCGTGTAGCCATAGTGCCCTGTTTTTATTGCTTCTCCTAATGAACCGATAGCATAAGATTGAGAGCTTGGTGCGAGAGTATTTATGAATCTACCAGCTGAAGAATTTAAACTATTCAAATTTCCATTTGCTTGAAAATCTACTCTCAACGAGTCCCAATCATATGCTGGTCCTGCTTCAGAAATATGAAGTCTTGCAGAAGGATTCGTTAAACCAATGCCAACATTTCCATTACCTTTTACAACCATTCTTGTTCCACCTACTAATGTGTATGCAGCGTTTGTGTTTGCATTTGTTATGGCTGCAGTTGTCATACTAGTGTCACTCGCGATAGCTGAAATAGCGACAGTTTGTCCTCCGACTGTTATGGTATCTCCGACTTTAAATGTGTTTGTAAATTCTGTGCCATTACCTGTGACTGTCGTTCCTCCTGCTGTATTTGAAACTGTTCCGACTCCTGCTGTGCTTTGAGCGACTGTCAAATTTGCAGTAGGGGATGTAGTTTGAATTCCAAAATTCCCGCCACTCATGAATGTTCCGATTGCTACACCATTAATATCATTTATATTTAATAGATTTGCTCTTCCTCCACTCCTGCCATCGTATTCAATGCTCATCCCACTAGTCAAACCATAGCCACCTTCACTAAATTGTAATACTGGCCTTTGAGAGGTGACAGATTCTAAAACAGCCATTACTGTTTGTGTGCTTGCTGTTCCATTTTTTGATAAATGCAAAAGTACTCCAGGGCTTGCAGTTCCGATACCGACATTAGAAGAAGAATCGATTGTCAAAACATTGTTTGTACTTAAGTCTGTGGCTGCAGATATTTTTAATTTATCTCCATCACTATTGTCTATACCCATTCCAAAACGTGTCACGCCTGTCGTGAGCCATTGTAATTTTGCATCACCTGTACCTGCTTGTTCTATCGTAAGTCCGATAGTGTGATCTGTGGTTGCGTTGTTGTCGTAGACATGTAATTTTGAAGCAGGGCTTGCAGTTCCGATACCGACGCTACCACCATTGAATATACTATTACCGCCTGCTCTCAATATAATCGGATATGAAGAACTACCATCATATATTTGAAGAGTACCGGCAGTACCTGAGGTATAAAAAGTGGTTAGGCCTGACCCAGGTTGTATATTGATTGACCTGCTAGAATTTGAAACGATGCCTGGATTTGCACCTGTCGTGTCAAGATAAATATAATTTCCTGAAGTATCACTTGCTCTTATATCTCCGACTACATCAAGATTTGTGGCTGGCGCTGTCGTCCCGATACCGACGTTGCCTCCATTTGGATTTAATAACAATGGGTAATTGCTACTTAAACTAGTTCGATTAGTTGATTGCAACCAAGCTCCACTTCCAGAGTTAACACCTATGTCTAATACTCCGTTAGAGTCATAAGGTTGAAATCGAGCCTCTAATCCAGTTTGAACGGTTCCCGTAGTAGCAGGGAAGGCACTATTCATGCCAATAATATGCATTTTACCTTCAGGATTAGTGAGTCCGATACCCACGTTAGTTCCGTTATCAAAAATTAATGAATTTGCAATTGTTGTTCCGCTAGAAAATTTAGGTAAATAATTTGCAGTACCACTTGCGCTTGTGTTTGTTGTTATGACATCTCTATAAGAAGAATATGCAGTAGCAGAACCGAATGTTTGCTGATAGATTCTCATTGCTATTACACTCTTGTTGAACATTATTAAGTTGTCAGCTCCTCCTGAGGAATCAGCGTAACTTCTCAAATGCAAGAAATCTGCATAAGGAGAGCTGTCGTTGTTTGCCCAACTAGTAAAACCAAATTTTAATCGGTTGATAGCTAGCTCGCTTGGAGAAATTGTTCTATTGTCTTCACTCACCAAGAGTGCAGCATAACCAGCGGTATTTTGGTTTAGGGTAGGGACGTCTCCAGCTTGAATGGCACTTGAAACAAAATTTGTTCCATTTCCTCGGAGATAATTACCAGAAGTAGCAGCATTTCCTATTCTAAATCCTGTTGAAGCATTGATGACACCAGCCACATCTAATGCTTGAGCAGGTGCCGTCGTCCCGATGCCGACGTTGCCTGCGTTTGTTATCCTCATCTTTTCACTAAAAGCCCCACCTACCATTGTAGTTTCAGTACCAAAAAGCAAACCATTTTCCGAATAATAACCGATTGCTGGATCATTGCCCTGCCAAAATAAAGAGGATACATATCCACCTGCTGATTTTTCAGATGCTATATTACCAATTACGTTTAATTTAGTTCCTGGACTCGTCGTCCCGATACCGACGTTACCGGCAGGGTTGATTGTCATTCTGGTTTGTAACGCTGCTCCACCTGCTGTACCTGTCGGTGCTGTTTGGAAGTATAAAGAACCACCCCAACCTCCATTATCATCTAACCCTCCTATTCCAGCTAAGTTGTATTCGCCTGTGTTTGGGGTGGTTCCGGAAGCATGATAATTAGTGAATCTGATTAAAGAACCAGAACCTGGAGCAGACCAATATCCCTGAGAACGGATGGTTTCATTTAATCCACCAGCTGTAGCATTATAAATATGTAATTTTGCTTGTGGATTCCCCGTATTTATCCCGACATTACCAGTAGATCCTTGAATACCCATTCTAAAAGCACCAGCAGTGTCATCATAAAATTGTAAACCTCCAGCACTCATTGCATTTGAGCTTCCAGTTGAAGTTATATGCCACTCCCTTCCATTTGTTCCTGTTTGATTTAATTTAATATCAGCACCACTAGAAACATTTGTTGTAATAACAAGTGAAGAATCATAAGCTCCACCATTTATTTCCAATTTTCCACTTGGACTTGTTGTCCCAATACCGACGTTGCCAGAAGAATTAATATAAATTCTATCAGCTCCAGAAGTACCTAATGATATATAAGGAGTTGTGTCAGTTCGTCCACCCATTTCTAAGAAAGAACCAGTTCCATCTGTAAAACTATTGTCTACAGCATATTGTATTCTGAAACCAGCCCCGAACCATGTACTTCCAGCATCTCTACGGTACGCTGTTGTTTGTAGCCTTAAAGTATTTCCGGCATTTGATATTGTTTCTGACGGATATAGGTAACTACCAGCTGTTGTTCCAAGTACTCCAGTGCCAGCAACTATTAAACTAGTTGGATTGTTTGTACGATTTACCCCATTATTTATATCTAATTTTGCGGTTGGCGCTGTTGTCCCGATACCGACGTTTCCTGTAAAAGAAGATATTTGTGATGAATTAATGAAAGTTAAATAATTCCCATTTCCATTTTTAATGTTTAAGCCCTGACTGCCATCAGTGACTATGTCCCAATTTGCGCCAGCAGGAGCTATCCTCATTCCTATGGAAGATGTAGTGTTTCCTCCAATTTGTAACATTTGAGTTGGTGCCGTCGTCCCGATACCGACGTTACCATTATCAACTACCGACAAGACAGGAGAAATTAGAGTAGATGGTAAAGTTGTATAACCAATTGATAATACTGAATTTGTATTATTGTTTATTCCATGTCCTCTAAAACCCATATAGCTTGGCCCTGGCGTGTTTGTAAGATATTTATTAGCATCAGAAGCTGAATTATTATAAAAATATGAACCAGTTGTGATTGTTGAAGTTGTTCTAATTGTTCCAGCAACATCCAAGGTTGCTCCTGGCGCTGTCGTCCCGATACCGACGTTGCCGTTACTATCAAATCTTATTTTGTCACTCGCACCAACAGCTCCAATTCCAAAATCTAATGATGCTAAATTTGTACCAGAATTTCTTATATACCAATTTCCATTATTATTAGTATTTTCAAAAGTTATTGCACCGTTAGAAATCATGTTTACTGAACCATTTATAGAAAGTTTTTGAGTTGGTGCCGTCGTCCCAATACCCACATTAGTTCCATTATCAAAAATTAAAGAATTTCCTAAAGTAGAAGTACCAGTAAATTTAGAAAGATAATTTGTTGTACCTGTGCCAGTGACAGGATTAGTCAAAGCAGTTTGATAATATGAACCATGTTGTCCATCTAACAAATCAGCATCCAATGTAGAAGCAACTCCATCATTTCCAGAATTCCAAATTTGTTTTGGAACTATAGAAACTTTTCTGGTTGTGCCTGTTGTTGGCTCTACTTCGTTGGTGATAGCTGTGACATGATTTACATTATTTGTTTCCATTGTATTTTTTACATAAGCAGTGATGGATTGGAATGAAGAACTTTGATCGAGCCAGAAATATAAGTATCCATTATAGTTGAATGCTTTTACGGTTCTGGTCCAATCTTCTGCGACTCCAGAATAATTTATGATAGCGTCTCCTGCAGTATAGTTGTATCCTTGAAGTGTTATATGAATCGGTTTTCCATCCCCATAGCTATTTCCGGTTATTTCTACACTAAACATTGTGTTGCTTGCTGCAGAGATGTCTGTCGCTATCAAATATCCGTTTGTAAAGTGATAACCACTTACTGGAATAAATGAATTATAATGATATCCATCTAATATGTCGGCATTTAAGTTTGTGACTTTTGTTGTAGATAAGATGGATAATGGGGAAGTACCTGTTGCTATTGTAGAAATTAATTGATTATCTGTTCTTATACTTCCTCCTACTACATCAAGCTTTTGTCCTGGAGCTGTTGTCCCAATACCGACGTTGCCACCGTTTAAATAACTATTACCACCAGTATTCAAATTTATATTATCGATATTGCTACTATTTTTTAGAAGTAATAATCCGTTATCAGAAGAATCAATAAATGTATAGACTCTAGTTCCATTGGATGAATTTGAATGTACAATTCCAGCAGAATTTACTGCTGTCGCAACTTGTAATTTGTATGTTGGTGCCGTCGTCCCGATACCGACGTTGCCTGCTGAGGTGATTCTCATTTTTTCTGAAGGAGCATTTGTATCTATTTCAAATAAAATATTATCTGTGTTATCTCTAGTTTGTAATCGTAAATCTACAGAAGAAGTTGGAAATACTTTATTTGCTTGTACTGATGTAAATATACCTTCAGGAGCATAGAAATAAGAAGAAGAATAAGCGACGCCATTTACGTGTAATTTGTAAGCTGGTGTCGTTGTTCCTATGCCGATATTACCGTTTGTTATAGCTACATTACTAAATCCACCGTTGTTGATTGATAATAAGTTAGATGAAGTTGCAGCTAAAACTGTAGAATTGTTAAACATTCTTAATTCTCCGCCAGTAATATTGATGTTTCCATTTACATTTAATTTTTCTACTGGTGCCGTCGTCCCGATGCCGACGTTACCGCTACTATCTATCCTAACCTTTTCACTTGTCCCAATTGAAAAACCAATATTTGATGCAGAGCGTATTGCTAAATCTGTAACTGCCATACCAGAAACCAAGCCAGAACCAGAACCAATATAACTTTGTGATGGATTTGCAAAGAAACGAAGATAAGGAGTTGTTCCTGTTAAAGATAAAATTTCATTAGTTCCTTCAACATGCAGCTTTGCCCCCGGCGCTGTCGTCCCGATGCCGACGTTGCCGGAATTATCAAGACGCATTTTTTCTACTGTATCTATATTCCAGGTAAAATAACCACCTGTTTTACCAGTTCCGCCAGAAGAAAAATTCCAGGGTCTTGCTCCTCCTGCTTGAGCACTTCCAAAACCAATTAAAGCTTCAGCACTACTACCTACACCCCAGATACCGCTACTAGTTATATTAACTCCTCCTGAATAAAACTGATTTGCCGCAGATATTCCGTTAACATCTAATTTAAATCCTGGTGCCGTTGTCCCGATACCTACGTTGCCGTTTTTGTCGATTCTCATTTTTTCTGTGGCATCTGTTGTCGCAAAGTTTGATGAAGTGTAAAATGTTAAATCAGCTCCTCCAACATTAGCTGCAGCACCAAGAGATGCAGCTCTGATTGCATTTCCATTAATTCTAAAATCAATGTTGTTTACTGAAGTACCCAAACCATAAGATGCATTTAATATTAAACCTGAATTTGGTCCATTTGATCCTGCAGATCCAGAAAGATGCAAAAGTGCATTAGGCGCTGTCGTCCCGATACCTATATTACCGTTTCCTAGGATTCTCATTTTTTCTGTCAATGCACTGCCATTGTAGGTTTCAAATTTTAATGAATAGTTTCCACTTAAACCTGTACCTGTAATTCTTTCACTTCCATTTGACCAATCAAGATAATAGCTATCATCAAGTTTTATATTGCCACCCGATATAGTTAATTTTTGTACTGGTGCCGTTGTCCCGATACCTAATTTTGCTGTAGAATTATCCCAAAAGAAATTGGATGAAAATGAAGTTGTGTTTGCAGCTGTTTGGAAGGGAACATATCCTGCAGAACCACCAAGTATGTTTATAGCTTTCTCTGCGACAACAGCACTAGGCACTGTTCCGAGTTTTTTACGTGGGGTCATTTCACCATCCCAAGCAGGAGAGACAGCTGTACCTCCGATGTTTACTCCTAAATAAAGTGTCTGATTGAAATCAACATTGTCCAAAGTAGAAACCTCTCCTAATAGCACACTAAAGAGTCCGCTCGTCACTTGGACTTTGTTTGCATCTGTTCTTGTCTCTGTCCAGATAGCTGTGCCACCAGAACTTACAGTGTACAGTTTGAATTCCATGTTATATGTTCCGTTTGATACAGCGACTCCACTACTTCCAGTGAGTTTACCTTGATAATTGATTTGTTTATTTATTGCAGCTTCTCCTTTTGCAAAAGGGGAGAATACAAAAATTAAAATAAATATTGCAAAGATAATCTTTGTTGTATTTATTTTATTTATTTGTAATTTTGTTTTTAACATTTTTTACTTTATAACTTTATGACTTTACAAACTTTCTACTACTCAACTACTTCAACATCAGTGGAAAGAGTTTTCCTTCCTTCTTCTAAATGCACTTGCGCTGTTTTTCCGTAAATATAAATTACTGCTAAAATGGTAGCTAAGAATAAAACACTAGTAAGGACAAAAACCTTACCCGTTCTTTTAGGGGATAGGAAGCCTCCGATATCTAATCTTTTGTGTCTAATTTTTTGTTTGAAAATGTAGTCTTTTATTTCTTCTTCTGTCGTAAACCAACTTCCACTGATTTTCTCTCCTTTTATCTCTCCTTTACGTATTAAAGCACTCAAATAATCTGGATGATAGCCAGAAATTTTTGAAGCTTGATTTAAAGATAGTGCTTTTTTAAGATTTCCCATTTTTGTAAAGATATATAATACTTTCTCGGATGTCCGAGGTGTAAAAAATCTGTATCTCGGGTATCCGATATTTTTTTATACCCTTATATTATAGTAGATAATGAACAGCATATCCACTAGTTATCCACATTTTTAGAGGGGTAAGGACGGCCCTTACATTTTTACAAAATTGGTGGTTTTTTAGCCTTGTTTTTCTTGCTTTTTTCGTCTCAAGAGGAGATAGACAATTATTAAAAATAGTGTTAGAAGTAGAATTAATATATATAAAAAGTAATTTTCATAAATATATTGAAAATTGTTTACAGATTTTTCATTTTTTGCGATGAAATTTCCTTCCACAAAAAGAGTTCCCTCAGCTATTTTTGTTAAAATATTTTCTCTATATCTAAAAATTTCTATGAAATATGTTCCCGGTTTTTCTAGGGGAGAGATCACACTTTGATAGCGCATACTATCTTTATTGAAAGAGAATAAATATTGAGCAATTAATTTTTTGTTTTCGTCAAACACATTTAAAAAGTCATCAGCTAAAGTTTTTGAATCAGTATCTACGATAGTACTTTTGTTTCCATCTATAATTATTTTTTTATTAGGCAAAAGTTCTTCGACAACTTGATTGTATTGATGTACAAAAAAAGCGATATCACTCTTTTTTACCCCTCCTTTATCAAGGAGGGGTACTCCAATGTTTGGTTGGAGTGGGGTGGTGTTTTTTTTTGTTTCTTTTTCTTTTGATGGAGTGACGATGTCTTCTTCCTTTTTTGTCTCAATTGGTTTTTCGGTAGGTTCTTCTTTTACAGGAGGTAATTTATTTTTTAAATAAGCTGTTTCAGAAACAGCAACTCCAGAAGAAAAGTTTTTATTTATATCCCTAGAAAATAAAGTATAAAAATATTTTTTGCCCGGTATGACATTTTTATCTAAAAATCTTTCTTCATCTCCTTCATAAATTAATTTACCTAAATATGGATTTCCTCTAAATCTGTCTTCGTGTCGCATAATACGCACATATGAAAAATTTTCCTCATTAGGATTTTCCCAGGTCAAAGTTATTCCATTTATATCAGCAAATGTTTTTACATTACGAGGGTTTGAAGGGAGGGTAGTGTCTTTTGGAAATTTAGTAAAGAAATAAGTAGGTGGGTGAGTACTGTTTTTGCCATTTACTCCAGTACTCTCGATCGTGAAGTAATACATTGTTCCTGGCTTAAGGTTTATCAACTCTACTTTGTGATTTAAAGCATAAACAATACTTTTTAACGTTCCTTCTCTCACTTCTGTAGTTTCACCCCATCTTATAGTGCTTATTGCACTTTCAGAACTGTTCCAGGTTATAAAAGCATTCGTAAAATTTGGTTGTATAGCCAAATTGAGAATGACTATGTCTTGAGGAAAAGCGACACTTCCAGGAGCTTCAGGGGGTTGTGGAGGTATGACGACAGCACAGTCGACTGGACAAGAAGCTATAGATTCTCCGACTTCACATATCCCATTGTTATTACAGCCGATTACACCTAATTCTACCTGTATTGAGTTATTTTGAGCTAAAACAGAGGAGATATTAATATTAAATAGAATTATTGCAATAAAAGATAAAGTTGTTCTCTTTATATTTTTCATTTTATAGTGTGACAGCTGTTACGATAATTGGGGCAGAATAGCTACCTGATGTCTGTATATGATTTGCGCCAGATTCTGCTCTGAATCGTACAGTGGCTGTGCTCCCGCTTGTCTGATTACTCGTAGTCCTTTGAAATATTGTTTTAGGAGAGACAGAAAGACCATCCCAACATTTTGCTTGTGTTTCGTTTGTTCCTACATTACAAGATGCTCCATTATCTTTAAATCTGGCAGAAGTGTCTACTCCTTCAGGAGAAAATCCGAATTCCGAAGTCGTTGAAGCTATTGAAAAATTATAATCAGGATCTGAAGAAGCGGGTGTATAATCATCAAAAGAATCAGTGACTGATCTCAAAGCGGGGACACTCGTCACATTTATACTCATGCTATATCCTGCAAAATTATCTGTGGTGACTGTCCAAGACATCGTGCCTTCACTTCCTTCACCATTTATCCCACCTATCGGGGTGAGGGCCAAATCAGAAGGGCTAGATAGAGCGATATAGCTTTCTTGCATTTGCCAAAAACCAGCACGTAAAAAATAATTTGCACTATTTGAATCTCCCGTACCTATCTCTCCTAATGTGTCTCCTAGATTATAATTTGTAGAACCCGACACATCAGTACCGCCGACATTTACAGTATCAGACATGATACGATATGTGTTGCTTTGCATTGTTTCAGCAAATATTTTATATAGAGGTATTATGAGTAAGAGCAAAAAGAGGAATGTCATAATACTTCTTTTCTTTTGAAAAGATGGAATTATATTTTTCATTTTTTACTTTTTTCTTAATTCAAACCGCGTCAAGAGATAATATAGAGCGCCTATTATGAGAGCCAGAGCTATGAAGGCGATTATCAGTATCTTCCAAGGTATTACCCAAAATGCTAGTTTCATATCTTGATATTCATTATTGTAGCCTTTGTTTAGATGTATATTCGCAGTATATCTTCCTAAGCTAAAACCATCCTCCCATTTTATTTCTCTATATCTTATAGAATCTGGAAGAACAAAATAAGCATCTACTGGTAATGTCTTTACTATTTTCCCAAAAATATTTTTGATAGCGATCGTTCCATAGGGGACAAGGTGCACATTACCTGTATTTTTGTATGCGATTTCAAAACCTTCTGGTCTTTCACTGTAGAAAGTTTGTTCTGGGCCTATCAATTTAAATTCTTCAATATTTCCTTCTTCTTTTCCTTCACCATTTATTTTGAGTAAAAATAAAGAACCTATTCTAGAAATGATTCTCGTTTTACCTTCTATTTCTTGAGAGTTTTCACCTTCGAGTTTATCTGGGTCATTAGAAACAATCAAAGCCCCATAATATCCTCTTGGTTCTGCATTTGTAGGTACGGATATGGTGATAGGAATAGTTATCTTTTCTCCAAGTTCTAGAGAAAATTCTTGTATTTCAGGAACGATAAAATCTTTTAAAGAATATGGACTGTGATCATCTCCTAAAAGAAGGACAGGTTGTTTGGGATCATTTGTCCCGACGAAGTCTTCGGTGGTCAATTTGAATCTAACTGTTTTGTTTATACGATTAGTAATGGTAATATTTTTCACCATATTGTCTCCAGGGTTTAAGAAAACTTCGGTTTTACCTGGCTCTACGACGAAATCATTTTGAGGAACCATCTCCATTTTGCTCTTCTGAAACGCCAAAGAAAACTTTGGCGCTATGACAGTACCAAAGATCATTGATATGGCGATTATATAAAAAAGTTTTTTCATTTTGATATTTAATATGTGGGTAACTGAAAATTACAATGTTGTTGCAGTAGCTGTGATGGTAGCTGTGTAGGTTCCAGAAGGGGCATACACTGTATCTTGTTCAGCAGCAAAACAAATTGTCGTTGTTATTCCTGTAGTAGGAGTGACAGTAGCTCTAGTAGCTATTGTGTTATCAGAAGTAGTGAATCCATCATATTTTAAAGTTGCTGTAGGTACTCCAGCAGCTCCACAAGAAGCTCCTGTACCCCAAGTAGCTGTGGGAGTGTCTGTTCCATATGCAGAATATCCAAATTCTTTACTGCCGGATGGTACGTTCCATACATCTGGAGTTCCAGGAGTACCTTCAGTGTAATCAGCAAAGCTGTTTGCTCCACTTACGAGAGCAGGAGAAGCAGAAGCTTTGACAGCGAGAGTGTATCCATTGACAGCGTTTGTTTTGACGAGCCAAGATGAGGTGCCGATAGATTGGTCTGCGGCGATACCTAGATTTGGTGCCATGGTGACAGCTGCTCCGTCAGAGATAGTGATACCAGAAGTGACATCAAGAGTGACGATGACATTGTCTGTAGCAGAAGCTGCGATGGCTGTTTCGATGAGAGAATAAAACTGGACGACAAGAAAGAATGCTAGTACAAATATTCCGACTACAACTTTCTTATTAATTTTTATTTTTGTTTCCATTTTTTTATTTAATTTTTTTAAATATTAATTTGTTAAATAGATTATATATTTTTTTATTTTTTTAATAAAGCTCATTTATCCACCTTATCCACACTTTCCACTGTTTTTATTTTTGGTATTTATTTGCAAAGATTTTTTTTGCAAAATTATTTAAAATAAATCCCCACACCTTTCACTTGTAAAAGGTGTGGGGATAAACTAATATAAATAGGGAATTGTTTTTTAAAAATGTTAAGCCGTTGTAGCTCAGTTGGTAGAGCACGATATTGGTAATATCGAGGTCCGCGGTTCAATCCCGCGCAACGGCTCTAGAAAGGGTGCCACCCTAGCTCAGTTGGTAGAGCACGTCTTTCGTAAAGACGGGGTCCCGAGTTCGATCCTCGGGGGTGGCTCATGAAAAAAAATGAAATAAAAAATAATAAAAAAGTTTACGAAGGAGAAGATGCGATAAGATCTTTTCTTTTGCCGAAAAATTTTGGAATGACTTCAATAGTAGAATTACCATCTTCTCTAAATCCTTTTAAAAAAGATAAAGTTAGAATTTTTGTGAAGCTCGTCCACTCTGCTCCTCTAGGAAATATAAAATCTTTGCCATCATACATGATGCTTTCTAATATAGAAAAAAATAAACTTTCAAAAATAAAAAATTTAGTAGAGTATTCTTCTGGCAACACCGCCCTATCTCTCACAATATTGTCTCAATATTTTGGTATACCTAAAATGCACGCGATCATCACTTCTGATGTGCCAGAACACAAAAAGAGAATGTTGCAGCTTGTTGGTACAAATCTTTTGATATCTCATGGTGACCCTTGCCCAGAGGTATTTGGTGGTGATGGTGGTATTTGTGATGCTAAAAAATTGGGTAGTAAAAAGGGTTGGCATAATCTACATCAATATATTAATCCTGGGAATGTAGAATCTTCTAGAGAATATATAGGTAAAGAATTGTGGCATCAATTTGGGGAAAAGCTTTCTATTTTTGTCTCTACTATAGGTACTGCTGGCACTATTGTGGGTGCTGGGGGTTTTTTAAAAGAAAAGAATCCTAATATAAAAGTAGTAGGCACGGCTATCAAAAAAGGTCATTCTATCCCTGGCCCTAGAAATGAAGTGATGATTCATAAATTAGGTATTGATTGGAAAAAGGTAGTAGATGAAGTAGTGCCTATGTCATCACAGCCTGCTTTCGAGAAAAGTCTGGAGCTCATAAGGTTGGGTCTTTTTGTCGGCCCTTCGACCGGCATGCAATTGGCAGCGATATTGCAAAAGTTGAAAGAATACAAAAAGAAAAATAAATTAAAAGATTTAAAAAATAAAAATGGAGAAATAGTTTGTTGTTTTTTGGCCTGTGATTCGATGGCTCCTTATGTCGATGATTATTTTGAACATCTTCCAGCAAAATTTTTCCCAAAAATAAAAAATATATAATTATGAACAATGATTTAGAAAATGAAATAAAAAATTTAGAGAAGCAGATGCAGGAAGTTGATTTTTGGAATGACAAGAATAAAGCTCAAGCAACTTTAAAAAGAATTGCAGAATTAAAAGACAAGATTGTTGGTGCAAAAAAATATGATAAAGGCAATGCAATTGTTACGATAGTATCTGGTGCTGGAGGAGATGATGCAGAAGATTTTTCTTCTATGCTTTTAAATATGTACATGAAATATGCTAGCAAGAATGCTTGGGAAATATTTTTTATTCATGAACATAAGAATGATCATGGTGGTTACAGAAATGTTTCTTTTGAAATAAAAGGTAAAAATGTTTATGGAATGTTAAAGAACGAAGGAGGAGTGCATCGATTGGTGCGGATTTCTCCTTTTAATGCGAAAAAGTTGAGGCACACCTCTTTTTCTCTTGTGGAAGTATTGCCAAAATTTTCAAAATTAGAAGAAAAAGATTTTAATATTCCACCAGCAGATATAAAAATAGAATATAGTCGTTCAGGTGGCCCTGGTGGTCAGAATGTGAACAAGAGAGAGACGGCAGTGAGGTTGGTACATATTCCTACAAATATTTCTGCACATTCTTCAGAAGAAAGATCTCAAGAACAAAACAGAGAAAGGGCGATGGCGATACTTTTAGCTAAAATATTTAAAAAAGCAGAAGAAGAACAAAAAAGTATAGAAGAAATATATAATAAAAATTATGGCACAGACATAGAATGGGGGAGTCAGATACGTTCTTATGTATTACATCCATATAAAATGGTCAAAGATCATCGTACAAATGCTGAAACTTCAAATGTAGATGAAGTACTCGATGGTGATTTAGATTTATTTATTGAAGCAGAAAAGGATCTATGTTAAAATAGGGAGGTGATTTATTTTAATAATGTTTCAAAAGTTTACAATAAAGATTCTTTGGCATTGGATGATGTCACTCTCACCATCACTGCAGGGGAATTTGTATCCATAGTAGGACATTCTGGCGCAGGAAAGACGACTCTTATCAAAATGATTTTAGCAGACGATGTTCCAAATGAAGGAACGGTGTTTTTTGAGTCTATAAATGTATTTAAGCTTAAAAATAAAGATCTAACTAACTTAAGAAGAAGGATAGGGGTGGTTTTTCAAGATTTTAAGTTGCTTTCAAATAAGACAGCTTACGAAAACATAGCTTTTGCTATGGAAGCAGTAGGTAAAACAAATGAAGAAATAGAGAGCGATGTCCCCCATGTATTAGAACTTGTAGATTTGAAGGACAAAATGCATCATTTCCCTCATCAGATGTCTGGTGGAGAACAACAACGTCTTGCTATAGCCCGTGCCATCATCAATCAACCGGAGCTCATTATCGCAGACGAGCCTACTGGTAATCTAGATGCAATTAATACTTATGAAATAATTCAGATTTTGAAAAAGATTAATGATCTGGGTACGACCGTTATACTGACTACGCACAACAGAGGAGTTATCGATTCCATAAAGAAGAGAGTAATCACAATGGAAAAGGGTAAAGTTATTAGAGATGACAAGAGTGGTAAGTATATTATATAATCCAAACATATGATGATGATTGATTTAAAAAGAGTTATAAAGGCTGGATTTCTTAATTTTACCAGAAGTGGTTTAGTTTCTTTTGCAGCAGTGCTCGTCGTCACCATCACTCTGTCTGTCATTACTGGTATTATACTTTTGCAAGCAGTACTTAATTTTTCTCTTAATGAAATAAAAGACAAAGTAGATGTAACTATTTATTTTAATGTTAAAGCTCCGGAGGATAAGATATTGTCACTAAAAGGATCATTAGAAAATCTCCCAGAAGTAAAGGAAGTTTCTTATGTTAGTGCAGAAGAAGCATTGCGTCTCTTCCGTGAACGTCATGAGAGTGATTATCCTACTATTCAAGCCTTAGATGAGATAAAAGATAATCCACTCGGTGCGTATTTAAATGTGAAAGCCAAAGAAGTTTCTCAATATGAAAGTATCGCTAACTTCTTGAAAGGTGATAATGCTTTAGTTTTAGGTTCTGCTTCTATTGTAGATAAAATAAATTACCATCAAAATAAAATTGTAATAGATAGATTAAATAATATTATTTCAGGAGCACAAAAATTAGGATTTTTAGTCACTCTAATTCTCATCGTCATTTCTATAATTGTCACTTTCAACACCATAAGATTAGCTATATTTATATCTAAAGAAGAAATAAGTGTGATGCGTTTAGTCGGAGCTAGTAAAATGAGAGTGAGAGGTCCATTTATGGTAGAGGGTGCTATATATGGGGCCATTGCTACAATCATAACTATCCTTTTGTTTATTCCAACGACTATTTATCTCGGACGCACCATGACGAACTTTCTGGGTATGAATATTTTTAGTTATTATGTTTCAAATTTATTTCAAATTACTGTGATTATTTTATTGTCAGGAGTTTCATTGGGTATTATTTCAAGTTTAATAGCGATTAGAAAATATTTAAATAAATAATTTTATTTTAATTTAAAAAATAAATAATGACAAAAAAAGAAACAAAATACATATTTGTAGTAGGGGGAGTTATTTCTGGAGTCGGAAAGGGTATTACTTCTTCTTCTCTTGGCCTCATATTAAAGAATCGTGGATTGAATGTGACATCAATAAAGATAGATCCATACATAAATGTAGATGCAGGTACTATGAACCCCACAGAACACGGTGAGGTTTTTGTTTTGAAAGATGGAGATGAGACAGACCAAGACATGGGCAACTATGAAAGATTCCTTGATATCAATTTGACTCGTTTGAATTATATGACGACGGGGCGTGTCTATAAATCAGTTATAGAAAAAGAAAGAAATCTTGAATATAAAGGTAAATGTGTAGAAGTTGTTCCTCATATTCCTCTTGAAGTAATAGGAAGAATTAAAGAAGCAGGGAAAAATGCTTCTGCAGATGTCGTCGTCATTGAAGTCGGTGGAACTGTTGGTGAATATCAAAATATGCTTTTCTTGGAAGCAGCCAGAATGTTGAAATTAGAAAATCCAAAGAATACAGCTTTTGTGATGGTTTCATTTTTGCCTACACCTCAAAAGATAGGTGAAATGAAAACGAAACCAACCCAAAATGCAGTGAGGACATTGAATGCTTCAGGTATCCAGCCAGATATACTGATAGCCAGAGCATCTTCGAGCTTAGATGACAAAAGGAAAGAAAAGATTTCTCTTTTCTGTAATGTGCATCCAAGTAATGTCATCTCTGCTCCAGATGTAGATAGTATTTATGATATTCCTATAAATTTTGAAAAAGAAAAACTTTCAGAGAAGCTTTGTGAGATTTTAAATATTAAAACAAAAAAAGCTGATGATAAAGCATGGAAGAAATGGAAAGATTTTGCCAAACATGCACACAATGGAAAAGAAGTCGTGAAGATAGCGATGATAGGAAAATATTTTGAGACAGGAGATTTTATATTATCAGATTCCTATCTTTCTGTTATTGAAGCTTTGAAATATTCTAGTTATCTACAAAATAGAAAGCCAGTGATGACTTGGCTCAATTCTACTGATTTTGAAAAGAATCCAGCTAAATTAAAAGATCTTAAAAAATATGATGGGATAATAATTCCAGGTGGTTTCGGCTCTCGCGGAGTAGAGGGCAATCTAAGTGTTATCAAATTTGCTCGCGAAAATAAGATTCCTTATTTTGGTCTTTGTTATGGAATGCAAATGATAGTCATCGAATATGCTAGAAATATTTTGGGTTTGAAAGATGCAAATACAAAAGAAGTTAATCCTAATTCTAAAAATCTCGTTATTGATGTGATGGAATCTCAAAAAGAGATTTTGAAGAGAAATTCTTACGGAGGTTCTATGCGTTTAGGTGAATACAAAGCACTCCTTCGCGAAGGCACGATAGCAAAGGAATCTTACGCCTCCTCCCTTCAAGGCCGGTCCTTAAAAGATTTTAAAAAAGGACCGGCCTTTGTGACTGAGCGTCACAGACATCGTTATGAAGTGAATCCTTCTTTTATAGGTGATTTGGAAGCCAAAGGTTTAGTTTTCTCAGGACGTTCTCCAGACGGACATTTGATGGAGATAGCAGAGCTTCCAAAATCTAAACATCCATTCTTCTTGGGTACTCAATTTCATCCAGAATTTTTAGCTCGTCCACTTTCTCCTCATCCTTTATTTACGAGCTTCATCAAAGCTTGTATTAATAAAAAGAAATAAAATAAAAAACATAAAATAATACTTTTTCACGGCTCGCACTCGAACTTGAATGTGGTTAACGAAAATAATATTGCGTATGCCGAAAAAAGTTTTAGTTTATGTTTTTTAGGATTTCCAAAATTTCGTCTGGTATTTGGCCCCCTCTTTTGTAAACTTCAAAAGCATAAAGTTCCATTTCTTTATAATTCTTTTCTTGGTAGTTATATATCATCAAAGCATTGTAAGCATCTACATAACCTTCATTTATTGCTAAAGTCTTTTGCCAATTATCTGCTGCTTCTTTATATTTTTTTTGTTGCCAATATAATAATCCAAGATTGAAATATGCATTGTCATAATTTGGATTTACTTCTAATTCTTTAATGTATTCTTCTTCTGCTTCTTTTAACATACCCTTGCTAAGGTATACAAGACCTAAATTGTTATGTGCCATTTCTTCTGTTGGGTTTAATTCTAAGGCGTTTTTGAACTCTTTTTCTGCTTCATCCATTCTTTTATCTAGATAATACATTGCCCCTAAATTCCTGTGAGACAAAGGATAATTGGGTGAATTTTTGGCAGCATTTTCCCAAAAAGCTATTTTATTTACAAAATTTCTGCTATGAACGAGAGTTATGACGCAGAATAAAAGTAATAATGACCCTGATATTATTAGATAAGTTTTTTTCTTTAAATCTATTTTTTTTATAAAATCTGTTTCTAAAAGAATTATAAAAATACCAATGATGGGAACGTAGAGTCTATGTTCTATAAAATCAGCAGGAAGAAATGGATTTGGACGTATAAAAGATGGTAATAAAAATGCAAAGAACCAAGTGAAACCGAAAATAATAAAATTCCAACGCTTATTTTTTGTAAGGAAAAAGATTATCCCTAAAAGTATTATAGAAATTATTCCGTATATAAAAGTCGTATCTTGCATTATCGGTAAGACACTCAGATTGAATGGTAAAAAGATTTTACCGAAGAATTGAATGACAGCAGGGAAGTTGAAATAAACTGACTTTATCATATTTGGTAAAGTCGCAGGCGTAGAATCTCTCAATACATAGCTTCTAGATAAAAACCAAATTATAGAAAGTAAAATAGATCCGAAAAAGAAATAGAATTTTTTGAAAGGTAATTTGTTTTCTTTTTTGTAAAAGAATAATAAGTAGAAAAGTAATATAGGAAAAGCAAAGATTGCAGATTCTTTAGTAAAGAGTGATAGTCCAAAGAATAGTAGAGCCCAGAGTAAGTTGTATCCTTTTTCTTCCTTCAGATGTTTTATAAAAAATATGAAAGTCGTTAGTAAAAATACTGCTAAAAGTGAATCATTCCTCCCTGGTATCCAAACGACGGCTTGCGTCAATACAGGATGTACCAAAAATAACATTGAAAAAAGAAAAGATAAGTCTTTTCGATAGTTTAATTTTTTGAAAAATATAAACAACAGACAAGTAGACAATATATGTAAAAGTACACTTGTGAAATGATATATGAAAGGGGATATTCCTCCGAGCTGATGGTCGAGGATGAAAGATATGGTGAGCATTGGTCTGTAATAAAAAGCGGAGTGGTTGAAAATATGAAATACATCGATAGAAAAAGATTGAAATATATTAGAAAGCTTACTTAGGAAGAATTGATTATCCAAAATTAGATTGTTGTCATCTAAGTAAGAAAAATCAAAGAAAAATGCCTGTAAATAAAGGACAAAACCAGTAATTATTATCCATAAAAATGGCTTTAAATCTTTTAAGAATGATATGTCTTCTACGTTTTGCTCTTTCATATCTATTTTTTACTTAATAATATTAGACTGGCATTTTGTAATAGTTTAGGATCTAGCGGTTCTTGCCAATGTCCTTTCTCATTTGTTTCCCAAACGTATCCCCCTATTATATTATAATTTTTTGAAATTAAATCATTAAAATAATTTATAAAAATTTTAGGACTTTTTTCATCCCATAAGTTACTAATCTCTCTTGTAGACAAGATTATGGCCTTCGGTGGATTTTTCTCAAATTCTGACATCAATTCTTTCTGGTACTCTTCTCTATATGGTGTGGGCATATTCAAAGGGTAGGTGATTATAAAACGGGAAATACTTTTTCTTTGAGCATAATAATAAATCTGAGGTTCTGAGCCAGCGACAAACACCAAGTCATCATCTTTTGTTATTTCTTTCAAATGTTTGGCGACTTCTTGTGATTCACTGAAAGGATTTACGGTGCCATACATCCATATAGAAAGTTGTTGGGGATTAAAAGAAAATTGTTCCTTGAATGGGATGATCATAATAAATAAAATAATAGGTAAAAATATTATTGTTGAAATTGTTTTTTGTTTTTCATTTTTTGCTAGTGAATTAAGTAGAGAATCAAACAAAGAAGCACAGCACAATGCGAGGAATGGCATAATGATCAGATAATAATGTCCGATAGGAGTCGAGAATATTGTTAATATAGAGATTATCAATAATAAAAAATAATAAAAGATATTTTTTGGTTTTTCAAAGACAAAACCAAGTAAGAGGAATAATAGTATCCACCAATAATGTAAAAATTTTCCTAAATATTTTAATAAATTAGAAAAAGGATTATCAAATACACTAGCATAAGATAGATTAAATATTATTGATTCTTGAAATAAGTTTGGCAATACTTTCAAAAATGGGATTAAGAGAATGAAACTGAGGATAATAGAAGAAGAAAGAATTAAAAAGAATGGTCTGAGTAAGTTAGATATTTTTTTAGAAATATCTAAACGGTAAATTTTAAATAGCCAAAATAAAATTATAAAGAGTACGACAGGTAGAGATATAGGTTTGTAAAATATAGCCAAAGTGGCAGATATCCCGGCCAAAACATAGGGCCAATTTTTGTTGCTGTCTTTATAATAGACAAAGAGAGCGAGTAGCGAGACGAGTGGTAGTAACATGAATTTTTCTGTATTAGCGGCAAAAGGTGTTAGAGGTGGAAAATGCACAAGAGATATAAATAAAAATACAGCAAATATGCCAGCATGTACGCCCCATTCTTTTTTTGCTATTAGATAAATTAAAAATGCGGTGAAAAGAGTGAAGATGCTAGCCAAAAATCTAGGTGGCCATACGGATATAGGATTTATGTATTGCCCCATGAGGTATGTGTATATGATGAGTGGTGGTTTCTGGAGGAATGAATCTTGATAAGGAATTCTGTCTGTTCTCATAAGCCATGCTGAATATGCATATTCTCCTTCGTCTCTTTCAAAAGGCGCAGAAAAAGAATTCCAATTAAAAAGGATAAAAAAAGATATGAAGATTATTACTAAAGAAATTTTTAAGAATTTATTTTTCATCCCTCTTAAATAAATTTTTTAAGAAAAATGTAAAAGCAACGAGCAAAGTGAGTAAACCGTATTTCAAACTTCTTTTGAAATTTATAGATGAAGCTTCTTTGTGATATCTGACAGGGACGGGGATATCTCCAATGCGATAACCTTTTTCTATTATTTGGAATAAAACTTGAGAATCGAAAACGAAATCGTTGGAATTTTTCTTAAAATCTATATTTTCTAAGACTTCTTTCTTGTATGCTCTCATTCCGGTGTGCCATTCAGATAGGTTGTATCCACTTAAAACATTTTCACAGAAAGTAAGAAATCGATTTGAGAAATATTTATAAAGTGGCATACCTCCCGCCAATGCTTCTTTTCTGGATCTAATACGAGAACCGAGCATTACATCACAATAATTTTCTTCGATGAAGCTTACTAAATATTTTATGATTTTAGGATCATATTGATAATCTGGATGTAACATGACGATAATGTCTGCGCCTTTTTCTAAAGCTATTTTGTAGCATGTTTTTTGATTTGCCCCATAGCCCATGTTTTTGTGATGAACATGCACTTCCAAACCTAGCTCTCTAGCGAGTTTTACAGTGTTGTCTGTACTACCATCATCTACTAAAATGATTTCATCTACTATATCTTTCGGTACGTCATTTATTGTCTGCTCCAAAGTAGATTCTGCATTTAATGCTGGCAATACTATTATGACTTTTTTACCTTTATACATAATTTAAGATTTATTAAAAATAACTTTACTAAAATAAATATAATTCAAGAAAGCGATGATAAGAGATGCCAATGCCTGTGATAAAAGATACCAGATGTTGATTATATCAACAAAAACATACACCAACAATGTGTTTAAACCGAGCATGACTAAAGCAAAAATAAAAAAATGAGAAAATTGTTTTTGTGTATTTGTTTTAGGGTTTTCTTCGAAAGTGAAAAATCTTTGAAGCACATAGCTTGTGATGACGCCGACACAAAAGGCTATGGCTGCGGAAATGAGATACCATAAATGGAAATAATTTACGCATATATAAATAGTTTCTAAGTTGGCGAGGGTGGCTGTACTTCCAGCTATTATGTATCTTAAGATTTGGGGTAATTTAAACATATTGTATTGTCATTATAACAGTTTATTCTTTTGGTTCTATGTGTATAAGTACATTGCCGATACCTTCTATCTTTTCTTGTAAAGTTTTTTTTAGTTTATGAGATATATCATGACCTTCTTTTACTGTTATTTCTGCATTTACTATTGCATGTAGATCTACATGATAATACATTCCAGTTTTTCTAATTAAACATTTTTCTGTACCCAATATTCCTTCTACTTCCAATGAGACTTTTCTTATTTCATTTTCCAAATCATGATGTAAGTGTTCATCCATTATTTCTCCTAGGGCAGGTCTAAAAATTAAATAACTATTATATAAAATAAATCCTGCTGCAAATAAAGCTGCATAATCATCCATATATTCATAACCCTCGCCTAATATCAATGCTACAGATATACCAATAAATGCAGCCACTGAGGTGATGGCGTCGCTTCTATGGTGCCAAGCGTCTGCCTTGAGAGATGAACTATTTGTCTCTTTGCTTTTCTTTAAAACTAAACGATAAGAAGCTTCTTTCCAGATTATTATTGCTAAAAGAAAAAATAGCGTCCATGTTTCTGGAAGTTTATGAGGAGTTTTTATATTTTCTATACTGTGATAGATGATAATAGAAGCAGAAGCTACGAGAAAACAGACCACTAGGAATGTTATGAGTGGTTCAGCTCTGCCGTGTCCATATGGATGTTCTTTGTCTGCTGGTTTACTTGAATATTTAATTCCAAACAATACGAGTAGCGAAGATAATATATCAGTCGTGGATTCTATGGCATCAGCTATAAGTGCATAAGAATTACCAAAAATTCCAGCTATCCATTTTATAGTGGCGAGAGCCATGCTTCCAAAGATGCTGAAATATATAGTTTTTACTGCAGTTTCTGTCCGTTTCATTAAAAACTATTGTAGCATTTTTCTTAATTATTTACTTCATTAGATTTATCTATTAGGTCTTATTTCATTTAAATAACCCTTAGGATAATATCCATTCATCATATTTTTCATTTTGCCGTTTTTACGAATTATTGAATCATTAAAACCTGCTATATCTACAAAAATACCTACAAAAATTATAGCCAAGACGAATCCAATGATTATCAAAAAAGGTTTTTTCTTATATGAAAACTCATATTTTTTTATTAACCATATTCCTAAAAGGAGAGTGACGATAGCAAATAGAGCTGTCCACCATGGGAAATTTGCCAACATTTGTTCAAAACGGTATTCTGCCATTTTGCCATGAGTACGGAAATAAAATTTTATTAAATTAATTAAAAAAATGGAAGTTGTAATTGAAAATACCAATCCAACGAAAGTCAAAATAGAACCAGCGATGAAATATATGCGAGGTTTCATTTTTATTTTACCTTCATTTATTTGTTGCATTACATTTTCTGTAATATTTAGTTCTTTTGACATATCTTTTTAATTATTATTTTTGCTCTATTAATGCGGGTTGCGACGGTGCCCATTGGAATTTTTAAAATATCGCTTATTTCTTCATATGATTTTTCATCAATATAATAAAGAGAAATTGGTTCAGAATATATTAAAGGTATTTCTTTTAAACATTTTTCTACTTTTTCTATTGTCTCTTTTTGTTCGAAGTCTTTTTCAATATCATCTTTGCTTTCAAAATCCCATTCTTCTAATAGAGGAGTTTCTTGTTTGTATTTTTTTCTTATATTTTCAACTTGATTATGCACTATGCGATAAATCCAACTAGAAAATTTTTTCTTTGTATCAAAACTATTTAAATTAATAAAAGCTTTGATGAAAGATTCCTGCACTATATCTATCGCTTTTTCCTCATTTTTTATTAGATTATTTGCATAACGTATAAGTTTCTTTTGATATCTATTGATTATCAAAGCATAAAGATCTTTATCAGATGTTCTGACTTTTTCTATTATTTCTTCGTCTGATAATTCTTCATTTGCTTTCATATATTAATATTAACAGTATTTCAATTTAAAATACATAAACCCCGATTTTTCGGGGCAATGTATTTGTTATTAATTAACGATTAAGACCATTTCCTCTATTCATTCCTCTTCCAAAACCATTGTTTGCTTTTTGATTTTGATTAGCTCCATTATTTAGACCCAATTCTTGTCTTATTTTTTGGGCTCCGGCTAGATCTCCCTTTTCAGCCAATCTATGTGCTTCTGCAAATTTTGCAAAGTTATCTTTATTAATGACTTGTGTCACTCTACCTTTACCTTGCATCAGACTTTTCCAAGCATTGTAATCATTAGTCTCAAAAGCTTTTTCCATAAGTGTGTGGCGTTCTGCTGAGTAATTTGGACCTTTCACGGAAGGATTTCCCTTGTAGGCACTTGCACTATTTGCTAATGCTCCGAGGCCTAATATTACTGTCAAAACTCCTAATCCTAAAAACATTTTCTTTGTATTATTCATTGTATTTGTTGTTTAATTTTAATGTTAAATCGACCTTCTATTATTAATACAACCTAGGGGGTATTTTTCTTTCATTTGAAATAGTTGACAATTATTTTTCTTTAGTATATCATTCAAATATGCGTTTGAATGAATTAGCCAGATTAATGCGTACAGCAGGGGATGAGAATAGATTAAAAATTCTCTGTCTTATCTTTAATCATAAAAAGGTTTGTGTATCTGATATAGCAGGAAGTTTAAAAATGAGTGTGGCATTGGCTTCTCATCATTTACAAGCTATGTCGAAAGAAGGCCTCGTTTTGTCGACACGAGAAGGTAAAAGAATTTGTTATAAATTACCTGGAAAGCCTTTTGTAAAAGATTTGAAAAAGTTTATTTGTAAATATAAATAAATATTATTATTAATTTTAATTAAAGTAGTTTATTCTACTAAAAAAATATATGAAAGATCATAAAGTTATAGTTTATTCCACTACCACTTGTCCGTATTGTGTTTATGCAAAAGAATATTTAAAAGAAAAAGGTGTAGCCTTTGAAGATAAAAATGTTGGGCTAGATAGAGCTGCAGGAGAGGAAATGGTAAAGAAAAGTGGGCAAATGGGTGTGCCAGTTATAGATATTGATGGAAATATCATTGTAGGTTTTCAGCCAGATGCTTTTGATGAATTGTTAAGTAAATAAATAAAATACAAAAAGCCGGACGCCAGGCGTCCGGCTTTTTGTATGTAAGTTTTAAAAGATGAAAACTAAAATTAGGAAAATGATTACAAAACAAGCGAAACAAGCGATCATCTTAGTGAAAAAAGAGAAAGCCTCTTTCTTTTGGTCTTCTAGGTAAAGTTTTACAGGTTCAGATAAAAATAAGAATGCCATAACGAGAGCTGAGAGTACGAGCAAACTCAGTGCAAGCATCGGCATGAAAATATTATCCTCTTTGGGCATCATTGAAGATGAGAGGCTCATGACGGATACCAGAAGCACGATATATAAAGCTGCTGCTAATGAATACAAAAATGGTTTTTTCATAATATTAATTATTTTTTTTAAATTTATACCAACCGACGAGAAGTGGTAGAATGAAAGTTAATATATAGTAAATATATACATCGATTTTGTAATAATTAGTTGCATTCAACATTTTGATTAGCAAAAAATAATCTAAAACGATTGCCATTATTGTCCAGATGAGTCCAAGCCCAAAATAACATCCAAATTCACTTCTTGACACTCTTTTGATTAACACAAAGAGAGTGAAAGCGACACCGAAAGGTAAGATATACCATCCGATTAATTCTTTCGGAGCGATAGCAAAGAATACAAATCCTAAAATATAACCAAAAAGCCAAAGAATAAATCCCCAGAAAACAGTATTCAAAAAAATCTTTCCTTTGCTTGTTGGCACTGCGTTTGTTAAAAATGTTTCCATAATTAATTTTATTTTAGTTAATAATTATTAAAATAATGTAGAGAAATGAACTCCTAAAAAGTACGGCCAAGCTACGACAGCGAGGACACCTTTCCAGAAAGTTAGATTTAAGAAACCAATAGTAAAGAGCCAGGCTGCAAACCAAACTCCACCAGTTAAAGTATGATTTTCTATTTTAATTTTTTCCATAATTTTGTTGATTATTTATAATAGGTTAATTATATCAAAAAAAGTTTAAAAAACTCGAATGGTTTTATTTTTGTGTTATATAAGCGACTAGCAAAATAAGTCCTCCCCACCATAAAATATCAGAAATGATGAGACTTATTGTAATTTTCTTTTGCCACGAGGAAGGCAACAATTCTCCTGAGCGATTTTCTTTTTCTCTTTGTAGTATGAAGGGGCTGACTTTAAAAGAAAGAAAATACCCATTTAATATAAGTCCGAGAGCCATGAAAGCATGCAACATGGGTATCCCTATAAATATGGAATCATGATAAAAAATAAAACCACCAACAATTGCTAAAGTGATACCTATCCAAATCATTGGTTTTGTCACCTTGTGCGTTCGTGTGGTTGCTTCTGTCCAATAAGATGATTTTCTTCCTAGAAAACCATGGATATCAATTACGGTCACTGCTCCGAGTCCAATAATGAAACCAGAGATTAAAATAAAAAGCCCCCAAAAATCTAATGTCATGTATATCATATATTTGTGGATATAATTATAACATTTTAATATCAGTTTATGTTATTATTTAAGTATAAGTTGTGTTAAGGTCGAAACACATAAAAAATTTAAAAAAATTATTTTAAAATAAATGAATAAATTAAATGTTCTCGACTGGGTTGCCCTTGTTTTGGTAATAGTTGGAGGTTTAAATTGGGGGTTAGTAGGTATTATGGATTTTGATCTTGTATCTACAATATTCGGTGATATGTCTGTTATTTCTCGTGTAGTATATACATTAGTAGGACTTTCTGCAGTATATATTGCAGTATTGTCTCCTAAGGTTACAAAAAACTAATCTTATTTCAAAAAACCGCTACGGATTTTGAGCGGTTTTTTGTTTGTACAAAATAAAGTTAAAAAACTCGAGGGAGGGGATATAAAGTTAGTTTTATTATTTATATTGTATTCTAAAGAAATAAAATTCTGCTGTAATTTCTGATGTATTTTCTATTTCGTGTTCTGTATTGGATGGAAAAATAAATCTATCATTTGGTTTAAATTCTTCCATTTCTCCTTTAACATTTTTTATGATTCCTGATCCTTTTATTATTAAACAAATTTCAACAATATTTTCATGTTTATGCATACTGTATTTTTCTTTTGGAGCTAAATATCCATAAGTGAATGCCTCAAAATAATTAGAATTAATTTCTTCCTTTTTTGCTAATATTCTTCTACCACCAGAATTGTGTGGAGTTTTTTCAATTGGTATTTCTTGTATATTCTTTTTTGAAAACATATTTTAATTATACAAAATAAAACCAAAAATCGCGAGTAAGGGTAATGGTGTTTTTAAACTTACGATTGTTGATAATTTGTTTCAGGAGAACTATATCTTTTTAAAAAATCTTCTCTAGATATATGAGCTCTAGCCACCAGCCTTTCCTCGTTTTCGAAGTTCATTGCTTTTTCTTCTTTTGAAATTTCGCCATCTATTGTAAATCCTAATTTTTCTAGAAGTATGGGATTTTTTGCTACTATCCATGAAATTGCGCTTATTCGCAATATGTTTTCATTTGTTTTTACTATTTTTGCCAATTCTTCTAAACCCTCTATTATTTCTTTTTTGAATACTGAGAGTCCTTCGTTTTTTATTAGCTCTGAGGCTTCTGCCAGATGTATAAACACTTCATTATCATGTCCTCGCATATCTGTGTATAATAATTTACTTAGTTTAATATTTTCTCCTTTACTTAAAATTAAGTTTCTTTGCGCTTCTTCAAAAGCTCTTGGGTTATTTATTTTAAATGACAATAGTGGCTTTGTTGCTTCTATCATCTTTTCTATAAAAAGTTCCTTATCTTCAATGTCTTCTGCTGTATGTAAATTATTAATAAATTCTTCTTTATTTATCATCATTCCTGCTCTTTCATAAGCATCTATTCCTTTTATAAATTTATCTATTCTAATTTTTATTTCTTCCTTGCCAGCATCAAAAACCTTACCTATTTCTTTTTTTAGGTCTTCTAAATTTTTTTGGGATTCCCGGTTTTGTTGTTCTAGAGGATTTGATTCCATCAATTAATTATACAAAATAAAGGTTAAAATCACGAGCTGGGAGACTTGGACTCGAACCAAGATAACTTCCTCCAGAGGGAAGTGTCCTACCATTAGACGATCTCCCAATGGTTACCATTATTACAATAATACAAAAATGGCTTTTTATCAATGGCTTTTTAGTTATCCACAGGGGTTGCTTGTGTAATCTATTTTTTACGTATAAAATATATTACATTACAAATTTAATTAATATAAAAAATATATGATTGGAAAATATGATTGGTTTAAAAGAAGAAAATACACAGGTTGGGGTTTTTCTCCCGCAACTTGGCAAGGTTGGGTATATATAATCGTTTTTGTTTTACCTATTGCTTTGCTTACAGCAGGTGATGGTAATATGTCACAGACAAAAATTATTTTATTAGTTGTTTGGGCGATAATATTTGCAATTGATTTTATAGACATAATGATTCATTTACCAAAAGATGAACGTGACCGCATGCATGAAGCCATTGCAGAGAGAAATGCATTATGGGTGATAGTGATAATTCTTGGAATGGGGATAGCTTATCAGACTGCACAGGGGATGGTAGAAGGAATCTCAAAAGTTGATCCTGTGATCTTGGTGGCTATATTTGCAGGACTCCTCACTAAGATGATTTCAAATATTTATCTTGATAAGAAGAATTAAAAATGGAAACAAAAATATATTACTATCGAAATAAAATTGAAATGACCCAAGAAGAGCTTGCAAACGCTGTGGGGGTGACTAGGCAAACGATAATCTCTTTAGAACAAAACAGATACAATCCATCTTTACTTTTGGCTTTTAAAATAACAAAAGCATTAAAACAAGAAAATATAGAAGATGTTTTTGTTTTGGAATAAAAGTATCTCTTAAATTACAATTTTGCTAGACTATAGGTATGCAGAAAGAAATAAAAATAGAAGATTTGGGATATGATAGTTTTTTTGAATCTAATCGAACTAAATTAAATTTGGATGAATTTTCAATTGCTCGAGTGGTTATCGAATATAGAGGTGCTTATAAAGTAAAAAATCAAAAAGGTGAATTTCTGGCGAAGATAACAGGCAAACAAATGTTTGATGCTTCTTCTAGAGAAGATTATCCGGCAGTAGGAGATTGGGTTGCTATAACAGAATTAAATGAGGAACAAGCAGTAATCCATAAAATATTACCGAGAAAAACATTAATAAAAAGAAAATATAATAATAAAGATGGCATACAAATTATTGCTACAAATATAGATGTAGCTTTTATCGTAGAATCAATTGATAGAGATTACAATTTAAATCGCTTAGAAAGATATATTGCGATAGCTTATGATGGAGGGATTAAGGCCACTATCGTAATAAATAAAATAGATTTAATTTCCAAAGATGATTTAGAATTAAAATTACTTGAAATTAAAGATAGGTTTAAAGATGTCGATATAATTTTGACTAGTACTATAAATGATGAAGGCTTAGATGACTTTAAAAAATATATAGAAAAGAATAAAACTTATTGTTTTCTTGGTTCGTCTGGTGTAGGCAAATCTTCATTGATAAATAAATTACTAGGTAAAGATATCATAAAGACAGAAGATATAGGATTCAGTTCTAATAGAGGTAAACATACAACCACAAATAGAGAAATGTATTTTATGGAAAATGGTGGTATCTTGATAGATAATCCTGGAATGAGAGAAGTGGGTATGACAGATACAGATTTGGGTATAGAAAATTTGTTTGATGAAATGTCTATTTTGTCTAAAGAATGCAAATTTGTTGATTGTACACATACACATGAGCCTGGTTGTAAAATATTGTCTGTGTTGGAAAAAGGCGAGCTGGATGAAGAAAAATATAATAATTATATTTCCTTAAAAAAAGAATCTGAATTTTATGAAATGACTGAATTAGAAAAAAAAGAAAAAGATCGTCAATTTGGTAAATTTGTAAAATCAGCTAAAAAACAAATGAAAAGCAGAAACAAAATCTAGATGTTATTTTTAGAATTTGATATTATCTATATATGAAAAAATTATACTTGAAATCTATTGGGTTTTGGTTTGCTTTGCTTGTTTTGGCTTTAGTAAATGCAGGGATCAGGGAAATGATTTATAAACCTATTTTGATGCCTTACATAGGAACATGGGCTCATCAGATAAGCTCGATCACAGGCATACTCATTTTCTTTTCTGCAATTTATATTTTCTTTCTAAATATCAAAGAAGAATATTCAAAGAAAGATGCTAAAAAAATTGGTTTTCTTTGGTTTGGTATGACTTTAATTTTTGAAACTTGGATGAATTTATTTTTACAAAATCTAAGCGTGAAAGAAATTTTAGAGACTTATTATTTTTGGAATGGAGAAACTTGGATATTTGTTTTAGCATCTTTGGTCATTTCACCGATGATAGCTTATAGAATTTTGAAAGGTAAAAATTAGTGTTATAATGAATATATGGAAAAAGTAATTATTAACAACCAAGAGATATTGGGCTCTATCTGGGCTATCGGATGGTTATTTACCATTGGATATCTTCAGTTAACATTTTGGAAAGGTCTTCTTTCCTTAATAATTTGGCCTTATTACTTGGGAGTAAAGTTTAGCAAAGAACCAAAAATAGAAGAGGTTAAATAACTTTTTATCTTACTTCCAAAATAGTTTTACTATAGAGATTATAATTATTAATATAATCTGGAATATTATATTTACTAAAATTAAAGCTAGGGCCAAAAGTCCTAGATGGGTAAATAGTGCCCAGGGGATAAATAAAAGGATTAAAATGAGTACCCAGACATTTTTTAAATCTTGTAGGGAAGAACCGATCGTCGCTCCTATATTTAAAAATAAAAATATCAAAATAAGATGTTGCCATTTGGTGACATCTATTTGTTTTATTAATTTTATAAAATCTTCGAAGAATAATTGCCAGTTAGTAAAATCTGGCATTATAAAATGATTTGCTAAAAAATATTTATTTACTAAAAAGAGAAATAAAAGTCCTCCAAACATCGGCGCGATAGAAATGAGAAGGTTGCCGATGATTGGGATTTTGGGATTTGAATATACGACTCGTGGCTGGCGAACAAAAACCTTATATTCACTTATTTTTGCTCCTGTCAAAATACAAAATATAGCGTGTGAAGTCTCATGTATAAATGCCCCGAAATAAAAAAGAAAATAATTTATTTTATAATTCAAAAAACGCCAATTTATCCAATTGCTGATATATCCCAAAATACTGATTGCAATTATCATCGTTCCAATAGTGCCTTCGTACATACTATAAGGGTAGCTAATTAATTTTAAGATAGCAAGAAGAATTTTAATTATTTGATATAATGAATAGATGAAAGAGAAGAATAAAAATATAGTAATATTTTCTCATGGATTTGGAACGCGAAAAGATGATCGAGGCCTTCTTTCCAATATTGCTGAAGAATTAAAACAAACTGATTCTATCCTTTTTGATTATAATGGAGTAGATGAAAAAGAAAATATTCTCACCGTTCGCACTTTATCTGAACAAGCAAAAATGCTTGCAGATGTTGTGAATAAAGCAAAATTGGAGAATCCATCTGGAGTAATAAATATTATCGCTCATTCACAAGGATGTTTGGTTGTAGCTTTAGCTGTTTTGCCATCAATTAACAAAATTATTTTCATAACACCATCTTTAGATAATGATATTGAACATACGATAAATATGTTTAAAGATCGTCTGGGCACAGAAATAAATTTAGATGGTGTATCGAAATTAGTTAGGAGAGATGGAACTTTGACGATGGTTCCTTCAGAGTTTTGGGTAGAAAGAAAAAAAATATATCCGAAGCCTTTATATAATAAATTGAGTTTAAAAACAGATTTAATAATAATAAATGCTAAACAGGATGAAGTATTAGGAAGAAATGCTAGTATTGATGACCTGAATGAAAACATAAAAGTTATTGCGATTGATGGAGATCATCAATTAAATGGTGATGCGAGAGCTTTGTTGTTAAAAATAATAAAGAATTTTTTATATAAAGACATCAAAAAGATTTGGTTTAAGAGGAAGCTTTATGGTTTTGGTTGGTATCCTGTCACCTGGGAAGGGTGGCTCACGACACTTGTGTGGGTTTTATTATTTTCTTTCTCCATGATGACGATGAACGACCATGAGTGGTTGAAGAATTTTGTTGTAATAATTTTGTCTGTAATTGTTTTGATTTATATTTGTTACAAAAAAGGTGAAAAGCCTCGATGGCAATGGGGCAAGAGAATAGAAGATTAATTATATGAATTTCGAAATTAAAAAAGTTGAAAAGATAGAAGAAGTTGCAAATTTTATTGCTAGCTCTATTTTGAGCAAATTAAATGAAGGTAAAAGAGTTTTGTTTTTTGTTCCTGGGGGTTCGGCTATTCTCGTGGCTGTAAAAATTTCAGAAATCTTAAAAGATAATGATTTGAAGAATCTTGTCGTCACTCTTACAGATGAAAGATACGGAGATCTTGATCATTTTAATTCAAATTATTTGCAACTTACAGAAAAAGGTTTTGTTTTAAAAGAAGCTAAAATAATTTCTGTTTTAAAAGGGGAGAGCATAGAAGATACAACAGAAAAATTTGATAAAAATTTAGCAGAAGAATTTGCATTAGCAGACTATAAGATTGGTTTGTTCGGCATAGGTACAGATGGGCATACAGCTGGTATCTTGCCAGGTAGTGTAGGTGTGGCCTCAGAAAGATTGGCTTGTCATTATGACACTCCGACTTTTAGGCGTATCACGATGACTGGCAAAGCTATAAAAAAATTGGATGAAGTGATAGTATTTACACAAGGAATAGAGAAAGATGCAGTCATAAAAGATTTGCAAGAAAAAGATATAGATGAAATTATAGAACCAGCACAAATTTTGAAAAAAGTTCCATTATTAACAATATTTAATTTAATATGAAAATAGTAATATCAGGTTTAGGAAAAATGGGTGCGCAGATAATAAAGAAACTTCATGAAGGTGGTTTTGATGTTGTCGCTCACAATAGAAGTAAAGAAAAAGTGGATGAGATGGTGAAGCTTGGAATGAAAGGAGCCTACACAAAAAATGAAGCAGTGGAAGCTTTTGACTTAGAAAACAAAGAGCAAGTCGTTATATGGATGATGGTTCCTTATGACGTTGTAGATAATGAGATAGAAGAATGGCTTAAAATAATACCTAAAAATAGTATTTTGATTGATGGTGGAAATTCTGATTATCGTCTTACCAAAAAGAGAGCTTTGCTCGTCTCAGAAAATGGCTCTGTATTAATGGATGTAGGCACTAGTGGAGGAGTATGGGGTTATGAAAATGGTTTTTCTATGATGGTTGGTGGAGATGAAAAAACTTTTGAGATAATAAAACCAATTTTAGAAATATTACAAAAGCCAAATGGAGCTTATGAATATTTTGGTGACGCAGGCGCAGGACATTATGTAAAGATGACACACAATGCCATAGAATACGGCATGATGGAGAGCTTGGCTGAAGGTTATAGAATTTTAAAAGAAGGTCCATATAAAAATATTGATTTAATAAAAGCAGGTGAAGTGTGGCAAAAGAGAAGTGTCATCACTTCTTGGTTGAATGAACTTACAGTAAATGCATTGAAAGAAAATAAAAATGCAGAAGGGGTAGATGGCGTAGTCGTAGAATCAGGAGAGACACGTTTTGCTTTAGAAACAGCAAAAGAATTTAATATAGAAACACCTTCCATCCAAGCTTCTTTTGATGTAAGATTAGCTTCTCAAAAAGGTAACGTGAATTTTGCTACAAAATTGTTGTGTTTAATGCGTAATCAATTTGGAGGACATAATATAAATGCAGACAAAAAATAAAAAAACAAATTACATAATTTTTGGTGCTTCAGGCGATTTATCAAAGCGTTATTTATTGCCTGCGCTTACAAATATGCAGAATATAAATTATGTAAATAGTGTCATTCCTGTTTCTCGTAAAGATTATGATAATTTGAAAAATCTTATTCTAAATGAAGAAGGCCTGCCTGCCGGCAAGGCAGGAAAGATTTTTCATCTGGCTATTCCTCCAGAAGCTGTGTCTGATGTTGTTAAATTAATCTATGATAATTTTGGTAGAGATGATGTAAAGATAATGCTTGAGAAACCTTTTGGTAGAGATTTACAATCTGCGCAAAGTTTGATAGAGCACATCGATCAATATTTTAAAGAAGATCAGATATATAGAATCGATCATTATTTAGCAAAGCAATCAATGCAAAATATCGTAAGTGAAAATTGGGATACACAGAATGTTTCTCAAATAGAAGTTATCGCTAGTGAAAAGATAGACATAGAAGGTAGAGTTTTGTTTTATGAACAGACAGGAGCTTTGAAAGATTTTGTGCAGAGTCATCTTCTTATAATGGCTGCGGTAGTATTGTCTCGATCTTTTAAGATGGAAGATCGTTATAATGCACTAAAGAATTTGCAAATAGTTTGTGATATAAAGGAACATAAATGTGTAAAGAGAGGACAATACAAAGGATATAAAGAAGAAGTAAATAATCCTAAAAGTATGACGGAGACATTTGTATCTATTAATATGATTTCAAATGATAAAGTTTGGCATGGGGTGCCTATAACTTTGACGACAGGTAAAGCTTTATCTAAAAAAGAGACACAAATAATAATTAAATATAAAGATGGCAATAAAAAGATTTTTAATATTGAGCATGAGGCTGATGCTTATGAAAGGGTTATCAAAGCTACAATAGAAGGGAAGCAAGATTTATTTATTTCAAGCGGTGAGATTCTTGAGACATGGCGTATTTTAGATAATTTACAACAATATTGGAAAGAAAACGGCAATGATTTAATAATTTATGAAAAAGGTAGTACTATAGAAGAAGTTATAAATAAAATATAAATTTCTGAATGAATAAAAAGATTTTGGTAAAGATAAAAAATATTATTTTATGTGATAGCAAAAATTGCTACCCTTTTTTGTTTTTGGTGGTTATTATTTTAGTTTTATTTTTTTTAGTTCCAGAATTTTTAAGTAGTAAAATTTCGAATGGAGGAAATGTGATAGAGGATAAAAATATTACAGAAAAAAAAGAAAGTATTTTAGAGATTTTGCCTTTTGATAAAGAAGTTTACGATAAAAAAATGCAAGAATTAGCAAATAATCCTCCAGATCCGATTATTTACAAAACAGTAAAAACAGTTATAGGTAAAGATAAAAATGGAAAAGATATTATTAAGACTGAAAAAGTACCTCTAGATCCACAACCTATAATCTCTCATCTTTGGCCAGTAAAAGCTGTATACCCAAACAATGGAGCTCTTTTACCTATGAATAGAATCATCGCATATTATGGAAATTTGTATTCAAGGAAAATGGGTGTACTTGGTGAATATGATGAAAGTGAAATGTTAAAAAGATTAGATGTAGAAGTAAAAAAATGGGAAGCAGCAGACCCAAAGACTCCTGTAATCCCAGCTCTTCATTATATTGCTGTAGTTGCACAAGCTAGCGCTGGCAAAGATGGAAAGTATCGAGCCCGTATGCCTTCTAGCGAAATAGATAAAGTTTTGAAAATTGCAGAGAAGATACCTGCCCGTCCGGGAGGCGGGAACGCAGTTGTGTTTTTAGATATACAAGTCGCCTTGAGCAATTTACAAGCGGAGATTCCAGCATTTGAAAAATATTTAAAAATGCCAAATGTGCATCTTGGTATAGACCCAGAATTTTCTATGAAGACAGGCAAGAAGCCAGGCAAGGTCATCGGTACTTTTGATGCTAGTGATGTGAATTTCGCTGTTCAATATTTGTCTAAAATAGTTAAAGCAAATAATTTACCACCAAAAGTTTTAGTTGTTCATAGATTCACACAAGGCATGGTGACAAATTATAAAGAAATAAAACCAACAGCTGATGTCCAAATAGTAATGCATATGGATGGTTGGGGGGATAAAGCAAAAAAGATAGGCACATACAAGCAATTCATCTATAAAGAGCCAATACAATTTACTGGTTTTAAATTATTTTATAAAAATGATTTATTTACTCCGGGTAGTGTTATGTTGTCTCCTCTGGAGCTTTTAAAGTTAAATCCTAAGCCTAGTTATATACAATATCAATAGGGGTTTTTCAAGCTAGGATATTTGTTTTTTACATGATACTATTTAGATATGTTTGCAGAATATTTAACGACAAGTTCACATGGTTTTTTGCCCGTAATAATGCTCTCTGCTTTGATTGACAGTATCAATCCATGTGCTATTTCAGTGTTATTTTTGACTATTACTTTTTTATTTAGTTTAGGTAAAAATAGAAGATTTGTTTTGATTTCTGGTGGTGTATATATCTTGGCTATAGCTATAGTTTACACACTCATAGGCTTGGGCACATTGAAAGCTTTAACATTTTTTAATGTACCAAATATCATGGCGAAGATAGGTGCTTCTATATTGCTCATTTACAGTATTATCGGTTTGATAAATGAATTTTTTGAAAATTTCCCCATCAAATTGAAAATGCCAGAGAGTACTCACACAACTATAGCGAAAGTTATGACAAAGGGTTCTATACCAGCATTTTTATTGTTAGGAGCTCTCGTTGCTATGTTTGAATTTCCTTGTACTGGTGGTCCTTATCTTTTTGTGTTGTCTTTGCTTCATGATTATGCGAATTTCTGGAAAGGTTTTTGGTATTTAATCATTTATAATTTTATTTTTGTCTTGCCACTCATTGTCATATTGTTGCTTACGACAAATAAAGTGATGGCAGAAAAGATAGATAGATTGCGCAGATTAGAAACGAAGAAAGCACGTGTAATATTATTATTAATCCTTGTTGTTTTTGGTGTTTTAATATTTTCATTATAAATAAAAATAAAGATTTCTGATAAAAAATTTCTGAGCCTTCGCCCTCGGAGCCAAAAGGACAGGGAACCCACGACTCTTAAAATTCTTTATCAGAAATCTCTAGCTAAATATATGTCACAAGATTTAAAATTATTAAGTTTCGAAGAATTACAAAAGAAGATAGCAACCTTAAAAGAAGATAGAGGGGTAGATTTATCTACAGAAGAAGATTTGAGTATCGCTGTCATGAATCTCATTAGCTTAGAAGAGCACTTCTTTTTTTCTGGTGCTAAAACAGGCAAAGACGAATATTATAATATGTTGAGTGAAGTGCGAGAGATGAGAAAAGTTTTACTTGCTCGAATGATAGATAAGACAGAGGCAGAGAGTTGGTGTATTTCTAAACATTTATTGGCAACAACGATGAGGCTTATGGAAGTCGGAACTAAGTTGCAAGGTGATGGTAAAACAGAAGATGCAAAACAAATGTTTACTTTTGCATATAAAGTTTACAATCTTTTCTTTGGACTTAGATTGAAAATTATTAATATACCAGATATAAAAAACAGCCTAGAAGCTGAAAAACCTATGACTTTTGATGATATCATGGGTAAACTTGTAGATTGCTGTAAAGAATAAAAAAATATGAGTCAAAAAAATATTTTCTTTTTAATAATGGGTCTTTTGATATTGGGCACAGTAGCCACTATTTTGTTGAACAAAGGTAGTAGCACTGTCTCTACAAAATATGATGCTTTTGCACAATGTTTGGCTAGTAAAGATATGACGATGTATGGTGCTGTTTGGTGTTCTCATTGTAAAGCAGAGAAAGACAAATTTGAAGGTGCATTTAAATATGTTCCTTATGTAGAATGCACTGAGAATCCAGATTTATGTATTGCTAAAGGGATAGAAGGCTATCCTACGTGGATAGACGGGGAAGGTAAAAAATATGTAGGTGAACAAGGTTTGGAAAAATTATCAGAGATAAGTGGTTGTGTATTACCAACTAATTAAGGTAAAATATTATATATGAAACAAGCTAGATTAGATCAATTAGCAGACAGCATTTTTGCGATAGTGATGACGATATTGGTTTTTGAAATACGTATCCCTGAGTATGCGGGTGTGGTAGATGATGGGACTCTTTTAAATTCATTATTTTATTTATATCCAGTATTTTTGAGCTATCTCTTAAGTTTTTCTTTGCTCTTTACTTATTGGAGATCTCATCATTTTATTGAGTCTATTTTAGCAAAAAATATTGATACAAAGTTTTCAAACTTAAATGCGATATTTTTCTTTTTTGTTGGATTGGTTCCATTTTCTTCTCATTTTCTAGGTAAATATAGTTATTCTCAAACGGCTATAATATTCTTTGCGTTGAATATTATTTTAATTGGGCTTTCTTTATATAGAATGCGTCAATATGCTATAAATTCTAAAACTATAGAGAATGCAACTTTCACTAAGATAGAAAATGAACATGCGAATATGAGAATATTATTCCCCGTAGGTTCTGCATTGATTGCGATAATAGTTTCTTTTTTTAGTACAAACACAGCGATAGTCTTGTTTACATTAGCTATATTGTTCAATCTATTAGAAAAAAGCACACATCATACTTTTTTCTTTATAGACTTCTTTAGAAGTAAAAAGTAATTGTAATTTATATGGATTCCAAAAAAGAAATAAAAGCTTGGAGGGAAGTTAAAAAGAGTGAGAAATTTTTAAATGCTTTTCGAGGTTTGTATGTTTTTGGCAAAACTACTAGAAATTTGTATTTTCATTTGTTAGCAACTGTTGTTGTTTTATTTTTAGGTTTTTATTTTAAAGTTTCTAGTTTTGAATGGATTGCTTTAATTTTTTCTATTGGTTTTGTGATTGTTTCAGAAGCTTTCAATACAGCGATAGAAATAGATATAGATTTAACATCTCCAGAATATCATCCTTTTGCTCGTGATACGAAAGATGTGGCTGCGGCTGCAGTTTTGTTGTCTGCTATTATTGCTGTTGTTGTGGGGTCTATCATATTTGTACCTAAAATACTTTTATGTATATAAGAGTAAAAGCTTTTCCTAATTCTAAAAAAGAAATCTTCAAAAAAATGAATGAAGATCATTTTGAGATATCTGTTAAAGAAAAAGCCGAGAGAAACATGGCAAATGATAAAATAGTAGAATTGCTTTCTTTTCACTATGTTATTCCAAAAAACAAAATACGTATAATAAATGGACACAAAAGCCCGACCAAGCTTTTAGTGGTTGATAAAGACTAGTGATATAATATAGTTGTTATGAATAATAAAAGAAATATTGTTTGGATAGTATTAATTATTTTAATAATAATTTTATTAATTATATTTTTTAATTTTGATTTTGTGAAAGATTTTGGTAAGACAAAAGAAAACCAAAATATAAAAATTGAAGATATAAAATTTAATATAGGAAGTGAGGTCGAAAAAACTAATCCATTTAAGGCAGATGTAAATCCTTACAATGGCTATAAGAATCCTTTTGTAGAATAATTTTATGAAAAATTTTATTAAATTTTTAGGAATATTTTTTGTTTTAACTTTTGTTTTTATAAATGTTGTAAATGCTCAAAATGTAGAAGAGTACAAGCCTAAGGTAAGTGATACAAATATCATTTATCCAATAAAGGAACTTGGTTCATGTAAAGACAAAATAGATTGTGCAAATTTTTGTAGTAAGACTGTAAATATGGTGGCTTGTGTAAATTATGCAGAAGAAAAAAAACTCCTTACAGGAGAAGATTTGAGAGTTTCTAAAGCTGTAGCAAAGAGAGTAGCTGAAGGAACGACTCCTGGCGGTTGTAAGAGCGAAGAAGAATGTAAAAATTTTTGTTCTCTTAAAGTTGAAAATATAAAAGAATGTGTAGTTTTTGCTGATGAATTAAAAATTATACCAGAAAAAGATCTTTTAGAAGCTAAAAAGATATTGAAGGCTTTAGAAGATGGAGCAGAAATGCCAGGTAGTTGTAAGACAAAAATGGAATGTGAAAATTATTGTTCTATTACAAGTCATATAGACGAATGTTTAAATTTTGCTGAAAAATCAGAGATTCTTTCAAAAGAAGATTTACAAGAAGCAAAAAAGGTTTCTTCTTTTTTGAAAGAAGGTAAAACACCAGGCAAATGTCAGAATAAAAAAGAATGTGAAGATTTTTGTTCTAAAGAAGTCAATTTTTCAGAATGTGTTTCTTTCGCAGAAATTTCTGGACTTATATCGAAAGAAGATGCTGAAATAGCAAAGAAATCTGGAGGGGTTGGTCCTGGTGGGTGTAAATCAAAAAAAGAATGTGAAGATTTTTGTAACAAAGAAGATAATATTGATTTATGTTCAAGCTTTGCTATAGAAAAAGGTTTAGTTTCAGAAAAAGACAAAGAGTTGATGACTTCAGGAATAGATGAAATGATGAAGGCCCTTAGCTCGATGCCAGAGGGGATGCGTAGTACGGTAGAAGGTTGTTTGAAATCATCAATTGGCGAAGAAAAATATAATAATATATTAAATAAAACAACTAAACCAACAAAAGAAATAGGATCCAAAATAGAAGCTTGTTTTGGTAAAATACCAGACAGAGATGGCGAAATTATGAAAAATGGAGTTCCTAATAGAGAAGATATACAAAAGATGATACCAGAAGGTATACCAAATGAATACAAAGAAAAAATACGAGAGCAGATACAAGAGCAAACAAAAGGTATCACTCCAGATATAAGCAGAGAAGAAAATAGATTACCAGAAGGTGTCGGTGCTGTTGGAGCTCCTGTGGAAAGTGGTCCTAGTTGTGATAATTTTATAAGTGTTCCAAGTGTGCAATATTGTCAAATGGTTCCCGAAGGTCCAGCTAGAAATGCTTGTATAAAATGTAAATCATAAGTCAAATGAATGGAACTATTTTAAAGGAAATTAAAACAAAAAGAGATAAATTTAGATCAGAAATACTTTCTAGGTTTTTTAAAACGGGCAAGGGTCAATACGGAGAAGGAGATATATTTTGGGGGCTTACTGTACCTTTGTCTAGAAAGATTGCTATAAAGTATAAAGATTTACCAAAAAAAGAAGTGTCTTTGTTGTTGAAAAATAAAGTTCATGAAGTCCGTTTGATAGCATTACTCATCTTGGTACAGAAATACAAAAAGGGGATAGAAAAAGAAAAGAAAGAAATTGTAGATTTTTATTTAAAAAATACTAAATATATAAACAATTGGGATTTGGTAGATCTGTCTGCTCATCATATTTTGGGCGATTATCTTTTGAATCTTTCTTCAAAGAAAAGAATAGAAGAAATATTATTAAAATTAGCTAAGTCAAAAAATTTATGGGAACAACGGATATCGATGGTTTCCACTTTTGCATTTATTAGAAAAGGAAATATAAAATGGACAATGACATTGGCAAAAATGTTTTTAGATCATAAACATGATTTAATGCACAAAGCGAGTGGCTGGATGTTGCGCGAAGCAGGCAAAAGGGATGCTATACAATTGTGTAAATTTTTAGATAAAAATATTTCTAAAATGCCGAGGACAATGCTTCGTTATTCCATAGAGAAATTTCCAGAACATATCCGTAAAGAATATTTAAAAAGGTAAGGGTGGTCCTTGCCCAGTTATCCACAGATGTTAAATTTTACACAAAAAGAAATAGCATTAATGAAAAGGTTAAATACACCAGCCAAGGTGCAAGATTTTTTGAATAGTTTAAAATTTAATTTTGAAAAAGATGGGAAAAATGTGATAAAGTCACCCATTAGAGTTTTGAGAGAAAAGAATGCTCATTGTATAGAAGGAGCTATATTGGGTGCTTATGTTCTTTCTTTGCATGGTTACAAACCCCTTATTTTGCATTTAAAGACAACAAAAGGAGACTTTGATCATATGATAACACCTTTTAAAAAAGATGGTTTGTGGGGAGCATTATCTAAGACGAATCATGCTGTTTTAAGATATAGAGAGCCTGTATATAAAAATATAAGGGAATTAGTAATGTCTTATTTTCATGAATATTTTTTAGATAATGGAAATAAAACTTTGAGAAGTTATTCTATCCCGCTTAATTTAAATATTTTTGAAAAAGGTTGGGAAGTAGCAGAATATGATCTATGGGGGATAGATGATGAATTAGATAAAATAAAACATTATAATATTTTATCGAAGACGGTTTTGAAAAATCTTAGAAAAGTAGACAAGGTAGAAGTAGAAGCAGGCAAAATAGTGGTTGAAGGTGATTGATTCTTTGTATTTATATCTATTAATTCTTTTTTGATAGTATTTTTTTTACTGTATGATTTTTTGTTTTCTGTTTTTTTAATATTTGATTTTAAATTTGTTGGTAAATTTTCTTCAGTTGTATCAGATGTTGGTTTTTTAAATTCTTCCATTGTCTCTAGCCATGTTTTTTGAGATAAAGCTGAAAGAGTGTAGGCTGTTTGCCAAATTTTATTTTGTAAATGTTCATCAGTCTTATCGAAGCTAGACGGGTCTTTTATGTTTCCATTTTCATCTTGCATAGAAGTCAAATAATCTATTGGTGTATTATTATTTTTAGTCCAATCTATAGGTTTTTCAGATAAGGCTAGTATGCCTCCCATAGCCCAAGCAGTTGAAGAAACATTTCCAAAACTCCCATCTTCTTTTTGTTTTATTTTTAAATATTCTTTTGCTTTAGTAAGAGAATTTTTTATTATTTCATTTTTATTAAATTTACTTAAAGATTGTATGGCTGCGCTTGTCATATCGATAGACTCATCCCAAGAACCGTTTTCTTTTTGTCTTGATAATATGAAATCGATAGTTTTAATTATTACATCTTCTGTCTCGTTGTATCCTGTCTTTTGTAATATTAGTAAAGCGAAAATATCATCATTATCTTTGTCATTTTCTCCGAATTGTTTACCATCAAAAGTTTCCAATATTTCTTTTATATAATTTTTATTATTTGTGTTGTGTGGGTCTAAACCTAAAGACAACAAGGCGATTGATTTTCTCTCTTTGTCAGTTAAGAGATCTTGATTATTTTTGTTTTCTTTAAAATAAAGTTTTAATTTTTCTATTGTTTTAGATACATTTTCTTTATCTTTAAATGGTGTTAAAGAGATAGCTACCCAATCTGTATATAAATCTTCTCCAAAAGAACCATCTTCTTTTTGTTTAGAAAGTAAAAATTCAATAGCTTTTTCTATGTTAAATTCTTTTTTATTTATTTCTGGAGTGGTAAAAGATGATCCTCCAGTGCTACCTCCTATGTTTGGTGGAGTCGTCACTGTTAATATTTCTGTTGGAAAATAAAAATCTTCTTTTACCCCTACATTGTAAGAGCCAGTTTCTATGTTAGAAAAAGTAATTTCTCCATTTTCATTTACTGGGCTAGTTTTAATTTCCAAAGGAGACCACGGATCATCAGGGTTTGTTTGTGTTAATCCGACAGTGATTCCAGTTCTTTTTTTCCAGCTATTATCTTGATAGTTATATTCTTTAGTTGTTACTGTTACTGTTTCGTTAGTATTTATCGAATTAGAACTTAGTAATATCTTGTTTTGGGGACCAAAATAAACATATAGATTTTCTCCTCCGGATAGTATTTTTTTGTCCATTCCTATCCCAGGATAAATGTCATCGACGGTATATTGCCAATTGTCACAATCATTGCCGACAGAACTAGTCATGCATTTCAAATAAAATGATCCATACGAATCATAATATTGTATATCTGATATAGTGAAATCTTCACTTGAGATGTCGGCATCATTAATTACGGAAAGTACACTATTTGAATTTAATGGATGAGAATTTAATTCTATATTGCCGGGTTCTCTTAGTGTTACTGGGCCAGAGAAGAAGATAGTATTTCCACTTCTAATTGTTAAATTTATATCAGCTGCATTTGCTATGCTTGATGAATTTATAAATATTATTGATATGATTAATATTATTTTATATATTTTTTTTATTTTCATTTATTAAATATTAGATTCTAATTTCCAGGATACGACATCTCCATTTTCTATTTTATAATTTGATATTCCGATTGTTGCTTTTTTATTATTTACATAATATATCCAACTTTTTTCTCCATTTTTTATATTATTTATTTCTTCTATGAATTTACCCATACCAGGATAATTTTTATATTTAAATGTCACCTTGCCTTCTTTTTGTAATTGTTCCATGTGTTCATATATGTTTGAATTTTCTGGAAGAGTGCTTTCGTATTTCTTGTCATTAATCTCTACTGTTATCTTTATTAGTTTTTTTAATTCATCGTTTTCTATCTTGTAATTTTTGCTTTGAGGTTTTGTGTTTTGTATTTCAGATTTTATTCTATTTTCGTTTTTGAAAGATGAGAACAGAACAGAAAAAAGTAAACTAAATAATATAGTAGAGAAGGCTATGATTATTGTAAATTTAATTATTTTTGTTTTTTTCATAATGTTATGAACATAAAAAAAATTCTGCTGAGCAGAATCTTGAGTCTTCAAAAAGAAGAGTAACTCCTGCTCGGGAAAAACAAAATGATTGGTAATCGGACTCGTTCCTCGACCTAGGTCGGGACTTACCGTAGCGGCACTGTACTGGAATTCCCGCCTTGACTCGTCAACGCGAGGCAGGTCACCAGTTTCCCCAATCAAATTTATTATTTTTTTGTATGAACACTCTTATTTTATGCTTTCTCTAGAGTCTGTCAATTTTAATTGTGGATAAACTTCTTTTTCACTTGGTAGTTGGGTTTTTAAAGGATTTTATAGAGCTTTACTTTTTAAATTAGACCGTTATAATTTTATATTATTAGTAATAATTTTTATTTAAAATAATATGGAAGAAATAAATACAGACGTAAATAAAATAAAAGATGAAAAGAAAATCTTTTTAGATAAAAATTTTCTTAAAATCTTTTTTATAAGTTTAGCATCTTTGATTGCTATTTTGATTGTTTGTGGAGCGCTGATTTGGTATTTTCGTGCTAATATTTTTGATTATTTTGCTAAAGAATATTTACAAGAAATACAAGACCCAAATAATAGTTTAGCAAAAGATGGAAGTTTAAATTCTGAAAAAATAATAGAAAAACAATCTATTTTTTCAGAAGAACGTTTCGTGATAGACGCGGTAAAAAAGACAAATCCAGCGGTGGTGTCTATTATGATTAGTAAAAATGTTCCTAAGTATGAGGCTTATATAGATCCAAACCAACAACAAAATCCTTTTGGTGATTTATTCCCAGGGTTTTTCTTTAGTGTTCCACAATATCGTCAGAATGGCACAGAGAAAAAGGAGATAGGGGGTGGTTCTGGGTTTTTTGTATCTGCTGATGGACTTATTGTCACAAATAAACATGTTGTAGATCAAAAAGATGTAGAGTATACAGTGTTTACTAATAATGGTAAAAAACATATCGCTAAAGTTGTTGCTCGTGATCCTGTTTTAGATATTGCTCTAATTAAAGTAGAAGGAACAGGATTTCCTTATTTATCATTAGGTAACTCTGACTCATTGCAAGTAGGACAAAGTGTGATAGCTATAGGCAATGCATTGGCTGAGTTTAGAAATACTGTATCTGTTGGTGTTGTCTCAGGACTTGCTAGATCTGTTACGGCTGGTGATTCTTCAGGTAAAACAGAATTATTAGACCATGTGATACAAACAGATGCAGCAATAAATCCTGGGAACTCTGGTGGGCCATTGTTAGATTTATCTGGGAATGTTGTCGGTGTTAATGTGGCAGTGGCTCAAGGTTCTCAGAATATTGGTTTTGCTTTACCTATAAATAGTGTTAAGAGTGCAATAGAATCTGTAAAGGCTACTGGTAAAATAGTCAGACCATATTTGGGTATTAGATATGTGGCTATTAATTCTGAAATGAAAGAAAAAAATAATTTGTCAGTAAATTATGGTGTTTTAGTAAAAGCTGGACAAAACCCAAACGAACTTGCAGTGATTCCTGGAAGCCCTGCAGATAAAGCGGGGATAGTGGAGAATGATATTATTCTTGAAGTAGATGGAGTTAAATTAGATTCTAATACAACTTTGGCTTCTGTTATCAGACAAAAGATAATAGGGAGTGTCGTAACTTTAAGAATATTACATAAAGGTATAGAAAAAAGTGTTCAAGTAAAATTAGAAGCTGCCAAAGAATAATTACTTTACATCTTTTATTCTGAGAGAGATAAAGAATCCAGAGAGTAATATTGCGCTTAGTACAAAGAATAAATATTTAAAAGAGGGGATTAAAAACAAGATAGGTACTGCGAGGAGAGGAGCTATTATATAAGCAAAAGGTGAAGCATTACGATAAAAACTGATTTCATCAGCGTTTTCTTCTTTTACATTTTTAAAGAAATAAGCTTCATTCATTATTTCTATTGTAGCTGCTCCAACTCTTGTCATAAATAATATCATTGCCCAAATTAATACAGAAGATTCTTTTAAAAATGGTATACAAAAAACAGAAATAAAAATTATTATAAATCCTATATTTAACATTTTTTTCTCTCCAATTTTGTCAGATAATTTGCCTAGAGGATAATCTAGAAGGATAAAAGGTATCAACATAATTGAAAATATAACACCGATTTTATCCCAACTAAAATTCATATATTCATGAAGATATATTGGTGTGTATATTATCATCCAAGCATAAAAAAATTGTAATATTAGGCTACTTAAATATATTTTTGAGATATTTTTGTTTTCGATAAAAGACTTGAGAGTCTTTAGTACTGATATTTTTTTATACTCTGGATCTTTAAAATTTCGTAAAAAGAAAACAAATATTAACATGCCTACAAAAATAAACCCTGCACTTATTAAGTATATTTTTGATAGGGAAGTATTGTTTATAACAGAGCCAGAAATTATTTGAGATATTATCCAAGCTATGTTTATTATGGTTAGATATAATCCTCTTAATGAACCGACCGAAGAATCTTTTGAAAAATCTTCAATAAATATGTCTAAAGAGAAAATTATAAAACTAATTGAAGCAAAATAAACAACAAAAGCAGGAATAGCTACCAATATATTGCTTGTAGTCGCTAATAAAATAAGAGAGGAAAATGTTAACAAGAAAGATAAAAGTATTGTTAAACGATTACCAAAAATATTAAGAGCTTTAGGCATCTTAAGTAAACCTAATATTGCTACAGTAGATGCCACTATGTATATAATACCTACATAATTTTTGTCGATGTATGTTTCTAGATAGCTTGAGTTTATATATGAAACTAAAGCTACCGGTATAGAAAATAAAAATCCTGCGAGAAATATTATTTTTCTATTATGTTTCATTTGCATATTTATATACTCAAAACTACTGGTATGACTAATGGTCTTTTGGCTGTTTTTTGATATAAGAATTTAGATACTGTTTCTCCCAAGTTAGCTTTTATATAATCCAAATCAATAGCATTATTTTTCATAGACACCTCTTCAACACTTTTTTTGATTATTATTCTTACTTGTCTCAAGAGTTCTTGGTTTTCTTTCAAATAAACGAAACCCCTAGAAATTAAGTCTGGAGATTTTTTCAACTTGCCTGTTTTTTGATCGACAAGAGCAATGATAACAAACATTCCATCTTGGGCGAGCATTTGTCTGTCTCTGATGACGACATCTTGTACATCAGAAATAGCAAAACCGTCTACCATCATAGGTGCAGAAGGAGCTTTCTCTTTTCTGGTTGATATCTTTTCTCCATCAGCTGATATTTCTATGATCGATCCATTGTCAGGAACTGCGATTCTTTCTTCAGACATTCCTAATTCTAAAGCTAATTCTTTGTGAAGTTCTAGCATAAAATGATTGCCATGAATTGGAATAAAGAATTTTGGATGAGTCTTCCTATGAAGCCATCTAACGTCTTCTTTGTTTCCGTGACCTGTCGCATGGATAAAATCTTCTCCAGCTGTTCGGTAACTTATTATTTTGACTCCTTGTCGAGATAAGTTATCTTTGATTCTTTGAACTTTTATTTCATTCCCTGGAACGACGGAAGAAGAGAGGATAATAGTGTCTCCTTTTTTGATAGCAAATTTTGTGTGTGACTTATTTGCAGCCCTACTTAAAGCTGCAAATTCTTCTCCTTGTGAACCTGTCATAAGGATCACGACTTTACTAGGAGGGTATTTGTCTGCTTCTTCTATTGGAATTATTGTATCTTTTTTAGGCTTGAAATAACCTGCTTCTATGGCCACATCAATATTTGTTTTCATTGAACGTCCATCTATGGCTATTTTCTTTCCAAGATTTTCTGCTACTTTGACGACATGGGTGAGACGTGTGATATGAGAAGCAAAAGCTGCGATAATAATACGCCCATTAACTTTCCTGATTAGATTTTCCAACCCTTGATGAACTTTTATTTCTGGCAAAGAAAATCCTTCATTTTCTATATTTGTAGAATCTGTCATTAAAAGAAGAACTTTAGCTTTATCAAAGATTGAATATTCTTTTTCTTCTTCTGGCGATACTATTCCATCTACTTGGTCAAGCTTGTAATCACCAGGAGTGACTATCCAGCCGTTTTTGGTTTCTATGATTATCCCCATAGAATCAGGAATGGTGTGTGTGACTCCAAAAAATCTTATTTTTATTTTTCCACAAGTGACAACCTCATCTTTTTCTACGATATTTTCTTTGATGGCTGGCAATTGAGGAAATTCGGCTTGCCTCTTTTTCATTAATAGCATTGATAGTTTTCGTGCATATACTGGGGGATTGCCTATACGTGAAAGTACTAAAGGTACTCCTCCTATATGATCTAAGTGTCCATGAGTTATGAATAAGCCACGAATTTTTTCTTTGTGTTCTTCTAGATATGTAGTATTGGGAATAACATAATCTACTCCAGGAGTTTCTTCGTTCGAAAAGTGCATACCAGCGTCTACGACGATTATGTCGTCTCCTATTTCAATAGCTGTCATATTTTTGCCTATTTCTTCTACTCCACCTAGTGGGATTATTCTTATGACTCCTTCTTGTGGTGCGGGTATTTTATTATCTGTGGTGTTTTTAAATTTATTTTTATCACCAAAAGGGCGATTGTTATTTTTGGATGGTCCAAATTTCTTTTTGGTATATTGATACGTTGAACTTTTTATAAGTTTCTTTTTTGTGCCAGTTGTTTGATGGCGTTTCGTATTTATATCGTTATGTCCTTCCGTAGATGGATTCTTTTGTTCTGTTTTATTTTCCTTTTTCTCTTCCATCATGACAGAGCTAAAAGATAGTCTATTTTTTCTCATTTTTGTTTATTATTTTTTAATAATTAGTTAGGTTTATTCAGCAAATATTTTCCAAACATTATCTGTTTTTGTGTACCAGAGATATGAATTAGAAAATCTATCTGAAGATGTGATAATGTGATCCATTGTAAATCCTTGAATATTTTTTGAAACGATATATACAAAGTCTGGACTATATAAAAATACAGCAGGCATATCTTTTTTTATTTCGTCTTCAAATTGAGCATATTTTTTTATTCTTGATTTTTCATCGACTGTGATAAATGCGTCTTCTAAAATTTTGTCTACTTTCGCATTGGTATACATTGCTACATTAAGGCCTGGATCTTTTCTTTGTGAAGAATGCCAAAATGCAAAAAGATCAGATTCATGATTGATAATTTGTCCAAATAGCAAGGCATCATATTTGCGGGGACGTATGACACTTTGGTTTAAGTTTCCAATTTCAAAAGTTTTGAGAGTGACTTTCATTCCGATAGATTCTAAATCTTGTTTAATCAATTCTGCTGATTTTACCAATTCTGGTGCGTTTCCTGTAGATATTGAAAATTCTAAATAAGAAGTACTTTTCTTTTTCTTTTTGTCTACTGTTGTTTTTTCTAAGAATCCATCAGCTCCTCTTTGCCAACCATCTTTCTCTAGAAGACTTTGCGCTTTCTCTACTCTCTCAGAATGCAATAAGTCTTCTTCTTTGTTTAATTTTTGATAATTTATCATATTTGGAGGTATCGGTGTATCTATCGCTACTCCATATCCAAAGAGCACAGTACGTACTAGGGCATCTTTGTTTATTGCTAAATCCATAGCTTCTATAACACGTTTGTTTGTGAATATTTGATTTTGACTTTGATTAAAGAAAAGTCCAAATACTCTAGGTAAGGTGAGAGACTCGACTCTATAATTTTTGGCTTTCAATATTTGAGCATTTGATGGAGTTATGGAACTTATTTGATCTACTTCTCCACTTTCCAATGCTGCTATTTGTTCTTCTTCATTTGGATAAAATTGTAAAGTTAGTTTTTCTATGAAAGGTTCTCCTAATTTAAATTTTTTAAATGGAATTAATTCATAATAATCTATCAATCCATTTGATTGTTTGTTTACAGTTTCTACCATAAATGGTCCTGATCCTATTGGTTTTGTATTTGCTTCACTGAGCTCTATAGGGGAATTTGCCCATATATGTGCTGGCATTATACCTAATGTAGTATTTTCTAAAAATGACGCATAGGGTTGTTTCAAAGTGAATGTGATTGTTTTTTCATCTATTTTTTCTACGTTGACTCCATCCCAATTGCCTTTTTTGAGACTTTTTGTTTCAGGGTCTTTGATAGTTTTTATAGTAAATATAATATCATCGGTAGTTATTTCTTTTTCATCATGGAAATAAATATTTTCTTTTAAAGTAAAAGTATAAGTTAATCCATCTTTTGATACTTCATATTTTTCTGCTAAATCAAGAGTTAAAGTTCCATCAGAATTTTTTCTCATTAATCCAGAATATATGAGAGATACTAGGTCTTGGTCAGCAGAAGATGTAGCCAATGCAGGATTCACAAAACGAGGAGTACCTACTATGCCTTCGCTAATTGTGCCTCCTTTTAAGGCAACCTTTACCATTAGTGATTTATTTATATTTTGTAATATAGCTAGGGTGCTTATTATAAAAACAACTACGAAGATTATAAATACAAAATATTCTCTTTTTGTAAAACAAGAGATAGCTTTCTTTATTTCATTTTTTGACGGCAAAAAATTTAATATTCTATTATAAAGATTTTCCATAAAACTAAAATTTAATACGAAACTTCTCTGAGAGGAAAGGGAAGATTAATTACTTTTTATTATTATAGTAAGAAAAGCAAATAAAGTAAAAAGAATTCCACAAACTATGGATAGATAAAAAAGAAATTTTTCAAAACCTCTACGTGTGTGATGAAATGCATCACCATCGCTTCCTCCTAGTGCGCCACCTAAACCAGCTCCAGATTGTTGGAGTAATATCGCTGTCACCAATAATACAGAGAGTATTATCTGTGCATATGGAAGTATTGTAGCTACTAATTGCATACATATAGTATTGCATAAAAAGAGACTAAATGCAATATATAATAATTACCTCACCCCTTAACCCCTCTCCTTATTAAGGAGAGGGGAAGAAAATACAACCTTCTCTAAAACCCTCTTCTTTATTAATATGTCTTTATTTTTTAAAGCTCTTTGCTGGTTTTACTTGACTTTTAATATTATATATGCTATACTTTATATAGATAATAAGTTCTAAACAATCAAAAACTAAACCTCAAATTGGAGTATCAAATGAAAAATCTGTTAGTAATTCTCGTTTTATTATTTTCTTTTACATTCACAAATGCACAACAATCTTCAAGAAAGACAAATGTAGAAGTGCAAGACGAATATTATTATGATGAAAATGGAGATGTGCAGGTTAATTTTTTTGTATCAAGCATTAAAATTATTGCAGATGCTGAAGATAGTATTTTTCTCCAATCAGCTATCCGTGAAGAATTGACACGTGCAAAGAAAATTAATTTAGTAGACAAAGGTGGCGATACTCTTATTGTAAATTTAGTTCTCCAACATAACGATCCCATGAGTGAAAATAAAGTGGCTAAAGGACGTAATGGCAAATGGGGAGAAGTTTTGATAACAATAATATCTACCAATGGATTAGTGGCTGCTACATCCAGAGGTTATGTTAGTGACAATGGAGGAGGTACATATTATCAAGCACTTCAAGGCATAGTAAGAGAACTTGCTGAGAAGTTTGAATTTTATGTAAAGCTTTTTTAAATCCGCAAAGAAAAATCCTTGCGGATTTTTCTTTTTTTACTTTTGAGAAGGAACCTGCCTGTCGGTAGACAGGGATTTAAGGGGTTGTGTTATATATTGTATTTTTTATATTTAATTTTGTATAATATGGATTATGTCACAACAAAAAATATCATCTTTAAGTAAAGAATTACAAGCAAAAATTTTCATGGGTGAGAGGAATTATAAACCTAATTCCGAAACACCTATTACCAATTGGCTCGTAAATACAAAAAGGCATTGTAATGGTGGAAAGACTGTAAATGCTGGTCTTTGGCTCAAAAAACACACAGATGAAGGAGGGAAGATATTTTTGACTATGTCGGGCGCTGGTTCTTCTTTCCAACAAGGTATCATGATATCTGAGCTTATAAGAGCTGGGAAGATAGCAGCTATTTCTGTGACAGGAGCTAATTTGGAAGAAAGTTTGTATAGACTCGTAGCAAATAGTCATTATGCCTATATCCCAGATTATGTTGAATTAACCAGAGCGGAAGAAAAAGAATTAGCAAGAGCGGGACTTCGTAGAATCACAGATACATTTTTACCAGAAGATGAATCAGTTAGAGTGGTTTTACCAGAATTAGAAAAATTATGGCGTGAAGCTGAAGAAAATAATAAACCATTATTGTGGCACGAATATTTTTTCCAACTTTTCGAAAAGAAACTTATAACTTTTGACCCTACAGCAAATCCTGATGAGTGTTGGCTCTATCAAGCATTTTTAAATAAAATTCCAGTCTTTGTGCCGGGGGTAGAAGATTCAACAATGGGAAATATTTTCACTCAAGCATCTTATAATGGTGATCATCCACTATTATCTAAATATAAATTAGAAAAACCAATTAGCCCGGAAGTTGTCTCGCATTCATTCCGTTACATGCACAGATTGGCAGAATGGTATATGGATAATACAAAAGAAAAAGGCTTAGCATTTTTACAATTGGGTGGTGGTATAGCTGCTGATTTTCCTATTTGTGTTGTTCCACATATTAAAAAAGATTTTCTCGCGGAAGAGACAGAAGAGATGCAAGAAAAGATAGTACGTTCTTGGGCAGGATTTATCGAAATACATTCTTCACCTATGAGCTTTGGTTCATATTCAGGAGCAGGTTTTAAAGAGAAAATAACTTGGGAGAAATTTGAAGTGGATGCTTTCGGAGAACAAATCTTTGGTGATTATACAGAACATTTTCCAGATATTGCAGCTATTATTTTAGGTAAATAAAATAAGACTCTATTGTGTATAACTTTTTTGCTATTCCCATAAGGGAGAGTATAATATTGATATTAAAATTTTATTAAAAATTAGTCTAAAATTATGAAAAAATACATATTGGGTTTTCTTTCAGTTTTGTTTCTAACTGTTCTTGTTATCCCAAGTTTCTCTTTTGCACAAGTAGGGGATGTCGATCCTAATCCTACAGCATCAGATTGTATCTCTTTGCAAAGTTCTGGTTTGAGATATAGAGCACGAGATGCAAATACAAATGGGGAAGTTTCTCTTCTTCAAGATTTTTTGCAAGTTAAGGGATATTTGAATTCAGAACCGACTGGATATTTTGGAATTTTAACTCTTAAAGCCGTAAAAGATTTTCAAAAAGATAATAATATTAGTCCTACAGGATATGTGGGTCCAGCGACGAAAGCAAAAATAAAAAGTGCTTCTTGTGGAGGGGAGATAGTTGTTGATCCAGATAAAGACCCTATTACAAATGAAATTTCAATTTTGAGTGCGACAGGTCCTCAGACATTAAATATAGGACAAAATGGAAAATGGACAATAAAAGCTTCTGATAAAACTGGTGGAAATTTGACATACTCTGTAAATTGGGGAGATGTCACACTTACATGTCCTTCAGGGGCTAGTTGTGCTATGGCATACACACCAGAACAAACAGGACAAACAGCGACATTCATTCATTCATATAGTAAAGCTGGAACATATAATCCGACATTTACTGTCACAAATAGTAGTGGAAAAAGTACACAGACAAGCTTGAGTGTGAAAGTGGAAGAAACTACAACTACTCCTGTCGTTTTAAGTGTTTCTGGTCCACAAACATTAAATGTAAATCAAACAGGGACTTGGACAGTAAATGCTTCTGATTCAAGTGTTGGAAATCTTACATATTATGTTAGCTGGGGAGATGACGGAGATACTGATGCTAGTGAAGCTTGGCGATCATCTCAACAATCGGCAACTTTTACACATTATTATTTAAAAGCAGGTACATACGGACCAAAATTTTTTGTTACTAATAGTAATGGAAAAACTGGATCAGCTAGTGTTTCTGTTAAAGTAGGCGTTTCTTCTATATCTGTTCTTTCACCAAAAGTTGGTGATATTTTTTCAGCAGGTCAGACGATAACAATTAAATGGACTCCGGGTGCTCCAGGACTTACTTATATAAATTTTTATAAAAATGATTCTACTTACTCAACTTCCGCACGAGTTCAAAATAATCCTGATACTTCTGGTTCAATGCAGTATACATTTCCTGTAAATATGCCAGCTGGACAATATACAATAAATGCCTTTTATGAAACGAATTTAAATGGATCAGTTAGTTCTTCAGATTTATTTAAAAGTAATGGGACATTCACTATCATTTCTACAAACACCACAACTCCTACAATAACTTCTTTCTACTACCTACCTCAGACCACGCCAGGTGAAGTAGTATATGGTGAGACAGTCACGATACATTGGGCTTCTGCTAATGCGACATCTTGTACAGCAAGTGATGGAACATATTCTGGTTTAAAGGCCACTTCTGGAAGTATGCCTACGGCTAGTATAACTTCGACAAAAAAATATACACTACAATGTGTGAATAGTTCAGGAGTAAAATCAGATATTGCTACACTTACTCTTGTTCCTAAAAAACAACCATCTGTTGCTTGTTTAGATACTGATGGGAATAATGAATATATAAAAGGAACAATAAGTGGATTAGGAACAGATGGAATAATGAAGAACCAAACAGACTCAGTTCGTCCAGCTAATTTTTATGGAGATGGTTATTCTTATGTCATAGAATGGATTTGTACTGACCCTACTACAACAAATGGTATTAGTTATGCAACAAATACTAATATAAAATGTGAATATGGAGCAGGGGATGGTGTTTGTTTACAAAAAACAAGTACAACCGCTCCACATATTTCAGATGTATCAGGACCTACATCGATCAATGCAAATACTGCGGGTACATGGAAAATAAATGCATATAGTACTACAGCTGTTTCTTATACAGTCGAATGGGGAGATGGTCAAAGACAATCATTTATGCCATCTTCTACTTTCACACATACATATAGTACAGCAGGAACATATACAGCTTCATTTAGTGCTACAAATGCTAGTGGTCAAAGTGATTCTAAAAATTTAAGTATAACGGTTATAGGTAATACTATTCCTTCTCTTCCAGTTCCAGTTGTAAGTTATTTTTATTCAGATAAAACGACAGTTGATTATGGAAGCACGGCGAATATGTATTGGAGCTCGATTAACGCGACATCTTGTACAGCAAGTGATGGTACATACGAAGGTATCAAAACTGCATCTGGAAATATGCTTACAGGCAGTCTGACAAAAACAACAACTTTTTCACTTAAATGTACTGGCGCGGGTGGCACAAGTGGGACGAGTTATGTGACAATAAATGTTTTGCCACAAACAACACCCGTCGTTCCTCTTCCTGTTATTTCTTTCTTCACTTCTCCAGATTCAGTATCTTACAATGGTACGGCGACGATCAATTGGGTAGTGAAGAATGCGACATCTTGTACAGCAGGAGGTGATTGGTCAGGTCCAAAATCTGCAACAAGTGGAAGTGAGGTTGCAGGATATTATCTAACTTCATCAAAGAATTACACTCTTACATGTATTGGTGCTGGAGGAGGAGCTTCTGCTTCTGCAAAGATAACTGTAGGCACTCAAGTAATACCAGTAGAATTGCCTTTGACACCTGCAAGTTTCCGCATCACTAGTGCTAGTACAAGTTCAATAAATTTTGCATGGACAGATACTTCAAACAATGAAACAGGTTTTAAAATATATAAAAATAATTCTTTATTAGCTACACTTGGTCCAAATGTTACAACATATTCTGATTTAGCAGGTTTTCAATGTAATACTACATATTCATATAATATAGTTGCCTACAATAGTGCGGGTGAATCTAGGGTGTCAAGTTCAGTAACTCCAGGTTATACCACATGTGCTGTTTCAGAAGTAGTCTTTGGAAATGTGAGCGGAGATGGTATCGTGGATTGTAAAGATACGACAATGATTATGCAATACCTTGTCGGAACGACAACTTTTACAGATGATCAGAAAAACAGAGCTGATGCAGATAGAAATGGTTCTGTAAATAGTGCTGATGTTTCTTATCTTTTAACTAAATATAATTTGTCTTGTTCTACTGCGAATGCATCATCCAAGCCATCTTTAATGGCAAGTGCCTTGGATGCTTTCGATGATGTTAAAAATACAAAAGAAAAACAAGAAACGAATACCATAAAAAATGAAGTAAAAACTCAAGAATTAAGTTGTGGAGAATTTAATATAATTTTGAAAAATGGGAAGACAGATCCTCAAGTAAAATGCCTTCAGAGATTGTTAAACAGAAATGGTTTTAAGGTTGAAGGCATAGAAGAAGGAAAAGAGACAAATTTCTTTGGCAAGGCTACAGAAAAAGCCGTTAAAGCTTTTCAAGCTAAGAATGGGCTTGTGGTAGATGGTGTATTTGGGCCTCTTTCACGTGCTTTCTTGAAATAAAATAAAAAGGTATAATTAAATTATGAAGAAATACACATTATTGTTTTTTGTTGTAGCTTTTGTGTTGAGTTTTTTTGTTTTTAAAATTAATTTTTTAGATGCGCAAAATTCTCTACCTGATTGTTCTTCTGTCTCAGGTTATAAATTAATAAAAGGGCAATCATGTGTAGCTTATACAGATGATCCAGTGATTTTTAATTTCAAGGCTAGAGATCCTGATGGTGACAATTTGGCTTGGTCTATGGATTGGGGAGATGGTTCTTCTTTTTCCAAGGTTTGTCCTGCTAAAGAAGCAAATACATATTTGAGAATAAGTCATGGATGGTCAAAGGCTGGTACATATAATGTTAAACTAGGTGTTTCAGATTGTAATAGCGGGGAAGCAAGTGCATCTTTTAATGTGGTAGTAAAATCTTCTTATGGAGAAGATATAAATAATATATCTCAACCAACGATACCAAATACACTCAGTGTTAATGATTTTGATTTGAGTGTTCAGAAAGTTGGTATTTGGCCCACTGAAGTTTCTCAAGGCAAATTTATAACATTAAATGCAAAAATTCTTAACTTAGGTAAAAAGGAATATGATTATGTTTTTTATAATTCTTCTTATGAAGTTAAGAAAAAAATATTTTCAATTTTAAGAACAAGTTCAAATGGTACTTATGATTTAAGTTCTTATCTTAATACTAATATTAGTCTTCCAAGTAATTTTGAAATTTGGGATGGGCCAGCTTGTGGTAATAATCATTATGTTTTTAAAGTAGATGGTGGTAATGGTTTAACTGAAGTTAGTGAAAATAATAATGAAATCTCCGGAGATGTTTTTGTAGATTGTAGTAAAAAACCAGACTTTGTGATTGAGAAAGTTGGCACATGGGCAACGACGGTGAAGAGCGGATCAAAACCAGTTTTTAATTTTATAGAAAAAAATATTGGAGAAGTTTCTGCGGGAAGAGCAGGTACAGTGAGAATGACAGTCAACAATCAGTATGAAGCTGGTTCTTGGTATTTTGGAAGTTTGGGTGTCGGTTCTGCCGTTGGTCCAACTTTGTTTGGATATCAGGTATTTAGTTCTCCTCCTACTGACAATGATTGGTGGATTCCAATTTGTTCGAAGGGAGATAAATTTACACTTAAAGTTTGTGCAGATAATGCTTGTGGCTGGGGTAGTTCAGAAATAGAAGAATCCAATGAGAATAATAATATATTGATCCACGAAGTGACTTGTGAGTAGATTATTAGTTAATTAAAAAGATAAATTTATGGCAAAAGGAGACGGGCATAGAAAAGAGAAAAAGAAGCCTAAAAAGGCAAAAAAATAGACAATATTTTAAAGAACGGTCCTTGGAAGAATTTTTCAAGGACCGTCTTTTTTAGATAGGTATTTTTAGGTTAATTATGTGCTTGACATAGAAGTCGGCTTGATATATACTTTCCCCTGAGCGTCTCTACCAATTTGATAGGGCGTTTTTGTTTCAATCTTTGACAAGTTAATAACTTGAGAACCCCAATCTATAAGATCAGATTGGGTAGCAAGTCTCAATATGTTTTTTGAGTAAGTAGAATAATTTTTAGAGCAAATATTAAACTCTAACGAATGACAAAAAATACTTAAGTAAATGCTGTTTTTTGTTTTGTTTCGTTCTAGATTTTATGAAGTAAAATCTATTCTGTGTAGCTTTATGCGAAGCAGAATTAATAACCCTACTACGTTCCTAACGGAACTATGAAGGGTAAATTACTTTGTAATTTAAACTTTTAGTTAGAGTTTGATCCTAGCTCAGGATGAACGCTGGCGGCGTGGATAAGGCATGCAAGTCGAACGGACTTCATTTTTCCAGAGATGAGATTACATCAAGTCAAAGGTCGTTTGAAGTTAGTGGCGAACGAGGTAGTAATACATAGGAACTTCCCCCAAAGTCGTGAATAATTCGTCGAAAGACGGACTAATACACGATGGTCTCGCAAGAGTAAAGAATTTCGCTTTGGGAAAGGCCTGTGCGATATCAGCTAGTTGGTAGTGTAATGGACTACCAAGGCTATGACGTCTAGGGGAGGTGAGAGCCTGACCCCCACCGATGGTACTGAGACACGGACCATACACCTACGGGTGGCTGCAGTCGAGAATCTTCCACAATGGACGAAAGTCTGATGGAGCGACGCCGCGTGATTGATGAAGTCCCTTTGGGACGTAAAGATCTTTTATGAGGGAAGAAGTTTATTGACTGTACCTCATGAATAAGAGGCTCCTAATCTCGTGCCAGCAGGAGCGGTAATACGAGAGCCTCGAGCGTTATCCGGAATTATTGGGCGTAAAGGGTGTGTAGGTTGTTTTGTTAGTCTTTTGTTAAAGACCCGAGCTTAACTTGGGAAGGGCGAAAGATACGGCAGAACTAGAAAGTACGAGAGGTGTACGGAACTCATGGTGTAGGGGTGAAATCCGTTGATATCATGGGGAACACCAAAAGCGAAAGCAGTACACTAGCGTATATTTGACACTGAAACACGAAAGCGTGGGTAGCGAATGGGATTAGATACCCCAGTAGTCCACGCCCTAAACGATGATCTCTCGCTATTCGGAGTATCGACCCTCTGAGTGGCTTAGCTAACGCGTTAAGAGATCCGCCTGGGAAGTACGGCCGCAAGGCTAAAACTCAAAGGAATAGACGGGGACTTGCACAAGCAGTGGATTATGTGGTTTAATTCGATGGTAAACGAAGAACCTTACCAAGGTTAGAAATCAACGTGAAAGCTCTAAGAAACTAGAGCCCTCGCAAGACTAGTTGACAGGTGATGCATGGCCGTCGTCAGTTCGTGGTTTGAATTGTTCCCTTAAGTGGGGTAACGAACGCAACCCTCGTTGTGTGTTACAAGTGTCACACGATACTGCCCCCGCCTTAGTTTTTGATTCATCAAAAGATGAAATCGAAATTTAAGGCGGGGGAGGAAGGAGAGGATGACGCCAGGTCAGCATGTCCCTTGATACCTTGGGCTACACACATAATACAATGGCCGTTACAACGCGCAGCGACGAGGCGACTCTGAGCTAATCGTCCAAAAGCGGCCTCAGTTCGGATTGGAGTCTGCAACTCGACTCCATGAAGCTGGAATTGCTAGTAATCACAGGTCAGCTAAACTGTGGTGAATACGTTCTCAAGTCTTGTACTCACCGCCCGTCAAGTCAAGGGAGCCGGGAGTACCCGAAGTCTCTACATAAGTAGGGCCTAAGGTAAGCTCGGTGACAGGGACTAAGTCGTAACAAGGCACGGGTAGCGGAAGCTGCTCGTGGAATAATTCAATTTGAAAATATTCCAATACTGAAAAAGAAATTTTTCAGTACTGAGCTCTTCATCTCAAATGAAGACTGACCTCGGAGAGGTTGAATTTATTGAGTCGGTATTGTGTCGCTCAATTGACGACACAATAGTTTTTAAGAACTTAAAACTTTATGACAAGTGTGGAAAGACATACATTAAAAAAGTTTATAGAACGAAACAAAACATAGAACAGCAAACAAAAACACCTCGCGTAAGCGGGGTGTTTTGCATTTATTGTTGCATTTTTAAAAAGGTGATATAATTAATATAGTGTCGATTTATTAATGTTGTTTACTTATTATATTTATATGACAGGAGGACATTAATTTCGTAAACAAAAAGGCAGTAGAGTTTATCTTTACTGTCTTTTTTGTTTTATAATTATATTGTATGAGAAAAGAAGCAAAGAAGATATGCAGTTCGTGTGGCACTAGCCAAGTCAACCATAGATTGATGTTTTTTTTACGATTAATGGATGAAATAATGAGTAAAATCGTAAATATTTATTCTCCTCTTTTTTTTATATTTAAAAATACAAAACTTGTTGACTACATTGAGAAATTTTTATTGAATGTTTTATATATTTTAGGTTTTATTCGTTATAGTGACGATTTGGAAAAAGTCATCAATGGGCGTTCCAGGCTTGTTTGGGAAGAAGCAAGAAGAAGAAATATAGAAATGAAGCAATTACTATTTTTTGGCAAACCTATTGATTTTTATAGAGCAAAGATAAATGGTAAAAATGTTTTTTTTCAAAGTCTACCTATACCTTATTGGCTTCCACATAAAGGATATAGATGGATTGATGATAAATTTATATTTGCTAAGAATTTTCAAAAGGCGAATATTCCTTCTCCTAAAACAGAGAGAATAGTTTCTTTTAGAAGTGCTCTTCGGGCTTTTGGTAAATTATCAAAACCAATCATCATAAAACCAGAAGCGGGATCTTTGGGTAGACACACTACAACAAATATAAATACTAAAGAAGAATTAGAAAAAGCTTATCGTCTAGCCCGTCAAATTACTTTTTCTATGGTGGCACAGGAGCATTTGTTTGGAAGTGTTTACAGAGCTACTGTCGTTAATAATGTTTTGGTTGGGTTTTTTAGAGCCGACCCACCTTTTGTCATAGGAGATGGAGTGAAGATGATAAAAGATTTAATTTTAGAAAAAAATAAAAATCGAAATGAAAAAGTTTCTGAAATAGTCATTAGTGATGAGCTTGTTAATTTTATAAAAAGACAAGGTTATACAGTCGATGACATTTTAGAAAAAGATAAGAAGATAAATTTGTTAGCAAAAACAGGTAGATTTTATGGTGGGTATACGAAAGAAATGTTGCCAGAAGTTCATCCAAAATTTCATTTAATTTTTAAAAATGCAGGAGAGCTGGTGAGTGTTCCCGTGGCTGGCTTTGATTTGATAATAGAAGATCCAACGAAAGATCCAGACACGCAAAGATGGGGAATTATAGAATGTAATTCTTTACCATTTATTGATCTACATGCTTTTCCTTTAGAAGGTGAGCCAGTAAACATAGCTAAATATATTTGGGATCTATGGCAATTTGAACCGAAATGATATTTGTTTTGATTTTTATAGAAAACTTATCTTAAAAAAGATATAATCTAAGTATGGAAAAAGAAAACAAAATACGAGTCGGAATATTACGTGGTGGAGAAGGGGAACACCATTTCATTTCTTTACGTAAAGGTGGAGATATAATTTCACATATTTTTGAAAATCTATCAGAAAAATATAAACATGTAGATATTTTTGTTGATAAAAAAAATAATTGGCATATAAATGGTATTTTGATTAATCCAATGGATTTGATTAATAAAGTTGATATTGTATGGAATACATCTAAAAATCCAGCATTATCTTCTACAGTAAATCATTTGTCTTTACCTAGTATAAATAATGGATCTTTTTTGAAAACTTTAGAAAATAATACAGATATGCTAGATAAGCATATGAAAGGGACAGGTATTAAAATACCTAGATCGATTCTTTTGCCTTTATATCAAAAAGATTTTGATGGTAAAGAAGCAGAATATGTCGTCAAAAAGGCAACGGAAGTATTAAATAAATTTGGAGCTCCATGGATAGTTAAATCTTTTACAGAAGATAAGAATATGGGTATACATCTGGCAAAGACCTTTCCAGAATTAGTAGAATCTATTAGAGATGGTGTGGCTCATAAAAAAAGTATTTTGATAGAAGAATTTATTTCAGGAAAGATTGCTTCTGTGCATTCTGTACCAGGGTTTCGCGGAGAAGATATATATACTTTTCCTTTAGTTAATACACATAAAGATTTTTTACAAAAAGAAAAAGAAGAATTATTTTCTTTAGTGAAAAGCTTACACAATCATTTAGGAATAGATAATTATTTAAAATCAGATTTTGTTTTACATTCTAAAAGAGGTTATTTTCTTTTAAGCATTGATTCATTACCTGACCCGAGAGAAGAGTCGCACTTGCGACAATCTTGTGAAATGGTTGGTGCAAAAATAGAACATGTTTTTCACCATATTCTAGAAAGAGCTTTAAATAAAAAGGTATTGTGATATAATTACTTATACTAAATTGTTTTTATCTGTAGCGGGTGGTCGCACTCACATAGGCACATATGTTGGAGTTTAGCCATCACCCGCTTCAAATGAAAACAATTTTTTTATTTTCATTTGAAAAATATTTTTTTGAAATTTATTTCATAAATAAAAAATTTTGGAGTTATCCACAGTTTTTTATAAAAAAATCTTGTGTTCTTTTTTATTATGCGAGATAATTAATATGTTCCGCAGTAATTATTTAAAAATATTTTTCTTTTATTTTTTATTTGAAAAATATTTTGAGGTCGTATTATTGCAAACTAAATTAAAAAAATAATTTCGCGTAAGCGACTAAAAAAATGGCAGCAAAAAAGAAAGCAAAGAAAGTAGTAAAGAAGGCAGCAAAAAAGACAACAAAGAAGCGAGCATAATCTTTTTCCTACTTCTAAAACATCCCGCCTATGGCGGGATTTTTTAGTTTTAGCCTTATGTGTTAATATATAATAATGAATTTATTTAATAAGATATTTGGAGATACGAGCTCTAAATTTATAAAAGACGCAGAAAAAACCGTTATAATCATTAATAATTTCGAAAAAGATATCTCTAAATTAAGTGATGCAGATTTCCCTAAAAAGACTAAAGAATTTAAAGATAGATTAGAAAAAGGAGAGAGTCTGGATGATGTATTGCCTGAAGCTTTTGCTCTAGTTCGTGAGGCTGGTAAGAGATGTCTAAATGAAAGACTTTATGATGTACAGCTTATAGGAGCTTTAGCGTTGCATGGAGGTAAAATTGCAGAAATGAAAACAGGAGAAGGTAAGACAAACGTTGCTACTCCAGCTGTGTATTTGAATGCGTTATCAAGTAAAGGTGTGCACGTTATTACTGTGAATGATTATCTTGCCAGAAGAGATGCTGTTCGCATGGGTCAAATATATAATTTTTTAGGATTAACTGTCGGGGTCATCAATTCTCAAAATGTTTCTTATCTGTATGATGCTTCTCATGTAGAAGAAGATAAGGAAAGAGACAGGATAGGAGAATTTAAAATTGTTTATGATTTTTTGAAACCATCCACTCGTCGTGAAGCTTACAATGCTGATATCACTTATGGTACAAATCATGAATATGGTTTTGATTATCTGAGAGATAATCTTTCCACTTCTTTAAATGATTTAGTTCAAAGAGAACACAATTTTGCTATAGTCGACGAAGTAGACTCTATATTGATAGATGAAGCTCGTACTCCACTTATCATTTCTTCAGCTTCTGGTGATTCAGAAGATTTTTATGTTAAGTTTTATCAAATTGCAAAACAATTAAAGAAAGATACGGATTATTTAGTAGATGAAAAATTAAAAGCAATTACTCTTACAGATGAAGGAATAACAAAAGCCGAAAATTTATTAGGTATACAAAATATATATACAGAAAAAGGTATAAAGTATGTACATCATTTAGAAACAGCTGTAAAAGCGCAAGCTATTTTTGAAAAAGATAGAGATTATGTTGTGAAAGAAGGAGAAGTCATAATCGTTGATCCTTTTACAGGCAGATTGCAACCAGGACGTAGATGGTCTGAAGGTATTCACCAAGCTATTGAAGCCAAAGAAGGTGTGAAGATAGAAAAAGAAACTCGTTCTTCTGGTTCTATTACTTTCCAGAATTATTTTAGATTTTATAAAAAGTTGTCAGGTATGACAGGTACGGCTGAAACTTCAGCAGAAGAATTTTTGAAAGTTTACAATTTAGATGTTATCGTCATTCCTACCAATCGTCCTGTAGTTAGAAAAGATCATCCAGATTTGATTTTCCAAACTGAGAAAGGTAAATTCCAAGCCATCGCTAAGAAGGTTAAAGAATTAAATGAAAAAGGGCAACCAGTTTTAATAGGTACTATTTCGATAGAGAAAAATGAATTACTTTCTGTTTATTTAAAACAAGAAGGAGTTCATCATGTTATTTTAAATGCTAAAAATCATGAGAAAGAAGGAGAAATAATTGCTCAAGCTGGTAAAAGGGGTGCAGTCACTATAGCCACAAACATGGCGGGCCGTGGAATCGATATCAAGCTTGGAGGGAATCCTTTAGTTCCAGAAGAGTATGAATTTGTTAAAAATGCAGGAGGGTTATTTGTGTTGGGTACTGAACGTCATGAAGCTAGAAGAATAGACAATCAGCTTCGAGGTCGTTCGGGTAGACAAGGAGATCCAGGAGAAACACAATTTTATGTATCTCTCGAAGATGATTTGATGCGTGTTTTCGGTTCAGAGAGAATAAAGACAATGATGGGACGTTTTGGTATTCCAGAAGATATGCCTATTGAAAATGGTTTTATAAGTAGATCTCTTGAAAACGCTCAAGCTAAAATAGAAGGTTTTCACTTTGATGCTCGTAAGAACACTCTTGAATATGATGATGTTATGAATCATCAACGTAAAGTTATTTATGAAAGAAGACAAAAAATGATGCGTTCTGATAAAGAGGAGATTAAAAATCTTTTAGAACAAATAGTTGAAGGTAAAGAAAATAGAGAAAAGTTAGAAGAAATTATTGAGGATAAAAGATTGAAATTGGGAGATGAAGCATTCTTTGAAACTGTTAGAAGAATATCACTTTATACTACAGATACATTATGGATGGAACACATAGAAGCCATGGATTATCTACGTAGCTCTGTTAATTTGAGAGCTTATGGGCAAAGAGAGCCTATCGTAGAATACAAAAAAGAAGGTTTATTTATGTTTAAAGAAATGGAAGAATCTTTTAAAGATCAAGTTCTTTCTCTTGTTGAGACGATAAATACAGAAAGTAAAATAAATATAACTACTGAAGTAAATGAGCCAAAACAAACCTTAGTCACAACTCACAAAGAGATCGGAGAATTTAAAGAAGAAGGGAAAGGAGATGCAGATAAAAATGCAGTTGGTAGAAATGACCCTTGTCCTTGTGGTAGTGGTAAAAAATACAAAAAATGCCACGGGGCATAAATGTCAAAGACCGTCTTTGACATAATTAAAAAGCTTAATATCTCACATATGATAGGTTAAGGAATCTTTAAAATATGAAAGAATTGGAAAAGAAAATTTATAAGCATTTAAAAGAAAGAAATTGGCATAATTTGCGTCCTTCTGATGTAGCAAAATCGATTATGATAGAAGGAGCAGAACTTTTGGAGCTTTTCCAATGGGAAAATCTTTCACTTGAAGAAATAAAAAAGAATAAGGAAAAAATAGAAGAAATTAAAAATGAACTTGCTGATGTTCTTATTTATTCTATTGAAATGTCTGTTCTATTGAATCTTGATACAGAAAAAATTATTCGTAAGAAATTAGCTCGAGTAGATAAAAAATATCCAGCTAAATTGATGCGTATAGGAAAAGGTGGTCCAGGCACTGAAAGTGAGTATTGGAGAATTAAAAAAGAACATAGAAAAAAAGGAATTTAAAATTATATGATACATGTAGTTGTCGCTATAATTTCACGAAAAAGAGAGGATAAACAGGAAGAATATTTGCTAGTGAAATCTCAAAAAGATTTTGGTGAATTTACTGGTTGTTGGTACCCACCAGGTGGTCATATGGAAGAAGGAGAGACAGAAATACAAACATTAGTTAGAGAAATAAAAGAAGAATTGAATTTTGATATAAAAGTAGGAGAAAAAGTAGGAGAATGCTTGGGAGATGTAAAAGATTATATTATATCGTGGTATGAATGCGAGCTTTTAAATTTTGATATGAACGTAAACAAAGAAGAGTTGGCCGATGTTGGCTGGTTTACAAAAGAAGAAATGGGAAAAGATATAAGAATCTGGCCTAAGACTTTTGAATTTTTACAAAAATACATAGAAAATAAAGTGATATAATTAAAATATGAAAGTCAGTGATTATTTAAAAGAATATTCCAACGGAGAAAGAATTACTTTTCGAGAATTTCTTTGTGAGGTTCAGGAGTTAATTGTTGAGATTTTAAAATTTAACAGAGAAGGTATTAAAGAAGAGTTTGAAGATGTGCTACATTTTTTACAGTTATGGCTTTATTGGAGATTTAATATAGATGGAGAGATTTGGGGAATTACAAAAAATTCTGTTAGAAAATTTATGAACAGAAAAGCATTCTGGCAAGAGATTTATTTATTTGTTGGATTACCACGAGAAACATCTAATTTTTGTGGAAATTGTAAAAAAGTTCATAAGGTTATAAATCACTTACAAAGATTTGGTATTAATAAAGAAAAAGCAGAAGAAGCTTTTGATAAAGTTATATTAGGAAAATAATATAATTAAAATTATGAAAAAAGATATGCAGGGTTTGATTAAAGAGGCCAAGAAGATAATTGATAAAAGATACAAAAATAATCAATCGGTAGTGGGTTGTGCTGTAAAAACAAAGTCAGGGAAAATATATACGGGTGTTTCTATTAATGCTCAAAAAATTAATTTGTGTTCTGAATGGATAACCATTGGTCAAGCATTTTCAGAAGGAGATAGCGATATTGAAATGGTGGTAGCAGTGAGAAAGTATGAAGATAAAACTTATGAAATTTATCCTCCATGTGCATTATGTAGAGAGCTTTATGTGACTTATTGTCCAAAAGCTGACGTGATTATTTCTGAGAAAAAAATGATAAAAGCAGATAGATTATTACCACATGCATGGAAGAAGAAAAAATAAAATTTATGAAAAGGATACGGGCAGTGGCAATTGTAATGAAAGGAGATGAGGTTCTTTTGATGTATCGAAAAAATGAGAAAGAATATTTTAATTTTCCAGGAGGAAAGATGGAAGATAAAGAAACGATAGAACAAGCTGTACTTCGTGAGCTGAGAGAAGAGACTACAATTGAAGCAAAAATAAAAAAATTGCTTTATATACATAAATATGATGATAATTCTGAACAATATTTTTATCTTTGTGAATATATATCTGGAGAGCCTAAGCTAGGGGATGATTCTGAGGAGAAAGAAGAAGACGAATTATCTCTTGGTAAGGATTTTCATAAGCCATTATGGGTTAAATTAGAAAAGATTGAAAATATGTTAATTTATCCATTAGAAATTAAGGATTTATTAATAAAAGATTTTGAAAATAATTTTAGAGATTCAGTAAAAGAATTTAATATTAAAGTATCTGAATTGAGGCAAAGTATTGTATAATAATTCTATGAAAAAGTTAGAAATTGGTGCTATATATAAGCATTATAAGGGGACTAAAGTTAAAATTTTAGGCGAGGCTTTTGATAGTGAAAGCTTGGAGCCAGTCGTTATTTATATTCATTTAGAAGATGGGGCTACTTGGGTTCGTTCCAAGAAGATGTTTTTGGAAAGTATAAAAGTAGAAGGTAAAAAAGTTGAAAGATTTAAAAAAATTAATCAAAAAATTTTAATAAAACCAAGAAAAAAATAATATGAAAAAAGTTTTTAAAAAGATTTGGTGGAGAGTGAAATCATTTGTAGTTAGATATTATTATGGTAATCCATCTAAGAAATTAAAAATAATAGGAGTGACGGGCACAAACGGCAAGACGACGACAGCTACATTGCTTTATAAAGTCGCCACAGACTTGGGTCATAAGGCTGGGCTCATTAGTACAGTAGAAAATATTATAGGTTTTGATGTTTTGCCACATGATGATAAGGCTCCTAGCACTACTCCTGATTCTGTATCTCTAACTAAACTTTTTAAAAAGATGGTAGATGCAGATTGTGAATATGTTTTTATGGAAGTTTCTTCTCATGCTTTAGATCAAAATAGGGTTGCTGGTGTCAGATTTACAGGAGGAGTATTTACAAATCTTACACACGATCATTTAGATTATCATAAAGATTTACAAAATTATTTTAAAGCTAAAAAGAAATTTTTTGAAATGTTGCAGAAAGATGCTTTTGCTTTATCAAACATAGACGACGATCATGGAGAAATAATCTTGGATGGAATAAAAGCAAAAAATTATTTTTATAGATATGGTAATCGTGCTCTTTTTTCTGATTTCTTTGGAGAAATAAAAAGGTCTGATTTTTCTGGTCTTGGCTTAGAATTTCATCAGAAAAATATGCCAGAAAATAGAATTATAAACACGAAACTTTTAGGAAAATTTAATGCTTACAATTTATTGGCAGTATGGAGTGTTTGTAAACTTTTAAATTTTGATACTGAAAATGTAAACAAGAGCTTAGAAAACATAATGCCACCCAAGGGCAGGTTTGAACATTTTATGTCTAAAGATGGGGTACTTGTTGTTGTAGATTATGCTCATACACCCGATGCATTAGAAAATGTTTTGTCTACGATAAAAGAAATAAAAAAAGAAGGTAGTAGGGTCATATCTGTGTTTGGTTGTGGAGGAGATCGTGATCCTATAAAACGCCCTAAAATGGGGAAGATCGGGGCGAGCTTATCTGATATTGCGATATTTACTTCAGACAATCCAAGAGGAGAAGATCCTGAAAAAATTATAGAAAATATGAAAGATGATTTGACGCATGAAGAAAATAATAAAGTAATTACGATAGTAGATCGTCGTCTAGCTATAGAAGAATCTGTAAAATTAGCAAAGAGTGGTGATATTGTTCTTTGTGCTGGGAAAGGTCATGAAGATTATCAAGAAATAAAAGGGGTAAAAAATCATTTTGATGATATAGAGGAATATAAGAAAGTATTGAAATAATTACGAATTTCGAATGAAAGAATCTGAAATAAAAAAATGTAATAAATGTAAAAATGATTTTGTTTTAGAACAAGATGATTTTTCTTTTTATGAAAAAATGAAGGTTCCTCCTCCAAATTTTTGCCCAGATTGTCGTTTTAAGATGCGTGCGATGTGGAGAAATGAAACTACATTATATACAGGAAGAAAATGTCATATGTGTAATAAATCTGTTATATCTATGTATAATCCTAAATCTCCTTATAAGATTTATTGTTATGATTGTTTTTATTCTGATAAATGGAATGCAAAAGATTATGCCATGGAGTACGATGAATCACGTTCATTTTTAGACCAATTTAAAGAGCTTTTAATCAAAGTCCCCAAAATTAATTTAGGGACATCTTCTGGAGGAGGAGTTAGTATAAATAGTGAATATACAAATATGATTAGTGCTTGCAAGAATTGTTATCTTGTTTTTAATGGAGGTCCAGCTGAAGAATTATTATATTCGAGAGGAATGAGATATGGTCTTGATTCTTCAGATGTCTATTTTGGAGTAAAATTTGAGCGTTGTTATGAATGTATAAATGCCCAAGAATCATCAGGAGTATTATGGGGTCAAAATATAAGTAATTGCTTAGATTCCATGTTTATTCTAAACGGCAGTGGACTTACAAATTGTTTTGGCTGTGTAAATTTGCGTAATAAAAGTAATTGTTATTTTAATGAACAATTAAGCGCGGAAGAATATCAAAAGAAAATAAAAGAAATAAAGGGAAGTTATAAAAAGATGGAAGAAGCCAAGAAAAAATTTATAGAATTTTGTAAAACACTTCCACGAAAAGAGAATAACAATTTAAAGACGGTGGATTCTACGGGGGATTATCTTTCTGAGTGTAAGAATATTCATAATTCATTTGAAGTAGCTATGTCAGAAAATTGTCGTTATATTTTTTCTTCAAAATTAATTAAAGATTCTATAGGTACAATTGGTTTTGGGACAAAATCAGAATGCTTGCTGGAAGTTGTTGCTACAGGACATTCCAATAATATTATAGGGTCATATTGGGCTGAGAATTGTAGTAATATTTTAAATAGTTTCGATTTAAGAAGATGTAAGGATTGTATTGGTTGTGATGCATTAAAAGATGGACAATATGCTATTTTAAATAAGGAATATGAAAAGGATGAATATGAAAGATTAAAAAATAAAATAATAGATGAATTAATAAAAGATGATATGTATGGATTAATAATGTCTCCAGAAATATCACCTTTTGCTTATAATGAAACAGTTGGGCAAGATAATATGCCTTTAACCAAAGAAGAAGCCTTGGCACAAGGTTTTAGATGGGAAGAAGATATACAGATGACAACAGGCAAAGAAACAATGAGCCCGGAAGAAATTCCAGATCATATCAAAGATATAAAAGATTCGGTTGTGAATGAAGTGTTTAAGTGTATAGAATGTGATCGCAATTATAAGATAACTATGCAAGAGCTTACTTTTTATCGTAAAATGATTTTGCCAATACCAAGAAGGTGCTTTTATTGTAGGCATAAAGGCCGTATAGTTCGTAGGGGCTCATTTAAGTTTTTTAATCGCAATTGTTCAAATTGTAATAAAGTATGTTATACAAATTTGACTGAGGAAGTGGCTCCGATTATGTATTGTGAAAAGTGTTATCAGAAAGAAGTTATTTAAAAGATGATAGATTATAAAAAACAATTTAAAGGGAAAAAGATTACGATCATGGGATTGGGTCTTTTGGGGCGTGGCCTAGGTTATACCAAATTTTTTGCAGAATGTGGTGCAGATTTAATAGTGACTGATCTTAAAACAAAAGAACAAATTGAAAGTTCTGTAAAAGTTTTATCTAAATATAAAAATATTAAATTTGTTCTTGGGGAACATAGATTAGAAGATTTTAAAAATAGAGATCTAATAATGAAAGCAGCAGGCGTCCCCATAGATTCTATTTATATAAAAGAAGCAGTTAAAAATAATATTCCCATAGAAATGGACGTCTCTTTGTTTGCAAAAAGTGCGCCAGAAGTTATGTTGATAGGGGCAACAGGCACTAGAGGTAAATCCATGACAACAGCACTTATCTATGAGATTTTAAAACAAAATGAAAAATTCCTGAAACGCAATGTATTTATTGGAGGTAATGTGAGAGGTGTTGCTACTTTGCCTCTTCTTAAAAAAGTAAAAGAAGGAGATATTTTGGTCTGCGAACTTGATTCTTGGCAATTGCAAGGCTTCGGCGATTCCAAACTATCTCCACATATTTCTGTTTTTACTTCTTTTATGCCTGATCATATGAATTATTATGGTAATTCCATGGAAAGATATTTTGATGATAAAGCGAATATTTTTAAATTTCAAAAAGAGAATGATATTTTAATTATCCGTGAAGGAATGAAAGATTTTATAAAGAAAGGTGATACGAAAGGTAAATTGATAATTGTAGATGCGAAAGATGTAGATAAATACAATTTTATTGTTCCTGGTAAATATCAGAAAGAAAATCTAGCATGCGCTGTGAAAGTGGCAGAACAATTTAATATTCCTATTTCTAAAATAGCTAAAGCAATAAAGAATTTTAAAGGATTAGAAGGCAGACTTCAATACATAAAGACGATAAAAGGTGTAAAAATATATAACGACAACAATGCTACTACCCCAGAAGCGACAATGGCAGGTATCGAAGCTTTGTCTGTAAAAGTTTCCCCTAACCCTGGCTTCGGGGAAGAAAAGAGAGTTATTTTAATTTGTGGTGGAGCAGACAAAAAGCTTCCCTTGGAAGATTTTGTTAAGGTTGTGAATAAATATTGTAAAGGGATTATAATGATACCAGGGACTGGAACAGATGAATTAAATAATAAGTTTAAATTAAAAAATAGTTTGCTGGTTAAAGATCTAAACGAAGCTGTGAAAGAAGCTATTAAACAATCAAAGAAAGGCGACATAATATTATTTTCTCCAGCCTTTGCATCTTTTGGACAATTTAATAATGAATATGAAAGAAATGATTTATTTTTGAAGATAATAAAAAAACTTAAATAACATGGAAGAATTGGATTTATCAAAAATTAAACATGTGCACTTTGTAGGGATAGGTGGAATAGGTATTTCGGCGATTGCGCGCATAATGATAGATGAAAAGAAAGATGTCACAGGACAGGATATGCAAGAAGGAATAGTAGTAGAAAGTTTGCGTAAAATGGGGGCAAAGATAACGGTAGGTCAATCATATGAAGATATACCAAAAGATGTTGAATTGATTGTCTACACGACAGCTATCATTAATTATGATCCGGAATTTTTCTCAAAAATAAAAAGCCAGCAAAGAATACCGATTAGATCTTATCCAGAGATGCTCGGTATCGTGACAAAACATAAATACACCATAGCTGTATCAGGAACTCACGGCAAAACGACGACGACAGCCATGATAGCCAAGATATTGATTGATAATCATAAAGATCCTTCAGTCATCGTCGGTTCTTTGTTGAAAGAAAATAATTCTAATTTAGTGATAGGCAAAGGTAGTGCTTTTGTCGTCGAAGCTTGCGAATATGAAAGATCTTTTTTGAATTTAAAACCAAAAATTTTAGTGATTACAAATATAGAAGAAGATCATTTAGATTATTATAAAGATTTGAATGACATCGAGGATGCTTTTGCTGATTTGGCAGACAAGACAGACAATTATATTGTTTGTAATTTAAATCAAGTATCAGTTAATAATATTTTAAAAAAGAAATATAAAGCAAAGGTGATTAATTATACACATTACATAGACAAAGTCCCAGATTTATCTGTCCCAGGAATACACAATCGTTTGAATGCTGCAGCTGCGTTGGCTGTTGCTAATATTTTTAATATAAAAGATGAAGATGCTCAAAAGTCCATTGCTCAATTTTCTGGGACTTGGAGAAGATTAGAGAAAAAGGGCAAGACGAGCACAGGAACTATCATTTATGATGATTATGCCCATCATCCCACAGAAATAAAGGCAAGTATAGAAGCTTTAAGGGAAATTTACAAAATAGGGGATAAAAAGATTACGATTTTGTTTCAGCCACACCTTTATAGTAGGACAAAAGCCCTCTTTAATGATTTTGCAAAATGTTTTAAGGGGGCAGACAATATTTATCTTTTGCCTATCTTTTTTGCCAGAGAAGTTAAAGATGAGAGTATTTCTAGCGAAAAGCTAGCTTCAGCTATATCACTAGCAGGTGATAGAGCCAAGGCTTTTCCTGATTTTGCTTCAGCTGAGATCTTCATAAAGGATTTAAACTTAGGAGAGAATGATGTATTTGTGACTATGGGGGCAGGAGAGGCCTATAAAGTAGCTGAAAAAGTTTTTAAATTATAATAAAAATAGAAAGAGTGATTTTAAAAGGGGTTTGGCGAGTGTCGACGAGCCAATTTCAGGAATTTTTAAGCTTCAAAAATTCCGTACCGACTTAAAATTAGCTCTTTCTATTTTTATTATTTATCCCCAAAGCCTAAATTACCCATATTTTAGCCTTATTTGTCAATGGGCTGTTCTAAAAAACCCTTATAAAATAAGGGTTTTTTAATTTGACATACAGCAAAATTGTTGCATAACTATTGACTTTTGATATGGAATATGCTAGTATATAGGTATGTCCTTATTAAATGGTAGATTATCTTTTAAATAAGGGCTATTTCAGTAAAAGCTGAATAAACGGATATGAAGTTGGCGGAGCATCAACCGCCCTAATATGAATAAAAACAATTTAATACGGTTTGCCCAATCTCTTATGTTTATTCCCCTTATGGCAGGGCCGGTACCTTTAGGAACTATGATAAAAGATACTGCGAAAGAGACTATTCAAACTGTATTTATACAAAAAGAGAATATGACCGATGGTGTATTAGCCCTTAACCAGGCTTTAGACCAGGAGGCAAAAGATTTAAAGGCTAAAGCGGAAGCTATAGATACTTATTTCAAAGACCATGATATGCCCTTGGAAGGCATGGGTAAGAAAATGGTAGAAGAAGCCGAGAAGAATGGCCTTGATTGGAGACTTTTAGCTGCTATATCTGTACGTGAATCTACTGGAGGAAAGTTTGCTTGTATAAAAGCTACTTATAACTCTTTCGGTTGGGGTTCTTGTAAGATAGGTTTTAAATCTAATGAACAAGCTATAGAAACTGTTGCTAAGAACTTGGGTGGTAATAATCCTAATACTGCGAGACATTATGCTGATAAAAATACTAGAGAAATACTTAAAGCCTACAATCCTCCTTCTATTGTACCTAAATACGTAGATCAAGTGATTTCCATAATGAATGAAATAGGTGATGAGAATTTAATAGCAGGAAAAGTAAGTTCATAAATAATAATTAAAAATACAAAAAGCCCCCGCTACTGCGGGGGCTTTTTGTATACACAGTTTTATCCACTTCATCTATTTAAAGTCAAGGCAATAGGAGTTATAATTATTTTGTTATTAATTTAATTAATTCTGCTTTACATAAAGTCTTGCAGGATAATAGTATATGTCTAAAAAATTAAAATATGTGAGTATAGGTATTGTCGCCCTGTTTTTGGTTCTAGGTATAGGGGCAAGTTTTGCCAATGCTGCCTTAACACTAGAAGCATTGACTGTTTCAAGTAGTGGAGCACTTAACCTAAATGGTGAAGCTTCTTCAAATATTAACCTAGGTTCGACTACGACTACTGGTAATATAATTATTGGTGGTGGTTTGATGACGGGGAAGGTGGGGATAGGGACTACGAGTCCAACAGCGAAACTGCATGTTATTTCAAGTTCTTCGCCAACAATATTTTTTGAAGCAGATACTCTCAATCAAGTTAAAATACAAGCACACAATGATACTAGTTGGATGGGTAATTTTATTCATATCGGACGTTCTAGGGGTACATCAGCTAGTCCCACAGCTGTTGTTAGTGGTGATACTATAATGGCTTGGGTGGCACAAGCTCATGATGGAACTCAATATAAAGATGCAGCTGAAATAAATTTTAAGGTGGATGGAACAGTAAGTACAAATATAACTCCTACTAAAATCACTTTTGATACCACAAACACTACTGGAACCAAAGCAACTAAAATGATAATTACAAATAGCGGCAACGTCGGCATAGGTACTACAGCACCAGCAGCAAAGTTAGATGTAAATGGAACTATGATCTTCCGAGGAAATGCTACAGTCGGCGGGACTAATAATTTGGTTGCATTTGAATTCCCGGAAACAAGGAGCGACCCTTTGGGTTATTCATCCATGAAAATATATAGGAATAATATCGGTCAATTGATCATCGGGGATACTATTGACTATAACAGCTACGTAAGGATAGATCCTGAAGGCGGAATGAGATTAACAACACCAGGCCAAACCATATTGGTCGGCAACTCTAGTTACAATGAAGACTTTGGAAATTATTCATTGGGAGTACAGGGCCAGGTTGGTTCAGGCGGCGGTTTTTATTCTAGCGGGATCGCTATCAGACCAAAAGGCAGTTTTTCGTCAAATGAATCAGGATTATATAACGACAATGAACAAATTATTGCAGCATATAATGAGAGCACGTCCAATTATTTATATGCGAATAACAAAGTGCTCATTAATAACAATGGCAACGTCGGCATCGGGACGACGAGTCCAAATGCAAATGCTATTGTTGATTTAACAAGTACCACCAAAGCTTTTATGCCTCCTCGAATGACTACGGCTCAGAGAGATGCGATTCCGAGTCCAACTGCCGGAATGGTTATTTACAATACGACAGCAAATAAATTAAATGTTTACACTACAACTTGGGAGACAATAACTTCAGCTCCGTAGTTTTAATTTAGAGAATAGATATTTATACAAAAAAGCCCCCGCTACTGCGGGGGCTTTTTTGTATTTAGTTTCAGTATTTTTATTCTAAATGCACCAATGTCATTTTGTGTTCTTTTGGTTCAAATAGTGTAATTTGGAAATTGTAGTTCTTTCCAAGTTCCAATTTGGTACGAAGCATAGCTTCAGATCCAAAAGTAGAATTGTGTACAAGTCCTGCGACACCTTCTTTGATAGATACCAATGCACCATGTTTGTTGTATTTGATCACGACACCTTTTATGATGTCACCTTTCTTTAATTTACCTTCATATTCTGTCCAAGGATTTTCCTTTAGAGCCTTGATAGAAAGAGAGATTTTACCTTCTTTAATTTCTATAACTTTCGCTCTTATTTTATCTCCAACTTTAAACATTGTACGAGGATCTTCAACCAAACCCCAATCGAGTTCTGATATGTGTACCAATCCTTCTAAGCCGTCTTCTAATTTCAAGAATACTCCGAAATCTACGAGTCCAGCTATTGTGCATTCCAATTCATCTCCGACATTGTATTTGCTTAATATTTCTTTTTTCTCTTCAGGATTGTTATCTTTTTCTGAGAAGATTAATTTACCTTCTTTTGGAAGAGTAGAAATGATCATAACAGATATTTTTTCTCCGACGAGTTTCTTTAATTCTTTCAAAATTTTATCTTTATCAGAATCTAATACTCTAGGATAATGATCTGCTTTCAATTGAGAAGCTGGTAAGAATCCTTGTATTCCTTGCCATTCTAATATCAAACCTCCTTTGTTTGCATCTTTTATTTCTAGGTCTAATACAGTTTTTGCTTTGATAGCTTTCTCAGCTTCACTCCATGTGAGAGCTTGTTTAGCTTCTTTCAATGAGAGCTCTGTATAGCCATTTTCATTTTCTTTTTCTACAACCTTTGCTTTTATGATGTCACCAAGACTAATCTTTTTGATGATGTCTTTTGCATTAATAAATTCTCTTCCGTATATAATACCTGTTCCAAAAGGGGAAAGGTCAACATATACAGACGATTTCTCAATTAAAATAACAGGTCCTTCTACTAGAGAATCTACTTCAGGCCTACTAGCACTTCTGTCTACAATAGACTTCAATACTAGATTTTCTTGAACTACTTCTTCTTTATTCATAATTTGATTAAAAAAATCCGCCTACAAGCGGATATAAGGCTTAGGTTCTAATTTGGCTTGCGCCTCGTTAGGGTTACCCTAAATCCATGCTTTTAATATATTACTGATAATCTTACTATAATTTTTTAAAAAAGCAAGAGGTTTTGAAATACAAAAAAAGTTAATTTTTGCTTTGTTTTTGTTTATCATTTTGATATAATAGTAGTAATGATAATTACATATTTTGGGGAACAATTTTTTAAGATGACACAAGGGGACATGGTCCTCGCTTTTAATCCAGTTAGTAAAAATGCCAAGTCTAAAGTCTCAGCGCATTTTGGTTCTGATATAGCATTCGTCACAACAAATCATCCTCTTTTTAATGGGATAGAACAGCTTTCTCATGGTGAGCGCATGCCTTTTGTTATTGAAGGTCCGGGAGATTATGAAGTGAAAGAAGTTTTTGTTAAAGCTGCCATGTCTAATGCTTTGATAAATGACAAGAAATATATTAATACAATATATTCATTTACCTTAGATAATATTAAAGTAGCATTTTTGGGAGCATTGTCTTCTGGGGAAGTTTCCAAAGAAGCTCAAGAAGTTATAGATAGTCCAGATATAATGTTTATTCCTATTGGAGGAAGTACTGTCTCCAAAGAAGCTACTTTCCTCGATGCGAAAGCTGCTGCAAAATTTGCATTATTGTTTGAACCTAAATTGATCATTCCTATGAGTTATGATGATGCTTCTTTAAAAATATTCTTGAAAGAGATAGGAGAAGAAAAGGCTCCAGAAGTAGATAAATTGACCTTAAAATTAAAAGATTTGGATGGCAAAGAAGGTGAAGTTGTAGTTTTAAAACCAGTATAAAAAAATGAAGAAAATTATTCATAACTTAAGACAACAACCAGAAGAAACGAGAAGGCATATTTTACATATCATTATATTTTTCTTGGCAGTTGTAATGATAATGCTTTGGATATTAAGTTTAAGTAAAAGTTTATCTGATCCGGATACACAAACAAAAATGCAAGAAGATTTGAAACCGTTTACTGAATTAAAAGATACAATTATAAAATAATTTATGGCAAAAAAAGAAAAAGATATAGAACCAATCAAAGTGCGCACAGATGGAATAATAGGAGTTGATGTTGTGAAAGAAATGCAAGATTCATACATTGCGTATGCGATGAGTGTCATCACTTCACGTGCCTTGCCGGATGTCAGAGATGGATTAAAGCCTGTACATCGCAGGATATTATATGCCATGAATGAAATGGGGCTTTCTTCTAGTGCTCGTTTTAGAAAGTCTGCGGCAGTAGTCGGAGATGTGCTTGGAAAATATCATCCCCATGGAGATGTAGCTGTTTATGATTCTATGGTGGGTATGGCACAGGAATTTTCTTATCGTTATCCTTTGATTCTAGGTCAAGGAAACTTTGGTTCTATCGATGGCGATGGTGCTGCAGCTATGCGTTACACAGAAGCAAAAATGTCTAAAGTTTCTAATCTGCTTTTGCAGGATTTAGAAAAAGAGACTGTAGATTTTCGTCCAAACTACGACCAGACTCGCAAAGAGCCGATAGTACTTCCATCATCTGTGCCATCTCTTCTTTTGAATGGAACCTTAGGTATTGCCGTCGGCATGGCGACAAACATTCCTCCACACAATTTAGGAGAAGTTTTAGATGCGACAAATTATTTGATTGAAAATGAAGACGCGACAACTGAAGATTTGATGCAATTTGTTAAAGGCCCAGATTTCCCTACAGGAGGTATTGCTTATAATTATAAAGATATGTTGCATGCATATGGCACAGGCAGAGGAGGAGTCGTGTGTCGTGGAGAAGCAGAAATTGTAGAACAAAAAGGAGGTTTTCAAATAATCATAACTTCTATTCCTTATAGAGTAAATAAAGCCAATTTGATAATGGCTATTGCAGAACTTGTACAAGAAAAGAAATTAGACGGTATTAAAGGTTTGAGAGATGAATCTACGAGAGATATCAGAATAGTTATCGATTTAAAAAATACTGCAGTTCCTGAAAAAGTTTTAAATTATATTTACAAAAATACTCAGCTCGAATCAAATTTTAATTTTAACGTTGTGGCTTTGGTGGACGGAGTGCCGCAAACTCTTTCTTTAAAATCAATACTCGCTTTATTTATTGAACACAGAAAAGAAGTTGTAAAAAGAAGAAATATTTATGATTTAAGAAAAGCAGAAGAACGAGAACACATTTTGCTTGGTTTGAAAAAAGCTTTAGATAAGATAGATCGCGTCATCACAGTGATCCGTGGATCTAAAGATGGACAAGTTGCTAAATTTAATTTGATAAAAGAATTTAAGTTTTCAGAATTGCAGGCAATAGCTATTTTGGAAATGAAATTACAAAAATTAGCAGGGTTAGAGAGAAAGGCCGTAGAGAATGAATTAGCTGAAAAACAGAAATTTATCAAAGAAACAAAGGATCTTTTGGCAAGCCCAAAAAAGATTCTTGCAGTGATCGGAAAAGAATTAAAAGAAATTCGTGAAAAGTATGCAGACGATAGAAGGACAAAAATAGTGAAAGGAGGCAACAAAGAAATTTCTGATGAAGACTTAATCCCAGATAAAGAGACAGTACTTGTCTTTACGGCTGGAGGTTATGTGAAGCGCACAGATCCTTCTGAATATCATTCACAAAAACGTGGAGGAGTCGGTGTCGTAGATCTTGAAACAAAAGAAGAAGATTTTGTGACGATGCTTGTCTCTGGGACTACACACAATGATTTGTTATTCTTTACAAACTTAGGAAAGGTTTATCAAATGAAAATGTATGATATTCCTGAAGGGCGTCGCGCAACAAAAGGTAAGTCTATCATGAATTTCTTAGCTTTGAACAATGATGAGAAAGTTACTTCTATATTACCAATGCCAAAAGAGTTGAAAAAGTCTCCAATTTCTTTAATGCTTGTTACGAAAGATGGCACAGCCAAGAAGATGTCTGGAGAAGGATTCAAGGATGTTAGAAGAAGTGGCATCATTGCTATTCGTTTAGACAAAGGAGATCAACTCGTCTCTGCTCTAATAGTAGACAAAGGAGATGAAGTCATGGTGGCTACTGGTGGAGGTCAATCTATAAGATTTAAAGAAAGTGACATAAGAGAGATGGGAAGAACAGCAGGTGGAGTGAGAGGCATCAAACTCGGCAAAGGAGATGAAGTTATTAGTGTTGATGTAGTTAAAAAAGAAAACAAAGAAGGTACATTTTTGACGATGAGTGCTAATGGATTCGGAAAGAAAACTTCTCTAAAAGAATATAAAGTTCAAAAGAGAGGAGGCTCAGGTATTAAGACAGCTAAAGTGACACCAAAAACAGGTAGATTGATAGTAGCTAAAGTTTTAACAGGAGAAGAGGAAGAATTGATCGCGATGTCTAAAAAAGGCCAAGTTATAAGGACGGCCCTGAAAGATATTTCATCTCTTGGTAGGCAAACTCAAGGAGTCACCATCATGCGTTTACGTTCTGGTGATAGTATTGCATCTCTTACATCGTTTTAGTGTTATAATTTATAATATGTTTACTGATCCGGTAAAAAATTTAAAAGCATTCGGGTTGAGAGAAAATATGATTGTTGCAGATTTGGGTGCTGGTTCAGGATTTTACACTATTCCTCTTGCTCATATTGTCTCTAGGGGTAAGGTCTATGCTGTAGAAATACAGAAAGATTTTTTGACGACTATTAGAAATAAGACAAAAGAAGCTCATTTAAATAATGTTGAGTGTTTTTTGGGTGACATAGAAAAAATAGGAGGAACAAAAATAAAAGACGAGACAGTCGATGCTGTGATAGCTTCAAATGTTTTATTTCAGGTAGAAGATAAAGAAAAATTTGTTAAAGAGACAAAAAGGATATTAAAAGAGAATGGCAAAGTTTTACTTATTGATTGGTCTGACAATACGAGTGTTTTTGGTGTAGGTTTTGGTAAAATTATTGATAAAAATAAAGCGAAAGAAATGTTTTTGAAAGAAGGTTTTAAAATAGATAGAGAGATAGATGCAGGGGAACACCATTATGGTATAATATTTATTAAGAATTAATATAATGAAAGGTAATTTCCAAATTATAATGTTAGTAGTATTTATAGCCGCTGCTGTGTTGGGGGTTTTTGTTTTTTCTGGTGCGATACCTTTAGGCAACAATAGTGGCACGAATACTGCGAGTGGCACTGTAGTTTTGTGGGGTACTATCAAATCTCAAGTTATGGCTTCTTTAATAGAAGATTTCAATAGAGTAAATACTTCTTTCTCTGTTAAATATGTACAAAAATCAGCAGATACTTTTGACAATGATTTACTAGAAGCATTGGCAGAAGGCAAAGGTCCAGATATGTTTTTTATAACAGACGATTTAGTATTTAAATACACTAATAAAATATATACGATACCTTACGAAAGTTTTCCATTAAATACATTTAAAAATACCTTCGTAGGAGCAGGAGAAGCGTTTATAAATTCGAAAGGAATGTTAGCTTTTCCTCTTACAGTAGATCCACTCGTTATGTATTACAACAGAAGTACGTTAGATGCACACAGTATTGCTTATCCTCCTTTATATTGGGATGAATTTAGAACCTTGGCACCTATTTTGACTAAAAAAGATGAAAAAGGGTTGATAACAAAGAGCGCTGTAGCTATGGGGCAATTTTCAAATGTTCTTCATTCCAAGGATTTATTGAGTGCATTATTTATGCAAGCAGGCAACTCTATCGTTGGTGAAAAGAATGGTATATATGTTTCTTTATTAAAAGAAGATAATACAAAAAATAATTTGTCAGCAGTTTTGAAATATTATACAGATTTTGCTGATCCATTAAAAGAATCATATTCTTGGAATAAATCTTTTTCTAATTCTCGTGATGCATTTAGTAAGGAAGATTTAGCATTTTATTTTGGATACGCTAGTGAAGTGCAATCTTTGGTAAATAAAAATCCAAATCAGAATTTCTTAGTAGCTCCTTTACCACAAATTAAAAATAGTAATTTTAAATTAACAAATGGACATGTGTTGGGGGTTGCTATATCTTCAATGACAAAAAATTTAAATACTGCATTCGCAGCTTCAAATTTGATGTCTAGTGGAGATTTTGCTTCCAAGTTAGCTTCGGCTACAGGTGTCGTGCCTGTAAGGCGTGACTTACTGAAGATAATACCGACGGATGCGTATTTCCCAGTTTTCTATTCTTCTGCTTTTTTTGCGAAAAGTTGGCCTGACCCAAAAGTAGAAGATACTGATGCCATATTTAAAGGTATGATAGAAAAAGTATTATCAAATAGTATGAGTGTTGAAGAAGCTATCAATGACGCTAGCGCAAAGTTGGGGCTTTTATTAGTAAAATAAATTTTCATGAAGAAAATAAATATTAAATTAATTTTAAGTTTAGTCCTAGTCTTAGGAGGTTTATTATTTTTTATTTCTAATACAAAAGTTTCAGCTCAGAATACAGATAATTTAAAAATATATACTACGGGTTATTCTATTTTGAGTGCACAGTCTTTTGTGTTTAGTGGATATTATAGTGGTAATGTAAATGAAGAAGATATTACTACTTATTTTGAATTTGAAAAAGCTGATACAAATACTAGTACCAATATAAATTTAAGTTCTTCTGATTTATTAAAATTATTTCTTAAATCAGAGAAAGATATACAGAAAACAATAGAGATAGAAAGAGAATTAAATCCAGAAGTAAGTGGTGTTTTCCATATAAGTCCAGAGTTGAATCTATTTTCTACTTATTATTTTAGAGCAGTTGGATATTTTAACGAAAGACCGGAAGAAAAGTTTTATGGAGATGTTATGACCATTCGCACAGGATACATTCCTATTGGTTATACTTATCCTTATACCTATGGTATTAGCATTGGTGCTAATGGTAGACCCATAGATGGAGTCGGGCCTTCTTACTCAAAATATAACCCTACACAGATTATAAATAGTTACTTTTTAATAAATGTCACAGACAATAGTGCAGAAATAAAGACAAGGATTTCTAATACAAAACCCCAAGATTTGAAATTGAAATTAGAATATGGAGAAAAGAATTTTGATTTCTCTTCTGATATTTTAAAGATTGATGCGAAGGGGGATTTGGTTGCTACTTTAAAAGATTTAAAACCAGAAAAGAAATATTATTTTAGATTGTTTGATACAACTTCAAGATTAAAACCATCAAATCAAAGTTTTTTTGTTACTAAAAGTACGACAGGCTCGACGATATTAGCGAGTGTTTCCATGGATGATATTACAGAAAATTCAGCTGTTTTTAATGCATATATATATAATGAAAATAGACAAAGTTTGAAATTAAAATTGGAATATGGTGAAGGAGAATTAACCACTCAAAGTGATTTTTTAGTTATTGATAGTTTTGGTAAAACTAGTTTTAAATTAACCAATCTTAATTCTGGTACGCCATATCAATATAGATTGATAAATGCATCCGAACTTTTTGATGTCACAGCTACACATGCATTCACTACACAAGTAAAGCCCACAGAAGCCCCAGCTTATGTAGATAATAGTAATAAAGTAAGTGGTGGATTAGTACCTTGTGGAACAGAGAGGTATGCAGAAAATACTTTTAGAAACAAAGAAGGTGATTTAAAAAATAGTAAAATTAATGGAAGCTATGAAGATGTGAGTGGCATGATCAGTAACCCTTGTGGTTTTAATGATATTTTTGCTTTGATAAAGAAAGTTATGGATTATCTTTTCCTTGGATTTATTTTACCTGTTTCAGCAATTTTGTTTGCCTACGCAGGATTTGAATTAGTTACATCAGGTGGAGATACAGAGAAAAAGTCAAAAGCCAAAAATATATTTATAAACGTGTTGATTGGATTAGTTGTTTCCCTGGGGGCATTTTTGATAGTAAAGACGGTATTAAACATAGTTGGGTTTGATACAAATGCAGGTATAAATATGTTTGGATTTTAATATTATAGAGGTATAATATAGATACTTGTCCCGTTAGAAATTTAACTACGGGAAAGCTAAAAGAAGAATTATAAATAATTAAAATTTTTAATGGGATGAATTATTTAAAGAAAAATTTATTGAATATAGTATTGATAATGTTTATGTTATTTTTGCCATTAATTTCTTTTGGGCAAACAGATACAGGAACAAAACCTCCAACTTCAGATATTGGCACTCAGCCACCATCTTCTGAATCTTTAAAACTTGTTAATCCAATAGAATCAAAGACCCTTACACAATTGATTGAAAAAGTTTTAGTAGGGATAGTTAAATTAGGTATGCCCATCATTGTCTTAGCCATTATTTATTCTGGTTTTCTTTTTGTGGCTGCTCAAGGTAATTCTGAAAAATTAGATGAAGCCAAGCGTTCGCTTATATATACACTCATCGGTGCTGCGATACTCTTAGGGTCGTGGGGTCTTGCTCAGCTTATAACAGATACAGTAAAGGCATTATAAATAATTTATTTAAACAAATATGTTAGCCTGTAATTTGATTGCGGATCCAAAATTTCAAGATTTATTAGTTTATTTTAGATGCATTATATTTGGTTCAATAATCCCTTTAATCTTTGCTTTGGCCATAGCTTCGTTTATATGGGGAGTAGTTCAATACGTCATAAATAGTGATGAAGAAGCAAAGAAGGAAAAAGGTAGAGATTTTATGATTTGGGGTATTATTGCATTGACTGTGATGGTTACAATGTGGTCACTCGTTAGAGTGGTAGGCAATACTTTCAATATTGATAGTAAATTTATTCCACAGTTGAAACAGTAGGATTTGCATATTTATTGTTCTTTTTGTGATATAATAAGGGTACATTATTAGTATATTATAAGGTCGTTTTTTAATTATTATTAAGTTTAAATCATATGAAGAAAAAATTAATTGGTTTGTCTAGTGTTGCTTTAAGTTTTGCTCCATTTGTAGCATCTGCTCAAATGTCATCAGGTTGTAATAGTGTTCAACCAGGTACTATTCAAAGTATCATTTGTAAGGTTGGAAATATCTTAGATATTATTATCCCAATACTTATCGTATTAGGAGTAGTATTCTTTGTTTATGGAGTTGTTACTTTCGTCATTTCTGATGATGAAGAAGCAAAGACAAAAGGACGAGACAGAATGATCTATGGTATCATCGGTTTGGTTGTTATCGTTGCTATGTGGGGGCTTGTAGGTATCGTAAAGAATACCTTCGGTCTAACAGGTGCAAGTACTGATATCCCTGTTTTAGCTCCTAATTTCTAGTAGATAAAAATATGGATTTTCTTTTTACAAATATAGCTTATGCAAGTGTGGATTCTTTTGTCTTGAATGTTAACAGAATGATCATAAATCCGATTATTGCATTACTATTTGCCGCAGCTTTTGCTTATTTCTTGTATGGAGTATTTCAGTTTATTTCTAATCAAGACAATGAGGAGGCTAAGATAAAAGGTAGAGATCATATAATATGGGGGATACTCGGTATTGTTATAATGATGGGAGTATTTACGATATTAGATATGATAATGAATACTTTTAATATCGAAGGAATTGATCCCGAAGAAGGAAGAGTAGAAATACAATTGCCTAATAACTAATTTGTAAGATAAAATATGAAATAAAAAAAGAGCGCTTCCTAAAAAGGAAACGCTCTTTGCGTTGTTTGTTATAATTTAATTACTGATGCCATGAAAAATCAATTTCATTTTTCGTGTATCCTTCTCTGGGATAAAGATAAATGAGATAATTTCCTTTTGGCATTCTCCAATATTCTTTCATGTGTTCAGAATTTGATTCTGGAGATTCGTTGCAAATCCAAAATTTATTTTGGTTATTTGCATATACGAATTTAGCATAACCTCCACCGATAACTTTAGTGTAGGATTTTGATGGATCTATGTATGCTTCTATTGGTTTATCAATAGTAGCAGATGAATATCCACTTCTTGGGTATTCTATGGTTGTATTGGAAGAATTATCACTATTGATATTTTTTTCCTTACCATCACAACTACTGATCCAAAGTACAATGAAAAATATCAAACAAATGGCAACAAGAGTGTTCCAAGCCCAAGGAGGAACGCTTTCGTATTCTTTCTTTTGATTTTTTTCTTCTTTTTGTGGTTCTGAATCTGAATGTGACATTTTTTCTCCTAAATAATTTTGTTTAGAATCTTACCTATTAGGGCAGATGTGGTAGGGTCTAAATTAATTGACTTTGCATCAATTGTTTTGGTTGTTTTTCCTTGGGAAAGTTGAATTTGTTCAAGAGCTTGTTCTCTTGTGAGCCCAGGTCCGTCAGGAGGATCTTTCATTAAGGCCAAGATTCTTTTTGAAATGTGTTCTAGTTCTAAAATTTCTGCTGCTTTTTCTTGTTTTTCTTTTGCTTCATTTTCAGCTTTTTTACCAACTTCACCAAGAACATTTATTTCACCAATGTTTAACCTTTCAATGATAATGCCCAAATCTTTTATTATCAACTTTCCTTGTCCACTACGAATTTTTTCTAAATCTTCTCTTCTTTTAGCTACTTGTGTAATTAATAGATTAATACCTTCTTCTCCTTCTTTCATTCTAATTTCATTAAGAACGGTGTTTACATTATTCCACTCATTTTCTGCCCAATATTTTTCATTTTCCAGTAAATTTTCTTCTCTGGGTTGTGGGTTAGAAAAATAGCGTAACCATATCCAGGTAGGTACTTTTTGAGCGATTCCAGTTATTTGTGTAAGATATTCTGATTTATTTCCAGCAATTTTTTTTATCAATACACTTACTCCTTCGAGTTTGGACATATTTAATTCTTCCCAATTATTAGGTCCTTCTCCTTTGTTCATACACCATTCACGGATTTTTTCTTCAATAATTTTAATTAATATTTCTGTTACTTTTTTTTCTTGCCCGCTATCAATATATGGTATTAATAGTTCTTTGACTGGACGAATAGTTAAGCCTATTGATATTTTTGATTCTGCTTTGTCTAATGTCCTTACTTTGTCGCAGGATACCTCAATATTTATTCTTTCCATTTTTATAAGAATAAATCCTTTTAAATATGGATATAAAGGAAAAAAATTCCAACCTTCCTCGTATATTTTTTGATTTCTTTTGCCAAATCTTGTACCTAATCCTACACAAGGCGGACTTGCTGAAATCTTTATTAATCCTTGAAGAATAAAAGCTCCCAATATTAATATTAATATTGGAATAATAAATACGTAATTTTCCATTTTGTTTCTCCTTATTATGTTTTTAGTTTGTTTGTTTGAAGGGCCGAAGGGGATAGGGAAGTTGTTAGCCTCTCGAACAAACAAACTAATAAAACATGTTTTTCAAGATACTTTATACCTATAAAGTATATCACACATAAACAAAAAAGTCAACCTGTTAAGATTGACCTTTTTGTTTAATATTTCTTTTAGATTTAAGCGTGTTTTAATGGTTCTGCTAAGTATTTTTCTTCAGCATGTACATATCTCCACAAGAACATTATTGCTACTATTATTATCAACAATATTATCCATTGCAAAAGACCAGTAGGCATAAAACTATTTGACCCAACTAATGCATTTGCTGTGACACCACTGAAAGTATTTTCTTTAGTTAAAGTATTTTCAGAATTTTCATTCGTAGTGTTGTTTGTACTTTCTGTATTGGTATTTGTTCCAAAGAAATCTTTACTTACGTCTGTTAATTTTGCAACTGTTTTGTTTGTAGTTGTGTTTGAAACATTCTCATTATTTGAAGTACGTGAGGTAATAGTTCTAGTATTTGTATTTGATGGGGAAGTGTTATTTTTATTATTTATATAATTACCAACACAAGATTGCCCGGAGACAGTACTAAAACCAGTATTTCTTCCTTCACAACCGACTATTGATACTTGTCCTTGGTTGTTTGTATTGTTTTGGTAAACAACATCATTTTGAGGGAAATATGTTACACCAGTATACATAGTGCTTCCAACAGAAGCATATACAGGGGAAGTTATAAATAGTCCAAAAATAAAGGTTAAAATCCCAAAAGTTGATATTAAATTGTTATTTATTTTACTCATACTAATAGTATAGCATATTCAGATACAAAAGTCAAGTCATTAAGTTAAGGGCCGCCCTTCAATTGAAGGGCGGCCCTTAACTAATTTGTGCCGAGGGGGAGACTTGAACTCCCATGAGATTACTCTCGCTTGCTCCTAAGGCAAGTGCGTCTGCCAATTTCGCCACCTCGGCATATATAAAAACTAAAAACGAATACTTTAAAAATATTTTTAAAGTGTCCGCCCTGAAGGGATCGAACCTTCGACCTTATCCTTAAGAGGGATCTGCTCTACCAGCTGAGCTAAGGGCGGAAAATAAATAATTGAAACATTATAACAAAAGAACATTTATTTAGCTGTATACCTACCAAAACAGCTAAGGGCGGAAAATAAGTTATTTTATTTGCAAAATTAATTTTGCAATGTGCCCGGAGTGGGAATCGAACCCACATCCCTTGCGAGACACGATTTTAAGTCGTGCGCGTATACCAGTTCCGCCATCCGGGCATTTTAAACTAACCAATTTATTATATATATTTATTTTTAAATTACAATTCTAAAACAAAAGTTTTAGGGAGGCCTGGGGCGGAATTGAACCGCCGCATAGAGATTTTGCAGATCTCTGCCTTACCACTTGGCTACCAGGCCTTATTTATAAATATTACTGTGCTCTTAATAATTCGTCAATTTTTTGTCTATTCTTTTCTCCAAGATCTAACTCAATATCAATAAAAGGAATATTCTTAACTTCCATATTTTTCTTTAAATGATCACGCAATTCTCCTCTTTTTCTTTTTGCGAAATCGAGAGCAGCTTTTTCTTTGCTATCGGGGAGTACCGTTATATATATAGTGGCACGTTTGATATCTGGAGAAACGTCACAAGATGTCACAGTGACAAGAGAAGTATGATTGTTTTCTCTTTCTAGAAATTGTGCACTTAATTCTTTTATTAAATTTGCTACTTTTTCTTTTCTTTCCATTATTTTTGTGTGATATTAAAAGATTCAATCACGTCTCCTTCGACTATTTCTATTTTTGATTCTATCATCATTCCAAATTCTGCTCCTTCTTCCACCTCTCGTACTTTTGTCTTTGCTTTTTCTAGATTTATTATTTTACCTTTTCCTATTTCAAATTCTCTTCGCATTATTTTTACTACTTTATCTAAAATCATTCTTCCTTGTATGACCTTACCACCAGCTATTTGTCTTTCTTTTGTACGACTAAAAACTTTTAATATTTTTGCTCTACCTGTGGTTTCTATTGTCTCTACTTTAGGCCTACGGTTTTCCATTTCAATTTCTAGCCACTCTGTCATTTTGTATATTATGTCAAAGGATGATATTAAAATGCCTCTTTTGTTTGCTAATTCTATTGCACTTTTGTCTATTTTTACATTGAAAGCGATAACCAATACATTTTCACAACCACCGATATTTTTGATATCAGATTCAGATATTGGTCCTACTCCTTTTTGCACTATTCTAAATTCAGCGCCATCATTTTTTATTTTGTTTATTTCTTTTTCAATAGCTTCTATTGATCCTGATATATCAGCCTTTAATATTATTGGTATTATTTTCTTATTACTATTAGCACTTGATGTACGATCTTTAGAAGACTTTTCTAAAAGAGCATCCTTGAGATTTAAAGAATTTATATATTTTTCTACATCTTTTTTATTTTGGAAAGATTTAAAAGGGGCTCCTATTTTTGGCATTTTACAAAAACCTATGAGTCTGATAGGAGAAGAAAAGCTTGCTTCATTTATTTTTTCACCTAAGAAATTCTCCATTATGTTTGTAGAGCAAATACTGTCTTCCACAACCAAAGTCATGCCTTTTTTGATTGTTCCATCTTTTATGATAAGAGTAGCCTGGATGCCTCTTTTTGAATCTAAATTTGCCTCTAATACAAAACCAGAAGCATCTTGTTCTTTGTTCCCAGTAAAATTTTCCATTTCAGCTAGTATGTTTATCAAGGACAAAAGATCATCGACATGAGTACCTGTCTTAGCTGATATTTCTACGAAGGGAATTTTGCCTCCATAATTTTCAAGATATATTTCATTTTCAGCGAGTTCTGTTTTTGTTTTTTCTACGTTGGCATTCGGCTTATCTATTTTGTTTATCGCGACAATCGCTGGAATATTATTTTCAACGATAGTTTTCCAAGCTTCTATGGTTTGAGGCTTTACTCCGTCTTCGGCTGATACTATCAATATGGCTATGTCGGCTATCTCTGCACCTCGTTCACGCATTTTAGAAAATGATTCATGGCCAGGTGTATCTATAAAAGTTATCTTTTTTTCTATTCCATCTTTAGTAGAATGTATTACTTCATATGCAGAAATATTTTGAGTTATACCTCCTACTTCTTTGTCTACTATGTTTGATTTTCTTATATAATCAAGAAGTGTTGATTTACCATGATCAATATGTCCCATTATCACGACTACGGGTGGTCGTTCTGTATTTTTGTTTTCATTTATTTTTTCCATATTTTTTTACTATACTTTTGCTTTACTCAATACTTCTTTTTCTTCTGCGGTAAGTTCATATTCTGATTTTCCGTTTTTGATAGGTTTAGCAAATACACTCATTCGTTCACGAGAATATAGACTAGAAAATACAACACCATCTCCATCTTCGTTTAACATTCCTACAGCAAAACTTTGATTGCTTCCTTGATCAGGAAATGGATTGAATCTTATTGTCTCCATGCCTCTTATGCTTTTTTTCAATTTATTATTTACTTCTATAAGCTCTTTTTCTATTTTTGTTTTTGCTGATTCTAGATTGGCTATATTTTTTTCTAAAAGAATTATATTTTCTTCTAAATCTTTTCCTTTCTTACCAGCAAAAAATCTTTTTAAGCGTTTTTCTGTTCGAATAATCCAAATAGCGCCTATTAGAATAGTAATTAAGAAAACAATAAAAAAAACAGCTTCGAGCTTTGTATTCATACGTTTTCAATATATACTATTTTAATGGCAAAATCAAACCGAAAATTAAAGAATATATATTTAGATTACGCAGCTTCTGTCCTGCCTAATCCAAGTTCGATACATTCTCTCGGCGTAAAAGCTAAAAAAGATCTACAAAAAGCAAGAAAAGAAGTAGCTTTGGTGTTGGGAGCTCATGATGATGAAGTATTTTTTACTAGTGGTGGTACGGAAAGCAACAACCTTGCCATACAAGGTGCTGTTTATTCTTTTTTAGAAAAAAATTCTAACAAAATTAAACCTCATATAATAACTACCAATATTGAACATCCTTCTGTTTTGGAAACATTTAAAATTCTTGAAAAAAGAAAACTAGCAGAGATAACAATATTGCCAGTAGAAGAAAATGGAATATTAGATCCTAAAAAAATTAGAAAAGAGTTGAAAGGGAACACTGTCCTTGTGTCTGTGATGTATGCAAATAATGAGATAGGCACGATTCAGCCTATTAGAGAAATAGCAAAAGAGATTAGACATTTTAATAAAAATAACAGGCAAGGCCTGTTAAAAGACAGGCCTTGCCTGTTCCATACAGATGCTGTGCAAGCGATAAATTATTTGGATGTGAATGTTGAAAGATTGGGCGTAGATTTATTATCTATTTCAGGAACTAAAATAGAGAGGGCAGGAAGAATAGGAGTGCTTTATAAAAAGAGAAACGTGAAGCTCTCGCCTTTGTTTGGTGGTGGTGATCAAGAGATGGGATTAAGAGGAGGTACAGAAAATCTACCAGAAATATTAAAATTATCTAAAGCATTGAAATCTACTATAGAAGGTAGTGAAAAAGAAAATAAACGTTTAATAAAATTAAGAGATTATTTTATTAAAAAAATTATTAAATTTGGTTGTTTTTTAAATGGAGATCTGGAGAATAGATTGCCAAACAACATAAATGTGACATTTAATAAAATCCCGAGTGATCTTTTGGTGCTCGAATTGTCTGCTAAGGGTGTGATGACATCTTCAAAGAGTGCTTGTAAAAGTTCCAACAAAGAAGGTTCTTATGTTATAGAAGCTTTGCATTCTGCAGAAGCCTTGCTTCCGCAGAAGGAGATTGGAGGTCTTCGTTTTTCTTTGGGTAAAAATACAAAAAAAGAAGATATAGATTATACTTTAAAAGTTTTATCTCAAATTTTGTTAAAGTTAAAAAAGTGGTATAATTGATTTATGGACGTTAAAGATTTAAATAAATCACAACTTATATTGTTGGCATTATTGCTTTCATTTATCACATCCATAGCGACAGGCATAACGACTGTTACCTTGATGCAACAAGCACCTTCTTCTGTGACGGTGCCTATTAATCGTATAGTACGTCAAACAGTAGAGAAAATAGTTCCTTCTCTTCCTGGTAAAGATACAGTTCAGACAGTCATTATTAAGGAGGAAGATTTAGTTGTAGATGCTATTGCAAAAAATGAAGCTTCTGTCTTTTCTATAACAAAAGATGCACAAGATGAGATAGGTAATATAATTGAAGTTTCAGCTGGAAAAGGTTTCGTAATATCCAATGAAGGTATTATTGTCACTGATAGTTCTTCTGTCTACGAAGGGGGAACTTATTTTGTAAAGAATTCTAGTGGTAAATTTAAAGCTTCTTTTGTTTCTTCAAGTAAAAATGGTTTTTCTTTAATTAAGATAGGCGCACCTATTGATGAGAAAAATAAAATATCTTACACGGTTCCAGTTTTTGGAGATTTAAGCAAAATGAAAATTGGACAGAAAATATTAGTTTTAGGTAGCACAATTTCTTCTTTTATTTTTGAAGGGGATAAAGACATAAAAATAAATGTCACAAAATCAAACGGTGGAGCTATGGTTCTAAATTTGGATGGAGAAGTCTTGGGAATAGCTTTGTCATCAGATTCTAATTCTTTCGCTTCTATCGATTCTATTTTAGAATCATTGAAAGCAAAAGATGTTAAAGTAGAAACTAAAACTCCATAAGTTTTTAATATCTTTTTAATAATCAATTTTACATTTATAAACTTTTAACTTTATAATTTATCTTATGCCACCACTTAATAAATTTACAACTAAAGCAAAAGAATCTATCAAAAAAGCTCACGAGCTAGCTATTGAGCGTGGCCAAAACCACGTTTCTTCTATGCATCTTTTGGCAGCACTTTTATTGCAAGAGGAAAGTATAGTGAATGCTATTTTAGATAAATTGGAAATAGATACGATGTTTTTAACAGAAAATATCCTGGAAGCCATAGAATCTCCTGAATCACAAAGTACTCTTTCTCCTGCATATCAAATATATTTAAATCCAGACCTAGCTCAAGTTATAGAGCATTCAGTAAAATTAGCAGAATACATGAAAGATGATTTCGTTTCTACTGAACATCTTTTTATAGCCATGTTGGATGTAACAGGAGAAGCCAGAGAAGTTTTAGCAAGATTTAAAATTCTTAAAGAGCCAGTTGTAAAAGTGTTGGAAGAGTTGCGTAACCAAAATGTTACAGAAAATTCAGAACCTAAGAAATTTAAATTAATTTTAAAATATACTCGTAATCTAACTAAATTAGCAAAAGAAGATAAATTAGACCCAGTGATAGGACGAGACAATGAGATAATGCGTATTGTTCAGATTCTTTCTCGTAGAACAAAGAACAATCCTATCTTGATAGGAGAAGCAGGCACAGGAAAGACTGCAGTTGTGGAAGGTTTGGCAGAGAGAATAGCTAAAAACAATGTTCCTGAATCTTTGAAAGACAAAGAATTAGTTTCTTTAGATTTAGGTTTACTCATTGCTGGAACAAAGTATAGGGGAGAATTTGAAGAAAGATTGAAGGGCATAATGAAAGAGATTGAAAGAGCTGATGGGAAAATAATTTTATTTATTGATGAGATACATACGATAGTAGGAGCAGGTGGTTCTGAAGGCACTATGGATGCTTCTAATATGTTAAAACCAGCTTTATCTCGTGGAGAATTGAGAGCGATAGGTGCTACAACTTTAAAAGAATATCAAAAACACATAGAGAAAGATCCTGCGCTTGCTCGTAGATTTCAACCAGTATATATAGAAGAACCAAGTGTGGAAGATGCTATTACGATACTTCGTGGATTAAAAGAAAAGTATGAGCTTTTTCATGGCGTGCGAATTACAGATGATGCTATTGTTTCTGCTGTAAATTTATCTACTCGTTATGTGACTAGCAGATTTTTACCTGACAAAGCTGTAGACCTAATAGATGAAGCTTCTTCTTCATTAAAAATAGCTTTAGAAAACAAACCACCTATTTTAGAAGATGCACACAGAAAGATAATGCGTTTGGAAATAGAAAAGGAAGCATTGAAAAAAGAGATTGATAATAGCTCCAAAGAAGAAAATAAAATAAATAAAAGCAGGATAAAAGAAATTGATAAAGAGATAGCTAACCTTCATGAGAAAACAAAAGAATTAGAATTAAAATGGCAAAATGAGAAAGACACAGTAGTAGAGATTCGTGCCATAAAAAAAGAGTTAGATTCTTTGCGTTTGTTAGCTGAAGATGCTGAAATGAGAGCTGATTTATCTTTAGCAGCAGAGATTCGTTATGGAAAGATTCCTACTTTGAAAAAAGAATTGGATACAAAACTTTTGCGCCTGAAGAAATTACAAAAATCTAGAAGAATTTTGAAAGAAGAAGTGACAGCTGAAGATATTGCAGAAGTCGTGGCTCGTTGGACTGGAGTACCTCTTACCAAGATGCTTGAAGAAGACAGAATAAAATTGCAAAGGATTGAAGAAGAATTAAAGAAAAGAGTCGTTGGGCAAGATGAAGCCATCAAACGTGTGGCTGATGCTATACGTCGATCTCGTGCTGGTATTGGTGATCCAAATAGGCCCAATGGTTCTTTTATTTTCTTGGGACCTACGGGTGTGGGAAAGACAGAGCTTACGAAAGCTATAGCTCAATTTATGTTTAATGATGACAGTGCGCTTATCCGTGTAGATATGTCTGAATACATGGAGAAGCATTCTATTTCTAAGCTTATAGGTTCTCCTCCTGGATATGTGGGATATGACGAAGCGGGGCAGCTTACAGAATCTGTGAGACATCGTCCTTTTTCTGTGATACTTTTTGATGAAATTGAAAAAGCTCATCCAGAAGTTTTTAATACTCTTTTGCAAGTAATAGATGAAGGAAGATTAACAGACGGAAAGGGTAGAGTTGTTAATTTTAAAAATACTATCATCATCCTCACTTCTAACATTGGTTCTCAATTTATAGAGAAGATGGAATCAATCGGTTTTTCTAATAAATCTGATAAGGAAGATTATAGTAACATGAAAGAGAAAGTCATGGAAGCGATGAAAGATCATTTTCGTCCTGAGTTTATAAATCGCTTAGATGAAATTATCGTTTTTGATATTCTTTCTTTGGAATCGATAAAAGAGATAGTCAGTTTGAGAATAAATGTGGTAAAAGAAAGACTTTTGGCAAAGGGTATAGAATTGAATATAAAAGATGAAGCATTTTCTTATTTAGCAAAAGAAGGATATGATCCACATTATGGCGCAAGGCCACTTAATCGTTTAATTCAAAATAAGATATTAAATCCAGTTGCTTCGTTTATTATTTCTAATAATTTGCAAAAAGGAGATAGTGTTTATGTTTCTGTAAAGGATAAAGATATTTTTATTGAAACTAGGAAGGGAAAGAAGAAATTATTAAAAGTAAAAGTTCTGGAAAAATAAAAATAGCCGTTGGTCATTGACCAACGGCTATTCGATTAAGAAACACTATGCATGAGCTTCTGCTCGGCAAAAAGAATTTTTGAAATTTAGTACAATCAATTCTTTTTTGATAGTAGAACGATCTTCTACTAAAATACCTTTTTGGGATGTTAGTAAATCAAGATAGTAATTTAATTTAACTTTAAAATCATTACTATCGATCGGTTTTGCTAGGTAGTCTGTGGCTCCAGCTTCAATACATTTTTCTCTGTCGCCTCTCATTGCGAAGGCAGTGAGTGCGATTATTGGAGTTTCTTTATATTTATCCAATAATCGTATTTTTTTGGTGGCTTCAAATCCATTCATTATTGGCATTTGCATATCGATAAGCATTAAATCAAAATGATTTAATGCAGCTAATTTCAAAGCCTCTTCCCCATTTTCAGCAACAATAACATTTTCTAAACCCATGTTTTTTAAGAGCCTAACTAATATCAGCTGAGAATGTTTATAATCTTCAGCCAAAAGGATTTTTTGGGATTTTTTTTCAGTAACGTGAATGTTCTCTAAGATATTTCCAATTTCTTTACCTGAATTAAAAATTGATTCAAGTTTACAATGAAGATCTTCCATATTTATGTAATCTTTGAAAGATTCTTCATTTTGCATAAAATAATCAATTTCTTTTACTAGGGTGATTTTTTGTAATTCATAATCTACTCCAATAATTAGGATAGAAATATTTTGTGTTTTTGGATGCTGAATTATTTTTTCTAGAAATAATTTGTTTTGGGTGTATTCTTCATCAACAAGAATGATTGATATTTCTTTTTTCTCTAAAATATCCCAAACTTGTATTTCAGAACTGACGATAATTGAATCAAAACTACCGTAATTCAAATAATTATGTAATAGCTTAGAAGATGCATAGTCATCTTCTATTACTAAAAATAATTTTCTTTTGTTCTCCATACGAACCTCATTTTAGTTTTTGTTATTTTTAAGAAAAATCAAAACCATTAAAGTTTTTTTGTTTATCTAAAGATGAGCAGACGAAGTAGGGGATAAAAGCTACTATTATGGTTATTGCCAAGAATAGTAGAAATATCCAGAAAACAATTATTCTACCGAAAAATAATGTCTTTTCCATTTTATTCTCCTTTTTCAAAAAGCTGTTTATTTATTTAAACTTTACAACTTTGTTTTTAAAAGTCAATTTTTAAAAAAAAGATGCAAAAAAATATTTTTTATGTTATTTTATATAAACGCGTCGGTGGTAGAGTGGTCAATTACAACAGACTGTAAATCTGTCGCCTTCGGGCTACGTAGGTTCGAATCCTACCCGGCGCACAAAATTAAAAGCTGAGCTTTTGCTCAAGCTTTTTAATTTATGTCTCGCCGAGAGAAAGCCAAATGTTTGGCTTTTGTGTAGTATTCGAAAAGCTTTTCATTATTTTGCATAGCGAAATTGAAAAGGTGTACTGATCTTGTAAGGATAGAAATTCCTACCCGGCGCACATTGACTTATATCTTTTAAAATGGTATTTTTTAATAAATAAATTGTAACTTTGTTAATTTAATTTTGGAGATAAAATGTTAGAAACAGGATTAGTTTTATTTTGGGATACCATAAAGGATCCTAGATTTTTTTTAGAAATGAGATTTGGAGAATTCTTTAATTTTACAGTTCATGAATCTTTTGACATGAAAGAATGTCAGAAAAGAGTGAATAAAAAATTTAAAGAAGAGGAAAAAAATTTTTTTATTAAAATTACACGAAATACTAAAAAGAGAGAAGTGTTTAAAGTAGAATGCTTTTCTTTATCTAAATCCAACAAATAATAAGCGAGGGAGGTTGCAAATGAGTGGCGTTATTTTAGTTGTAGGTTCTTCGGTTGAAAAAAGAAAAAGTATTAGCAATTCATTAAAAAATCTTAATTTTACTAATTTTGTTGAAGCTAGCGATGGCTTGGATGCTATTAATAAATTAAGAGAAAATAGTAATTACAAGCTTGTTCTAAGCGATTGGAATGTTCATTGCCACAACACAACTCTTATAAAAAAGATAAGAGGAGATTCGGATATTCGTATAAATAAGACGCCAGTTATAGGTATAGCGTCAAACCGGATAGAAGAAAATGTTAAAAGTGTAGCAAAGAATGATTTTAATAATTTAATTTTTACACCTTTCGATTTTTCACTTTTCAAACAAAAGATCGAAGAAGTGCTTAGTAAGTAATTTTCGAAGTCCGGTTGTTTTTATCAACCGGACTTTTTATTTTGTAAATTTATTTATGATATATGTTATAATCTATCACCATGGAAGCTCAAAGTAATTTAATGATTTTATTTACTGTCATCATCGTAGGTTTTTTGGCTGTTGACCTAGGCTATTTCAATAGAAAAAGTCATAAAATAGAATTTAAAGAAGCGCTTTATCAATCTTTATTTTGGATTGCCATAGCTCTCGTGTTTGGTTTTCTTGTTTCTTTATATATGAGTAAAGAGTTGGCAGCTGAATTCATCAGCGCTTATGTCACAGAAAAGATGCTTTCCGTAGATAATCTCTTTGTGATAATGCTTATATTCAGTTTCTTTAAATTAGAAGAAAAATATCATCACAAAGCATTGTTTTGGGGTATTTTAGGTGCCATCGTTTTCCGAGGAATTTTTATAGGAGCAGGGGCCTATATTATTCATCAGTTTTATTGGGTATTATATATTTTTGGTGCAGTGCTTTTGTATACAGGTATAAAATTATTAAAAGATAAAAAAGAAGAACATATAGATTTTAATAATAATAAAGTAATAAAATTTGCGCATAAAATTCTGCCGTTCACAAATAGTCATCACAATGGTAGATTTTTCGTTCGAGAAAATGGTAAGTTTTATTTTACTTCTTTGTTTATGATAGTTCTTTTGGTGGAAGCCACAGATATTATTTTTGCCGTTGATTCTATCCCCGCTGTTTTTGCGATTTCTCAAAACTTATTTATTGTTTTTACTTCAAACATTCTTGCCATTATGGGTCTTCGTGCTTTGTTTTTCTTAATAGAAAATGTTTTACATCGTTTTCATCATTTACAAAAAGGATTAGCTTTCATTTTGCTTTTTATTGGTTTAAAGATGCTTTCTGGAATATTCGGTTTGCATATTTCTTCACTTCTTTCTTTTGGAGTTATAATGTTTGCTCTTTTTTCATCTATAATATTATCTGTTATTTTCCCTAAAAAGATTTAATTTGTATTTTTTTAAAAAGTATGCTATAGTTAATTTAACTAAATTAAGGCCTGAAGGCTTTTTTCGTTTAATGTGTGTTTTTAAATAAAGATAATAAAAAATAATTTATGGAAATCAGAAATATAGCAATCATTGCTCACGTCGACCATGGAAAGACGACTCTCACAGATGCTTTAATGAAGCAAAATGGTGGCTTACAAGATGAAAATATCTCGATGGATTCAAATGCTCTAGAAAAAGAGCGAGGTATTACTATTTATTCAAAAAATACTTCTATAATGTACAAGGGCACAAAGATCAATATCGTTGATACGCCCGGCCACGCAGATTTCGGTTCAGAAGTAGAACGTGTGCTTCGCGCTGTTGATTCTGTTTTGTTGCTTGTAGATGCGGTAGAAGGGCCAATGCCACAAACAAGATTTGTTTTAAAGAAATCATTGGAATTAGGAATAAAGCCAATAGTAGTAATAAATAAGATAGATAAGCCAGCTTCAGATCCTCATCGAGTACATGAAGAAGTACTAAATTTGTTTTTTGAGCTAGGTGCAAATGAAGAACAAGCAAACTTTGAAACTATTTATGCGATAGGACGTCAAGGAAAAGCTTTTAGGAAATTGGGCGATGAGAGTGAAGATTTGTCTCCACTTTTAGATATGTTGCTTACACATGTTCCACCAGCTTCTTTGCAAGGAGAAAGCAAAATGTCTGCTCAAGTTTTTAATCTAGGGTATGATAATTTTTTGGGACGTATGGCTGTGGCGAGAATATATTCTGGAGAGATTAGTTCAGCAAAAGAAGTTGTTGTGAAAGGAGAAAAAGATAATAGAAAAGGAAAGATAACAAAACTTTTCACATTTGAAGGAATAAATAGAAAAGAGGTTTCTTCTGCGACAGCAGGAGATATAGTACTCTTGGCAGGTATTCCAGATATTTATATAGGAGAGACAATTTGTGAAGATGAAAGTGTAGAACAACTTCCTCATATAGCCATAGATGAACCAACGCTTTCTCTAAACTTTTTAGTTAATGATTCTCCTTTTGCGGGCAAGGAAGGTAAATATGTTACCTCTAGGCAAATCAAAGAAAGATTAGAAAAAGAATTAGAAATAAATGTTGGACTAAAGGTTGATTTTTCTCCAGACCAGGGTGACAAGATGGGGCCTTCGTTCTTTAAAGTTTATGGTAGGGGCGAATTACATATTGCTATTCTTTTAGAAAATATGCGTCGTGAAGGATTTGAAATGCAAGTATCACAACCAGAAGTAATTATCAAAGAAGAAAATGGAATAAAAACAGAACCATATGAAGAATTAGTTATTGACGTGCCTATGGAATTTTCTGGTACTGTTATTGAAAAAATAGGTAAAAGGAGAGGCATCATGAGTGGTATGGCAGAAAAAGAGGGTATTGCTAGAATCGTTTTTGATATACCAACTCGAGGATTGTTGGGCTATCGTGGTGAATTTATCATAGATACAAAAGGAGAGGGCATCATGTCTTCTAGAGTTATAGGTTTTAAGAAATATGCAGACGAGATCAAAAAAAGAGAGTATGGGTCTATGGTTTCCATTGTCCATGGAAAGGCTGTAGCCTTTGCACTTGCAAATTTACAAGAACGTGGTATTATGTATGTTGAGCATGGTACAGAGGTATATGAAGGTATGGTTATAGGTAATGTTTTGAAGGGTGATGACATGAGTGTCAATCCGACAAAAGGTAAACAGCTTACAAACATGCGAGCCTCAGGTACAGATGATGCTATTTATTTAAATCCACCTTTTATTCTAAGCATAGAAAGAGGATTGGAGGTAATGAATGGAGATGAATATTTAGAAGTTACTCCGAAATCAGTAAGAATTCGTAAGAAATATTTAACTGAGATTGATAGAGTAAGGGCAGGTAGAGGGAAAAAGATTTAAAGATTTATATTTTGGAAACAAAATTTGACTTTAAGTCAATAAGGTGTATTATATATATGTAATATTTAACATTTTCTTTAATAAAAATTTATTTTAAAAAAATTATGTCAACAATATCTTTTAAACCAAAACAAGTCACTAAAAAAATAACTTCTCACTTACAAGATCGCACACGTGATGTGATCATGAACCGTTTTGGTTTGACTCCGGATGCAAAAAGAAAGACCTTAGAAGAAATAGGTAAAAAATACAACATAACAAGAGAGAGGGTTCGTCAGATAGAAGACAGTGCTTTGGCATTGATCAAGAAATCTTCAGTCTACAAAGAGGAGCAAGCTATTTTTGAAGAACTTAAGCAATTGATACACTCTTTGGGTTCAATAGTTTCAGAAAGTGATCTTTTGAGTCATGTTTCTAAGGATAAAAATACTCAAAATCATATTCATTTTTATTTAGAACTTGGAGATTATTTCAGAAAACACAGAGAAGACGATCATTTTAAGGTTCGTTGGAGTGTTGATGATGAGATAGCTGATAAGGTACACGATTCCTTAAAGAAACTTTTTTCTACTTTAAATGATGAAGATTTAGTTTTGGAAACAGAAATGATCAAGAAATTCTTTGATCACATGAAAGATGTTGCAGAACATTATCGCAATGAAGAGATAGCTCGAAGATGGCTTTCTATGTCAAAAACTATCTCTAAAAATCCATTAGGAGAATGGGGTAAGGCAAGTTCACCAAATGTTCGTACTCGCGGAGTTAAAGATTACGCTTTTCTTGTTATGAGAAAACATGGTTCACCTATGCATTTCAAAGAAGTAGCAGATGCTATATCAAAGACTTTTGGCAGAAAGACACATTATGCTACTTGTCACAATGAGCTCATTAAAGATTCTCGTTTTGTTTTAGTAGGTAGAGGTTTGTATGCACTAGCAGAATGGGGATACAAGACAGGCATAGCTCGTGACGTAATAAAAGATATTTTAAAGAGAGAAGGGCCGCTTTCTAAAGAAGATGTAGTTGAGAAAGTTATGAAAGAAAGATACTTCAAGAAAAATACAATTTTAGTAAATCTTGTAAATACTAAATTTTTCAAAAAGAATAAAAACGGACTTTATACTCTAGCTTAAATTAAAATAAAAAGACCAAGCTTAGAAGCTTGGTTTTTTTATTTACTTTAGATGTGCTTTATATTAAAATATAAAGAATGATAGATTTGATAATCTTATGGATTTATAAAATCTTATTAGCAATCTTACCTTTTTTTGGTACAGCTGTTTTGGCATATATGGCTCATGCTTTCTGGCTTCATTACGTGAGAGCAGATTTTATTTCTGGTATTGATTGGGTGTTACTTGAAATAGTTCCTCCAAGAGATGTTGTGAGATCTCCAAAAGCAATGGAGCTTTTTATAACTAATGCGCTTTATCATATGAGTAATAAAAGTGGACTTGAGACATATTGGCAAGGTGCTGTGTGGTTTTGGTTTTCTTTGGAAATAGCTTCTATCGATGGACAAGTGCATTTTTATATACGTACACCAACGCGTGTCAAGAGTCTTATTGAGACTCAGATGTATGCTCAATTTCCTCAGGCTCAAGTGAAAGTAGTTGAAGATTATACTTTAGCTGTCGACGAGATAACACTTGATAGTAAATGGAATCTTTGGGGTTGTGAATTTAAGTTAGCAAAACCGGACGCTTTTCCTATTAAGACATATATTGATTTTGGTTTAGATAAAGATCCCAAAGAAGAATATAAAGTAGATCCTATCACGCCTGTCGTAGAGCTTTTTGGTTCTATAGGCAAAGGAGAACAAATGTGGATGCAGATAGTAGTGAGACCTTCAAAGAAAGAATACCCAGAGCACGCAGGACCATTTACAAAGACACATGATTGGGTAAAAGAATCAGAATTACAAATTAGGAAATCTTTAGCAGAATTCACTCGTTTGCATGATAGACCAGATGGTACAAAAGCAAAAGAAATTCGTGCGCCTGATTTTATGAGTGAAATGGTTAAAGGTGCTGGACGTAAATTTATGAAAGTTGGTTTTGATACAGGCATCAGGGTTTGTTATGTTGCAAAAAGGGAACTGTTTAATATGAGTAATAGAAGAAATATCCGTCTTATATTTAGACAATATGCAGCTCCTTTTTTGAATCAACTTGAGCGTATTAATTCTACTCAAGCAGATGCATTTTCTACAAATAAGATTGCTGAATTTTTTCCCTTATCTAGTAAAAAGATAGCACGTTTGGCAAACAGAATGCTTTTGGAATATCAAGAGAGAGAATTTTTTCATCCACCAATGCGTCATAAGATAAGTTTACCCTGGCCTCTTTCACCTTTAATATTCCCAAACTTTTTTCATCATCACATAAATGTACTAAACACAGAAGAGCTAGCTACTTTGTGGCATTTCCCAGGTCAGATATTGAAAGTTCCTACTTTGGAACGTATAGAATCAAAAGAAGCTTCTCCTCCTACAAATTTACCTATGTAATATATGGAAGATTTTAATAAAGAAGATAAAATACAAGATTTTGGAGCACTTGGACATTCAATGTCCAAGTTTGGTAATAATAAATTTCTTCAAAAGAAGATATTGTTTTATTTTCTCCTTTTTATCGTTTTTCTTCTTTTTATTTATGTTCTTTTTTTTAGTGTGCCTAAAGATTTCCCGGTAGGAAAAATAATAAATATAAAAGAGGGTTCTAGCCTTAGGTCTTTGTCTAGGGATTTAGAAAAAAATAATATTATAAAATCTAGAGCTATTTTCGAAACATTTGTCATAATTTTTGATGGAGAAAAACATATTGAATCTGGAGATTATATGTTTGAAGACAGATTATTTGTTTTTGAGATAGCTAAACGTATAGCAAATGGTGAACACAACCTTCTTCCAGTGAAAGTCACAGTTCCTGAAGGTTTTAATCTCATGGAGATATCAAAACTTTTTGATACTAAATTACCTAATTTCGATAAAGATAAATTTTTGACCAAAGCAAGAGAAGGATATCTTTTCCCTGATACTTATTTTTTCTTAACAACAGACACAGAAGAAGAAGTTATTGAATATATGAGTAATAATTTTCAGAAAAAAATCGCATTGTTTAAATCCAAAATAGATATTTCTAAGAAAACAGAAAAAGATATAATAACGATGGCTTCTATATTAGAAAAAGAATCTAAAGGAGATGAAGACAGGAAGTTGATCTCGGGGATTTTGTGGAAGAGAATTTCTATTGGCATGCCTTTGCAGGTAGATGCTGAGCCAAGTACATATAAAACAAAAGGTTTGCCCTCTAGTCCTATTTCGAATCCGGGGATAGAAGCTATCGAAGCGGCCATAAATCCGATGAATTCTTCTTATCTTTATTATTTGCATGGCAAAGAAGGCCAAGTACATTTTGCTAGGACTTTTGAGGAACATAAAATAAATAAACAAAAATATTTAAAATAAAAAATTAAAATTATGAGAAAACACAATTTAGCTTTTGTTGATATAGAAGCCACGGGATTAGATGTCTTAAAACATGAGATTATTGAGATTGGTTGTGTGATTGTGGCTCAAGACTTAGAGGTGATTGAAAAATTTGAATTAAAAATAAAACCAGAGAATATAGAAAATGCGGACCCTGTCTCTCTAAAGATAAATCATTATAGTCCAAAAGATTGGGAAGAGGCTATGTCTTTAAAAGAGGCAATGAAAATTTTCTCCAAAAAAGTTACTGATTGTATTATGGTTGGTCAAAATGTATCTTTTGATTCAAGTTTTTTGGATTTTAGTTTTTCCAAAACTGGAATAAAAAATAGCATGCATTATCATAAGCTTGATACCATCTCTATAGCTTGGGCTAAATTAAACCACAAGAAAGATATAACACATTTTTCTTTGAGAGAATTGTGTAAACATTTTGAGATAGAAAACAAAAAAGCTCATAGTGCTTTATCGGATGCTTATGCTACATATGAGCTTTACAAAAAATTAATGAAATTGTAGTATCAAAATATAAAATATCCAAAATAAAATAACTGCTTTCTCATGGCTCGCACACGAATCTGAATGTGGTTAACGAAACTAATATTGCATATGCCAAAGAAAGCATTATTTTATTTTGTAAAAAGAAGAAATTATGGAGAAAAAGGTAGTTTTTGTTGGTCTTTCTGGGGGTGTAGATAGTGCTGTCTCAGCAGCTTTATTAAAACGACAAGGTTATGAAGTCGTTGGTGTTTTTATACGTACGTGGCATCCAGATTTTTTAGAATGCAATGAAGAAGAGGAAAGACTCGATGCCATGCGTGTGGCTACTTTTTTAGATATTCCATTTTTGACTTTTGATCTTTCAGATGTTTACAAAAAAGAGGTTGCAGATTATATGATATCTGAATACAAAATGGGAAGAACTCCTAATCCAGATGTGATGTGTAATAAAGAAGTTAAATTTGGTGCTTTCTTGAAAAAAGCTATCAAAATGGGAGCTGACTATGTGGCTACAGGACATTATGCAAAAAATACAAATTTTCAAAAGTCGTCCTTTAAATCTTCAAAAAGGGCCGATCTTAAGAATTTAGAAAATTTTTATTTTTTAGAGAAGGGAATAGATCCTTCTAAAGATCAAAGTTATTTTCTTTGGACTCTTAAGCAAGAACAATTAAAAAATATTTTGTTTCCTATCGGTCATTTAAAAAAATCTGAAGTTCGTAAATTAGCAAATAAATTTAAATTACCTGTGGCGGAAAAGAAAGATAGTCAAGGAATCTGTTTTTTGGGGGCAGTAGATTTGAAAGATTTTTTAAAACATTATATAAAAGAAAAAAAAGGCAAAGTAATAAGGTCGGACTTTAAATTTTTAAAAGGGCCTGACTTTGGAGAGGTTATTGGTTATCACAACGGTGTTGTTTTTCACACCTTAGGAGAGAGACATGGTTTTACAATTACAAAAAAGAGTCCGAATGATGGAGCTTATTATGTAGTTGCTAAGGATTTAAAAAAGAATATTTTATATGTATCACAAAATACAAAGCAGCAGCTTTTTCACGGCCCGCACTCCAACCTGGAAACAATAAAAGACAATACCATTGCGTATGCCGAAAAAAGCTCTGCTTTGTATTTTGTGAAAATTAAAGATACAAATTGGATTTCTGATATTCCAAGACCTGATAAAGAATATATTGCTCAGATTCGTTATCATGGTGAATTTTTACCTTGTAAAATAATTTGCGGAAGCCCGGCTTCCGCGAAACTGATATTTGAAAAACCGATATTGATTGCTAGTGGTCAGTCTTGTGTTCTATATGATAAAGATGTTTGTTTAGGAGGTGGAATTGTTATATAATGCTTTTATGGAACAATTTTTTACACAAAATAGTGAAATAATTTTAAAATTATCAGTAGCAGTTGTTTTGGGTATGTTTATCGGGGCAGAACGCCTTTTTGTTCACAAAGAAGCAGGCATGAAGACTCATTCTCTGGTAGCTATGGGGGCGACTTTATTTGTTATAGTTTCAGAGTTTTTGTCACAAAAATATTCAGGAGTAAGTGGTTTTAATCCAGGAATGATGCCAGCAAATATTATAATGGGTGTTGGTTTTTTGAGTGCTGGTTTGATAATAATGCAGGGAGATAGATTGATAGGTCTTACTACCGCAGGAGGTTTGTGGGTTACGGCAGGTATAGGCATGGCAGTAGGTTTTGGATTTTTTAATTTAGCGATTATTGCTACAATATTGATATTAATTATTTTTATTGTAATGGGAATTTTAGAGCAACCCATTCGCCGTATATCTAACGAGAATATAAATAAATAAAATTTTTATTTTTACTATGGAATCAAATGAAATTAGGACAAGATTTTTAAAATTTTTTGAAGCACGTGGGCATAAAATAATCCCTTCCTCTTCGTTGATTCCAGAAAATGATCCTTCTGTACTTTTTACTACAGCAGGAATGCAACAATTTAAACCATATTATACTAATCCAAAAGATGCAGAAAAAGATTTTGGAAGTGTAAATGTCACAACGACTCAAAAATGTATACGTACAGGAGATATTGAAGAAGTTGGTGATTCATCCCATCTTACTTTTTTTGAAATGTTGGGCAATTTTTCCTTTGGTGGATATGGCAGAAAAGAAGCGATAGAATATGCTTACGAATTTATAACTAAAGAGATGAATTTGGATATATCTTATATAACCATTTATAAAGGAAGTGAAAATGTACCTAGGGATGATGAATCAGAAAAGATATGGAGAGATTTAGGTATGACAGAGATTAGAGAAGAAGGAAGTGATGTTTTTTGGGGTCCGACAGGTGATGCTGGTCCGTGTGGTCCTACGACAGAAATTTATTGTAAGAATGCTAATGGAGAAGATGTAGAGATATGGAACATAGTTTTTAATGAATATTTTTGTGATGGATCTAGAGAAAAATTAGATAAAGGCGAAGCAAAGTTAAAGAAATTAGATATTTTAGGTATTGATACTGGAATGGGCTTAGAGCGTCTGGTTTCTATCGTACAAAAAAAGAAAAGTGTTTACGATACAGATTTATTTAATAATGAAGAAAACAAAGAAGAAAGAATAGTTGTTGATCATATAAAAGCAGCATTATTTATGATTACAGATGGTGTTGTTCCTTCTAACACAGGACGTGGTTATATTTTACGTCGATTGATTCGTCGAGCTGTAAGATTTTCTAAAGATCCACTTGAACAAATAATTGATAAAAATATATATAAATATAAAAATATATATTTATTGAATGATAAAGGAGAGATAAAAAAAGAAGCTGATAAATTTAAATTAACTTTAGATCATGGTCTTAAAGAATTTGAAAAAGGACAAGATCCATTTATTTTGTTTACAACTTATGGTTTCCCTATAGAGTTGACTCTTGAATTAGCAAAAGAAAAAGGTATAGAAATAGATTTGGAAGATTTTAATAAAAAAATGGTGGAACATCAGAAATTATCACAAACATCTTCCGCTGGTATGTTTAAGGGTGGTTTGGCAAATCATAATAAAAATACGATCAAATTACATACGGCCCACCATTTATTATTGGCTGGGTTACAGAATATTGTCGATAAAAATATAAAACAAAAGGGAAGTAATATCACAGAAGAACGTCTACGTATGGATTTTGTTTGTGATCATAAATTAACAGAAGAAGAAAAGAAAAAAGTGGAAGATTTTGTTAATGAAAAGATAAATGAGAATTTAGTAGTAGTTCGAAAAGAAATGCCTCTTTCAGAAGCACAAAGTTTGGGAGCTGAGATGGAATTTGGAGCAAAATATCCAGATATCGTTTCAGTATATTTTATAGAAGATGAAAATGGCACACCAGTATCTAAAGAATTTTGTGGTGGTCCACATGTCTCAAATACCAGTGAATTAGGGAAATTTAAAATTCAAAAAGAAGAAGCTGTCTCGGCGGGTGTTAGACGCATAAAGGCTGTGCTTTTATAGTTTTTTGATTTATTTTTGTGATATAATTTAATATATGGGAATTTTTTCTAAAGAAAAAGGAGAAAAGGAATTGGCTGTAATTTTTGATATTGGTTCATCTTCGATAGGGGGTGCTGTTTTTGAAGTACAAAAAGGAGGAATTCCTAAAATAATTTATTCTATTAGAGAACCTATAATTTTTGAAGACAAAATAGACAGTGAAAGATTTCTCTTTTTAACTATAAAAGCTTTAAAAGAAGTTGTTAGTAAAATAAGCACTACAGGCATAGGTAAGCCATCTAAAATATCTTGTGTTCTTTCTTCCCCCTGGTATGCTTCCCAAACAAGGACTATCAAATTAGAGAAAAACGTGCCTTTTGTTTTTACTCCCAAATTGGCTGATGAATTAATTGATAAAGAGATTAGTTTCTTTGAAGAAGAACACATGGCAAAATTTGTTGATACAGACAAAAAGATACGTATTATTGAATTTAAAAATATGAAAACTATTTTAAATGGATATTCTACTTCTGACCCATTTGATAAAAAAACAAAAAAGATAGAAATGGTTGTTTTTATTTCCATGAGTGCAGAACAAATTTTAAAGAAAATAGAAAATGCTATTTTAAGTCATTTTAATTTTATAGATATTAAATTTTCTTCTTTTGCAATGGCTTCTTTTACAGTGTCTAGGGACATGTTTGTTCAGCAAGAAGATTTTCTTTTAGTAGATATAGCAGGAGAAGTCACAGATATATCTATGATCAAAAAAGATATATTATGTAATTCTATCTCATTTCCTTTAGGGCGTAATTTTATGATACGTAAAGTGGCTAGTGAATTGTCCTGTGATTTAGGAGAAGCAAAATCTCTAATTTCTTTGTATAAAGATGGCCATGCGACCGAAGCTGTAGAGAAGAAGCTAGAACCAGTTATAAATAAATTAAAGACGGAATGGCTAAAAGCTTTTCAAGAATCATTGGTAAATATTTCTGATGATATATCTATTCCAGCGACTATTTTTATTACTGTTGATCAGGAATTAACGGATTTCTTTTCAGAAATAATAAAAACAGAGCAATTTAATCAATATACTTTAACCGAGTCAGAGTTTAGAATTATTTTTTTAAACGCACAGATTTTGCATGGGGTAACATCTTTTAAAGATGATGTTAACCGTGATCCATTTATCATTATAGAATCGATTTATCTTAATCGTTTTATTTGTTAAAATATATTTATGGCAAAAAATTTATTACAAGACATGGTGAGAGTAAAAACTCCTTCTAGGCCCATGAGGGATACAAAGCCTTTTTCTAGGGTAGATAGGGAGACTGTTTCTAGTAATTTAAAGCCAGCAAAGAAAACTTCAAAATACAGAATATATTTTGTTGCTTTGATTTCTATCATTTTTTTACTTTTCGCTTTATCATTTTTATTTTCAGGAGCAAAAGTTGTTTTAGTTCCAAAAGTAGAAGAAATTTCAATAAACAATAATCTAACAGCTACAAAAGATTCAAATACCAAAGATTTGTCTTTTGATTTGGTTGTTATTTCTGGAGAGGAAAAGAAAGTAATTCAAGCTACAGAAGAGAAAGATGTAGCTACAAAAGGAGAGGGTGCTGTTATTTTATATAATTCTTTTAATACTTCTTCGGCTGTTTTTTCTGCAGGAACAAAGCTAGAAGGTTCAAATGGTAAAATTTACAAAACAATAAAGAAGATTACTATTCCAGGGATGACAAAGAGCGGGAAGCCGGGTACAGTGGAAGTCGATATCATAGCTCTAGAAGCTGGGGAAGAATACAATAGCAAATTGATTGATTTTAAGATAGTAAGTTTGAAAGGCACAAGTAAATATACAAAGATTTATGGTAGGTCAAAGACAGACATTACGGGTGGTTTCAAAGGTAAATTCCCATTTATTTCTTCTTTAGACGAAGCTACTGCTATAAATGAATTGAAAGCTACCATGGAATCTAAATTATTAAAGAAAGTGACAGATCAAATTCCGGATGGATTCATTCTTTTCAAAGATGCGGTTTTCCTTGATATTAATGATAAAAATATTAGTGTTACTCCAAACAAAGATAGTACTGTTTCTGTAAATGTAAAAGGTACTCTTTATGGTTTTCTTTTTGATGAAAAAAAGTTAACAAATAAAATAGCAGAAAGTAATATTGAAAATTATTCTAATGAAGAAATATATATACCAAGTATAAAAGATTTCAGATTTTCTTTAGTAGATAAAGAAAATATTTCTTTTGCTGATGTTAAGAATATTAGTTTTAATCTATCTGGTACATCTAAAGTTATTTGGGTAGTAGATAAAGTTAAATTTATCAGTGGTATTTTAGGCAAAAAGAAAAAGGATTTTAACCAGATTTTATTGCAATACCCTAGTATTGGTTCTGCAGAATTAGTAATACGTCCTTTTTGGAAGGCTTCTTTCCCTGAAAAAAGTAAAAGCATAGAGATAATTGTAAATTATCCTAAATAAAATATATTATCATTTCTAAACGGCCGTCTAAAAGTGATAACTAACAAATATACATATATCTAGTCATAGCAGGATAAATGTATAAGTAATATGGAATATAAAAGTGAAAACAGGATATGCCAAAATTGTAAAAATGACTTTATTATAGAGCCTGAAGATTTTAATTTTTATGAAAAAATAAAAGTCCCTCCACCTACATTTTGTGTGGAATGTAGAAGACAAAGAAAAGCAGTCTGGAGGAATGAACGTTCTTTGTATAAAAGGAATTGTGATTTATGTAATAAAAATATATTTTCAGTTTATCCAGAAAAATCTATTTTCCCTGTATATTGCTATGATTGTTGGGTATCTGATAAATGGGATGTAGGCAAATATTCAGAAGATTTAGATTTTTCTAAACCATTTTTTGAACAATTTAAGAATCTTTCTAATAAAGTTCCACATTATGCTTTGTATAATATAAATGCAAAAAGAAGTGATTATTGTAATATTTCAGCAGATTTAAAAGATTGCTATTTAATATTTGGTAGTTGGTATTCTGAAAACTGTTCGTACGGAGATTCAGTTTTAGAAAGTAAGGACTCTTTTGATAACTTATGGATAACAAAATGTGACAATTGTTTTTATTTGGTAGATTGTGAAAATTGTTATAAAACTTTATTTTCTCAAGAGTGTGATAGTTGTATTGATTCGTGGTTTCTTTTTAATTGCCGCAATTGTTCTAATTGCTTATTTTGTTCAAATTTACAAAATAAGCAATGCTGTGTTTTTAATAAACAACTTACTAAAGAAGAGTTTGATAATTTTAAAAAATCATTTTTAGAAAATCTTTCCATTGATGAATTAAAAAAAGCAAAAGGAAAGTTTGAAGAATTTAAAATAAAAACAATTCGCAGATTTATGATAGGTAAAAATTATGTTAATAGTACTGGGAATTTTATTAGAAATTCTAAAAATATAAAAAAATCTTTCTTTATTCATGATGATGAAAATATTAAATATGGTTTCAGGAGTGTATTGAGCCAGAAAGATAGTTTCGATATTTGGGGATGTAGCGGAGGAGAAATGGCGTATGAATCTTTAAATGTAGATTATTCTTCAAGAGTATTTTTTACTTTACATAGTTGGCATCTTTTGGATTCTGTATATTCAATTGATATCAAACAGTCAAGTTTCCTTTTTGGGTGTTATGGTCTTAAAAATAAAAATTATTGTATTTTAAATAAACAATATAGCAAAGAACAATATGAAGAGTTGTTACCTAAGATAATACAACACATGAACGATATGCCATATATAGATAGTAAAGGAATAATATATAAATATGGAGAGTTTTTCCCGCCAGGATTATCGCCGTTTAGTTATAATGAAACAGTTGCACAGGATTATTTTCTTTTAACAAAAGATGAAGCACAAAAACAGGGATATAAATGGAAAGATTTAGAAATAAAAAATTATAAAATTACTAAACAAACAAAAGATTTACCTTCTAAAATAGAAGATGTTGATGATTCTATTTTAGAAGATATAATAGAATGTCAGCATGATCAGAAATGCAATGAAGGTTGTACACAGGCATTTAGAATTATAAAACCAGAGTTACAGTTTTATAAAAATATGGGATTACCTTTACCAATATTATGTCCTAATTGTAGATATCATGAGTATTTTAAATTACGTAATCCAATTAAGCTCTGGCATAGGAAATGCATGAAGACTGACTGCACTAATGAATTTGAAACTTCTTATTCTCCTGATCGACCTGAGATTGTGTATTGTGAGAGGTGTTATCAACAAACGGTTTATTAACATTACGATATTGACCTTTGTTTATAAATTTAGTATGATATCTTTACTCGATGAGCGATCAACAAAAAGATAAACTTCTAACTACAAGGGGAGTCGTTACAGAATCATTACCCTCCACTTTATTTAGAGTAAAAATTGAAGATAAAATAGAAGGTGAAAAAGAAATTTTGGCATATCTCTCTGGTAAAATGCGAATGCATAGAATCAAGGTTTTAATTGGAGATACAGTCGAGGTGGTCTTAGATTCATACGGTGGAAAGGGAAGAATTATTAAAAGGTTGTAATTTTTTTAAGAATGGTGTATTATAGTAGATATAGTTTATGAGAAGTTTTTAATACTGAAAAATAAGGGTTTTTCCCTTATTTTTGTCTTGTTTTAACAAAATTTATTTATATGAGAATTAGATCAACAGTTAAAAAAATATGTGACAATTGTAAGATGGTAAAACGTCAAAGACATTTGCGTGTTATCTGTTCGAACCCTAAACATAAACAAAAACAATAATTATATGAGAATACTTGGAATAACAGTACCAGATCAAAAAAGATTAGAAATAGGATTGACTTGTCTATATGGCATAGGCATTTCGACTGCAAGAAAGATATTGAAACAAGTCGATATTGATGCAGGAAAAAAGGCTAAAGATTTAACACCTGAAGAAGAAAATAAAATTCGTTCAATAATAGAAGGTATGAAGATAGAAGGTAATCTAAAAAGAGAAATTTCTGGAAATATAAAAAGATTAAAAGATATCAAAACATACAGAGGCATCAGACACATAAAGAGATTGCCTGTGAGAGGACAAAGAACAAAGACAAACTCTCGTACAGTCAGAGGAAATGTCAGAAGAACGATGGCTTCAGGTAAAAGAAAAGAAAGTAAAACATAATTAATAAAAACATGGTAAAGACAAAAAACGAAAAAGAAATAGTAGAAGAAAAAGATACACAAGAAGTGGAAGCTAAGATTTCTACTGCGAAGACTCCAAAAAAGAAAATAACTTCTGGTATTTTGTTTATTGATGCTACTTTTAACAACACTAAGGTTCTTTTTGGTGATAAGTTGGGTAATACTTTATTTTGGTCAAGTGCAGGATCTTTAGGTTTTAGAGGAGCAAAAAAGGGTACACCATTTGCAGCTTCTAAGGTAGGAGATCTTATTGGCGAAAAAGCTGCTGTTTTAGGTGTAAAAGATTCAGATGTAGTAGTGAGAGGAGTTGGTTCTGGGCGTGAGCCTGCTATCAGAGCTTTTATGGCTCATGGTATAGATATAACTTCTATCAAAGACGCTACTCCTGTTCCACACAATGGTCCAAAAGCTAAGAAGCCTCGTAGAGTATAAAGTAAAAAGTTATAAAGTTCGTAAAGTTAAAAATTATGATATCAAAACCAAAATTTAAAATAGGAAGAAGATTAGGAGCTGGAGTTTATGATAAATGTCAGACTGCCAAATTTTCTGCTTCTTCTGGTAAATTTGCAGGACCAAACGCACGTCGCCCTAAAGCTCTTACAGAATATGGAGCACAGCTTATCGAAAAGCAGAAGATTCGTTTTTCTTATGGTATTACAGAACGTCAACTTTCAAACTATGTTAAGAAAGCTTCTTTGGTGAAGGGTTCTGGTACTGCAGAAAAGTTTTATGAGAATTTAGAATCTCGTTTGGATAATATTGTATATAGAATGGGTTTGACTAATAGTAGAAGAGCCGCTAGACAAATGGTTTCTCATGGACATTTTATAGTAAATAATCACAAAGTTACTATTCCTTCTTATGAAGTAAAAGTAGGAGATGTGATCAAAATCCGTGAAGGGTCTAAAACAAAGAAAATTTTTGATAATTTGATAGACAGATTGAAAGAATATAATTGTCCAGCATGGTTGTCTTTTGATGCAAGTAAAATGGAAGGCAAGATGCTAGCTAAGCCTAAAAATGTAGAAACCTTCTTAGACTTAAATGCCGTTCTTGAGTTCTACAGTCGTTAATTTATTTTTTGCCGCTTTTAAAGCGGATGAACATTATTAGATTTAAAAATAACTTTTTATAAAAAATTATGCCTGAATATAAAATAATTATGCCTTCTAAGCCTCGTATCGTTTTAGAAGAAAATAATAAAGGAGTATTTGAAATAGATGGTCTTTATCCTGGATATGGCCACACTCTAGGCAATAGTTTGAGAAGAATAATTCTCTCCTCTTTACCAGGTGCTAGTATCGTATCTATAAAAATAGATGGCATTTCTCATGAATTTCAGACAATGGATGGCATCAAAGAAGATGTCATTGTAATGATTTTAAATTTAAAAAAGATACGTTTCAAAATGCTTTCTGACGAACCACAAACAGTGACTCTTTCTGTAAAAGGCCCAAAAGAAGTATTAGCTAAAGACATAAAGACAGGAGGACAAGTGGAAATATTAAATCCTGATTCATACATAGCAGAAGTTACAGGTAAAGTTAATTTAGATATAGAATTAAAGATAGAAAAAGGTTTAGGATTTATTTCTAAAGAAGTTTTACAAAAAGATAAAGTAGATATCGGAACCATCGCAGTGGATGGCATATTTACACCTATTCGTAGAGTGGCTTATGAAGTTGAAAATATGCGCGTAGGAGATAATACAAATTATAACAGATTGAGGATTTCAATTGAGACAGACGGAACTCTTACACCAAGAGAAGCTTTCTTAAAATCTATTGAAATAATGATTAATCAATTAAAGTCAGTTATTGATTTTAAAGAGCCAGAAGAAGAAATAAAAGAAGAAAAGAAAGCGAAAGCTCCAGTTTCAAAAGAAGACAAAGAAGAGGAAAATAAAACCTCAGATGATTTTACTGATGTTTTGAAGACCCGTACTGATACTCTAGATCTTTCTACAAGAACCTTGAATGCTCTCACTGCAGCAAATATCAGAACTCTTGGAGGACTTGCAAGAAAGAAAAGAGAAGATTTGTTGGAAGTTGAAGGAATAGGAGAAAAAGGTATCAATGAAATTAAAAAAGTTTTAGGCAAGTTTGGTTTGAATTTAAAAGAATAAGATAATTCAGAATAATTATATGCGACACCATAATAGTAAAAGAAAATTTGGAAGAGACAAGAATCAAAGAAAAGCTTTGTTGAATTCTTTAGCTTTAAACCTTATTGTTAGAGAAAAGATAAAGACGACAGAACCTAAGGCAAAAGAATTGCGTCCTTTCATGGAGAAATTGATCACTAAAGCAAAAAAGGGAGATATGGCTACGAGAAGAGTCGTTATTTCAAAGTTATCTAATCGTAGAAAGGAAGTAAAGAAACTTTTTGAAGTTATCGCTCCTAAATATACTGATAAGAAAGGAGGATATACAAGAGTTTTGAAATTAGGAGTTAGAAAATCAGATGGAGCTAAGATGGCTCAAATAGAATTGGTATAATTTGTGTTATTTTAGTAAATGATTTAGTATAAAAAATATGAAAAAAAATGAACCAAAAATAATAAATGCAGAAGGAAGAACATTAGGAAGAGTATCTAGTGAAGCGGCTTATGCACTCATGGGCAAGACAGATGCTTCTTATGTTAGGAATATTTACTCTGGTTCTAAAGTTACAGTAAAAAATGCTTCAAAAATTAAAATTACTGCTAAAAAATTAGACGAGATTTATCACACTAGATATTCAGGCTACAGAGGAGGTCTTAGAATATTGAAAGGCACAGAAACGAAAGAAAAAAGAGGAATGAAAGAATTAGTTAAATTAGCTGTGTATCAAATGCTTCCAGGTAATAAATTAAGAAGAGATATGATGAAAAATTTAGTAGTTGAAGATTAATAAATAATATGGAAAAGAAAATAACAAAAGAAACATATATCGAAGCTATAGGAAGAAGAAAAACTTCAACAGCCAGAGTGCGTATCTGGGAAGCAGGTAAGAATAGTTTTGTAGTTAACGATAAAGATGCTAAAGAATACTTTCAAACAGAAGAAGAACGTCGTTTGATTTCAGATCCATTTATAAAAGGAATAGAAGGAGAAAATAAAGATAACAAATGGAAGGTAGAAGCCAAGGTTTCTGGAGGCGGAGTGCATTCTCAAGCAGAGGCAGTGCGTCATGGACTCGCTCGCGCTTTGGTTTTATTTGATAAAGAATTACGTGGCAAAATGAAAACTTTAGGATATCTTAAACGTGACCCTAGAGCTAAAGAAAGAAGAAAATTCGGACTCAAGAAGGCTCGTAAAGCTCCACAATGGTCAAAACGTTAAAATAAAGAGGAAAATACCCCTTGAAAATAGGGGTATTTTTTTGGTTAAATACACCGGTTGTGTCTGACTTGCTTAATAAACACAAATTTGATACAATTTTGTGTATGAAGAATGACCCCCAAAAACCTTATAATAACTTGCCAATTTTGCCTCCAGATTTTAATTTTGATGATATAGATATATTAAAGTTAACTAATAGAGCAAATATAGCTCTTTCAGAATTAAATGGAACAGCAAGAACATTACCAAATAGAGATTTAGTTTTTAATCCTTTAGCAATAAGAGAAGCTGTTGCTAGTAGTGGTGTAGAAAATATTCACACCACAGTAGCAGAAGTTTTTAAAGCAGATGTGCTTAATAAAGAGACTTTATCTTTTACTGATCCAAGAAAAGAAACACTTCATTATAAAGAAGCATTATGGAAAGGTGTTAAATTAATTTTAGACCGAGGATTTTTAAATACAAATGATTTTATAATTCTTCAGAAAATATTAGAACCTGAAAAATCAGGTATTAGAAATATTTCACAAACAAAAGAACCTGTTAGAATAGAAAATGGTATTACCCATGAAGTGATTTATACCCCTCCAGAAGGAGAAGAACTTATTAGGGTTTTTCTTAAAAATTTTGAAGATTTTTATAATGACAATGATTCACAAGAGCCAGACCTTCTTGTAAAAATGGCAATTTTACATTATCAATTTGAGGCTATTCATCCATTTAGGGATGGCAATGGTAGAACAGGTAGAATTTTGATGGTTCTTTATCTTGTCCTTGTTAAAAGATTAGATTTACCTTTTTTGTTTATGAGTGGATATATTTTAGGTTCAAAAGATATCTATTATAAGCTCTTAAGAGAAGTAACTGAAAAAGAAAAATGGAAAGATTGGATAATTTATGTTTTAAATGGAGTAATAAAACAGGCAAATGAAACAAATAAAATTATTCTAAGTATAAGACAATTAATACTTGATTATAAATTTAAAATTAAAGGGACTAAGTTACCATCTGAGGCTAGATTTATTGATTATCTTTTTTCAAAATCTTATTATACTTACAAAGATTTAGCGAATAGTACTGGAATTCATCTTAATACAGCGCAAAAGTATCTAAACTTACTTGCAAAAGATGGTATGTTAAAGAAAGATAAAGTTAAGAAAGAAGTACTTTTTTATAACCCAGAACTAATAAAACTTCTTAAGTAAAAATGAATAGATAGTAATTAAAATACCCCTTGAAAATAGGGGTATTTTTTGTTATTATGGAAATATGAAAGATGAAGAAAAAGAAATATCTATCGACTCTACTCGGGACGACTCTACTGAGTCGGAAGTTCTTGAATTTGAATTTAACGAAGATGGAGAAGAAGATTTAAAGAAAACTATTAAGAAATTAAGAGCTGATTTAAAAATTTGCAAAAAAGAAAAAGAAGAATATTTAAATGGTTGGCAGAAAGAAAGAGCTGACTTCGTTAATTATCGTAAACAAGAAGACGATAGAAGATCTAATTTCTCAGAATCAGTACGTGAACGCATTCTCACTAGATTTTTGACGGTATTAGATAGTTTTAATATGGCCTTTGCAAATAAAGAATCTTGGAATAAGGTGGATGAAAATTGGAGAAAAGGAGTAGAATATATTTATGCTCAACTCAATACAATATTTGAAGAATATGATGTAAAAGAGGTCGGGGAAGAAGGAGAAGATTTTGACCCAAATATTCATCAGTCTATCGATATGACAAAGACGGATGTGAAAGAAAATAATCATAAAATATCTGAGGTTATTCAAAAGGGATATAAATTAGGCGATAGAGTAATACGAGCTGCCAGGGTTAATGTTTTTGAATATAATGAATCAGAATCGATTACAGAGAAATAGAGAATGTGAGCACTGCAAAAATGAATTTACCATTACGGATGGAGAACTTTCTTTGTATAAAAAAGTTGATATAGAATTACCAACTATTTGTAATTTTTGTCGTATAAAACAACATCTATCTTTTTGGATGTTTGGAAAATTTCGCAAAGGTAAGTCAGATTTATCTGGAGAGAATTTGATTACAGTATTACCAGAGAAAAATCGTTACCCTATTTATACATCTACAGAATGGTATAGCGATAAATGGGATGCTATGAATTATGGTCAAGATTATGATGAAAATAAACCATTTTTTGAACAATTACAAAAACTTCAAAAAAAAGTTCCTCGTCCACACCAGAATGGTATAAAGAACACTAATTGCGATTATTGTGATGATGTTTGGAATTCTAAAAATTGTTATTTAGCACGATCAATGGAAGAATGTGAAGATTTAATGTATTCATACAGGAATTTGAAAGTTAAAAATTCTATTGATGTAGCTATTTGTTATAATTCAGAAAAATGTTACGACTCTGCAGAGTGCCATCATTCTTATAAGTTATTTTATTCAAAACATTCTCGTGATTGTATCGATTCTTATTTTCTTTATGACTGTCGAAATTGTCAAAATTGTTTTATGTGCTGGAATTTAAGAGGCAAATCTTATTGTATCGAAAATGTAGAATATAGCAGGGAAGAATATCTAGAAAAAATAAAATCTTATAATTTAGGTTCATATCAAGCCATTCAATCTTTTAAAAAACGTTTTGAGGAAATTATGGAAGATGAAGTTGTTCATAGGCTTAATTTTAACCTTAAAATATATGATTCTGACGGTGATTATCTTTTAGATTGTAAAAATTGTCATAATTGCAATACGATCAGTGAATCAGAAGATTGTTTCAATTGTATTAGAGGAATGAGACATAAATCAGATATTGATGCAGATGGTTGTTGGTATACTGAATTATTAGGTAACTGTAGTTGCTGTGTTAATGGTTATGCTTTGAAATATTCTTCTTGGTCGTCTTCTAGATACTCTGAATATTTAGATCTATGTATTGAATGTGAATATTGTTTTGGTTGTGTGGGTTTAAAAAAGAAAAAATATTGTATTTTAAATAAAAAATATGGAAAAGTTGAATACGAAGAACTAAAAAATAAAATAATTTCTGATATGAAAAAAAGAGGAGAGTATGGTAAATTTTTACCATATTCTATGAGCGCTGGGCCTTTTAATTTTTCTACTAGTTTTACATATTTTCCAGATACTAAAAAAGAAGATATTTTAAAATTTGGTGGTTATTGGGAAGATATAAATGAAAGCAATATCGAAGGAATGAGCACAGACAAATTACCTGATGATATAAAAGATGTTCCCGATACTATTATTACCCAAGCTTTAATATGTCCTTTGACTGGTTGGCGTTTTAATATTGCCAGAAATGAACTTTCTTTTTACAGAGAAAATGGAATCCCACTTCCTAGATATCATTTTGATGTACGAATCAAAGAAAGCCTGAAGACTCTAACGGTACTTCAATCATATGATTATGTTTGTTGTTATTGTAAAAAAGATAGAAAGGCTTATTATTTACCAGAGTGGAATTACAAGAAAATTGCTTGTGAAGAATGTTATAAACAAAACATAAATTGATGTTATCAGGTTCAGACGGTCGTCCAAAAGTGTTAAGAAAAAATTATGGAATATAAAAGTGAAAACAAGATATGCCAAAATTGTAAACAAGACTTCATAATCGAGCCAGAAGATTTTAAATTTTATGAAAAAATAAAAGTCCCTCCGCCAACTTGGTGTCCAGAGTGCAGACTCGTGAGACGTTTATGTTATAGAGAGAATAGATCTCTGTATAAAATAAATTGTGATAGTTGTAAAAAAGAAATAATAAGTATATATAACAAGGAAAATTCTTTTTTAGTTTATTGTTCAGATTGTTGGTGGAAAGATTCTTGGGATGCTACGGATTATGGCAGGGATTATGATTTCTCTAGGTCATTTTTTGAACAATTTAAAGACTTATTAAAGGTTGTACCTTTTCAGTCGATTTTTCAAAAAGGGTCTATTGACTGTTTCTATTCTAATGGGAACACACGATCTAAAAATTGTGTACTTTGTTTTGATGGGTATGAATCTATAAATTGTTATAATTGCCAGGTTCCTGTTTTTTCTAAGGATTCAATAGATTCGGATGGTGTTTTAAATGTAGATCATGTATACGAAAATTTGAATTCTAATTCTGGATATAATACAAAATTTATTTATTTTTCAGATGAATGTATTGATTCAGCCTTTCTTTTTAATTGTGTAGGTTGTTCTAACTGTTTCGGTTGTGTGAACTTAAGAAATCAAAAATATTGTATTTTTAACAAACAATATACAAAAGAAGAATATAAAAAAGAGATAGAAAGATGGAACTTGGGTAATTACAAGATTTTACAAAAAGCAAAAGAAGAGTTTTGGAAATTTTATTATCAAATTCCAAGGAAATTTGCTTATATAAAAAATTCTGTAAATATATCTGGTGATGATATTCAAAATACTAAGAATTGTAAGAATTGTTTTTCTGTTTTAAGAGGAGTAGAAGATTGTAAATTTATTTTTTTAGGAGGTTTGCTCTTAAAAGATAGTATTGATGTTACTTTTGGAGGAGACGTTTCGAATTTATTATATGAAGTTAATGGGGTTGAACATTCGCAAAGATGTTTTTTAAGTCGTGGTTGTAATGAATCAACAGATATCATTTATTCCGATAGAGTTTATTTTTGTAATAATCTTTTTGGTTGTACTAAATTAAGAAATAAATCTTATTGTATTTTGAATAAACAATACACAAAAGAAGAATATGAAGAGCTAGTCTTTAAGATAACAAAGCATATGAATGATATGCCATATATAGATAGTAAAGGAAGAGTATATAAATACGGAGAATTTTTTCCTTATGAATTATCCTCTTGGTCTTATAATGAGACGCAGGCTCAAAATTATTTTCCATTGACGAAAGAAGAAGCAATTAAGAAAGGTTTTAAATGGTATGATGAAAAAGAAAGAGATTATAAAATAACCAAAAAATCAGAAGACATGCCAGATGATATAGATATTGTGTCTGATGATATATTAAATGAGGTTTTTGAGTGCGCACATAAAGGAGAATGTAATCAACAATGCACAAATGCATTTCGTATTTTACCAAATGAGTTATCTTTTCATCGACAAATGAAAGTAGCTCTTTCAAGATTGTGCCCAAATTGTCGTTACGGAGAGCGTTTAAAGATAAAGAATCCACCCAAACTTTGGTATAGAAAATGTATGTGTAATGGTGTAGAATCAAGTAATAAAGAATATAAAAATACAATAAAACATGACCATGGAGATAACCCATGTCAGAATGAATTTAAAACAGCGATAAGTGACGAGAGAAAAGAAATAGTATATTGTGAAAAATGTTATCAAGCAGAATTTATATAAAAGATGAAAAAATTTAAAAATAAAATAGAATATTTGAAACAAATATTACCGATGATTTTTCAGACTATTAAATTTAGGGTAAAAATATGGTTTCATAAGAATTTTTAAATTATATGAAAAATGAGATAAGACAATGTCAGAATTGTAAAAAAGACTTTCAGATAGAGCAAGAAGATTTTAAATTTTATGAAAAAATAAAGGTTCCTCCACCTACATTTTGCCCGGAGTGTCGACTTGTTCGTAGATTAATTTGGAGAAATGAGCGCTCTCTATATAAACGCAGTTGTGACCTATGTAATAAGAAAATAATTGCAGTATATGATGCCAATGTTGTTTTCCCAGTATATTGTGCAGAATGTTGGAAAAGTGATGATTGGGATTCATTAAAATATAGTCAAGAATATGATTTTAAAAAATCTTTTTTTGTGCAATGGAGAGAATTGTTTAATAAGGTGCCTCGTCCAGCTATTAGGCAAGTTGGCAATTGTTTGAATGTAGAATATGCTAATTTTGTTGATGGTGCAAAAAATGCTTATCTCTCATATTCTGTTATATTTGGCTCAGAAAATGTTTATTATTCAAGCAATATCGATAATTCAAAATTAGTAGTAGATTCTTATAATATAACTGAAAGTGAATTAATATATCAAAATATTGGATGTACAAAAAATTATAATTGTAAATATTGTTATTGGTCTTCTTCGTGTATTGATTCCAATTTCGTTTTAGATTGTGTCAATTGTCAGAATTGTTTTGGTTGTGTAAATTTACGAAATAAAAAATATTGTATTTGGAATAAAGAATATGATAAAGACGAATATTTTGAAAAAATAAAAAATTTAAATATTGGAAGTTATAAATTTTTTAAAGAAAATTTTGATAAATTTTGGGATTTTTCATTAAAATTTCCAAGAAAATATGCTAGAACAACAAATTGTATAAATTCAAAAGGGGATGATATAAGAAATTGTAAATCTTCTAATTTCATTTTTAATTCTTATGGTACTGAAAATTCAAAATATACATATAGGGATGTTAATTCAAAAGATGTAATGGATACTTGTCATTTAAGTGGAGAATTGGTCTATGAGTTTAGTTCTGGTGGTGCAACAAATAGTCAAAATTTAAAATTTATAACTACTGGTTATCCAGCTTTAAGCCATGTTGAATATAGTGATTATTGTGGATCTTCTAGTTATATTTTCGGTTGTGTTGGTTTAAGAAATAAAGAATATTGTATTTTAAATAAAGAATATACAAAGGAAGAATACTTTGAATTAGTAGGAAAAATAAAAAAACAAATGGATGAGATGCCTTACATAGATAGTATTGGTAATATTTATAAATATGGTGAATTTTTTCCTTTTGAGTTTTCTCCATTTGGATATAATGAAACAGTTGCAAATGATCATTTTTTGCTTACAAAAGAAGAAATATTAAAAAATGGATATTCATATAAAGAGAAGATCGACAATAAATATGTGATAACAAAAAAAGCTGAAGAAATTCCAGATGATATAAAAGATGTAGATCATTCTATTCTAAATGAAGTTATAGAATGTTTGATAACAAAAAAAGCTTTTAAAATTACTCCTTTTGAATTAGAATTTTATCGTCGTATGGATATTCCATTACCTAGAATTCATCAAGATGAAAGATATAAAATGAGGCTTAGTCTTAAAAACCCAATGAAGCTTTGGCATAGGAAATGCATGAAAGAGGGATGTGATAACGAATTTGAGACTTCTTATGCCCCCGAACGCCCTGAGATAGTTTATTGCGAGAAGTGTTATCAGCAAGAAGTTTATTAATATGAAAAACGAAACCCGACAATGTCAGAATTGTAAAAAAGACTTCATAATCGAGCAAGAAGATTTTAAATTTTATGAAAAAATAAAGGTTCCTCCACCTACATTTTGCCCGGAGTGTAGGATGATTAGGAGAATGGCTTTTCGTGATTATCGTGTTTTATATAAGAGAATAAGTGATAAAACAGGAAAAACTATTTTTTCTATCGTTCCACAAGAATCACCCTTTAAAGTTTGGGAGAGAGATATTTGGTGGTCTGATGAATTAAATAGCTTGGATTATGGTAGAGAATATGACTTTAATAAAAATTTTTTTATCCAATTAAAAGAATTATTTTTAGATGTTCCTATTCCTAGCCAAACTTCTTGGGATATGGTTAACAGCGATTATTGTAGTGGGGCTCATGATTTAAAAAATTGTTATTTAGTGTTTGTTGCAGCGATTTCAGAAGATTCAATGTATAGTGCTGAAATTAATAGAACAAAAAATTCAATAGATGTAACTAGAATTGAATCATCTGAATTATGTTATCAATCCTTTGCCCTTACTAAATGTTATAGAACTTTATTTTCTTCTCACTGTGAAAACTGCATGGATGTGTGGTTTTCCAGAGATTTAATTGGTTGTAATTCTTGTTTTGGTTGTACTAATTTAAGAAATAAGCAGTATTTTGTTTTTAATAAACAATATTCTAAGGGAGAGTATGAAAAATTTATTAGGGATTTCAATTTAGGTTCTTATGAAGCATTAGAAAAAACAAAGCGGAAGACTGATATTATTTTAAATAAAAATATAAGAAAATTTTTAGAAGGTCGATATAATAATAATGTTTCTGGTGAATACATAAATAATTCTAAAAATGTTCATCAAAGTTATTATGTAATTGGGGGAGAAGATAGTAAATATATACAAGTTTTTTTTACACGAAATTTTAAAGATTGTTATGATTGTACTTTATGGGGGGAGAATTCTGAATTATGTTATGAATGTTCTTCTGTAGGTTCTGATTGTTTTAATAATAAATTTAACTATCGTTGCAGCAAAGGTTGTCAAAATTGTGAATATTCATTTAGTTGTACTGGATGTACAAACATTTTTGGTTGTTCTGGACTTAGAAATAAACAATATTGTATTTTAAATAAACAATATACAAAAGAAGCATATGAAGAATTATTGCCAAAAATAAAACAGCATATGAATGATCTTCCGTATGTAGATAAGAGAGGAGTAATTTATAAATATGGTGAGTTTTTACCATCTGACTTGTCTCCTTTTTGTTACAATGAATCTTTGGCTCAGGATTATTTTCCTTTAATGAAAGGTGAGATTTTAGAAAAGGGTTATAAATGGAGAGAAGAAGAAAAAAGAAATTATTTAATAGATATAAAACAGGAAGATATAGCTGATGATATTTTAAGCATTGATTCTAGTATAATAGGAAAGGTCATTGAATGCTTACATCATAGTAAAAATAATCATTTTGAATCGAATTGTGATGGTTCTTGTACAGAAGCTTTTAAAATAACTGAGACAGAACTTTCTTTTTATAAAAGAATGAATATACCAATTCCTAGACTTTGTCCTAATTGTAGGCATTTCGAACGCATAAAAATGCGAAATGGAATCAAATTATATAAAAGAAAATGCATGAAAGAGGGATGTGATAATGAATTTGAGACTTCTTATGCCCCCGAGAGAAAAGAAATAGTCTATTGTGAACGTTGTTATCAACAAGAAGTTTATTAACTCTTAGATAGGATACTAGTTTTGTATTTATTATAACACACCACTTTTCCCGGACACCAGGTGCCCGGGAAAAGTGGAAAATATAATTTAATATGGTATAGTAAAAATAAGGCAGAAAATGCCGAATTTTTGTTTTTATGGAAAAGGAAAAAGACTATTCAAATTTGCACATAAGTTTGGTGCTTAAATATTTTTGGAAGGTAATAAAACACTTTAAGGTGTCTTTTTTCTCTGTAGTCATATTTACCACGATTTCATCTATTTTAGATGTATATATTCCTTTGCAATTTTTAAAGTTATGGAACGTTTTAAGCGTTAATGATTTTACTGTTGTTCCTGTAGCTAAATCTATTATTATATTTATTTTAGTTTTAAATTTAATTCGCTGGGGAGTAAGGAGATTGTCTGGGTTTTCTCTTTCATATTTTGAATCTGGGGTTATGGCAGGACTCAGGCAACAGGCTTTTTCTTATATGATTGGGCATTCAAATTCTTTTTTTGCAAATAATTTTAGTGGTTCTTTAACTAGAAAAATAAGTAAATATGCAGTAGCTTTTGAAAAATTAACAGACAGAATGATAGCGGATGGTTTACCTTTGTTAATAAGAGGAGTAGGTACGGTGGTGGCTATATATACTTTGTTTCCTAAATATTCTCTTGTGTTAGCTATTTTTTGTGTAATATTTTTATTGACAGCTTTTATTTATATTAGATATAAATTAAAATATGATGTCATAGCAGCTCTTGCTGATACAAAGACCAATGGAGTATTGGCTGATGCTATTACAAATCACTCTTCTATCCAGATATTTACAGGGCATAGATTTGAAGAAAAGCGTACAGGAGAAACAATAGAAAAACAAAGAAAAGCTACAGTTTTTAATTGGTATTTATGGGAGGGCTTGGGCGCCATTCAAAGTTTTTATTCGATAATAATTGAGTTTATAGTTTTTTGGCTGGCTATTGGAGACTGGAAACTAGGTTTGATTACTTTGCCAGTTATGGTTTTATTACAAAGCTATTTACTTCGTTTGTTGGAAAATTTATGGAGCTTTGGTATGATCGTCCGTACTTTTTACGATAGTTTTGCAGATGCTCAAGAGATGGCTCTGATCTTAGGCACTCCTTATGAAATAATAGACAATACTGAGAAAAAAATTAGCAATGCAAAAGGAGAAGTGATTTTTAATAAAGTCACTTATGTTTATAAAAATAACAATAGTAAGGTGTTGGATGATTTTTCGCTTATTGTTCCAGCTGGACAAAAGATAGCTATTGTAGGCTCTTCAGGGGCAGGTAAAACGACTTTCGTACGTCTTTTAATGAGATTATTTAATCTTACAGAAGGAGAGATAACAATCGATGGAGTAGATATAAGTAAAATATCTCAAGAGAATTTAAGAGAACAGATTGCTTTCGTACCGCAAGATCCTGTTTTATTTCATCGTACTTTGATGGAGAATATTCGTTATGGAAGAAGAGATGCGACTGACGAAGAAGTCTTAAAAGCCGCTCACTTAGCCCATTGTGATGATTTTATAGATAAATTACCACAAGGTTATGAGACATATGTCGGAGAAAGAGGAATAAAACTTTCTGGTGGAGAAAGACAACGTGTAGCTATAGCTCGTGCGATATTAAAGGATGCACCGATTCTCATTTTAGATGAGGCTACTTCATCTTTGGATTCACATTCAGAATCTTTGATTCAAGATGCGTTGCATAAATTAATAGAAGGGAAGACGACGATAGTCATAGCTCATAGACTTTCCACGATAAGACAGATGGACAGAATAATTGTTTTAGATAAAGGAAAAATAATAGAAGATGGAAAACATGAAGAACTTTCTAAGAAAGAAAATGGTTTGTATAAAAAACTTTGGGATCTTCAAGCTGGTGGTTTTAAAAACTTGATTTAAATGCTTTTGCTGTTTCTTCGTCTAATTTATTTGTGACGATTATCATTAATTCTGTGCCTAAGTTTAAATCTTTTTTAATATTAGTGAAAAGATTTTCATAAGGGAAAGGGGATATCCATACAGTGTTTTTTACACAAACGAAATTTGCTTTTTTTAGTAGGTATCTCAAAGCCTCTCGCTCACTTTTTCTTTGTTCTGGGATATCTAGAATAATTATTCTCCATAATCCATCCCAATGAGTAGAGACTAGTACTCCATCGGCCTCAAGTTTTAAAGAATTCAATTTATTTTTACCTTTTTTTGTTAATTTGAGATAATCTCTATTATCTGATTTTAATATTTCGATACAGCCAGACTCTATAAGATTTTTTATTGAACGATTAAGGGCATATCCTGTCTTTGAATCCTTATTTTCCTTTATTGCCTCTAAAGGTACAGCTGGTTTTTCAGCTAATATTTTAAGTATTTTATTGGAATATTCTTGTTTGCTTGACATACTTATATATTATACTATATACTGTATTTTGCAAGTATTTCGTGACCACAAAATACTTGCAAAAAGATAAAATCTATATATAATATAGATATAATTAACAAAAACATTATAAGCTTAATTTAAATAAAATATATGTCAAAAATAATAGGTATAGATTTGGGTACAACAAATTCTGCAGTCGCTTTCGTAGAGGGAGGGGCACCAAAGATTATTGAAAACGTAGAAGGAAATCGTACGACTCCTTCTGTCATAGCAACAGCAAAAAACGGTGATCGCATTGTAGGTTTGTTGGCTAAAAGACAAGCTGTGACAAATCCAGAAAATACAATTTCTGAAATAAAAAGATATATGGGTCATAGATTTGATGATCCAGAAGTTCAGAAAGATAAAACTACAGCTCCATTTAAAATAGAGACGGGAGAAGATGGTGGAGTAAAAGTAAAAATGTCTGAAAAGTTTTATCGTCCAGAAGAAATATCTGCGATGATATTACAAAAAATAAAAACAGACGTAGAAGCAAAGCTCGGAGAAAAAATAACAGAAGCAGTGATCACTGTTCCAGCTTATTTTAATGATGCTCAAAGAAAAGCCACAAAAGATGCAGGACAAATAGCTGGACTTGATGTAAAAAGAATTATAAATGAACCTACCGCAGCAGCTCTCGCTTATGGATTTAATAAAAAGAAAAATGAAAAGATAGTTGTGTATGACTTTGGGGGAGGAACTTTTGATGTTTCTGTTTTAGAGATAGGTGATGATGTCATAGAAGTTAAATCTACAGATGGAGATAGTCATATGGGTGGTGGAGATATAGATAGAAAAATAATCACTTGGATCGCCGAAGAATATAAAAAAGAATCTGGAGTAGATGTGAGGAAAGATCCATTGGCGCACCAAAGATTAAAAGAAGCTGCAGAAAAAGCAAAACATGAACTTTCTACAACAATGGAAGCAGAGATAAATATTCCATTTATTACTTCTGATTCAGATGGCCCTAAGCATTTACTTTTGAAAATGTCTCGTGCCACTTTAGAATCTTTGGCAAAAGAATACATAGATCGTTCTATTGCTATTACAAAAAGAGCCCTAGAAGCTTCTCCATTTAAAATGAATGAAATAAATGAAATAATAATGGTAGGAGGTCAGACTAGAATGCCAGCAATAGTGGAGGCTGTAAAGAATCTTTTCGGAAAAACTCCAAATATGTCTATTAATCCTGATGAAGTTGTAGCCTTGGGTGCTGCTGTGCAAGCAGGAGTATTGGCTGGAGATGTTCGTGATGTTTTGCTTTTGGATGTCATTCCACTTTCTCTTGGTATTGAAACATTAGGAGGAGTAGCTACAAAATTGATAGAAAGAAATACTACTATTCCAGCTTCAAAATCTCAAGTATTTTCTACTGCTGCTGATAATCAAACTTCTGTAGAAATCCATATAGTGCAAGGAGAACGTCCAATGGCTTCTGACAATAAATCTTTGGGTAGATTTATTTTGGATGGAATTCCACCAGCACCTAGGGGTATGCCTCAAGTTGAAGTGACTTTTGATATTGATGTTAATGGAATATTGAATGTGAAAGCAATGGATAAAGCTTCAGGAAAAGCACAATCAATTAAAATCGAAGCAAGTTCTGGACTCAAGGAAGAAGATATCAAAAAGATGCAACAAGATGCAGAAGTTCATGCTGAAGAAGATAAAAAGAAAAGAGAGATGGTTGATATAAAAAATACAGCAGAAATGATTATTTATACAGCCGAGAAAGCTTTGAAGGATAATGAAGACAAGATTCCAGCTGATGTGAAAGAAGGCGTTAATACAAAAATAACAGCATTACGTGGAGTAAAAGATGGAAATGATTCTGAAGCTATTAAAAAAGCTACAGAAGAACTTTCAAATGAAATGTCTAAAATAGGTGAAGCTTTAAATAAAGCCGGAGCCGAAACTCCTCCAGCTTCTGCACCAGAAGAACAAAATGCAGAAGTTCGAGATGCGGATAATAAAGAAGGAGAAGTGCCAAAAGAATAAACATAGCCTCCTTAGACTTATTTTGTAGGTGAAGACAAAAAGACGGAAGCCTTGCTTCCGTCTTTTTGTTAATTATTTAAGATATTGACTTAATTTAAATTAAATAGTATTATAAAAAAGTAAAGTTCATTGTTTCTAAAATAAAATTTGGAGATAAAAATGTTTTTAACATTTTTACGAGTAAGTGTTTCTATCATTTTTTTTATTAATAAAATACTTCTTTTTATTGGTAAAGAAAAAAGTATAGAAAGATATGCTTGGTTGGTGGGTTCCTTTGCTGGTTTTTTGGCAATTTTTTATTTTCTTATAATAGGGCTCCATATTTATGTAATAATGGAATTTGGAGTTTTTGTATTAATGTTTTATGGTTTTCTTGTCAAAAAGAATGATAGTCAGAAGAATCCTAAAACAGAGCTAGTTATTAATTTTTTTATAATTGGGCTGTTGTGTGTTTTTATGTATTTTGTGTTTAATGGAATTTTAACAGTAATTGAATTTTTCAGTTCTGTGACATTTCTTTTAGGTACTTATTATTTAACTCACACAAAACCCAGGTTGGGATGGATGTTGTTTATATTAGCTCATTTGGGAAGTACTTATCTTGGTTTTAAAAAAGGAGAGATTTTTTTTGGAATTTTCCAAATTGCTTCAGGTATCATTGCAATAGTTGGATTTTTATTTCCAAAACAAAAGTAAAAAGAGTTTTTCTTCATTGAAAGACTCTTTTTTGATATAAAATTAAGTTTTATAATTCTTTTGATTTTGGAGGTAAAAAAGCATATTATATAGTTATGCAATCTGAAATTAAAAATTGTCAAAACTGTAAAAAAGACTTCACAATAGAGCCGGATGATTTTGGTTTTTATGAGAAAATAGTTGTTCCACCACCAACTTTTTGCCCGGAATGTAGAATGCAGAGACGAATGATGTTTCGAAATGGCCATACCTTATATAAAAGAGAATGTGACTTGTGTAAGAAAAATATAATTTCTATTTATCCAACAAATGCACCATTCCCAGTTTATTGTCAAAAATGTTGGTGGAGTGATAATTGGGATCCATGTCAATATGGGATAGAATTTGATTTTTCTAAAAACTTTTTTGAGCAACTAAAAGAGTTGTCATTAATAGTTCCTGCTCTCTCGATTACAAATGATAATGAAGTAGCAAGTGTAAATTGTGAATATACATATGATTGGTTTTTTAGTAAAAATTGTTATATGTGTGTTTCCGGTTGGCACGCGGAAAATGTTTTATATTCTTTTCATATTGAACACAACAAAGATATGCTTGACTGTATGCACATGAGAGAAGCGGAGCTCGCTTATGAATGTCTGCAGTGCTATAAGATAGCACGTTCTAAGTATTGTACCTATTGTTCAGAATGCCAGGATTGTTTTTTGGGTTATGATTTGAGTGGATGTTTGAATTGTATTATGTGTATTGGCTTAAGAAATAAAAGCTATTGTATAAAAAATAAACAATATACAAAAGAAGAATATGAAATAAAATTAAAAAAGATGAATTTAAGTAATTTTTATTCTGTAGAAAAATATAAAAAAGAATTTAAAGATTTTTGTTCTAATTTCCCTCATAAATATTCTTATATCAAAAAATCCGTAATTTCTACTGGTGATTTTTTGATAAATTGTAAAAATGTAAAATATGCTTTCCAGGTAATTAACGGAGAAAATCAGAGATTTATTTTTGGTAGCGATACGACAAAAGACACTTATGATAGTTTAATGAGTGGAAAAGCAGAGCAGTGTTATGAAGTAGTTGTAGCAGATAATTCTCAGAGAAATTATTTTTCAGTTTTTTGTTTTCAATGTCGAGATATTTACTATTCTTTGTTTTCTCCTTCTGCTGAAAATTGTTTTGGTTGTGTCGGAATGAAGAAAGGTTCTTATTCAATTTTAAATAAGAAATACAACAAAGAAGAATATGAGAATTTGAAAGAAAAAATAATTGAACATATGAAAAAGACAAAGGAATTTGGAGAATTTTTCCCATATTGGATTAGCCCTTTTGCTTACAATGAATCTGAGGCACAGGAACTTTTTCCACTGACAAAGAAAGAAGTTGAAGATAAAGGATATTGTTGGCGTGATGCAGATTTAAGAGATTATAAAGTTACTTTACCGATAGATCAATTACCAGAGGATATAAATGATATAAAAGATAATATAATACAAGAAATAATAAGCTGTGGACACAATGGAAAATGTAATCATAATTGCACTACTGCTTTTAGGGTCTTGCAAAATGAATTGGGATTGTATAAAAAATTAAATATTCCTATCCCACATCTTTGTCCAAATTGTAGATATTTTGAGAGAGTAGAAAAACGTAATCCACCAAGACTTTGGCATCGTAAATGTATGAAAGAGGGTTGTAATAATGAATTTGAGACTTCTTATGCTCCCGAAAGACCAGAGATAGTTTATTGTGAGGCTTGTTATCAGAAAGAAATATATTAGTAAAAACGTTTTTTTTCTTGTATAATATTATATATGGATATCAAAGAGATACCAAAAAATAAGGATCTTACATACATTGGGCTCACTACTTATAGAGATAAAAATCAGCTTTTTGGCATAAAACGCAAAGATAGACGTCAGCATGTTTATATACTTGGAAAATCTGGTACAGGTAAGTCTGTATTGATGTTTAATATGATAGTTCAGAATATTGAAAATGGTTCTGGTGTTTGTGTTGTCGACCCGCATGGAGAATTAGTCGAAAGTGTTTTAGGTGCTATTCCTCCTCATCGAATGAAAGATGTTGTCTATTTTAATCCTAGTGACCCTGATTATCATATTGGATTTAATGTTCTTGAATTAGTTGATCCAAAATATAAACACTTAGTGGCGTCTGGACTTATGGGGATCTTTACGAAGATATGGGCCAATGCTTGGTCTGCCAGGATGGAATATATTTTGAATAATGCCATTTTGGCTTTACTTGATACTCCAGGCACCACAATGCTCGGTATTCCTAGAATGTTGGTAGATAAAGACTATCGTCAGAAAATAATTTCTAATTTAAAAGATCCAGTCATCAAATCTTTTTGGGTTCATGAATATGAAGCTTGGCAAGATAAGTTTAGAAATGAAGCTATTGCTCCTATACAAAATAAAGTTGGACAATTCTTGTCTACTTCAATCATAAGAAATGTCGTTGGGCAATCAAAAAGTACAATAAATGTCTTTGACATAATGAACGAAGGGAAGATATTCCTTGTGAATGTTTCTAAGGGACGTATCGGTGAAGATAACTCTTCTTTGTTGGGAGGTATGCTCATCACTAAAATTCAACTTGCTGCCATGGAACGTGTCCGTATACCCGAAGATGAAAGAAAAGATTTTTATTTATATGTCGACGAATTCCAAAATTTCGTTACAGATTCTTTCGCTTCTATATTATCTGAAGCTAGAAAATACAGATTGAATCTTACTGTGGCGCATCAGTATACTGCACAATTAGTTTCAGACAAAAATTCAAGTGTGAGAGATTCTATTTTTGGTAACGTTGGAACGATGATTATATTTAGAGTAGGTGCTGACGATGCAGAATTTTTAGAAAAAGAATTTGAACCAGAATTTACACCTCAAGATATTGTCAGTTTGCCTAACTTTAAAATTTATTTGAAATTAATGATTGACGGTATAACATCTCGTCCTTTTTCGGCAAAAACCTTACCTCCTATGGCAAAATCTGGTAATAAAGAAGTCGAAGAGGAAGTTATCAAATCATCACGTGAACTTTATTGTAGATCGAGAGAAGTCGTAGAAAGAGAAATAAACAATTGGAGTGGAATGTCTTTGGGTGATGATACCAATGGCCTTGGAGTAGAGAAATTTCCCGCACAATGTTCTGTTTGTAAAAAAGATACTTTTGTTCCTTTTAAACCAGAAGCAGGTAGAGCTGTCTATTGTAGAGATTGTATAGCAAAGATAAAATCAGGAGAAGTTAAACCTATAAAAGGTTCATTAAATCAAATAAAACAAGATGAATCTAAATTTTATAAACCATTGGCTGATCTGGGTATAGAATTTAAACAAAAAGATGGAATGAATAATAGTGCTGAAAGGTATCCAGAAAGGATAGATAAAAATATACACAATGAAGCAGAAATCAAAAATGTTAATGTGCCCAATATTCAGAAACCATTTATTCCGGTAAAGCCAAAAATATTTTCTGCTTTTAAGAAGGTATTTACAAAAGAAAAACCAAAAGAGAATTTAGCTTTAAGAGAAATATTAGACAAGACTTTAGCTAAAAAAGAACCAGAGGCTATAAAAAAGGAGATAGTAAAAGAAAAACCAGTACAAGTAAAACAGATATCTTTAAGTGAATTAAAAAATACTCAATCAAATACTCATCCAACATCCACAAAAGACAGATCAGCCAGTGTAGATGAAATGAATAAATTAAAGAATTTTATATCTGATAAAGTAATTAAAGAAGAAGTCAAAATTTCTGAAGAAAAAGTTCCTGAGCCTTCTAATCTTGATGATTTAGTAAAAAATATTCCTAAAACTGAGACAAAAGAAGTTTCTGAAGATGTTTTAAAAAAGATTTTGGAATAAAAAATGGAAAACGAAGTCAAAATTATTTGCCAGAATTGTAAAATAGACTTTGTATTAAAGCCAGAAGATTTTAAATTTTATGAAAAAATAAAGGTTCCTCCTCCGACATTTTGCCCAGAATGTAGGACTATTAGAAGGCTGTGCTGGAGAAATGAAATGTCTCTATTTAAAAGAAAATGTGATGCTCCAGGTCACAACGAGATGCTTGTTTCTTTTATTCATCCTTCTGAAGAGGTTGTCGTTTGTGATAGTAAGTATTGGTGGGGAGATGAATGGAATGCAGTTTCTTTTGGAAAAGAATATGATTTTTCTAAAACATTTTTTACACAATGGAAAGAATTGAGAGATAAAATTCCATTACAAAGTCTTTCTAATATAAAAGCCACTAATAGTGATTATTGTAATGTGGCGGAGGGCAGCAAAGATAGTTATTTGTGTTCTGGTTCATGGCAAATAGATAGGACTTTATATTCTAATAGAATAACAATGACAAAAGAATGCTCAGATGTTTATGTAGCACACAGATGTGAACTCTGTTATGAAAACTTATTTTGTTCAGATTGTTATCAGACTTTGTACTCTACCAATTGTAAAAGTTGTGTAGATTCTTATTTTCTATATGATTGTCATGGTTGTATAAATTGTTTTGGTTGCACAAATTTACGTAATAAATCGTATTGTATGTGGAATGAGCAACTTTCTAGGGATGAATATTTAAGCCGATTGTCAGAAATAAATTTAAAAAGTTATAAAGTTGTTGAAGAATTGAAAGAAAAATTTAAAGAAATTCATTCAAAATCTTTGCATCGTTTTTCAAACCAAAATAAAGTAATGAATTCAACGGGGGATAATTTAGAAGGTGTAAAAAATTGTAGATATTCTTTTGATGCAGTTGGAAATAGAATAGAAGATTGTAAATTTATTCATTGGGCAGCTTATTTCTTAAAAGATGCATATGATTCTGGCCCCGGAGTTGGAGATGGTGAATTATTGTATGAGTCTTTTGATACAGGAATAGGGAATTTTCGTAATTTATTTACTAGTGTTGTTTATAGTTCTAATAATGTAGAATATTCTTTCAATTGTCATGGTTGTGACAATATATTTGGATGTATAGGTCTTCGAACGAAGAAATATTGTATTTTAAATAAACAATACACAAAAGAAGAATATGAAGAATTAATACCAAAAATAAAACAACACATGAACGATATGCCATATATAGACAAGAGGGGTCTAATTTATAAATATGGTGAATTTTTCCCTGCAGAAATGTCTACTTTTTGTTACAACGAAACTCAAGCTCAAGATTATTTTCCTTTAAATAAAGAAGAAGCTATAAAAAATGGTTATAGGTGGAGAGACAAGAAGGTGAGTGAATATGTGACGACTATTGAATCAGTAGATTTGCCTGATGATTTAAGAGATGTTGATGAATCAATTTTGAATGAAATTATTGGTTGTAAAAATAAAGATACAGAAAGTGGATATTGTAGGGGAGCTTATAAAATAATCTTAGATGAATTTAATTTATATAGAAAATTAGGAGTTCCTTTACCGAGATTTTGTTTTAATTGTCGTCATGAGAATAGGTTGAAGAAACGTAATCCAATGAAACTTTGGCGTAGAGAATGTATGTGTGAAAATGAGGGTCATGGACATCAAGGTAAATGTTTGGCTACTTTCAAAACGCCTTACGCTCCCGACAGACCTGAAATAGTATATTGTGAAAATTGTTATAATAAAGAAGTGTATTAAACATGGAATACAAAAGTGAAAACAAAATATGTAAAAATTGCAAATGTGACTTTATTATAGAGCCTGATGACTTCTCTTTTTATGAGAAAATAAAAGTCCCTCCACCGACATTTTGCCCGGAATGCAGATATATTCGTAGGCTTTTAGATAGAAATGAATATAACTTTTATAAAAGAAAATGTGATGCTACTGGAGAAAGTATAATTTCAATTTACAGAGAAAATGTTTCTTTCCCTGTTTATAAACAAGAATATTGGAAATCAGATAAATTTGATGCTGTAAAATATGGAAGAGATTTTGATTTTAATAAATCTTTTTTTGAACAATACGAAGAGTTGCGCGATATAGTCCCACATTTGGCTATGGTTAATGCTAGTAGTGTAAATAGCGAATATACAAATCAATCTCAAAACAATAAAGATTGTTATATGCTTGTTACAAGTGGTTCAAATGAAAAATGTATGTATGGAAGCTGGTGTCAGTGGGGCTGTTATTTTTTAAGTGATTGTTATTTAGCAGAAAAGAGCGAATACTGTTATGAGTGTATTAATATTAAAAAGTGTTCTCATTGTCTTTGGTCTTCTGATTGTTCTGACTGTGTTAATGTCTATTTTTCTAATGATTGCAAGGGATGCACTGATTGTTTCGGTTGTGTTGGTCTTCGAAATAAACAGTATTTTTATTTTAATAAAAATATAGGAAAAGATGAATATGAAAAAAAAGTTAAAAATTTTGAATGGGATAGAGATTTTATAAAAAAATCACAAGAAGAAGCTTTTAAATTAAGACTTAGCATGCCTATAAAATTTTATCATGGTGTACAAGTTCAACAGTCTAATGGTGATTATATAGAAAATACTCAAAGAATGAAACTTGGTTTTAATTGTCATAAAAATAAAGATACTGCTTATATGCAAGATGCATGGGATTCTGAAGATTGCCGCGATTGTACAGAAATAATTACTGGACAGCTAGCTTATGAAGCTCAAGGTGTTGAAGCACCACATAGATCTATGATTATTAGAAGTTGTTTTGGTACCATTACTGATTCGTATTATTGTGATATGTGTTTTGGTGTAGAAAATTGTTTTGGATGTTTTGGCTTAAAGAAAAAAAGTTATTGTATTTTAAATAAACAATATTCTAAATCAGATTATTTTTCTTTAAAAGAAAAAATAATCAAACATATGATAGACATAGAAGAGTGGGGTGAATATTTTCCAGCTAATTTTTCACCATTTGCATACAATGAATCTATGGCTCAAGATTATTTTCCTTTAAATAAAGAAGAAGCTAAAAGAAAGGGCTATAAATGGTACGATAGACCAGAAAGAGATTACAAGATTTTTATCCCTGCAGAAAAAATACCCAAAACTTTTTCAGAAATTAAAGAAAATATTTTAGAAGAAGCAATACAATGTTCATCTCAAAAATTAAATGATTATAAAGATGAATATCCTCTATGCACGACAGCTTTTAAAATTACTTCTTTAGAATTATCTTTATATAAAATATTAAATTTACCCATACCTGAAAAATGTTTTGCTTGTCGTCGTACTGATAGATTTATGTTGAGAAATCCACGTAACCTCTGGCATCGTAAATGCATGAAAGAAGGTTGTAATAATGAATTTGAAACTTCTTACGCCCCTGACAGACCTGAAATAGTATATTGTGAAAATTGTTATAACAAAGAGGTCTATTAAATTCCTTCGACTGCACGATAAGTAGCTACTATGGCGGCTGTTTCTCCACGCAAGGTTAGAGAGCCAAGAGAACTGATTTTATAATTTAAATTTTTAGCTAGTTTTATTTCATTCTCCGTAAAACCACCTTCTGGTCCTATAAAAATGCTTGAAGTTTTTGCTTTTTTATTTGGAGTATAGAAATTGTTATTAATATTTTTGTCTATATGAAAAATAATTTTCTCTTCAGAATTTTCTCCATCTTTTAGGGCGTCTTCAAATTTAGAGATATTAGATAGTGTAGGTAATATATCTCTTCCGCATTGTTCACTAGCTTCTTTGATTATTTTTTCTAAACGAATTACATTTAAACCCGTTTTAATAGTTCTTTCTGTTATTACAGGTATTATTTTTGATACACCGACTTCTACTGCTTTCTGTACAGATAATTCAAAATTTTCTTTTTTCAATATAGCTAAATATAAATTTACTTTTTTATTTTCAGTATCATTCTTTACAGTAGAGTTTCCTTTGTTTGGAATACATATAATTTTATTTGGATTTATTGTATCTAGGGTTACTTCTATACTTTTACCTTTACCGTCAGATAAAATTATAATTTCTCCCTTTTTTAGCCTTAAAACAAGCTTTATTTGGTTGATTATTTCAGGGTTTGTTATTTCTATTTTATTTTTTGAAAAATCAAATTTATCTATAAATCTATGTATTTTCATGTTTATTATAATATACTTTTACCATTGAATAATCAATAAATTAGTAGTAATATTAAGCTATATATGCCGAAGCCAAATCGAGTGCAAATAATAAAATATGGGCCACCTCCACCAGAACTTCCTGTTTTTGGAAAAGTAGATCCCGAAGAGGTTTCTTTCATCGGGCGTACAAATTATGTAGCTTCACTTGAAGAAAAGAAATTTATTTTTGGTCTAAAAAGAATAGATAGAAGAAGACATTTGTATATTGTTGGTAAGTCTGGTGTTGGTAAAACTAAATTAATGGAATTGTTTATTCGCCAAGACGTCACATACAATCATGGCCTTTGTCTTATTGATCCACACGGAGATGTTATCGACGCGATGCTGGATTATATTCCAAAAGAGAGAATAGAAGATGTTTGTGTTATTGACCCTGGAGATGTAGATTTTCCAGCTTCTTTCAACCCTCTTGCCAACGTCGATCCGCTTTTCAAATTTCAATTGACCCAAGGCTTGATTGAGGTTTTGCAAAAACAATTCGGGGCAAACTGGACACCACGCCTTGAACACGTTTTTCGTTTTACTTGTTTGGCACTTTTGGATTATCCTCATGCCACAATGCGTGGAATGATATCGATGTTGACTGATAGAAATTATAGACAGAAAGTAGTCGAATATATTACTGACGACATGGTTAAAAGATTCTTCGCTATCGAATTTGCTGATTGGTCTGAAAAGTTCGATACAGATGCTATCATTCCTCTTGTTAACAAATTGGGACAGTTTTTGTCTGATCCACTTCTACGAAATATATTTGGACAAAAGCAAAATAAAATTGATATTAGTAAATTAATGAATGAAGGTAAAATTATTTTTATTAATCTTTCAAAAGGACGCATTGGAGAAGAAAATTCAAGTTTCTTTGGTTCAATGTTCTTAACAAAAATAAAACAAGCTGGAATGGAAAGAGCAGCAATACCAGAAAAAGATCGTAGAGATTTTTATTTATACATAGATGAGTTTCAAAACATAGTCACACATACTTTTGAAAACATTTTGTCAGAGGCTAGAAAATATGCACTGAACTTAACCATTGCTCATCAATATATAGGACAATTATTACCCCAAGTTCAACATGCTGTGCTTGGAAACACGGGAAGTATAATTTGTTTTAGAGTTGGTGGAGAAGATGCAGTAAAATTAAAACCAGAATTTGAACCACTTTTCGGAGTTAAAGATATGATTAATTTAGCTGTAGCTGAATTTTATATTAAAATGACGATTGATGGTGAATCTTATGATCCATTTTCTGCTGAAACATTAAGAGTTTTGCCCCCTACACATCCTTCTTATCGCAAAGAAATAATAGAAGCTTCTCGTAGGAAATATTCTATTTCAAAAGATGATGCTCAGAAACTTATTGCAGAAGAAGAAGCTACTATCATAAGAAGCGCGGAAGAAAAAGCAATCATTGAAGGAAAAGGTAAAGGATCTTTAGCAGAAGAAAGCTCAAAAAATACAACTTCTCAAGAAGCGGAACCTATGATATAATGGCTATATAAACCTTATGAATAAAGATTATTATGACATTTTAGGTGTTGCTAAGAATGCATCTAAAGACGAAATAAAAAAAGCCTTTTATAAATTGGCTCATAAATATCATCCTGACAAAAAAGAAGGGGATGAAAAGAAATTTAAAGAAGTAAATGAAGCTTACCAAGTTCTTTCTGATGACGGAAAACGAGCAAAATATGATCAATTTGGGGCTGGTTTTGAAAATATGAATCAGGGCTATGGAGGGCGTGGTGGCTTTGAAGGTTTTGATTTTGGTGGTTTTTCTGGAGGATTCCAGGGAGGTGATTTTGATTTTGGCAATTTGAATGATATTTTTAGTGATTTTTTTACAGGAAACAGAGGAGGTGGTGGAGTAAAACAAAGACGCGGACGAGATATAAGTACAGAAATACAAATAACTTTGTCTGATTCTGTTTTAGGTGTGACAAGGAAATTAGCAATCACCAAGACTTCGAGCTGTTCTGTTTGTCATAATTCAGGCGCTAAGCCAGGTACAAAGATGGATACTTGTAGGTATTGTAATGGTCAAGGAAAAATTCGCGAAATAAAAAGGACGATTTTAGGAAATATATCTAATACAAGAATCTGCGAAGAATGTTTAGGTTCTGGTTCTGTTCCAAAAGAAAAATGTGAAAATTGTAAAGGCAAAGGAGTCTTGCGTCAGGAAGAAGAAGTGTCTATAAATGTTCCAGCTGGTATACAGAATGGACAAACTTTAAAAATGTCTGGGTATGGCGAGGCTATTAAGAATGGCAAGACGGGGGATTTGTATATAAAAATAAATATCAAGATACCTACTAAGATTTCCAAAAAAGCCCGAGAACTTCTAGAAGAACTTAAAAAGGAAGGGATATAATATAGTAGAAAGTTTATAAAGTTCCTAAAGTATAAAGTAATAAATGGAATATAAACAAGAAATTAAAAACTGTCAGAATTGTAAATGTGACTTTACCATAGAGCCTGAAGATTTTAATTTTTATGAGAAAATAAAAGTCCCTCCACCTACATTTTGTCCGGAATGTAGATTCCAAAGGAGATTACTTTTCAGGAATAATCGTGTTTTTTATAGACGTGAGTGTTTTTTGTGTAAAAAAAATATACTTAGCGTATATAGCAAAGAAAAACCTTTTATTGTTTATTGTAAAGAATGTTGGCTTTCAGATAAGTGGAATCCATTAGATTATGGAACAGATTATGATTTTTCTAAATCATTTTTTGAACAATTTAAATCTTTGCAGTTAAAAGTTCCTAGATCTAATCTTTATCAAACGAATTTTATTTCTAGTGAGTATTGTAATTATGGGCTCGATTTGAAAGAGTGCTATCTTTTGTTTGGTGGCATAAATAATGAAAGAGTTTATTTTGGTAATCAAATTTTTGATTCACAAGATTCTTTAGATGTTGCTTTTTCTGAAAAAGTTCAATTTAGTTATGAACTTTTTGAATGTGCAAGATCAAATCTTTTATTTTTTAGTCGTAATTGCAATGATTGTGTAGAAAGTCGTTATCTTATAGATTGTAGAAATTGTATTAACTGTTTTTGTTGTGTAGGCCTTGTTAATAAATCTTATTGTATTTTTAATGAGCAAAAAACAAAAGAAGAATATGAAAAATTTATAAAATTAAGTAGTTTAGATAATTTTGAAAAACATCAAGAGTTTTTGAATAAACTCGAGAAAATAAAACTTAGTATTCCACATAGATATGCTTACATTTATAAATCTATTAATTCGGATGGAGATGACTTGTATGAAGTTAGAAATACACATAATTCTTTTAGTTCTAGACAAGCTGAAAATTCAAAGTATTTATTTTTTAGTAGAAATAATACAAAAGATAGTTATGATACATCTTTCCAGGGTTTTAATGCTGAATTTTTATATGAAATAGCTCATGGTTTTGGTGGATCAAATAGTGCATTTGGTGTTAGAAATTTTTCGAATCAAAACGTACGTTATACAGAAGAATGCCATGATTGTTTAAATATTTTTGGTTGTGAAGGTTTATATAAGAAAGAATATTGTATTTTAAATAGGCAGTATACAAAAGAAGAATATGAAAAATTAGTACCTAAAATTATTAAACACATGAATGAAGTTCCTTTTGTTGATAATAAAGGATGTGTTTATAAGTATGGTGAATTTTTCCCTAAGGAAGCATCACCATTTGCTTATAATGAAAGTATTGCTCAAGAATATTTTCCTTTGAGTAAGGAAGAAATTTTAGAACATGGGTATATTTGGAAGGAATCTGAGATTAGAAATTATGATATTAATATTAAAACAGAAGATATACCAAACGATGTAGAAAATATTTCAGAAGATATATTAAATAAAGTTATAGCATGTGAGCATGGCGGAAAATGCAAAGATCAATGCACAGAAGCTTTTAAGATTGTTTCAGAAGAGTTAAAATTTTACAAAAGGATGAATCTACCTCTCCCTAGACTTTGTCCTAACTGTAGACATTATAAACGTATTAATTTAAGAAATCCATTAAAACTTTGGCATCGCAAGTGTATGAAGAATGGATGTAATAATGAATTTGAGACAACTTATTCTCCAGAAAGGTTAGAAATAATATATTGTGAGAAATGTTATCAGCAGGAGGTGTATTAGTACACATATCAACCATGGTGTACATATGTAAATATTAAATATGGAATATAAAAATGAAAAAAGAATATGCCAGAATTGTAAATGCGACTTTACCATAGAGCCTGAAGATTTTAAATTTTATGAGAAAATAAAAGTCCCTCCACCTACTTTTTGTCCGGAATGTAGAATGATAAGGAGAATGACCTTTAGAAATGAAAGAGTCTTTCATAAAAATAAATGTGCTTTATGTGGTAAGGGTATTATATCAATGTATCGTCAAGATTTTGAGGCAAAGATTTATTGTGATAAATGTTGGTGGGGAGATGATTGGAATGCCCAAGATTATTTTTTAGAATATGATTGGAACAAGCCTTTCTTTGAACAATGGATAAGTTTAGTAAAAAAAGTTCCACTAATACAACTTTGGAAATTTAATAATATTAATTCTGATTATATTAATTTCTCTACAGATGATAAAAATTGTTATCTTTCTTCTTCTATTTTGGATTGTGAAAATGTTGATTATTCTTATGCTTTAGATAAAAGTCAAAATGTTTTAGATTCCTTATTTTGTAATAAATTAATTTGGTGTTACGAGAACACTGATTCAGTAAATAATTATAATAGTATATTTCTTGAAAATTGTAATGGTTGTATTGATTCAGCTTTTTTGTTTGATTGTTCAAATTGCCAAGATTGTTTTTTATCTTCAAATTTAAGAAATAAAAAATACATGATTCGTAATGTCCAATATTCTAAAGGAGAATACGAAGAAAAGAAATCTAATTTTATAATAGGTGATTTCAGATCGTTAAGTACGTTATTGAAAGAATTTAATAAAATAAAAAAAGAAAATACTCTACATAAATATATACAAACCTTAAATAGTGTAAATTATTCAGGTAATAATATAGAGAATTCAAAGAATGCTCTTTTTTCTTTTAATGTTAATAATTCTCAAGATGTAAAATATGTGATTCGTTCAGCAGGCAACAAAGATACGATGGACATGTTTGGTGGAGTTCAAACAGAGTCATCTTATGAAGGGGTAGCTCCATCTTTTAAAGGATCTGGATCTTTGTTTGGTATGACAAATCGTGCTTCTCACGATATAAAATATTCGTTTCTTTCTATTTCTTCTCATGATCTCTTCGGCTGTGTCGCTCTCCGCAACAAACAATACTGCATCCTCAACAAACAATACACAAAAGAAGAATATGAAGAACTAATACCAAAGATAATACAACACATGAATGATATGCCATATATAGATAGTAAAGGAAGAATATACAGATACGGAGAATTCTTCCCACCAGAATTAAGTCCCTTTGCCTACAATGAAACCATAGCTCAAGAATACTTCCCATTAACAAAAGAAGAAGCCATAAAGGAAGGATATAAGTGGAAAGACAAAGAAGAAAGAAACTACAATATAGACATTAAAACAGAAGATATACCAAATGATATAAAAGATGTAGATGACAGTATATTAAACAAAGTAATAGAATGTGAACATAAAGAATGTAACCACCAATGTACTGAAGCCTTCAAAATCATTCCAAATGAACTTCAATTCTACAAAAGAATGAATCTACCCATTCCACACTTATGTCCTAACTGTAGACATTACAATAGACTATCCCAAAGAAACCCTCTTAAGCTCTGGCATAGGAAATGTATGAAAGAAAACTGCACTAATGAATTTGAAACTTCTTATTCTCCTGATCGACCTGAAATTGTGTATTGTGAGAAATGTTATAATGGGGAGGTGTATTAGAAAAGGTCCGACCTTTTCTAGTTATGCACAGGGATGATTAAATTTATGTTGTCAGAAAATATAATTTATATAGGTGTTTTGATTAATTTGATAGGAGAATTCTTTTATTTAAGAAGTATGTTTTTAGGACATACAAAACCAAATTTAGTTTCTTGGTTCATTTGGATGTTGGCTCCTTTTCTTGGAGTATTTTTCCAACTAAAAGCAGGAGCAGGGCTTTCTGTTCTGCCTGTTTTTATGGCGGGGTTTGGGCCATTTTTGGTTATTATATATTCTTTATTCAAAAAAAATGCTTATTGGAAAATAACTTTTTTTGATTCAATTTGTGGAGTTGTTTCTTTTTTAGCATTAATACTTTATATATTTACACATAATTTAGAGATATCTATTTTGTTTGTTATTTTAAGTGATGGATTGGCAGCTATTCCAACTATTGTTAAATCTTGGAAATTCCCAGAGACAGAATCTGTCTATATTTATGCTTTTGCAATTATAAATAATATTTTAGGATTGTTTATAATAAAAGAATGGAGTTTTTCTATTTACTCTTTGGGTATATATTTTGTATTAATTAATACAATTATTAGCTTTTCTATCTTACACAAAAAAATTTTTAAGAGATAAGTTTATTTTTAAATTTGTGAGCCATTATTTTATAACAAATAAGAGCTGCTCCAAATTCTGTTAGAGCTGATTCTTTTTGAGGTGATACTTCTACAATATCTGCGCCAATCAAATTTTTAGTATCTACAATTTTATTTATTAAATTTAATCCATAATACCAATCTAATCCACCTTGCACTGGTGTCCCTGTGCCTGGCATAAAAGCAGGATCAAAGCCATCAACATCTAAAGTAAGATAAACCTTTTTAGTTTTAATTGATTCTAAAATTTTATTTATAGGTATTTCTTTTCCATTCCAACCAAAAACTGTAATAGTTTGTTTATTATTTTGCCAATATTCGTATTCGTATTTGGAATATGTTCTTATTCCTACTTGAACAATAGGGAAGCCTAGTTCATGAGCTCTGCGCATGACACAAGAATGAGCAAATTTATCTTTTTTTTCGCTATAATCTCCACTATCATTTCTTAAATCTTGGTGAGCGTCTATTTGTAATATTGTAATATCTTTAGGATTTTCTTTTTTAGATATAGCTTCTAATGCTCCGTAGGAAACTGTATGTTCTCCTCCGAGCATAATTATAAATTTGTCATCGTTAAACAATTTTTGATATTCGGTGCTTATTTTTTTTGAAGCTTTTTCTCCATTTATATTTTTTAAACCAGTTATTTCTTTTTTTGCAGTTTTAATTTTTTTAGCTGGTTCACATTTTAATTCAGTATCAAAAAGTTCTAGATAATTATCTAAGCATTCTATTATTTTTTGTGGACCTTTTATTGTCCCACCTCCAAAAGAAACACTGTGCTCATAAGGAGCATTCAATATTACTACCTCTGCATCTTTTGTATTTTTTGTATTTATTATTCTATCAATCATTTTTTAATAGTACTAAATTGTGAACCTTTTTGCAAAATTACTAACATTGTTAATTTATAATTTTATTGACAATATCGTTATTTTAGGTATTATGTTTTTATAATAAATATGTACATTCAAAGTAAATAACTTTGTTAAATAAACAATCTGGAGGAACAAAAAATGGATATGCAATCTTCGGTATCATATCCTTGGAAGGAATTCTATGATGAGGTATTTTTTAGAGTTACTTTTAAGGTGTTAGAAGGAAAAGAATGGGTTGATTCTCTTAAAAAAAGAGATATCGGTGTTGGTGAAAGTGCTTATGATTTATTAGTTCCAAAAAAATTATTTTCTACAGAAGGCAAAAAGGGAATAAAAAGTAAAATTATTTTACTAAGAGGTTCTCAGCTTTGCGGAGTAGGTAATAAAATTAGTGTTTGGAAAATTCTTGTTGGAGCATCTAAGCGCGGATTAATTCATCCAAATCCTGAGATTGCTTGTTTAATTTGTCAAAATTTTACGAGCAAAGATATTAGACAAATGGGGTTTGATGTTGTTTATATTATGCATTCTTCGATTGTTGATAGTGAAGAAGATAGAATGCGTTTTGTTGTAAATGCTCACGGAGAAGATCTTTTTTTAAATGCAAGCATGGAAAAAGAATGGACTCAAAGAACTGATAAAATTGGATTTGCGTTTGAAGTTCCAGAATAAAAATAGGCCTGTCGATTATTCGACAGGCCTATAATTTTGTTAATTTACATATTTAGAATTTTTTCAAACAAGAAATTTTCATTTTTTAATAAGAATGTAGGATCAAATAATTTGTCCCATTCATTTATGATATTCTTGTTTGTTCCACTATAAAACAATTTTACTAAAGCTTCATTATAAATATCAATTTTTTCTTGAGTTATTTCAAGGTTTTCAGATATGTGCAATTTTGCTTGAAAAATATGATCCCTAATTGAAACATATTTTTGAGGTTCCATATTTTCTACTTGCATAAGAAAAGCATAGCTTTCAACATGATTAAGAAAATTAGCTTCTCTTATTGTTTTTTTCTTTGAACTAGGTTCAAAGACGTTAAAACTAGCAAGTTGTACAATTTTATATACATCTTCATAACTTAAACCAGTTTCTGAAAGTTTTTCTTTTAAGAATTCTTTTACTTCACTTGAAGCATAAACTCCACGTGATTCAACTATTTCTTGTAACATGTTGTCTTGATAAACTTGTAATCCATTCAAGACACCATTTAATACTTTTAAAGATTGAGCAGTTACATGAAAAAGATCTTGCCAAGCAACTCTTTCTACAGAAGATTGTTCTATTGCTCTTTCTTCCCAAGTAGAAATGTTATCTGTAATCATAATCATATATCCTTTCGCCATTCTTGCCATGCCTTCCAATTGTTCTGTACGGATTGTATTTTTTTTATGAGGCATAGCAGAAGAACCAGTTTGTTTCTTTTTGAAAGGTTCTTGCATCAATGGTTTACCACTTCTAGAAGCTAGACGTATATCTAATCCAATTTTTTGAATAACTAATAGAAGATTACATAAACTTTGAGCAATTGGTGCATAGAGAATTCTAGGCATTATTTGAGTAGAACCATAAAATGGAACAAAACCTAAAATACTTAAAGCCTCTTCTTCTATTTTTGGATCAAGGCTACCATACTTTCCAATTGCCCCAGATAATTTTGAGTATTTCAAATTATCTAAAGAATACAGAAATGCATTATAGGCAATTTTGTAATCGCATAGCCATGTTAGAACGCGTGAACCAAAACTTTGCATTTCTGCTTCTTGTCCATGCGTTCTGGCGTTCATTATAACGTAACGGTATTTAACGGCCAGATTTTTCAGTGTATTTTCTAAAGTTATATTTAACAACTTTATTATTTCACTGGCGTCAGACAAAGAACGAGCGAAAGCAGGTTCTTCTGTGTCGTATGAAGTGATGTTTTTGTGAAAATATTGATGCAATCTTGAATCAAGATTTTTTAGTCTCTCATGAAGAAAAGCATTCAAATCATGATGGATTTTTTTATCTTCTTTTTCACACCATTCGATATCAATTGGGATATTGATTAACGTATTTTTAATTTCGTTATAATAAATAACATCAATCAATCCCAATTTAGCCATGGCTTCAATTACAGCTAATTCCGTTTTTTGCCAGAGATCTAGTTTGCTCTTATCAGAGAAAACCTTTTTAATATCTAGATTTTCATATCTTGGTACCATAAAACACTCCCTTTATTATTTCAATGAAGTTAATTAAAAGCCACCTTGACTTTTGTTTATCTATTTTTAGATTACAACAAATAAATAAAAAAACAAGAGGTATCGGTAATTTTAAATTTTATGGATTATCGGACCTTCTGAGGAATCTTTTATTTCATAACCTAGAGATATTATTTTATCTCTCAATTCATCTGATTTTTTGAAATCTTTATTTTTACGAACTTGCTCTCTTTCTTCTGATAATTTTTGAATTTCTTCTGGAATTTCTTCTTCTTTTATATTTTCAAAACCAAGTCCAAATACTTTATCAAAATCTAAAATTGTTGCTTTTTTGTCGGCAGGGGATATTTCATTATCTTTCATTAAATCCCACAAAAGAGGCAAAGCCCTCGGTGTATCTAGATCATCTTCTATGTAGTCTTTAAATCTTTGTTGGTATTCTTTGTTTGGTACACCTATCTCGTCTCCGAGCTCAATATAAAGTTTATAAAGGCGTTTTAGGGCTATTTCAGCCCCTTCTAGGGCATCCCAGTTAAAGTTTATTTTTGTGCGATAACTAGCCATTAAAAGCCAAAAACGATAGGCTAAAGGATTTATTCTTTTTTCTAATAAATTTTCAACTCTTAAAAAATTTCCAGAGGATTTTGCCATTTTTTCTCCACCAATATCTACATGCTCGCTATGCATCCAAAATTTGACGAAGGGTTTTTTGCCTGTAGCACATTCTGATTGAACTATTTCATTTGTATGATGAGTAGGTATCAAATCTATTCCTCCTGTATGAATATCAAATTGTTCTCCTAGAAATTTTATACCTAATGCAGAACATTCTATGTGCCAACCAGGAAAACCTTTTCTGAAAGGGGATTCGAATCCTATTTTGTCGTTGAATTTCCACAATGCAAAATCTTCTGGATTTTTCTTCTCAGAATTTTCAGCTACTCTGGCACCTTCTTTGTTCCATTCTCTTTTGCCACCCCAAAGTGCTCCATAATCAGAAATTTTTGATATATCAAAGTAAATTCCATCTTTTGTTTTATAAGTATAGCCTTTATCTTCTAGTTTTTTTATAAGTTCCACATCTTCTTTTATATAGTCACTAGCAAAATACATTCCATCTGGCATTTCTATGTTTAATGTTGTGAGATCTTTTTTAAAACTTTCTGTATAAAATTCAGCGAGCTCTCTCATACTCTTGAGACTAAGCTCTTTTCCTTCTCGTAATAATCCTTTTGTCATTTTATCTTCACCAGAATCTCCATCACTAGAAAGATGCCCAATGTCGGTAATATTCATAACTTGTTTTACTTTTAGTCCACTGTATTTAAGAGTACGACGTAATATATCAGCAAATAAATAAGAACGTAGATTTGCTATATGAGCATAATAATATACAGTAGGTCCGCAGGTATACATGCGGATATCATTTTTATCTATGGGTGTAAATTCTTCTTTCTGTTTTGTGAGAGTATTATAAAATTTTAATGACATAAATTAATTATTATTTTGAAATTCATCTCTGTAAAGAGAAATCAAAGTGTAAAGCAAACTTATCGTTAAAGGACCGACTAATATACCTAAAGGCCCCACTAAGGAAATACCACCAAGTACAGAAAATAGTATTAAGAAAGGTGGTAATTTTGTTTTACTGCCGACAATAAGAGGGCTTAATAAATTGTCTATCATACCAACCACTGCTACAGCCCAACAAAGCATACCGATAGCTTGTACAGTATTTCCTGTAACTAAAAGAAATATTATTGCAGGTACAGAGATGAGAGCTGTACCTATCGTAGGTATCAATGCTGTTATCACTGTTATAACAGCCCATAATGCAGCATTTGGAACGCCGAATAAAGTGAGACCGATACCCATCAATATGCCTTGAATGAGGGCAACAAAAAGATATCCTTTTATTATTCCATTTATTGAAACAGCAAGACGAGCTATTATCTTTTGATCATCAACATCTGAGAGAGGACTCAATATGATGAGGGCTTTTCTGAAACGCGCTCCATCTTTTAGGAAATAGAAAATAGAAAGTAATGTTAACACTAGAGAAAGTATAGTAGAAACAGTCGTAGAGAATATGCTTGCGATATTGTTTGTTACTAAAGAAATCAAATCAGAAATCTTGCCGTACAAATCGAAAGAAATTCCTTCCGGTAATATTTTGTTTATAGAAGTATTTATTGAATCTATGAAAGATATAGAATTTTGATTTGAAACTATCATTTCATAAGCATTCTGGCTTTGATTGAAAACTATCGCACCGATTCCGAAAAGTGGAATACCTATTATTATTACAAAAAATAAAACAGTCAAAAGAGCAGATAGCCAATTGGGGACTTTTTTGTTAGTTAGCCATTCGTAGATGGGGTATAAGACAACTGAGAAAGATCCACCTAATACTAAAACCATCCAAAAAGGTCTAAAAATTAAAAAAGAAAAGACAAAAGTTATAAATAATAAAATAAAGAAAAAATATCTTTCAATAATTTTTGTTTGCATATAGGTGTAATTATAACAGAAATAAAGCCCAGAACCAAGATAATTTAAGGTTCTTAAATAGGTCTAAAATGTCCAGAGCTTGCTTTTTAAGCTCTTTTCATATAATATGGGGTATATGAAATTTGCAGTAATACAAACAGGCGGGAAACAATACAAAGTATCAAAAGATACCTTGGTTTCTATTGAGATATTGAAAGGGGAATACAAGGTTGGAGACAAGATCTCTTTTGATAAAGTCCTTTTGGTAGACGATGGAAAGAATACTACTATTGGAACTCCTTATATAAAAGGAGCTACTGTAGAGGCAGAATTAATGCAAATAGGACGTACTAGAAAAGTCATGGTTGTTAAATATAAACAAAAATCCAGATATTTAAAGAGAAACGGCCACCGTCAACCATTCTTTAAAGTAAAAGTTTTAGATATAAAATAATAAACTAAAAAACCACCGCAAGGTGGTTTTTTTATTGTCTATTTTTTAGAGCGTTTTTAAGAGTGTCGTTGTCTGAATATTCAAGTTCTGTGCCTGTAGAAAGGCCTCTGCCCAAAGAAGATATTTTTATATTCAAAGGATCTGTGATGGGTTTCAATTGATTACGTATATATAAATCTGTGTGATTACCTTGAGGATTTAACGAGAAGGCGAGTATTATTTCTTTTAAAGTATTACTATTTCTTTTAATATTTTCTACTAATTCATTTATTCTGACTCTGGAGATAGTGCTTTTTTCTACAATTGGAACTAAACCTCCTAAAATAAAATATTTACCATTATAAATTTTACTTTTGTGCATGCTTTCTAGATCTGAATCTTTTTCTATTATCATGAGTTCCGAAGAATCTATGTTTTGACTCAAACAAATATCACATCTTTTTTCTTTTTTAGATTCGGAAATGAAATATCTAAAACATTCTTCACATTGAGAAGTATCTTTTTTTAATTCCTTTATCAAAAGAGAAAGATTCTCAGCATAAGCAGGATTTTTGGACATTAAAAAATATACAAAACGTTTTGCTTGTCTTTCTCCTATACCTGGGAATTCTTTAAATACTTCTGTTAATTTTTCTACTGTATTCATTTTAAAATTCATCTAATTCACCACTTACTTTTGCCGGACTGAAATCACTAAGACTGCTCTTTTCAAGATTTAAGAATGTTGTAGTTTTCTCATCAAAATACAAATCAACTTTTCCCGTAGGACCATTTCTGTGTTTTTCAATTAATATTTCTGCGATATTTGTTTTTTCTGACTCGTCCTTGCCTTTATCTTCTCTGTGAATAAACATAACGACATCGGCATCCTGTTCGATAGATCCTGAATCACGAAGATCGGAAAGTCTTGGTCTGCCTCCTCTAGATTCTACGGCACGAGAGAGCTGTGATAGGGCTAATACTGGAACGTCTAATTCTTTTGCTAAACTTTTTAATGATCTAGATATCTCTGTCACTTGATTAACCATAGAATCATAAGTCTTTGAGGTTGTCATAAGTTGTAAGTAGTCTACTACGATAAGATCAAGACCTTTTTCTGCTTTAAGCCTGCGGGCAAGAGCTTTCATTCTCACTATGGAATTTCCAGGTTGATCATCTATATAAATTTTAGCTTTTGATAATCGATCTAAAGAATCTCGTAAATGAGAAAAATCTCTATCGGAAGAAAGATGTCCTGTGCGTAAATTCCAAGCGTTGACTCTTGATTGAGCAGACAACATTCTATCTACTAATTGTTGAGAAGACATCTCGAGAGAGAATATCAATACTGATTTATCATGAGTAACAGAAGACATGCGGGCTATGTCTAGAGCTAGGGTAGTCTTACCCATAGATGGACGAGCTGCAAGTATTATTAAGTCAGATTTTTGTAATCCCGAGAGTGTGTTGTCTAATTCTTTGAATCCTGTAGGTAAGCCTCTTAGTGCACCTTTGTGTTCATGTAATTTTTCTAGACGTTCCCAAGCTTCAGGTAGAGCATCTTTTAGATTTGTATATTTTTGACTTTTAGGAGAAGAAACAACGCTAAAGATTTTCTTTTCTGCTAAATCTAAAATATCATCCATATGGTCGTCGCCTTCTTCGAAAGCGAGTTCTGATACATAATCAGCAGCTTCAATGAGACTTCTTAATATATATTTTTTTTGAACTATATCAGCGTAATGTTTTATGTTTGTAGAAGAGGGAACAGTATTTACTATTTCTGCTAAATATTGATTGCCACCGACTGCGTCTATTACTTTTTGTTCACTTAATTTTGTAGAAAGAGAAAGCATATCGATGGGTTCATTCTTTAAGAAAAGATCGAGCATCGCTTGAAAAATAATTTTGTGTTTTTCTACATAAAATGAATCTGAATTTACTATATCTTCGACTTCATGTATAGCATCTTTTCTGAGCATTATAGAACCCAAAACAGCTTGTTCTGAAGGAATACTTTGGGGAGGAATGCGTATATTATTTTTATTTTGTTTTATCATTAAAGTCATTCTAGCATAGTAAAAAAATAGTCAAAGCAGGAAAGTTATTAAAACTGTTATTAAAATGTGGAGAAATACTTGTGCTGAAACAATTGAAGTGTGATAATATATTATTATGTCAAAAAAGATATTATTATCAGGCGTAAAACCAACAGGTTCACCACATATAGGCAATTATTTTGGTGCTATGAAGCAATTTGTAGAATTACAAAAAGACCATGAAGGTTATATTTTTATAGCTGATTACCATGCTTTGAATTTTATCCAAAATAAAGAAGAAATGGAGAAAAATATCGTCGGAGTTTTATTGGATTATTTGGCGATAGGCTTAGATTCAAACAAAATAACTATTTTTAAACAATCAGATATAAGTGAGCACACAGAATTGGCTTGGATATTTGATACTTTGACCACTATGCCATATCTTATGAGAGCTCATGCTTTTAAAGATGCAGAAGCAAAAAATAAAGAAATAAGTATAGGTACCTTTAATTATCCGATGCTCATGGCTGCAGATATTTTGCTTTACAGCCCAGACATAGTCCCTGTCGGCCAAGATCAAAAACAGCATGTAGAGATAGCTCGAGATACAGCAGAAAAGTTTAATAGAATATTTGGTAAAGGAAATCAAATTTTTAAATTACCAGAACCTATGATATTAGAAAATGTTGCTATTGTTCCTGGCACCGATGGTAAAAAAATGTCAAAGAGCTACAACAATCACATTCCTCTTTTTGCAACTGAAGAAGAAATAAAGAAATGTGTTATGAGTATTGTCACTGATTCTAGTGGTGGAGTGCCTCAGAATGTTTTTGCAATACACAAACTTTTTAGAAATGAAAAAGAATTAGAAAAAATTTATAAAGAGAAAGAAGGGAAGTATAAAGAATTGAAAGAATTATTAATAGAAGATATAGAAAATTTTATTGCTCCACTTCGAGAAAAAAGAAAAGAATTTGAGAAAGATATTCCAGCTGCTTTAAAGATATTGAAAGATGGTGGAATTAAGGCAAAGAAAATAGCAGAAGAAAAAATGAAAGAGGTGAAAGCTCAGATAGGGGTTATTTTGTAATAGTTTTCCACAGGTATTATTGTTGTTTTGTTTTTGTGTGCTATAATAAAAGTTCAACATGAAAGGTCAAAATAATATAAAAATTAATAGTCTTCTCGGTATTATCTTCTGGATTAAGAGGGAGCTATTTGTTTTTATATAAAATACGGCAATACAAACCAAAATATATAAAAAAACAAAAACTAGCTCCGAAATAAAAACGGAGCTAGTTTTTGTTTTAGCTAAGATTTGAGTTTGGTGTGTGAATTTTAAATTATTAAAAATTTACACACCAGCCTCAAATAAATGTTTTGAGGGGTGGGTGGTTCTTTCTATAGCTAACATTATTTAAGGAGGTTTTTTATGAGAAAAACAACAAAAAGTGATTTTTTTGGGGGAGATGGTTTTCCTGTTCTCTTCTCAGAAAATGATGAAATTATTTTTCTTCCTATTACTCCCTCTAAGGCAGGAGAAGAGAAGAAAGAAGAAGTTAAAAATTCAAATCATAAAATTCCACAATTTGCTGGTCCTATTGATAGGCCAAACAAATTAGTTGATCATTTTTGTTAAATATTTTTCTTTTTTAAGGAGGTGGTTAAAGTGAGAGGAGCATGGACCACCGTCGGAGACGATGAGTGGTAAATATTTACTTTGTTTTCCTCATAAAAGGAAGACAAAATATAACAGTGGAGAACAAAATTCTTCGCTGTTTTTTTATTTATTTTGTGGTAAAATATTTCAATATGAAAAATAGAATTTATATTAAAGATTTAAAAGAAAATATAGGTAAAGAAGTCATTATCGCTGGATGGGTGGATGTTCGTCGAGATCAAGGCAAAATGGTGTTTTTTGATATGAGAGACATGACAGGCAAGGTTCAAGCTGTAGCTTTACCCAACAAAACAGAAGTAATAGAAAAAGCGAAAGAAATTCGCCCTGAATGGGTTTTAAAAATTTCTGGCATTGTGAATAAACGTCCAGATAAAAATATAAAAGAAGGAGTATTGAATGGAGAAGTAGAACTTGAAGTTACAGGTATAGATGTATTTAATAAAGCCGAGACATCACCAATTGATTTAACTACAGAAGGTTATGAGATAGGAGAAGAACATAGATTGAAATACAGATATCTTGATCTTCGTCGTACCAGAATGCAGAAAAATATTCGCAACAGAAATAAGGTTGCAAAATTGATTCGTGATTATTTAATAGAAAAAGAAAATTTTATAGAAATAGAGACACCAATACTTTCTAAATCTACAGCAGAAGGAGCTAGAGATTTTATTGTTCCTTCAAGGTTGGATCAAGGTAAATTTTATGCTTTACCTCAAGCTCCTCAACAATATAAACAATTATTGATGGCTTCTGGTATGGAAAAATATTTTCAAATGGCAAAATGTATGCGAGATGAAGATTTGAGAGGAGACCGTCAGCCAGAATTTACACAATTGGATATGGAAATGAGTTTTGTAGATAGAGAAGATGTTATGTCTCTTAATGAAAATTTACTTATAGAAATTGTTCAAAAACTTTATCCTGAAAAGACGATTCAAGAGATTCCATTTCCTAGGATTACATACAAAGATGCAATGGAAAAATATGGCAATGATCGTCCTGATTTAAGAAAAGACAAAGATGATAAAAATCTTTTAGCTTTTTGTTGGATAATAGATTTTCCATTTTTTGAAAAAACAGATAAAGATAATAATGTAGGGGCAGAAGGAGAATGGACTTTTACTCATAATCCTTTTTCTGCTGCTCAGCCTGAATATCACGAAGATCTTTTGAATAAAAAAAATATTCCAAACATTTTAACAAATCAATACGATATTGTTTTGAATGGTTATGAGATAGGTGGCGGTTCTATAAGAAATCATCAACCCGAAGCATTACTCGCTGTTTATGAAATAATGGGAGTGAAGAAGGAAGAAGTAGAAAAGAATTTGTTTTATATGCTTGAAGCATTTAGATCTGGAACTCCTCCACATGGTGGAATAGCTTGGGGTTTTGATAGATTGATGATGTTATTAGAAAATGAACCAAACATAAGAGAAGTTATGGCATTTCCCAAAAATGGGGAGGGTAAAGATTTAATGATGAATTCTCCTTCAGAATTGGGCAGTAAACAACTAAAAGAATTAGGGATAAAGTTAGAAAAATAATTTATGAAAATAATATTCAAAAATAATATAAAAGATATAAAAGGAGAAGTTCTTTTTGTTTCTATCAATTCAAAAAATAAGGATGAAGTTATCAAAGAAAATGGTGTAAAAACTTTATTTTTGAAATGCGATGAAAAGGAAAAGATGACTTTGAGAAAACTATTTTTACTTATACGTAAAATGATAATGAGTGCTAAAGGGATAAAAGCAGAAAAAATTTGTTTTGATTTTAATGATTTTAAATTTTCCAAAGTAGCTATTTCAGATGAAGAATTGGCTGAAATTATAGGGACACAGCTTTCTTTTGCAAATTATGAATTTACAGAATACAAAAGTACAAAAGAAGATTTTTCTTTTGTAAAAGAAGTTTTTATTTTGAATATTAAAAAAGAATTAGAAAAATTTATATTGAAGGGTGATGCTATTGCCACGGAAGTAAATAAGACTAGAACACTTTCCAATACTCCAGGCGGAGATATGACACCAAGCATTTTGGCCAATAAAGCAAAAGAAGCAGTAAAGAATTTGTCAGTAAAAGTGACAATTTTAGGTGAGAAGGAGATGGAGAAACAGAAAATGCAAGCGATACTTTCAGTAGGTAAAGGTTCTGATGAAGAATCAAAATTTATCATTATGGAATATTGGGGTACATCCAAAAATGAAAAACCGATCGTATTGGTAGGCAAAGGAGTCACATTCGATACAGGTGGTATAAATTTGAAACCTTCAAATAGTTTGCTTGGGATGAATATGGACATGTCTGGTGGTGCAGCCGTCATGCATACGATAGCCTTAGTCGCAAAAATGAAATTAAAGAAAAATGTAATAGCATTGATTCCATCAGTTGAGAATATGGCATCTGGTAAAAGTTATCGTCCGGGAGATGTTGTACGTTCGATGTCTGGTAAAACTATCGAAATTTTAAATACTGACGCAGAAGGTAGAGTAATTTTGGCAGATGCTTTAACTTATTCACAAAAATACAATCCTGAAGTAATTATAGATGTGGCTACTTTGACTGGAGCTGCATGTGTAGCGTTAGGAGAGAGAATGTCTGCTGTTTTTTCAGATGATGATAATCTTGTAAAAGATTTAGAAAAAGCTGGTGAAATAACAGGAGAATATCTTTGGCGTTTACCAATGTGGGAAGAACATGAAAGTGAAATAAAAGGTTCTTTGGGAGACTGGACAAACGTTCACAATAAAGATTCTCGTTATGGTGGCGCCACCCACGGAGCTATTTTCTTAAAACAATTTATAAAAGATAAAAATGGAAAAGTATTAAAATGGGCCCATATTGATATGGCTCCTCGTATGACATCTATGGCAGGAGAAAATCTTGCAAGTGGTGCGTTAGGCACCCCTGTTAGACTTCTATATAAATTCATAGAAGAGTATAAATAAATTTTTGAGATAAAAATGCTATAATTAAGACGTGGGTCGAGATTATTAAATAAAATAAATATAAAATATGACAAAATCAAAAATAATAACTGGTTTTATGTTGTTTGGTATGTTGTTTATATCTTCTTTTGCTTTAGCTGAAGAGACAAATACAACAAATACCACAGTCGTGCCTGTGGTGACATCTACTACAGCCACTACTTCAAAAGTAAAATTAACAGATACACAAAAGAAATGTATTGCTGATGCGACTGCAATTAAGAAAGCTTCAGTCAAAACTGCAAACGAAACTTATGCTGCAGCTGTAAAAGTTGCTAATGAAAATTATGCTTCGACTGTCAAAACTGCAAATGATACATATGCAACTTCTACAAAAACTGTAAGAGATACATATGCGACTGCTGTTAAAACAGCAAATGATACATATGCAGCTTCAGTGAAAACAGCAAATGATACTTATACTACAGCTATCACCGCAGCCAATGCCTTGACTGATCTTGCAGCGAAAAAGTCTGCCAAGGATGCAGCTTTAACAGCTCGCAAGACGGCTAAAGATGCAGCTTTGACTGTACGTAAGACCGCAAAGGATGCAGCATTAGTAGCTCGTAAAACAGGTAGTAATGAAGCTTTGAAAGCTCGTAAGGATGTGAAAGACACAGCTTTAACTGCACGTAAAACTGCTAAAGAGGCAGCGTTGAAAACAATGAAAGATGCTAAAACACTAGCTGATACTACTTTTGCAACAGCAAGAGCAACTTGTTTACAATAATTTAATGATTATTGAGTAAAAATCAAAAACCCTACCTTGAGTAGGGTTTTTGATTTGATTTTTATTACGAGGTATAATAGTAAATATATTATCAATTTAATAAATAATTTTATGGAAATTTATCAAATAGTTGTTATTTTTTTAGTAGTTTTGGTGCTTAGTAGTATTCGTCAGATAAATCAATATGAAAGGGGGGTCAAATTTACTCTTGGTAAATTTTCTTCTATTATGCTTCCAGGTTGGAGAATAGTTTGGCCTGTTTTTCAAACTTATGAGAAAGTAGATGTTCGTATTAAAGCTGTAGATGTTCCAGATCAAAACGCAATCACCAGAGACAACGTCACAGTGAAAGTCAATGCTGTTATTTATTATAAAGTGATTGATGCAGATAAAGCTGTTATTGAAGTTGAAGACTTTAGATATGCTATCTCTCAATATGCACAGACGACTATGAGAAATATCGTTGGAGAAGTAACTCTTGATGAATTACTTTCTAGCAGAGATAAAATAGCAGAAAGAATAAGAGAAATAGTTGATAAAGAAACAGACGCTTGGGGCTTGAAAGTTCAAAATGTAGAATTGAAAGATGTTAGTTTGCCTGCAGAAATGGAAAGAACCATTGGTAAACAAGCAGAAGCAGAAAGAGAGAAGAGAGCTGTCATAATAAATTCTGAAGGAGAACTTGCTGCTTCTCAAAATATTGCAAAGGCAGCTGAGATGCTTGCGACTACACCAGGAGCTTTGCATTTGAGAACATTGCAATCTATAAATGATATGTCTTCTGATCAGAGTAATACAGTGGTTTATATGGTTCCTGTGGAAGCTCTAAAAGCACTTGAAGGGTTTATAAAGAAATAAAATATTGTAAAATAGGTTTTCTTGACATTTTTTTATCTTTTGATAACCTTTTTAAAAGTTAATTTTTCTAATTTTACAAGAGGTCGGCCCCCTCTAATTGTTGGGATATAAAATTAGTTAGTTTAATTTTATTATAAATTTAATTTATTAAAAATACGTTATGAAAGGCAAAGTGTCAATTTTAGGAGCATTATCATTTTCATTGGGGTTGATAGCATTAGCTATCTTTTCTCAAATATCTTTTAGTCCAAAAGAAACTTCAGCAGCGCTTGCAGCTGAAAGATGTTTTGATTATAATCGTTATTCAATAGGTACTTGTGGTTGTCATGATTATGCATGTTACACTGATTCAGTTTTGTATTGGAATGGAGGAAGTCTTCCAACCAATGATGCAGTAAGAGCGGGGACATGGTGTGATAATGGTTATGGTTATGATGTTGGTTCAGGCAATGAGTGGGGAGATAGATATGCAGGATGTGGTCTTTATCGTTAAAAATTTATTTAAAAATGTTAGATCAAAAAAAAAGACCGACTATTTGTCGGCCTTTTTTTGATCTTTTATTTTGTAAAATTATTTTTTGTTTGATATAATTTATTTATGAATAAAATTGGAATTACAATATTAATATTGGCTACTTTAGGTTTGGGCTATTGGTTGTCTGTCGCTAAATTTGATGAGCAACAAAAAAGTCCTGAGATAGAAAATTTAAATATTTTTTCTAAAGAAGAAAATTCACAAGGAAAAACAGATCAAACACAAAATCAAACAGAACAACAGATGCAACAAGAAACACAAATACAAACACAGAATGAAAATAAAATTATTAATAATGAAGAAGATAATAAAAAAATTATGACAGCAACATTACATACAAATAAAGGAGATATAATGATAGAATTTAATCCTAATACACCAAATACAGTGGCAAATTTTGTTAAATTAGCTAAAGATGGTTTTTATGATGGGACTAAATTTCATCGAGTGATAAAAGGTTTTATGAGTCAGGGAGGTGATCCTTTTTCAAAAGATGATACAAAAATGTCTTCTTGGGGGACGGGTGGTCCGGGATATAAGTTTGATGATGAAATAACTTCTGATAATAAAAATGATATAAATACAATATCAATGGCTAATGCAGGGCCAAATTCTAATGGTAGCCAATTTTTTATAAATGCAGCTGATAACAATTATTTAGATTCCAAGCATACAGTTTTTGGTAAAATAGTGTCAGGTGCTGATGTGGCAAAAGCCATCAACAATGTACCAACTGCTGCGGGAGATAGGCCCGTAGACCCTGTAGTGATAAAAAGTATTACTTTAAAATAAAAGTAGTATAATAAATATATGAATACACAAACTACATGGTATCAAGAACTTGTTAAGCCTGAGTGGGCCCCTCCTTCTTATCTTTTTGGTCCGGTTTGGACTGTTTTATATTTTATTATTGCTGTCTCTTTCGTATCAGTTTTTCAAAAAGTTTTTACAAAACAATTACCAGCCATCATCGCATTACCTTTTGCTTTAAATTTGATATTTAATTTTTCTTTTTCTCCAATTCAATTTGGTTTGCAAAATAATATATTGGCAGCTATTGATATAAGTTTTGTTTTGATCACATTGGCATGGGCTATGATAGCTATATATCCACATATGAAATGGGTAGCTCTAATTAACATACCTTATTTATTATGGGTTATGTTTGCTACTGTTTTGCAATTTACCATAACATTTTTAAATAAATAGAATATATGTTAATGTATTCTTACTACTAAATTAGTATATATTTTTATATGAAAAGAACAGCCGAATTTGTAAGCCCGAAACATCCAGATAAAATTTGTGATTTTATAGCAGATAGTATTTTGGATGCTTATCTTGATAATGATAAAGAAAGCCGTGTCGCTATCGAAGTTATGGGAGGGCATAAATTGATAACAATAAACGGAGAAGTAACATCAAAATCAAATCCAAACATAGAGAAAATCGTTCAGGACATCGTCGGAGACGATTATAAAGTGATTACTAATATTGTTTTACAAAGCTCTGAGATAGCTCAAGGTGTGGATACAGGAGGTGCTGGAGATCAGGGTATTATGAAAGGTTACGCTACAAATGAGACTAGAGAATTTTTACCTTTAGAATATTTATTGGCTAGAGATTTATGTCAAAAGATTTTTGAAATTTATCCATACGATGGCAAAACTCAAGTGACGATAGATGGTGATAAAATTTTGACAGTTGTTGCTAGTTTTCAAAATACAAAAAACGAAGATTTATTAAAACTTGTAAAAAATATAATAGAAGCTGAAGAATATTTGATTAATCCTGCCGGTGAATGGATCTTGGGTGGTTTTGATGCAGATACAGGGTTGTCAGGAAGAAAATTGATAGTAGATAATTACGGTCCAGAAATTACAATAGGTGGAGGTTCTTTTTCTGGTAAAGATTATACAAAAGTAGATAGATCTGGTGCTTATATGGCTCGCAAAATAGCGGTAGATCTTTTGAAAAAAAATAATGCAAAAGAAGTGCATACAAAGCTTGCTTATGCTATAGGGAAAAAAGATCCTGTGATGGCTGTCGCTGTTGTTGATGGTAAAGAGATGGAAATTGTTGGTTATGATCTTACCCCAAAGGGAATATATGAGAATCTAAAATTAAATGAAGTAAAATATAAAGATACATGCACTTGGGGACATTTTGGAAGGGGTTTTAATTGGGAGTAAATATGATATAATATATAGGTGGAAAATGAAGCCTATAAAGTAAAAACAGCCAATTTTGAAGGACCATTTGGGGTTCTTTTAAATTTGATTGAAGAGCGTAAACTTTTTATAAATGAGATTTCTCTTACTCAAGTCACAGAAGATTATTTAAAATATTTAAATAACTTAGAAAAAGTAAATCATTCAGAAATATCTAGTTTTATAATAGTTGCAGCTACACTTATTTTAATAAAATCAAAATCTCTTTTACCAAATTTAAATTTAACAGGAGAAGAAGAAAGCGATATTCATAATTTAGAAGAAAGATTAAAACTTTTTGAACTTTATAATAAATTAGCAGGACATATCAAAGATAGATTTGGAGATAAAATAATCTTTGCTCCTCTTGAAAGGAAAAATGAGTTTTTGGTTTTTTTGCCTGATGAACAGATCACAAAAGAAAGCATGAGGTCTTTTGCTCATGGTGCTTTAGATAAAATTCCAAAGAAAACTTTCTTGCCAGAGGTAGAAGTAAAAAAAGTTATAAGTATAGAAGAAATGATAGATAAATTGACTGAAAGAATAGAGGGAGCACTCAAAATGAATTTTAGAGACTTTACCGGAACTGCTAAAACTAAAGAAGAAAAAGTAGTTGTGATTATAGGCTTCCTTGCAATGCTCGAGCTCATAAGGCAAGGAATACTTAATGTGGTGCAAGATAATAACTTTGATGATATTATAATAGAAAAACAAAATTATGAAAATTCAAAAATTTTTGAGCCTTCGCCCTCGGAGTCATAAGGGCAGGGGACCAACACGACTCTTAAAATTTTTAATTTCCATAATTTAAGATAAAAAACAATGAATTTAGAACAAAAAATAGAAGCAATACTTTTCTTTAAAGGAGAACCAATGTCTAGAAAGAAACTTTCTGAATTTTTGGCAGTTGGTCAAAATGAAATGAATGAAGCAATAGAAAAATTAAAAGAAAATTTGAAAGATAGGGGAATAGTATTGCAAGAAAAAGATAATGATATTACCTTAGGTGCAAATAAAGAAATTTCAGAATTAATAGAAAAATTACAAAAAGAAGAATTAAATAAAGAACTTTCAAAAGCTAGTTTAGAAGTTTTGTCTATTGTTTTATATAAAAATGGAGTGAGCCGATCATTAATTGATTATATAAGAGGAGTTAATTCTAGTTTTACTTTGAGAGCTCTTTCTATCCGTGGCTTGGTAGAGAAAAGCATAGATCCTACAGATAATAGAAGATATATTTATAAACCTACATTTGAATTGCTTTCTTATATGGGAGTTAATTCTGTCGAAGAATTACCAGATTATGCTTTAGTTAATAATTCTATCGAATCCGCCTCTCAAAATTTGGAAGAAGAATTAGTAAAAGAAGCAGAAGAGGGATAGCTTATAGGTTTTAGCTTGTAGCTTTTAAAAAAATGCAAAAAGAAACTAAAAATTGTCAGAATTGTAAATGTGACTTCACCATAGAGCCAGAAGATTTTAATTTTTATGAAAAGATAAAAGTCCCTCCACCGACATTTTGCTGGAAATGTAGATTTGCTCGTAGACTTGCATGGAGAAATGAAAGATCTTTATATAAAAGGAATTGTGATTTATGTAAAGATAATATAATTTCAATGTATAAACCAAATACAGTTTTTCCTGTGTATTGTCATGAATGTTGGTGGAGTGATAAGTGGGATGCGACAGAATATGGTAGAGATTATGATTTTTCTAAATCATTCTTTCAACAATTTAAGTCTTTACAAGAAATAGTCCCCAAGCCTGCTTTGTATGAATCTGCAAATACAAATAGTGAATATTGCAATCATACTGCCCATATGAAAGATAGTTATTTAATATTTGGTAGTTGGTTTTCAGAAAATTGTGGTTATGGGCAAACTCTTTCAGAATGTAAAGATTGTTGGGATAGTATTTTTATAAAAAAATGTGAATTTTGTTTTTCGTCTACAGATTGCACAAATTGTAATGAAGTACATTTCAGTCAAGAATGTACCAATTGTCTCAGTTCTATGTTTTTGTATGATTGTCGCAATTGTCAGAATTGTATGTTTAGTTATAATCTTAGAAATAAAAATTTTTATGTTTTTAACAAACAAGTATCTAAAGAAGAATATGAGAAAATAAAAAATGAAACTTTTAGTTCATATGAATTATTCAAAAAAGCTGTAAAAACTTTTAAAGAAATAATTTTACAAAAAGCCTTTCATAAGTTTATGGCCGGAGAACAGAATTATAATGTTTCTGGAAATTTTATTTATAATTGCAAAAATGTACATAACTCTTTTCTTGCCTACGAAGGTGAAAATACAAAATATGTAGTTAGGGGTTTCAAACAAAGAGATTCTATGGATATTTTTGGAGTAAACGCTGGACAATTAGCCTATGATTCAAACAATGTTGATTTTTCGTCAGATATTTTTTTTAGTGTTAATGGTGAAAATAATTTTAATACAGAATATGTCGCTGATTCATTTAACGTAAAAAATATATTTGGTTCTATATCTTTACGTAAAAAAGAATATTGCATTTTAAATAAACAATATACAAAAGAAGAGTATGAAGAATTAGTACAGAAAATAAAACAACAAATGAAAGAGATGCCTTTCATTGATAAGAGTGGAAGAAAATATTTTTACGGAGAATTATTTCCGATTGAAAATTCGCCTTTTGCTTACAATGAAACACTTGCTCAAGAATATTTGCCAATTACAAAAGAAGAAGCATGTAAAAATAATTATCCATGGATTGAAAATGAAGATAAAAGTTATACTCCAACAAAAGATTGGAAAGATTTAGTAGAAATAAAAAATGTAGATGATTCAATATTAAACGAAATAATTCTTTGCGAAGCATGGGATAAAAATAAAAATAAAGCACAGGAACATAAATGTACAAAAGCATTTAGAATTACAAAAAATGAACTTGAAGTTTATAAAAGATGGAATATTCCTTTACCAAGAAAATGTCCTAATACCAGAAATTTTGAATTGTTTGAATCACGAAATCCAGTTGATTTATGGCATAGGAAATGCATGAAAGAAGGTTGTACCAATGAATTTGAAACTTCCTATTCTCCTGATCGACTTGAAATTGTGTATTGTGAGAAATGTTATAATGGGGAGGTTTATTAAATATGTTATAATGTTTATATGCTTTTAAATTTAGTTAAAATATTTTTGCCTACAGTTGTAGCTTTTTTGGTGGGTTTATTTATTACCCCTTTGGCTACACATTTTTTTTATAAATATAAAATGTGGAAGAAATATTCTAGGAATGAAGCCACATTTTCAGAATTTCAAAAGATTCATAATCAAGAAGAAGAGCTGAAGACTCCACGTGTCGGAGGAATTATAGTTTGGGTTTCTATTTTATTTTCTGTATTTATTTTTTATTTTATATCTATATTTTTTCCATCAGATATTTCAGAAAAGATGAATTTCTTAAGTAAAAATCAAACATTAATACCTCTTTTGGTTTTACTTTTTGGATCTTTCTTGGGTTTATGGGATGATTTGATTCAAATATATGGGAAAGGAAAGATAGCTCATGATGATAATTCTTGGCGTAAGTGGAAAGCTTTTCTTGTTTTATTAATATCTTTTTTAATAGGACTTTATTTTTATTATAAATTGGGGATGGTTTCGATTCAGATACCATTTGGAGGAGAATTATATTTAGGAATTTTGATTATCCCATTTTTTATTTTAGTTGCTTTGGCTACTTTCTCAGGAGGAGTCATCGATGGATTGGATGGACTTTCAGGAGGAGTTTTGGCATCAATATTTTCTGCTTATGCTGTCATAGCATTTATAAATAATCAGATAGACATAGCTACTTTTTGTGGAGTAACAGCGGGAGCTGTTTTGGCTTTTCTTTGGTTTAATATTCCTCCAGCAAGATTTTATATGGGAGAGACAGGAATGATAGGTCTCACTATCACATTAGCTACTGTATCTTTTTTGACTGATACTATTTTTATTCTACCAATAATAGCCATGCCACTTGTTGTGAGTTCTGGGTCAGTTATTTTGCAAATTTTGTCAAAGAAATTTAGAAATGGTAAAAAAGTATTTCGTTTAGCACCCATACACCATCATTTTGAAGCTCTTGGTTGGCCTTCTTATAAAGTCGTTATGCGTTTCTGGGTATTTTCTATCGCTTTTTCTATTATAGGAATAATTTTAGCGGTTATAAGTAGGTAGTAAATTTAATGAAAGGTAAAAAAATAGATAAATTTTTTTTGATAATAGTTTTTATTATGATTGCCATAGGGGCAGCTATGTTTGTGTCTGCATCTTTAGGTATTTTAGCTAGAAATGAATCTGTTTTTTATTCTGTACTTTTTAGTCAATTGATTCTTGGTTTCGGGATGGGTTTCGTCGGGATGTATTTTTCTTATAAAACAAATTATAAAATTTTAAGGAAATATTCTTTTTATATTTTCCTTGGTTCTATATTATTGACTGCAGCTGTTTTTATTCCTGGAATTGGTTGGAGTAGGTTGGGTGCAACGAGATGGATAGATTTGGTATTTATGAGATTTCAGCCAGTAGAACTTTTGAAATTTGGCTTTGTAATATATTTTGCAGCTTGGCTTTCATGGGCAAAAAATAAGGTTGAAGATTTTAGATTTGGAATATTACCTTTTGGAATTTTGCTGGCTTTGATAGCTGTCATATTATTTAACCAGCCAGATACAAAAAGTTTCATTCTTATCGCGATTACGGGAATGTGCATGCTTTTTATATCTGGTGCGTCTATGAAATGGATTTCTGTCGTTGGAGTTGGGGCTGTTGTCGTGTTAGGGTTCCTCGTTTTCTTTACTCCATATCTACAAGAAAGAGTAAAGACCTTTTTAGATCCATCTCAAGATCCTCAGGGTTCTTCTTATCAGATTCAACAATCCATGATAGCTATAGGGTCCGGGGGTGTTTTCGGTAGAGGGTATGGCCAAAGTATCCAGAAATTTAGCTATTTACCAGAACCACAAGGAGATTCTATCTTTGCTGTTATGGGAGAAGAATTAGGTTTTGTGGGCTTAGTCATCATAATAGTATTATATTTGCTTTTTGTATTGAGGGGTCTTCGTATAGCCAACAATTCTCCAGATTTATTTAGTAGACTTTTGGTTTCTGGAATTGTTATACTGATTGCAGCTCAATCTTTCATGAATATAGCTTCTGTGACTGGAGTATTTCCACTTACTGGCGTGCCTCTAGTTTTTATGAGTCATGGAGGGACTTCACTCATGATAGATCTGATAGCGATAGGTATAATTTTCCAAATATCAAAATACCAACAAAAAAGTTCATAAAGTTATAAGGTTTATAAAGTCATAAAGAAAAAAATGAAAATAGTATTTACTGGAGGGGGAACAGGCGGTCATTTTTATCCAATAATCGCTGTAGTACAAAAAGTTAATGAAATAATAGACAAAGATAATATTTTAGGAGCGAAGCTCTATTATTTTTCTGATAGTCCATACGATAAAGAGATGTTGGTGGAAAATGGATTATTGTTTGAAGAAGTAAAAGCAGGCAAGATGCGTACTTATTTTTCTTTTAAAAATTTTACTGACATTTTTAAAATGTTTTTTGGTGTTCTGAATGCATTATATAAATTGTTTTCTATTTATCCAGATGTTGTTTTTGGGAAAGGTGGTTATGCTTCATTTCCTACGATATTGGCTGCTAGAATTTTAAGAATTCCTGTAATTATTCATGAATCTGATTCTGTTCCAGGTAGAGTAAATAAATGGGCAGGTAGATTTGCAAATAAAGTTGCTATATCTTTTAAAGAAGCAGCAGATTATTTTCCTTTAGATAAAATAGCTTGGACAGGACATCCAATAAGAGAAGAAATACAAAAATCAGCACCGAGAGGAGAAGCTTTGGAATATTTTAAGTTAGAATCTAATTTGCCAGTTATTTTAATACTAGGAGGCTCTCAGGGAGCAGAATTAATAAATAATGTAGTTTTGGATGCTTTGCCTAGGCTCGTAAATAATTATCAAATCATACACCAAACAGGAGTAAATAATTTTAAAAATGTGGAAGCACAATCTAAAGTTGTTTTGGGAGATAAAGAAGAAAAAGCAAGGTATATGCCATATCCTTTTCTTAATCCATTGGCGATGAAAATGGCAGCTGGAGTGGCGTCTATCATCGTATCTAGGGCAGGCTCTGCTTTATTTGAAATATCTTCATGGGGCGTGCCTTCTATTCTTGTTCCAATAACAAATTCTAACGGAGATCATCAAAAGAAAAATGCATTTAGCTATGCTCATGTGGGAGGTTGTAATGTGATAGTGGAAATAAATATGACTGCCAATATCTTGATTTCAGAAATTGATAGAATAGTGAATGATAAAAATGTTTGGGATTTTATGTCTAAAAATGCAAAGGCTTACAATAAACCTGACGCAGCTATGAAGATAGCAAAAGAGTTAGTTGATATAGCTCTTGCTCACGAGAAATAAATGTGATATAATATAGTTAATATTTAGCTCATTGATAAAACTAATTTTTTTTAAATTCTTTATTCAAAAAGGAGGAACTTACCATGAAAAATGGTTGGCATCTAGAATATTTTACTACTCTTGGGTTGCATTCTCTATTTTTAGAAATACCTAGGCAGCAAGACCATGAAATTGCTAGAGAAAAAGCAAAAAAAGAGATGAAAAAAATTAATGAAAAACAAAAAGAATTAGTGCCATCAGGTGCTATGATAGTTTGGAAAGAATATCGTAATATCTAGTTGAAACCAAAATTTATAAATAGAAAAGGAGGAACCAAGGTATGTGGAAATTAAAATATGTTTCGGGGCAGTATAATTTTAATTCATTACATAACTTTTTTTCTTTAGACGTTGAAGAGAATAAAGATAAAAAAGAAGAAGCTAAAAAAAAAGCTCAAGACAAAGTCATTGAATTAAAAAAAGAAGCGGTAGAAGTTTATGGAAATCCTGAATATTACAATGAGTTCCAATTAGTCTGGATTGAAGATAAGGCAGAAAAAGAAGTTTTTGATATTCTAATTCCAGAATTAATTTAGGTATGAATTTTTTTTTATAAAAAGCCCAAAAACATATTGGGCTTTTCTTATTTTTTGCTATTGCTCATAAAAGATAAATGTGATATAATATTTTTAACTAAAGGCTCATTTAAAAAACAATACTAAGAGGTTGAAAATGAAGAAAAAAATTAGTAATAAACTTAAAACCATTCCATGGTTATTTTTAAGAGTTTTATATCTAAAAGAAAGAAGAGGAAGAAAAATTGTTTATACTGATGGAGTCTTTGATACACTTCACCCTGGGCATGTAGATTATATACATATTGCTGCACAGAAAGGAGATATACTAATAGTAGGAATTCATTCGGATGAACTTACTAAAGAAAGAAAAGGTAAAGATCGTCCATTAATTCCATTCAAAGGAAGAGTCAAAATAATTTCTGCTCTTCAAGATGTAGATTATGTTGTTGAAATAAAAGATAAGAAGTCTTATTACAACATCATAAAAAAATTGAATCCTGATATATTAGTATTATCAGAGACAACAACCGACAAAGATTATTCTCCCAAAGCAGTGGTTAAATGTTTGAATGGTTTAATCAAAAAGATAACGATATTACCAGCTCAATCAGAATTTCATACTACTGATTTAATAAGAAAAGAAGGATAAAAATGTTTTTACAGAAAGCCTGACAATATTGTCGGGCTTTTCTTATTTTTGGTAAAAAATGTTAATATAGATATATGGATAATAAAGTAGTTACAAGATTTGCCCCTTCACCTACAGGTTTTATGCATGTTGGTGGTATTCGTACAGCTTTATATGCATATTTATGGGCAAAGAAAAATAACGGAACTTTTATATTACGTATAGAAGATACTGACAAAGAAAGGGAAGTAGAAGGTTCAATAGATCATATAATAGAATCTTTAAAATGGTTAAATATTAATTGGGATGAAGGCCCAAATATTGGAGGTTCTCATGAACCATATTTACAATCACAAAGATTAGATTTATATAAAAAATACGCTCAAATTTTAATTGATAAAGGTTTAGCATACCCTGACCCTTATACAGAAGAAGAAGTAGATTCTTTTAGAACTAAAGCAGAATCAGAGAAAAGACCATTTTTATTTAGAGATCATAGGCCAGCCTCGACTGGCGTGAGTCTAGGCGGGCCTGAAAATTTTGAAAAATGGGACGGCAGCAAGCCTCTTCGTTTTAAAGTACCAGAAATTAAAAGTTATCATTGGAATGATTTAGTATATGGAGATTTATCAGCAGGGCCTGAAGCGTTAGATGATTTTATTTTAATAAAAAGTGATGGTTATCCTACTTATAATTTTGCTCACATTGTAGATGATATAGAAATGGGGGTGACACATGTCATGAGAGGACAAGAATTTATTTCTTCTACTCCCAAATTTTTATCGATATATGAAGCTTTAGATATTAAACCTCCTCTATATGCTACATTGCCTCCCATCATGGGCAAAGATGGAAAGAAGAAGCTTGGCAAGAGAGATGGGGCAAAAGATGTTTTAGAATATAGAAATGAAGGATATTTGCCGGGAGCAATGATTAATTTTATGGCTCTTTTGGGTTGGAATCCGGGAGATGATAGAGAGATATTTACCATGGAAGAACTTATAAAAGTTTTTGATATTTCTCGTATAGGACATTCTGGTGCGCAATGGAATGATGAGAAGCTTGATTGGATGAATAAAGAACATATTAAAAAATTGTCGTTAGAAGATATGAAAGAAGAGATTTTTAAATATCTTCCAGAAGAATTAAAATCAGAAAAAATTATTTCTATAGTTCGAGAAAGAGTATCTAAATGGAGTGATATAAATGATATGTTAGAAAAAGGAGAGTTGGATTTCTTTTATAAAGAACCTGAATATGAAAAAGAGAAATTAATTTATAAAAATTCTTCTTTGGAAAAAGTTTCTGAAAATATATCAAAAGCTATATTTGAATTAGAAAAAATAAATGAAAAAGATTTTACAACCGATAATGTGAAAAATGTTTTGATGCAGATAGCAAATAGTTTAGAAAGTAGGGGGGAGCTTTTGCATCCTATAAGATACGCACTTTCAGGGCTTGATAAGTCGCCAGATCCTTTTGTCATTGCAGACATTTTAGGTAAAAATGAAACTTTATCACGATTACAAAAAGCTGTTTAAATATTTAATTATATTATTTTTAGGAATTTTTATTGTAGTTCCTGTGGTTTTTTCTTATGCTCAAACGATAGGGGAATTGAATGCGAAAATAAGTCAAAAGAATACAGATATAGCTAAATTAGAACAAGAAATAAAACAATATCAGAATGAAATAGATAGCTTGGGTAAACAAAAAAGCTCATTAAACACATCCATCAAGCAGTTAGATCTAACTAGAAAGAAATTGATAGCAGATATATCTATAACACAAAGTAAAATAGAAAAGACAAATTTAAAAATAAAAGAATTAAGTTTACAAATTAATGATAAGCAAAGTGTTATTTCTAATAATTTAGAATCTCTTTCTTTGCAAATAAGAAAAGTAAATGAATTTGAGCAAGAAGACACTCTTGCTACTTTGCTTTCAGGAAAAGATTTTACTTTGATTTGGAATGATATAGATAATATAGCCACTGTGGGAGAAAAAATAAGAGAAGCGACTTTACAATTAAAAGAAATAAAAGTTGGGTTAGAAGATACAAGAAAAGAAACGACAGATGCTAAAAATGAGCTTTTGTCTTTAAAAAGTAAATTGGCTGATCAAAAAAAGATTGTTGATCAAAATACAACAGAAAAAAAGAAACTTTTAGCGCAGACAAAAAATAGTGAATCAAGCTATCAAAAATTATTGAAAGATAGATTGGCAAAAAAAGATACTTTTGAAAAAGAATTACGAGATTATGAGTCACAGTTAAAATATATACTTGATCCTTCGAAACTTCCTAATAAAGGAGTTTTGAGTTGGCCTGTAGATTATGTTTATATTACTCAACTTTTTGGAGTGACGAAAGATTCAAAAAGATTATATGCTTCTGGTTCACATAATGGCGTAGATTTTCGTGCACCAGTAGGAACACCTATAAAAGCTATGGCAGATGGTGTGATTGCGGGGATAGGAGACACAGACAAACAATGCCCCGGGGTGTCTTTTGGGCGTTTTATTCTAATTAAATATGATAATGGGCTTGCTAGTACATACGGGCACTTGTCATTGATAAAAGTATATAATGGACAAAAAGTATCTAGAGGAGACGTCGTAGGTTATAGTGGCAACACTGGATATTCAACAGGGCCACATTTACATGTATCTATGTATGCAAAAGATGCAGTAAATTTAAAAACATTACCAAGTAAATCATGCCCTGGAAGAGTTTTGACACAGCCTATTGCTCCAATAAATGCTTACTTAGATCCAATGTATTATCTGCCTCGTCTATAAATACGAGTCAAGACGGGTTTGCCTACATATAAATAAAAATGGTAAAATAATAAAATGAATAATCTTACTAATCAAAAAGGAGGATTCCTAAAATTAATTATTTTTATAGTTATTGCTCTTTTTTTGATGAAATATTTTAAAATCAGTTTATCAGATGTAATAGATTGGCTAAAAAATTTATTTAATAGTGTTCTCTAAGTTAAATATAAATATTATGCTAAAAACAAAAAAAGAAAATAAAGGTATTAGTTTGATTGGGATTTTAATTTTGTGTTTTATTTTGATCTTAGTTTTAAGTTATTTTAATATTAGTGTCAAAAAGGTAGTTGAAAGCCCTGTGGCTCAAGAGAACATAACATATGTCGGGGGAGGGAGTGTTAGTTTTTGGAATAAGTATTTAAAACAACCGGCTTCATATCTTTGGAATGATGTTTTTGTAGATATTTTTTGGAAATCTTTTATAAATAATATGGAAAGAATTCGTGATGGTAAGCCTACTGATTACGAAGCTGCTGCGCCTGCCTTTAATAGATAGAGGGGAGGACTTTTTATATTATATCTAAAAAAGATACTACGTCGCACAATATACCTTTTACGACATATATATACAAAATAAAGCTATTTGCACGATGAAGAAAGCTCGTATCCCGCATCTTCTGCTTCTCTTGATGTTTTGAAATATATTCTATTTTCTTCTTTAATTGTTTTACCAGCTCCACAACTTATAGAATAATATTTACTTCCCCTGTTTGATGCAAAAAAATTTTCAGAATTTATTTTTTGATTTGTATTATTTAGACTATTTGATACTTTAGCTATATTTGCCTCATTTTGGCTTATTGAGTCTATTATATTGGCTTCTAGGCCCTCATATTCGACTTTTATGCCTTCCTTAGGGCTATTTTTTGATAGTCTACCTAGCTCAAATGCTCCTAAACCAACTAAAATAATGATTATTATCATCATAATATCTTTTCCTGTGTCACTTTCTATAAATAGCTTGATTTTTTGCATAATGTTGTATATACTATAGTCTAATTAATCTGTAAGTAAATTTTAACATTAAATAGTATAAAAATATATGGCACATAGAAAGGCTGGCGGGACAGCGAAAAACCTGAGAGATTCCAATCCAAAATACCTAGGTACTAAGCTTGCTGATGGTCAAAAAGCACAACCTGGATCAATAATAATTCGTCAACGTGGTACTGTTATTACCGCTGGTGATAATGTATCTATGGGTAAAGATCACACTATCTATGCTTTGAAATCTGGAACTGTTAAATTTGGTTCTAAGCGTAAAGTATCTTTCAATGGTAAAACTGTCGTTAAAAAGGTTGTAAATGTAATTTAACTTCCCTATTTAAAATATAAAAAAATCCCCAGTTTGTTTACTGGGGATTTTTTATTATAACTTTTCTACAATAAGTTTGAAAAAAGATTTTTTATTTTTAATTAGAATTGGAATCTCAAATTCCCCTATTTCTTTAATTTGTTTTTCTAAGACAATAAATTTTTCATCTATTTGTATATGACATTCTTTTTCCATCAATTCTACTAAAATTTTAGGGTGAATAGCAGAAAATAAATGACCTTTATCATCAGATTTGGCTCTTATGGTGATGGTTTTTCCTTTTATTTCTTCTAAATTTTTATTTAGAAGATCTTCTTGTACTTCCCTCTCAATTTTAATTTCTTTTTGTCTTCTTTCTAATTCTGCTATAGCTTTAGGTGTCGCTGGCGTCGCTAATTTTTTGGGAAATAAAAGATTTAAAGCGTATCCATCGTTTACCTCTTTTATATCATTTTTTTTACCAACTCTTGATACGTCTTTTAAAAATATTACTTTCATAATTTTATGTGGTGTTAAACTCGTAGTTATTTTGGCCAATTATTTAATAATTCAAAAGCTTTTTTAAGTTGGGGGTCATTATTTGTCTCTAAATCTTTTTTGGTAAAAGGAACTTCGTAATCAGGTTTTAATCCTTTTTCAGAAATAGAATTACCATTTGGGGTTAACCATTTTGCTACGGTGACTTTAAGAATCGTATCTGGGGTTAATTTGACGACTTCTTGCACAGAACCCTTACCAAAGCTTTTTGTTCCTACTAAGAATGCTTTTTTGTAATCTTGCATTGCACCAGCTAATATTTCTGATGCTGAAGCTGAACCGCTGTCTATAAGTATCACAAATTTTAGATTATCACTAAAAATATTGTATCCATGACTTCTGTAGACTTTTGGTTTCGTATTATTTCCATAATCTTCTGTGACTACATTTTTACCACTATCTAAAAACCAACTAGCCATGCTTACAGCTGCATCTAAATATCCACCAGGATTGCCTCTTAAATCTAATACTAATTTGTCTGAATTAGAAGTACTAAATTCTTTTAATGCATTTTGGAATAATTCTGGAGAATTAGCAGAAAAACTATAAAGTTTAATTATAAATATATTATCTTTTGTAAGTTCGGTGTCTATGTTTGGGATATTAATAATACCTCTAACTATTTTTATTTCTTTTGGTTCTTTGTCGCCTTCACGGAATATAGTTAATCTTACTGTCGTACCTGCTTCACCGCGTATCAATTTAATGGCTTTTTCTATTGATAAATTAGAGGTGACAAGATTGTCAATCTTTAATATTTTATCACCGGATTTAATATTTGCTTTATAGGCAGGAGTATCTTTCAAGGGAGAAATAACTGTCAAAATCTTATCTTTCATGCCTATCTCCATACCAACTCCACCAAAATTACCTTGAATATCATCCTCAAACATTTTAGCTTCATCAGGATTAAAGAATACACTATATGGATCATTTAATGAGTTTGTAAGACCTGAAATTGCGCCATATATTTTATCTTGATCAGTAATTTTTGAAGCATTTGGATATTTCTCATTTATATTATTCCAAGCTTTCCAAAAAATTGAAAAATCCGCTTCTGTTTTGACGGCGGTTTCTTTATTTAATATATTGACAACCTTATTTATTTCTGGTCTTCTACTGTATCCTAAATAAGTACCTAAGCCAAAAAAAATGGCTACAAGTAGTATGGTGGCGTATGCTCGCCTTATTCTAAAATATTCTAACATGTTATTGTTTAATGATTATTAAAATTCAGCTTGGTTAATATTTTCCTCTTTTGGTATTTCGCGTTCAATAAAATTATGATTTTCTGAAAAATTATCGAATTTATTTCCTTCTTTCTTACTCCCCTTTTCTTTTTTATATATTAAGTAGGTTATCAAAATTAAACCTAATCCGGATAAGGAAATTAAAAGATTTTTTAAAGTGATTGGGAAACCTAAATATGGAAGTATTGTTACCCAAAAACTTAATCCTAAAAGTATTTTTATTTTACTCATCTATCTATTATACCGTAATACTTGAGACAAAATCAAGAATTTTTTGTAGATTTATTTAAAATATTGTGGGGTATTAATAGACATCCAATCTAACAATTGACGCATGATAGAGGAAGCCCCCACACCGTTAGAGGATGGCCCTGATTCCATCATTATAGTAAAGGCATATTTGGGATTTTCATAAGGAAAGAAACCTATTATCCAAGAATTTACCCTACTCTTACTTATCCCCACTTGGGCTGTACCTGTTTTAGCTGCTACTTTAACATAAGAAACATTTAAAGGAGAAGATGTACCAGACAAGACACTTTGCCTCATTCCTTCATGAGCTACTTGTATGTATGCTTTTTCTAAATTGATTTTTGAAACATTTTTTTCTTTTTCAGTATCACCTAAAATATAATGTGGATTTATTAGAGTTCCATAATTTGCAAGCGCACTCACAGCCCTTGTCATTTCCATTGGTGTCACTTGAAATCCATATTGGCCGATAGCTGTATGATAAGTATCTCCGATGCGCCAAGGTTCTCCTTTAAAGTTTTTCAATTTCCATGCAGGGCTAGGGATCACTCCTTCTTTTTCATCTGGAATATCTATTCCTGTTTTTGTACCTATACCAAAAAGTCTTGCGTATTTTTCAATATTTGCTATCCCTAAACCTTTTTGATCTGCATAACCTCCTCCTATGGCATAAAAATACACGTCACTAGAAACAGCAATAGATTCACGCATATCAGTCCAGCCGTGAGCTTTCCAGTCTTTAAAAACTGTATTTTGTCCTGGGAAATATGGGTTTGGAATAGAGATAGACCCCGTAGATAAAATTTTCTTGGAAGGGTCGATTATTTTTTCTGTTAATGCGCCTACAGCAAAAAAAGGTTTGACGATAGAACCTGGAGTATAAAGACCAGAGATAGTTTTATCTAAAAATACTTTTCTTTTGTCATTAAAATAGCCTTGTATTTTTTTTACATCTTTACCCAAAGAAAGGACTTCGGAATCGTATTCAGGATAACTTACTGAAGATATAATTTCGCCATTATTTATATCAATTAAAACACCTGATCCACCAGAAAAAGAATTACTTTGTGACAAATTTTTGATTAGAGTATAAAGTTCTTTTTGAATACGAGAATCTATTGTTGTTACGAGATCAGCTCCACGCTTGGGCGCATTTACGATATTTTCTGAATGAATTTTGTTGTGTACATCTATTTCAACTATTTTTGAGCCATTTTCTCCTTTTAATTTATCATTATATTGTTTTTCTAATCCGTCTTTACCAATAAATACACTTTGCCAATAATTACCAGTTTTGTCTTTCATTGGATAACTAACATAGCCCAAAATATGAGAAAAACCAGGAGATAAATATGTACGGATTGTTGTTGGGAGATTTGTTTCTTTTTTATTCCAAGCTAATTCAACCTTGTTTCTATCATAAATTATTCCTCTATCACTAAAAATAATTTGTTTCTCCAAGGTGTTATTTTGACTTCTTTCGAGATAAGCTTCTCCTTTTTTAATTTGTAAATAACCTAATCTTGAATAAAAGATTCCCAAGAATAACACAAAAAGCAAACCCACAGCGATAATATTTTTTTTAGATATTGGTTTTTCTATTCTTCCTTCGAATTGTTGACGATCGAAATTTTGTAAATTTTGAGAATCAAGAAAAATCTCGTCTGGTTCAACGAAAGAATTTGCATTTCTTATTTTTTGTTTTCTAAAAATTCTTCTAATCATCCCAGTACTAAAATTTTAATTAATAATTTTTATTATTATATCCCGTAATCAAAAATTTAGTACGGGATAAATTTATTTATTTTGATAATCTGATTTTCTTCTTTAAGAATTCGGCTAATATTAAAACAATTAAGGAAATAAAAAAAGAAACGAAATATATACCCCAAAATCTGTCTCCTTTTATGCCATATAACAAATCAGAAATAAAAAGCAAAACTGTACTTTCCCAGTAATATTTAAAATAAATAATTCCAAAAAGAGCTAATATCACAGACACCCAAAACGGCATATACAGTATAGATAATAATAAGATGAAAGATGTGATTATTCTTGCCAGCATAAATGTATTTTACACGCTTGCAGAGTAAAATACAAATTTTAAAAAAATCTTTTCCAAATGAATCTTAGAGAGAAAAATACTATGAGAATGATTATTCCATAAAACAATATCTTGTTATTTAAAATCATAGAAGAGACTGCTAAAAGAAATAGTTCCACATATTTGAATGGTTTTAATAATGGATTATTATTAGTCCCCTTGGAAGAATTTTTTGTTGTATTTATTTTATTTAATGTGTCAATTTCTTTTTGGATTTCCTCTTTTTTATTATCAGAAACATTTCTGATATTTTCTCTTAAATTATCCAATTTATTTATGGTGGAGGTTACGGGTTTTGAGATATTGTCGGGGATACTATCTTGTATATTATTTTTTGTATTTAGAATAGTGTCTACTATGTTATTTTCGGTACTTGTCGAATTATTTTCTTTTGAAGTTATTTTTTTGTTAACAGTACGAGAACTTTCTTCTGTTTTATTATCAGCTATATAAATTTCTTCATATTTATCTTTTGAAATTAAAAATTTTGCATTTTCTATTTTTGCAAAAATCTTATGGTCTCCTGCAGAGACTGTCCAATCGATAGAAATTTCATTTGCTGTCTTCCCTGCTAGGGTAAAATTTTTCTTGCCTAATAAAGTAGTTTTATCAAAAAACACTACCGTACCGGACAATTCTTTTGAATCAGAATTATAAATAAAAGTGTAAATCTTGATTTTATCGCCTTCTTCAAATGGATCTTTTGAATACCAAATATTACCAGGCACAAAACCCACTTCAGAAGATTGAGCATTTATTTTTGTAAATGGGAAAAGAGATAAAATTAAAAATAAAATTAAACTAAATTTTTTTAAAATCATATAACTTTATTATAACAAATTTTATTCTTTATTCAGAGCTTCGATCGGATTTAATTTAGAAGCATTTTTTGCAGGGAAAACTCCGAAGACAATACCTATCATTGTAGAAATGGAAATGGATAAAATTATGCCGTAAATAGGTACTGAAAACTTCCAAGCAAAACCAAAATTTTGGGCAAGTTTAGCTACTCCAAAAGAAAGCATTGAACCAGAAATGATTCCGACAATTCCACCTAACAATGTAAGCAAAATTGCTTCTATGAGGAATTCATACAAAATGTCTTTATTCCGAGCTCCTAGGGCCTTTTTAAGGCCTATTTCCCCTATTCTTTCGGTCACAACGACGTACATTATATTCATTACTCCTACTCCTCCCACAACGAGAGATATGAGGGCGATAGCTATCAAAAGAAATGTTGTAGCACTTAAAATAACATTGAAAGTCTCCATATTTTGTTCTTGAGTTTTTATGCTAAAGTCATCTTTTAATGGATCATCAATATCATGATTTCTTCTTAAGACATCTTGTATATCTAGAGAAGTCGAGTCAGCTTTATCGCCGTCTATTAACTCTACTATTCCATAACCAAGATAATCTGTTCCTAATATTTTTTTCTGTAAGGTGGTGATAGGTATAAAAATTTGCTCATCATCAAAAGATCCTAGGCCTCCTCTCGGTTCATATACACCAATAACTTCAAAATTATAATTTCCAACACGCACGAGTTCTCCTAAAGGATCACTATCTCCAAAAAGATCTTCAGCTAATGTGTGTCCCAATATGGCTACTTGCGCCAAACTGCTATTCTCTTCATTTGTGTATGGACGTCCAAATTCTATTACCCCTTTATCTATTTCAAAACGTGATGCATCTGCCCCTAAAATCAAAGTAGTTTTTGAATTGTCTTTATAAGTGACGACTTCTTGTCCGAAAGCAGAACCATAAGCATTTTTTACATTTGCTACATTTTTTATATCTTGTATATCTTTATTTTTAAAAGTTTTTATAGGGATAGCTCTGTTTGCAACATTGTTGTCCATGTTTGCATTGTCTGCTTTATCGCCAGCATCTCTTGTTTTTGTAGAAGCAGGAACGACTGTCTCTATCGTGATGGTGTTGGTACCAAACATTTCAATTTGAGAATTGATATAACTTTTAAAACCTTCCCCAGTAGAAAAAACCATGATCACTGTTCCTATACCTATCATGATACCCAAAGTCGTTAAAAAAGTACGGCTTTTGTTATGTGTGATTCCTCTTATTGCTTGTAAAAAATATGATTTCATTTTATTTTATTTATTCATAACGTAATGCATTAATTGGATCGAGCTTGGAAGCTTTCATCGCTGGGAAAAGTCCAAATATTATACCAGTCATTGTCGATACAAATACAGCTAGAAAAATAGCTGTGGGCGATATGACAAAAGACCAATCATACCCAGCATAACGTGCTCCAAGAGCGATAAGATAAGAGATAAGTACTCCTACTATTATTCCTATCAATCCTCCTAGCCCTGTCAAAACTACAGCTTCTACTAAAAACTGATTTCGAATTTGGTGTGAAGTTGCACCTAAAGCTTTTCTTAAGCCTATTTCTCTTGTACGTTCTGATACTGTCACAAGCATTATATTCATAATACCTATACCTCCAACTATGAGTGATATTCCAGCCATTAAGCTCAAAAACATTCTCAAAGCATCAGTAATGCTTGTTAATATTTTGATAGCGTCAGCTAAGTCTCTTACAGAGAAATCATCGTTATCTGGATTTTTTATTCTATGCTGATCTCTTAAAACTTGTTCTACGTCAGTAATTGTCTCTTTTATGTTATCTGCATTGTCTACTTTTATTCTTATAAATTGTAGATAATCTATTCCTAAAATTTGTCTTTGTCCTATAGTAAAAGGTATGAAGACTTGATCATCTTGATTTTGAAAAGCGACTGTTCCTAGTTTTTCTTGTACTCCTATAATCCTAAAAGGAATACTAGTTTTATTTTCTCCTGAACTTTTTAAAGTGACAATAGATCCTAATTCTCCTCCATTTGGAAATAATTGCTCTCTCACGTCATAACCTAAAACAATTACATTTGCGCCTGATCTAGCTTCTTCATCAGTAAAGAATGATCCACTTTCATATTTTACATTTTGAACTCTTGGATAACTTCCATCTGTCGCAGTGAAAGTCGTGTCGACAGATTCTTTTCCAGAAATAATAGTCACATCTCCTTTCACTACTCCGACGATTTCTTCTGCATGAGGAACTCTGTCTTTATCTTTTATCATTTCGAGATCGTTTGTTTTAAGGGTCTTTATTTGTATACCAAAAACAGCAGCCGGTGGACCTTTCTCATTACTTTTACCTGGCAAAATACCAATAATATTGGTACCTAACTTTGTGATTTGTCCTAACACTAAAGCTTGAGCACCAGCACCTAAAGATATAATGATGATGACTCCAGCCACACCAATAACTATACCTAGTATAGTCAAAAAACTTCTCGCTTTACGAGATGCAAGATTTTTTATTACTCCATGGGCATTTTTTAATAAAGTTCTCATTTTTATGCTATATCATCTGTCGGATCTTCTATGATTTTACTTCTTCTTGGATTTGGATTATGTTCATCAGAAATTATTTCTCCATCTTTGATAGTTATTATTCTATTTGCATGTTCAGCCACTGTTCTATCATGAGTGACTAATATAATAGTACGTCCTTCTTCGTTTAATTTACCTAAAATACTCATTACAGTAGTTCCGCTTTTAGAGTCTAGATTACCCGTAGGTTCATCGGCAAAAATGACTTTTGGATCACATACGAGTGCTCGAGCAATAGCTACGCGTTGTTTTTGTCCTCCTGAAATTTGATTTGAGAGAAAATTTAATCTGTTGCCGAGACCAACAGCCTCTAAAGCCTTCGTTGCTAATTCTTGATGATTTTTCTTTTTACTATATGTTAATGGCAAGATGACGTTGTCTAGCACGCTTGTACGTGCAAGTAGATTGAAAGATTGGAAAACGAAACCGATTCTTTCATTACGAATATATGCCAATTCATCATCAGAGAAATCTTTTATGTTTTCACCATCAAAAAGATATGTACCATCTGTAGCTCTATCTAAAAATCCTATTATATGCATTAATGTAGATTTTCCAGAACCAGAAGGTCCCATAATAGATAGAAATTCTCCTTCTTTGACGCTAAGACTCACTCCTCTTAATACTTTTGTGACTACGCCACTATTGTCGTATTCTTTTGTAATATTTTTTAATTCTATTAGCATTTAATTATTTTTTTATTAGTACTACAACTTCTTCGTCTTTGCTTAAACCAGACACAACTTCAACGAGTCCGCCATCTCCTTCCATGCCTGTTTTTATTTCTACATCTTTATATGTTTTAGTTTTTGGATTGGTGACGACTCTTATAGTTTGCAATCCAGTTTTATCTTTAATGACAGCGCGAGAAGGAACTGTGAGAATATTATCTTTTTCTTCTACTAATATAGTCATATTGGCTGTCATTCCAGGACGAAGTTCTGGAGAATTAAAGATATTTGCTGTGATTTTATAATTTACTACTCCAGAAATAACAGTAGAGGCAGGATCTATATTCAAAATACTACCTTTAAAAATTTGTTCTGTTCCGAAAGCATCGAAAGTAATATCTATTGGGGCTCCGACTTTTATACTTGTAATATTTGCTTCATTTATATTTGCTTCCAAATAGACACTTCCTACGTCTTGCAAGGTCATAACATTTTTTAGTGCTTGAGCAAGTTCCCCTATTTTAATATCTACTTTTGTTATTGTTCCTTTGCTTGGAGCACGCAATATCGTGTGTTCAAAATTTGCACTTGCAGATTGCAAGCTACCTTGGGCAGTCAAAATATCAGCTTTTGCTAATTCTATGTCTGCGGGACGAGCTGCTGCTTTTTTAATTGAAAGCTCAGCTTCTCTTTGATCTGTCAATGCCTGCGCAGAGCCTAAAGCAGATACTTGTGTTTTTAGAGCAGATTCATAAGCGTTTAAGTTTGTAGTATAGTTTGAAGCTTTTTTATTAGGAATGTCTATTATCCATTCTGAAATGTTCATTGAACTAGAAGTTGGGAATTTGATATACAAACCAGAATCTCCTATTGGTTGAGGAGTTGTCGTTGTTACTTGTCCACTACCATTTACTATTCCATTCACGTTGAAATTGGTACCATTACCACTATAATAAATAGAAATAATTATCTTACCTTCTTTCTCTAGATTATAATTACCACTTATTGTCGGTGCTGTATAATCACTTCCGCCAGTAGAAGGCAAAGCTTCGGGGGTTGAATTTAATAAATTCTTGTAAGCACTTTTAACGAGAGTTTCTTGTTGAGATTTTACTCTTTCATAATCACGTTTTGCATTTTCTAAAGCAAGTTCTGAAAGTTTAATTTCTTCGTTTGAAGCACCATCTAATGTGCGTTTGTATCTAGCTTCTGCAGCTGCCACTGCACCACGAGCTTGAGTTAAAGCTGCTAATTCATTGCCTTGATCTAAAGTAGCCAATATTTGACCTTCTTTAACTTCATCTCCGACTTTAACCTTGAGAGAACGGACTATACCACTAGAAAAAAAGGATAAATTTAAATCAGTATTTGATGTCACTTGTCCTGTAGCCAAAACTGTTTGTTTTAAATTCATTAATTTGACTGTATCTGTCGTGATATTTGCACTATTATCTTTAGGTTTAAATACCATAAAACCAATTAATATTAAAATAAGAACAATTATTCCATAAATAATTTTCTTTTTAAGTGACCAATTTCTTGTTTTTTCAAACATATTTTTTATTTTTTGCATATTACGAGACATTATAACATATAATTACTAATAAAAAAACTAAAAAACCCAGCTATTTTGCTAGGTTTTTTAGTTAAATCATTTTGATTTAAAAGTCACTACTTTATTCAGTTGTAGTTTCTTCGGCTGGAGTTGTAGTCTCTTCAGCTGGAGTTTGAACTTCTTCAGTTGTAGGAACTTCTGTTGCAGGAACATCAGTACCTTGTGTATTTGTGTTGTCCATAGAAATATATAGAAATTAGGCTGACAAAATACGACCAAATACATTGTATCATAATTTGAAAATTAAATATATTATATTTTTTTGCTAGTTTTGTCGTACCCTAATTCAATTGCCCTGTTTACAGCTTTTTTAAAAAAGTAAATCCAATGATCTCTATTTTTATCTTTATTATTTTTATTTAAATCTAAAAACATTTCTTCTGTAGTCACCCAAGTTAATTCAAATTTTTCATGTTCTTCCAGCTTAGTAGGTTTTAAATCCGTACTTTTAAGTATAACTAAAAGACAAGTGGCATGAGCGACACGATTTAATTTTTTTAAACTAGCATAAAAATGACATTCCGCTTCTGCAATTTTTTCAACATATAAAAAATCATATAAACCGCCTTCTTCTGTAACTTCTCTCAATATTCCTTCTTGCATATCTTCACCATCTTCAACTCCCCCAGAAAAAAATCCCAACCAATTGTTGTCGATTATTCTATTTACTGCATATTTTTGACTTTTAGGGTCAAATACGACGGCACAGCCACCGTCTCTTCTCTCTTCATTTTCTCTTTTAATTCCAAATTCCAATATTTCACTCATATGTGGATAACTATAGACGTCCAACGTCTAAAAATCAATTAATAATTTTTTCATAATTAAAATCTCATGTTATACCAATTTAAACCGTAATTATTTACTATAATATCTGTTTCTCCTTTTGGAGTAGCTACTTTATTTTCTAATTCAAGTAGTTTGATTGCTTCTTGTATACTTTCCTCGCTCTTACCTTCAATTTCAAAATATGCTGGCATTTCTGGATATTGATCTAAATCAAAAGACCAATCTTTGTAAATCCAAGAAATTCTATCTTTTTCTTGATGAGCATAAAGCTCCATACCTAATTCAATAAATAAATCTGCCATGGCATCTTTGTTTGAAATTTTAAAATTGATCTCTTTGTGCGAGCTGGATGCTCCTAAAAAATTTCGAGCTTTTTTCCAAGTTACTTCACTATTTCCTTCACTATCAGTTCTAATTCTCAAAAACCAAGGATCTTCTTCACTCTTGTGAGAAAAACTTTTTAAACCAAACCAATCTACAAATAATCTAGTTTCTTTTATTTTTTCTGCACCCAAATAAATCATTTTTTCTTTTATAATTTCTTTATCAACATCTAGAATTTTTGTCTCAATTTCGTGTGACATTTTATTTATTTGAATTACTCTATTTTAAATTTTTCTTTACCATTTTTACAACAGAAATTAACTCCTTTTCTTTTGAGGGTTCTCTGCTTCCCGGTCTATAAAGAAATTTTCTCGGATCATATTTTGTAATTCCATTATCTCCCTTTTTTCTTGGCAACATATGTAAATGAAAATGAGGCACAGCTTGGCCTCCTACTTCTTCTTCATTCCAAGCATAATTAAACCCCCTTGCTTTGAATGTTTTTTGTAAAGATTTTTTTAGTATTTTTTGTAAATCAAATATTGCTGTAATTTCTTTTTTTGTTAAATCATTAAAATTAGCAGCACATCTTATTGGGCATATTAAAATATGCCCTGGAACAATTGGAATATTTGTAGGAAATGCCCAAGCAAGATTATTTTTTATAATCATGCGTTCTTTGATTTCGGGCTTTGAACAATATACACAAATCTTTTTCCCATTTTTTGATAACATAAATTTATTATATCATATGGTTAAATTTCTTAATTCTTTCATTATTTCTTGTATGCTTTCTTCTGTTATTTCTTCTGGTTTTATTTTAGTTTTAACAAAAATTTGTTTTTCAATGTTTTCCATAGAACTAAAAAGTTCTTCAAAATTATCAGATGCTATCGCATGATTATCTTTTCTTGCTAAATATCTTTTTCTCCCTTCTAAGGCGCGTTCCCTAAAAGGAAGTACTCCTAGCGGGCTAACTCTCATATCGGAATAATTACATATCTTATTTTCGTATGAACTACTTAAATTATTTTTAATAGCATTAGAAAATCCGATACTTTTTATATGATCAATAACTTCTTTTGGCAAACCAATCTCCTCGGCTATAATTTCTGTAGCAACATGTTCACTTTCCCCATATTTTTCTATAAATTCTCCTCTAATTTTTTGCCAATATTCTACTCCTTCTGGTTCTAATAATTCTGGAGAAAAATTTAAGTCAAATTTAATTATGTTGCCCATATCGTGGAAAAGACAGGCTAAAATTATTGATTTTTTATCTAAATCTCCTTTGAAATTATCACAAATAATTTTAGCAACTGCACCAGTTCTTAACTGATGTAATTGCAAGCCAGAATTTATTTTATATTCGGAATATATTTGTTCAACAGTTTTCATTTTATTTTAATGAATCAATTTTCTTTTCTATTTCGTCTAATCTTTTCATAATAATCTCTGCATCTTTTCTGACATTCACATTATTTTCATAATCTGCGTCTGCCCTTATCTCTGAATGTCTATTTTGAAGATTTTGTCCTGCCAAAACCACAGCCAATAATACGAGTTGCAAGAATGTTTGAACTAGCCAAGTTATCGTCTCAGCTGTCCCGTTATTCAAAGCATACGGCAAGCCTATGAGTGCGATGATGGTAAAAATTATTGCACACCACATAGTACCAACCATCTTTGTGATAGATAAAGCTACTTTATCAAAAAAAGTTAATTTCTCTTTGTGTTCTTGGTTTACATTTCTTGTTGTCATGTATATTATGCTTTAGGTTTATCTAATTTTTCAATACCTAACATTTTAAATCCAAAATAAACGACCAAAGCTATTATAAGAAAATCGATTATTACGCTTATCAAATCTCCATATAGTATCTGAGCACTCCCTATGCCAAAAGAAGCTGTTTTTAGGCCTTCTGTGGCTCCTAAAACGACACTAAGTAATGGATTTATGATATCCGTGACGAGTGCTGTGACTACTTTCGACACAGCTCCTCCTAAAATAAAACCAATTGCCAATCCTATAACACCTTGTTCTCTAATAAAATTTATGAATCCTTTCATGTTTTTATTGTTAAATTGATAATTTTTTTAAAACTTCCTTTATTGTTTTTGTAGTTATATAAGGTAAAACATCAACATTTATCTTAGATAATCTTACCATATCTAGATCTGGACGATAAAAAATATCAATATTATTAATATTACTACCATTTAATGACAAATTTTTTAATTCATCGAATTCATCTTTTCCTAAAACAAAATCAACATCACCAACTTGAGGTTTTTCCTTGTCTGGGTGGCGGATATAAAGATAAGTATAAACTGCTCCCGGAACTCCATTTCCTTCAGGAATAACAATTGGTTTATATAAACGAAAATACTTTTGATTCCAATTGTCTGATTCTTCAGTGAGACCTTTTCTTAATTTTGTAAGAACTTCATATTCAGTATCATAATGACAAAATATTCCAATATTACCTGCGACTGGAAGATATTTATTAAAAGCTTCATAACACAATCTGGAACACTCAATATGAGTGTATTTTATAGCTTTCATAAGCTGCTCTTCATTTTCTATTGGACTAAATTTATATGAATCCATATTTTAATCTTTCCAAATTCTTATCACGCACATTGGTAATGGGCATATATAAAGTACCTTTAAATTTCTATCATAAAAAGCTCCTATCCAAAAATCATACCACAAAAATTTAAAACTAATTTTAATCTTTTTCATAAAATTATTAATATAATTATATCACTTAAAATCAAAAATACCCCACAATAGGGGTATTTTTGATACTCTCATTTTTTAATTAAAATTAACAACGAAATTATACATTCCCATACTGCACACTCCTCTTAGGGGGCTTCCTGCTACAGGTGTTCCAATATCAATAATTTCTTCCCCATTTTGAGAAAGAATTTTTTGATAATTTAAAGATTTAATAGCAAGAGCAAGTGAACAATCATAAGTATCATTTGTTTTTATAATGAGTTTTGTTGGAATGCCTGCTTTCGCAGTAGATTTCCTAGGAGAATATCCTCCCTTTGCTTCTATGGTTATATATTGAATACCATCTTTAATGACGCTATTTTGTGTATCAGTGACATTCTTAAATATAGATCCACTAAATATAATTATTCCAATACTTAGAATAATTGCACTTATGATTATTATTGAAACTTTTTTATCCATAAAATTATTATATATTAAATAAAGGATTAATAATACCTATACCTGCAAGTAAAGAAAGAAATGAGAAAATTCCAAGACCAATGACTACTATTCCTGCTGATTTGAAAAAGAGTGGAGCATAATTTGAATGAGCAAATGAAACAGAACTGAAAGACAGAAGAGCGAGCACTGGAAGTGTACCAAGAGCAAATGTAAACATTAACCCCATTCCAGAAACAAAGGATCCACTTGAAAGTGCTGCGACCTGCATAGATTGAGTAAACCCACAAGGTAAAAAGAATGTTCCTATGCCGACAAGGATAGGGGCTATTGTCGTATGTTCTACTTTTCTAAAGTAAGCAAATAAATTACTTGATAGTGTAAATTTATTTTTTCTTAAAATTCCTAAAAGATTAAGTCCAAGGAAAATCATTACTATTGAAGTAAGTAATCCTAAAATTGCTGAAAATATAAAGTTAATGCCGATAGTTTTACCGATAAAACCAAGTATACCCCCAAGCAAAGCAAACCCAAATATTCTTCCTAAATGAAACAAAATAAATGGTTTTTTAGTAGATTTATTGTCATCTTGTATAACCTTAGCCGACAATGAAAGTACAAGGCCTCCAACAATAGCGAGACAACTAGAAACAGAAGCTATCAAACCAATGATAAAACTTGTTATGGGTGTGATCTTTCCGCCAATACCAAAATTTAGAATGCCTGATTTTTGAAGTAAAAAAAATAATATTAAAAACATGATACCTATTGGTATTGCTTTCCAAATAGTATTATCAGTTTCTTCTTTTTTTATAATTTTTTCTAGAGAAAGAGTATATCCGTGTGTTTTAATTTTATCAGTGAGTATTTCTGCTAATTCTTCTTGGCTATTATTACTATTTGTGTTAATGTGAATAATTTCTTTTTTTAAGTCGACTTGAGCATTTTTTATACAATCTTCTTTTTTAAGAATATCTTCAATCAATATTTTACATGAAGCGCAATGAGTACCAGAAACATGAAAGGTATAATTTTTCATACAATTATAATTTTTTAGTTTTAATTCGTAATGAGTTCGACACTACAAAAACACTTGAGAATGCCATAGCGAGTCCTGCAAAAACAGGATTTAAAGACCAACCAAATAATGGGAAAAATAATCCAGCTGCAAGAGGTATGCCAATGATGTTAAAAATAAAAGCCCAGAAAAGATTTTGCTTTATCCCCTTCATTGTCATCTTTGATAATTTTATTGCTTTCGTAATTTTTGAAATATCTCCACCCAAAAGAGTCATGCCTGCTGATTCTATAGCCACATCCGTCCCTGTGCTCATAGCTATGCCGACATCAGCTTGCACTAAAGAAGGAGCATCATTGATTCCATCTCCAACCATTAGGACGACAGCTCCACTATCTTGCAATTCTTTAATTTTAAGCGCTTTTTCTTGAGGTAATACTTCTGCTATGACGACATCTATACCTGTAAGTTTAGATATATAATTTGCTGCTAGATGATTGTCGCCTGTGAGCATTATCACTTTAATGTTTCTTTCGTGTAACTTTGCAATAGCATCTTTCGATTCTTCTTTTATTGTATCTGAAAGTGCAATGATACCAATTTGTTTTTTATCAATTTCAACTATAACGACGGTCTTCCCTTGTTCTTGTAATTCTTTAATTTTATTTATTTTTAAATCATCATGTAATGGCTTATGGATTGTTATATATTTATTATTGATTGTGCCTTCTACGCCGATACCCTCTAGGCTTTGAAAGTTTTCAACTTTTTCTAAATTTATTTTTTGTTCCTCGGCTTTTATTACGATAGCATTTGCTAAAGGATGTTCTGAAAGTTTTTCGATGCTTGCACTCATGCGAAGTATGTCTACTTCTATAAATGAATTATCTAAAGAAATAATATCAGTAACTTCTGGTTCTCCTTTTGTTATTGTGCCTGTTTTGTCGAAGACTACAGTATCTATGTGACTAAGTTTCTCTAATGCTTCAGCATCTCTTATGAGAATACCATTTTCTGCTCCTTTACCCACGCCGACTATTATCGCAGTTGGAGTAGCCAAACCCAATGCGCAAGGACATGCGATGATGAGAACACCAACAAAAGAAATTATTCCATACGAAAGTGCATTTGAAAAACCTAATGCATACACACCCACACTAAGCCATAAGATTAATGAAGATAAAGCTATGAGAAGAACTGTAGGGACAAAAACACTTGAAATTTTATCAGCTACAGCTTGTATCGGTGCTTTTGATCCTTGTGCATCTTCAACCATTTTAATGATCTGAGCGAGCATTGTATCAGATCCGATTTTTGTTGCTTTAAATTTAAAATTACCTTGTTTGTTTATTGTTGCACCAATAACAAAATTTCCAATTTTTTTATCTACAGGGATAGACTCTCCTGTGATCATCGATTCATCAATAGAAGAAAATCCTTCAATTATTATTCCATCAACTGGAATTTTTGATCCTGGTTTTACAATAAGAATGTCGCCTATTTTTACTTCATTTATAGGGATTTCCACTTCTCTGTCATTCCGCCAAAGTAAAGCAGTTTTTGCTTGAAGGTCTAGAAGTTTTTCTATCGCTTCTCCTGTACGAAGTTTTGAACGAGCTTCGAGATATTTTCCTAATATTACAAAACCTATTACTACTATCGTGACATCAAAATAAGTAGTTTCAGGAAGTTTTAATATTGTTCTTATTGTAGGAAATAATGTGATGCTCATGCTGTAAAGATATGCAACAAGAGTACCAATACCGATAAGCGTGTCCATATTGGCAACACGATATTTAACAAATCTTACTACACCTTGTAAAAATGGCTGTCCAATCCAAAAAAGTATAATACTTGCGAATATCATAGAAATGATATTGAGTGTAGACATTGGTAAAGGAAGATTTGGAATTAAATAAAACAATTTTGCACCGATATCCCAGAGCATAAGAAAAAAAACTAAAAGTGAGATTGGTAAGACAAATTGCATTTTTGATTTTATTGCGAGCAGATCTTTTACTTTATCTTCTTTTATTTCATCAATAAATGTATATCCTAATTTTTCGATCCCATTATTCATTTGATCTATAGAAACAACAGCATCATCAAAAGAAATATTTGCTTTTTCTGTCGCAAAATTAACATTAATAGTGTTTACACCCCTCAAAGTAGAAACTTTGTTAGTAATAATACTTGCACAACTAGCACAATGCATTCCTTTAATTTGTAATGTTTTTTTTATCATATAGAAATTTAATTAATGTTATACCATTCTATTCTCCAATCTTTGAAGAGTTTTAATGTTGTTGTCAAAAAAGTATCTACTGCATCTGCATTATTTAGAATTTCATTTCTACTTGATTTAGTTTTTATTTCTTCTGTCATGAGCAACCCTTCTTTATGGTGTGCGATAAGTGCATTCAAGAAACGTAAATCAAATTTTTCATCATAAGCTCCTAGATTAGCGACTAAAGGATCTTTGACTATTTTAGTATCTTCATACCAATCTTTTTTCCAATTATAAAGTTCATCAATTGCTTTTGGTTCATCATTTAAAATCATTATGGACAAATCTTTCATTTCTTGTCTTTTTGTTTCTTTATTTACTTGTTCAGCTAAAAGCATAGCTCCTCTATGGTGAGCTATCATCGCATTTATATAACGAAGGTCCAATGTTTTATCTGCACGACCAAAATCCATAGCAGTTTTGTCATACATATTTATTTTATAATCAGAAGTATTGTAATACCCAAGAACCCACCCTAAAACACCTGTTACTATAATAAGAGAAAATGCTAACATTGTTGAAATTTTAGACATAATTTTTATTTAAATTTAATAATAAATTCCTAAAGAATCTATTGCATGTTGTAGATTTTTAGTAATTCTTTTATTGAACCTTCTTTATCTGTTTTTAATCTTTCTACGAGACAAGATTCCAAGTGGCCTTTTAATAATTCTTTCCTTGCACTATGTAAAAGACCGATGACACTGTCGATCTGTTGAATAATTTCAGGACAGTATCGTCCATCATCGACCATAGCTGGAATCCTTGCGACACTTCCTATCGCCATATTGATAACTTTACGAGCTTTTGTATTGGGCTCACCATGTTTGTGAACATGAGTATGTGTTTCTTTTTTCATATACCCTATACTATAGGGTATATGGTATAGATAGTCAAGAAAAGTTATCCACAATATTTAATTTTTTAAGTTAACTTAACCCTGCTGGGAGACTAGGAATCGAACCTAGATTAAAGGCTTCAAAGGCCTCTGTCCTACCGTTAGACGATCTCCCAATGAGAATACACTTATATAAAATACACTAAAAAGGACAAAAAAACAAATAGTAATTGTATTTATTTAATAAAAATCAAACTTATTTTCTCTTTTTTGTTTTGGTTGATTTTTTTAATGCTTTAGATTTAACAACACCATTTTTAAACCAAAAACCAACCGTGCTTTTGCCTATTTTAAGAGTCTCTGCAATCTGGCTAAAACTTTTGCCTTTCTTCCTAAGCATTACTGCTCTTTCTTTAATTTTTGAACTATGTGAGATCATATGTTTATTAATATAATTATTTTTTAATAACGACTATTAATTAATTTTAATCTTTTGACAAGATTTTTACTAAAGCGAGTTCTAGGGGTAATTCACTAATAAAAGCCTTATCTATGTCGCTGTAAGCCTCTAATAACACACCCAAAGAAGAAGATGTAAACATATGAGCTTTCTTGCCTGCCCCGTCCGAAGCCGAAGGCTTTTGTTCGGGGTCTTCTTTCACTAAATTTTTCAAAAATTCTAAATCTTCTTCTCCTAAATCCCCTGCCATTCCTGCCCTGCCGGCAGACAGGTCTTTTAATAATTTAGGTGCATAACGCAATATTATAGCCATGCGAAATTTTTCTATTATAAGTTTCAAATAAAGTTTCATATCTAAATTTTCTGAAGCAGCTTTTTTAATTGTTAAAATTCCATTTTCTAAATCTTTCTTTGCTATAGATGTGATGAAATCATTTACTAGAATAGTTTTTGGAGCTCCTGTTATCTTTTCTATGTCTTCCCTATTTATCTTTTTAACTTTTTTACCTTTAGCATCAACAGAGAAATTTAAAACTTTTTGAAGTATGCCTAACGCATCACGGAAAGATCCATCTCCTAAAATGGCTATCAATTCTGCACCACTAGAATCTAAAACAAAACCTTCTTTTTCTGAAATTTCTAAAATCATTTTTTTAGAAATTAATTCTGAAGCTTTTCTAAATGTAAAAACTTGGCAACGAGACACGATAGTCTCTGGAACTTTATGAACTTCTGTCGTAGCTAAAATAAAAATGACATGTTTTGGTGGTTCTTCCAAAGTTTTCAATAACGCTCCCCATGCATCCTTGGAAAGCATGTGCACCTCGTCTATTATGTAAACTTTATATTTAGAATCAAACGGAAGAACTCTAGCTCCATCACGAAGCTCTCTAATGTCTTCAATGCCTCTGTTTGAAGCAGCATCTATTTCATATAAATCATTTACTGATACGCCTATCTCTTTAGCAAAAATTCTTGCGACGGATGTCTTACCGATACCACGTGAACCAACAAAAAGATACGCATGAGAAACTTTATTTGTCTCTACAGAGCTTTCTAAAACTTTTACAATATGATCTTGCCCTACGACTTCTTTAAAGCTCTGAGGCCTGTATTTTCTATATAATGCCAAATCATGCATGTATTGATTATACTATAATTTTATTGATTAAAAATACTTGACTTTTAGCTGTTTAAGTAGTATTGTATTGGAAATAATTCTTCGTCATAACAAACAAAAAACAACTTATATCATTTGGAGGAACAGATGGAAAATATTTTATTCTCTAGAGAATTTCCCTATTTAAATCTTTTTTTTAAATACCTTCAACTTATCCTGATAGACAAAGGATGTGGTAAAGAAGGCATCTTTTTGGGTTACATAAATCCCAAAAAAGAATCTATAAAAATAGAAAAAATAGGAGAAATAAATTTTTTTGAAACACGCAATAATCATTTGAAAGTTATTATGCAAATTTCGGAACTACTTTTTTCAAAAAACATGATACTAAAAGAAGATCGGGAACATTTTTATTTCCATGGTGCTGGTTTTTTCTCTGTAGAAAGAAAGTACAAAAAAAAGACCGTAAAATTTTCTTCTGCAGTAGCTTCGGGACATGGCTACCCCATTAATGAAACAATTTCTGCTTTGTTTCTTGCTGCAAAGGAAATTTATTACAAAAATAAATCAATCAGTCCGGGTGAATTTTTTATTTCTTTGGAAATATTTTCTGATCAGTACATGAAAGAAAATAATTCTAAAAATGATTTAATTCTAGAAATTGCTTCTTCTATGAAAAAGAAATTTTTTGCAGATAATGGTTTAAAATAGTGTTTTTAACAAAAACTCGGAGTTATCTCCGAGTTTTTTATTTTGTCTTTAAAAAATCTTTAATTATTTTTTCTACTTCTTTGGCGTTATTTGTCTCCATTAATTTCATACGGAGTTCTTTTGCACCCGGAAACCCGCCTTGCGTCGAGGCAGGATCTTTTACATAAGCTTTAAAATGTTTTTTCATGACAGCAAAATTTTTATGCTTAGGTTTTAAAAGTTCTTTATCAAAAATTTGAGTATGTTCTATTAATGCCAAGAGTCTTTCTTCAAGAGAAACTTCAAGGTCGGCCCTTTCTGAAGATTTAAGGGCCCACCTTTTAAAAAACCATGGATTACCAAAAACCCCCCTACCTATCATCACACCATCACAACCAAATTCTTTTATTTTATTTTCTGCATCATTTAAATCTACAACATCCCCATTTCCAATTATTAAAGTATCAGGATTTATTTTATCTCTTAACTCAATAACTTTTTTCATCAAAATCCAATGTGCAGGAACTAAAGACAATTCTTTAGTGGTACGCAAATGTACGGTCAAAGCTGAAATATTTTCTTTAAGCAAAATAGGTATCCAATTGTCTATGTCTTCTTTGTTGAAACCAATTCTAGTTTTTACAGACAAAGGAATATCAACCCCTGCGGATTTTATACCTCTTTTTGCTGCATTTATTATTTTCTTTGCGAGTTCTGGTGTCTTTATTAAAGCTGAACCTGCTCCTTGCGCTATGACAGATTTATCTGGACAACCCATATTTATATCTATTCCATCGAAACCAAGGCTCGCTATATATCTACAAGCTGTCTCCATATTCTCTTCATTCGCACCAAATACTTGAGCCAAAATGGGCCTCTCGGCTTCAGAATATTTTAAAATATGAGACAATTTCTTTTTAGCAAGTTTATTTGCCAATCCATCAGCCGCAACGAATTCTGTCCAGAAAACAACACTATCTTTGTTTTCTCTGTTCTTGCCATATTTAGCAAGCATACGACGAAAAGCTATATCTGTGACATCAGACATAGGCGCTAAGCAAAAAAATGGTTTATTCAATTTTTTCCAAAAATTCATAATATATATAAAAGTATGTTTTAGAAAACATTGCACAGGAGTTTAGAAAAATAAGGAGGTATTCCGACTATTTTTTTCTTGAACGACGAGCATAGCAATTTGCAAGCTTGCAAATATGTGTGTTTTATAAAATATACTTTTATGTATATTACCTTTATTTAAACTTATAGTAAACCTTATTGCCAAAGCGTAGGTCAATATACATAAGTGAGCTATATTTATTTTTAAAATCACTTTGTAATGGTTCAGTATTCAAAACCGATTGTAAGTTTTCTATTATTTTATCGAAATCTGATTCTGTTTTGAGAATCACATTTGGATTTTCTGTCATTTCTCCTTGTTTTTTTAGTAAAATCTTTATATCTCCATTTTCCATTACATAAAAAGCTATCGCTCTCAATTCAGTTTTTTCTAACAAATCTTTTAAATGAATCAATCTATTAAAATGTTGCTTAAAGAAATAATTTCCTAAAGGATTTTCTGTATCAATGTCATTAACTCCATAAAATCTAAAATAAACATCACCTGAAAAATAAGGCGCCTCATCAAAAAGATATCCTTCTTTATCTAAGAAATAACATTTCTGATCAGAATCTTCTACTATCAATGGCTCTACTCCACACCAAGTATATAAAGCATTTCTCTCAGAAATAGAGACTTCTAAAGTTTTGATATTTTTATCATTAACTGAAATCGTTTCAATCCTTTTAAATTTATTTTTCAACTCATTCTCTATTCTATTTTGAGGAAAAAGAATAAAATTCGTCTTTGGAAAAATCCAAAAATAATTACCAGCCAATTCTTGTTGGATAAAATCTTCTATTATTTTTGTTTCTACTATTTTATTTCCTGTGACTTCTATTTTATCTATATTTAATTTGCTCCATCTAGATAAAAAAGATAAACCTACCAACACCAACAAAAAGAAAAAAACTACCCAAGATAATTTTTTTAAAACAGTTTGTCGTTTTCTTCTTTTTAATTCTTGAATTCGAGGAGAATTTAAAATAATTTTTCTTCGCATTTTTATATTTCTCTAATAACTAAAACTACTTTGTTATAAATTCTTTATTCCCCATATATTTTCTTAATACTTCTGGTATCTTAATAGAGCCATCTTCTTGTTGGTAGTTTTCCAAGATAGCTATAAGCATTCGTCCTATAGCGACGACAGTGGCATCATTCATATGCACTGGTTCTATCTTTCCATCACTTCTTCTGACTCTAGTATTCAAACGACGTGACTGAAACCCCCCAGTGTAATCTGCGCTATGAGTTTCTCTATATTTATTTTGACCTGGCATCCAAATTTCAATATCTATTTGTCTAGTGTCTGGAAAACCCATGTCTCCAGTACAAATAGCGACTGTTTGGAAAGATAATTTCAAACTTTTTAATATATATTCTTGAATTGCAACAAGAAAATTTTGTTCTTGAATTCCATTTTCTGGCAAAGAAAAAACTTCCATTTCTAATTTATCAAATTGATGTTGACGTAAAATTCCATTTGTGTCTTTCCCTGCAGCACCTGCTTCTCTCCTGAAAGCTGTAGAATATCCAGCATATCTAATAGGTAAATCTTTTTCTTCAAAAATTTTACCCATATGCATTGAACCTAATGTGTGTTCTGCGCTTCCTATGAGCATCAGATTATCATTCGGAAACATATAATGCTCTTCAGGTGTCATATATCGAGCCATTTTAGTCTGAACGATTGGTTTTATAAATACTGGTGGTATTATAGGTAAAAATTTAGTTGGATTAACAGAAATGTTTGATTCTTCTGCTATATTTTTTAATATTTCTTCATTATTTAAAATATCTAAACACATCTGGATTAACCCAAATTGCATAAAAACTAAATCTCCCTTTAAATAAGAAAATCTTGCACCAGAAACATCTGCTGCTGTTTCTGTGTCTATGATCCCCAACGATTTTCCTAATTCAAAATGTTCTTTAGGTGCGAAAGAAAATTGTGGTTTTTCTCCCCAACTTCTCAAAACTACATTCCCCGAATCATCTGGGCCTTCTGGAGTATCGACAGATGGAATATTTGGTATCTTTAGCATTATCTTCTGCCACTCTTCTGTAATTGATTTTAATTTTTCTTCTTTTTGCTTGATATCTTCTTTTACAAGACGCATTTCTTCGATCAATTGCATTCTCCTTGCCTGATCTTTTTCAATACCAATATCATTTGAAACTTTGTTGATCTCGCTTCTCAAATCTTCAACTTCTTTCAATTGTTTTAGACGTTCATCGTCGAGAGAAATAAGCTTTTCTATGTCTACATCAATAAGCTTTTTCTTTGCACCAACTTGCACAATGTCTTTATTTTCACGTATAAATTTAATATCTAACATATATCTATTATATATCAATGCTGTTATAATTACAAAGTAGTTAAAAATTAAAAAATAAAAGATTTTAAGAGTCGTGGGTTCCCTGTCCTCATGGACTCCGAGGGCGAAGGCTCAGAAATCTTTTGATTTTATTAATTTTTAAAATTCATGAAAATAAAAAAATTATCCAAAAAAGAATTTCCAAAATCTTTACTAGAGATTCCTCAACCTCCTGAAGATTTATGGATTATCGGAGAATTACCAAAAGATGAAAATTTGATTTTTTTATCTATCGTAGGATCTCGCAAATTTACTTCATATGGAAAAGAATCTTGCGAAAAGATAATAGCTGGCTTACAAGGATACCCCATAGTCATTGTTTCTGGTTTTGCTATTGGCATAGACACGATATCTCACAAGAAAGCTATGCAAGTCGGTCTCAAAACAATAGTTTTCCCTGGCTCAGGCTTGGGTGATGAAGCAATATATCCCAAAACAAATGTGCGGCTAATGAGAGAAGTAGTAGAAAGTGGTGGATGTCTAATTTCTGAATTTGAACCAAACTTTAAAGCTACACAATGGAGCTTCCCTATGAGAAATAGATTGATGGCTGGAATATCAAAAGCAGTTCTCATCATAGAAGCAGAAGAAAGATCAGGCACACTCATCACAGCTAGGCTAGCAACAGAATACAACAGAGACGTACTCGCTATTCCTGGATCTATATTTTCTTCAAGTTCAAATGGAACTAATAGATTAATAAGACAAGGTGCTACGCCCATAACATGCGCTGATGATGTTTTAGAAGCATTGGGTTTCGAAAGAAAAAATGATAAAGAAAAACAAAAAAGTCTATTTTTAGATCTATCACCAGAAGAGAAAAAGGTCATTGAATTACTTCGTGAACCTATCCCCAGAGATGATTTAATAAGAGCAATGAAAATACCTATTCCTAATGCAAATGCGATACTTTCAATAATGGAAATAAAAGAAATAATAAAAGAAGAAATGGGTGAGATAAAACTTTATTTAAATTAATTTAATTTTTGTTTATATTAAGATAAGTTTGCCAAAAAAATGATTTTCGTGTAATACTTAGCAAGTATGAAATTATTAATTGTCGAGTCACCATCAAAAGCAAAGACAATAGAAAAGTATTTAGAAGGCGCATACACAGTGCGTGCTTCTATTGGACATATACGTGATTTGCCTAAATCAAACAAAATAGCTATCGACATAGAAGCTGGTTTTGTACCTCATTATGAAATATCAAAAGGTAAAGAAAAAGTCGTACATGAACTTCAATCATTGGGAGAGAAAGCTTCTGAGATACTTTTAGCGACAGACCCTGACCGTGAAGGAGAAGCTATCGCTTGGCATATACAAGAATTATTGAAAAAAGACAAAAAAATAAAAGCACCAACAAGGCGTGTCACTTTTCATGAAATCACAGAAGAAGCAATAAAAGAAGCTTTGAAAAATCCTAGAGATATAGATACCAATCTTAGAAAAGCACAAGAAGCTAGGAGAGTCCTCGATAGACTCGTGGGTTATGATTTGTCAGGAATCATTTGGAAGAAAGTACGTTATGGCTTATCTGCAGGAAGAGTCCAATCTCCTGCTCTTCGTATTATAATGGAACGTGAAAGAGAAATTCGTGCATTCGTACCAGAAAAATATTGGAAAATATTTGGTTTATTTGAAACTGAAAAGAAGCCCGCCTCGACTCGTGGCGACTCGTCGACGCGAGGCGGGAATAAACTAACCTTGAATTGTACTGAAGAACCAAGAGATGAAAAATTGGTTGAAAATATTTTTGACGAAGGGGAAAAAGGAACTTGGTTTGTAAAAGATGTAAAAGAATCAGAACAAAAAAGATCTCCTCGTGCACCTTTCACTACTTCCACATTACAACAGACAGCCAGCTCTAGGCTTGGATATTCTCCTTCTAGGACAATGCAAATAGCCCAAAAACTTTATGAAGCTGGACATATTACATACATGAGAACAGATAGTACAAATCTTTCATCTGTAGCCCAAGTACAAATAATCTCACTTGTGGAGAAAAAATACGGCAAAGAATATGCCCAAGCAAGAGTTTATAAAACTAAATCAAAAAATGCTCAAGAAGCTCATGAAGCTATTCGTCCTACTCACATAGAAAATATGAGTGCTGGAACAGAAGAACAACAAAAGCTTTACAGATTGATATGGGAAAGAACTATATCTTCTCAAATGTCTGATGCTAAATTGTTAAAAACAAAAATAACAGCAAACATCAAAGAAGCTCCAAAATTAGATTTTGAATTTCCTGATTTTTCTGCCACAGGATCAAGGGTCTTGTTCTTGGGTTGGCTAAAGGCAGACACACAAAGTGGAAGTGATGATTTGGAATTAGGAGAAGTAAAAATAGGAGAAAAATTAAATTTGTTAAATTTGGTAAAAGAAGAAAAATTTACAGAACCCCCAAACAGATACAGCGAAGCAGGGCTCATCAAAGAATTAGAACAAAGAGACATAGGTAGACCTTCTACTTATGCTTCTATAATGAAGACACTGGAAGATAGAGAATATGTCCGAAAAGAAAATAAAACTCTTTTCCCTACTGACGTCGGAGAAGTCGTATCTGACTTTTTAGAAAATAATTTTGCAAATTATATTTCAGATACATTTACTGCAGAAATGGAAGATGAATTAGACGAGATATCTAGAGGTGAAAGAGAATACGAAAAAACTTTAAAAGATTTTTATACTCCATTTCTAAAAGATATTAAAATAAAAGAAAAATTAGAGAAAGCTACAAACCTAGGTGAAGCTCCAGAAAATATAAAATGTCCAAAATGTGGAAAGAAAATGATCATCAAGCTTTCTCGCGGTGGTAAATTCTATTCTTGTTCAGATTATCCAGATTGTGATGGCGCCTTAAGACTCGATGGAACACAACTGGAAGGTCCAAAAGAAACTGGAGAGATGTGCCCCGATTGTGGAGAAAAGAAAGGCAAACAAGGTGGAGGTAAACTAATAATAAAAGAAAGAAGAGATGGCACAGGAACATTTATTTCTTGTTCTAGATATCCAAAATGTAAATTTATAAAGAAAGACGAAGCCGAAGAAAAAAGAAAAAGGACAGGAGTCATCTGCCCTACTTGTAAGAAAGGAGACATCAGCGAAAGACGCGGCCGATTTGGAATATTTTATTCTTGTTCAAATTATCCAGATTGTAAATTTGCAATAAAAGCAAAACCAACAGGTAAAATATGTAAAGAATGCGGATCTTTAATGATGGAAGGCACAAAAACAATACCTGAAAGATGTAGTAATAAATCTTGCCCAAACCATAACCCTCACAAAATACTAAAATCTTAATTTTTATTTAAAATTGACCAAAAAATAAAGGAATGTTATAATTCCCAAATGTCAAATCTAAAAGAAATAATCGATCTTATAACTGGTAAAGTATCTAAGAAAGAGGAAGAGCTTTTAGACAAAGCGTATAAATTCGCAGAGAATGCTCATAAAGATCAAAAAAGGATGGATGGAAGTCCTTATTTTACTCACGTACTAGAAACAGCAAAAATCTTAGCTAAATTAGGTATGGATACACCAACGATAATCGCTGGTCTTTTGCATGATGTTTTAGAAGATACTCAAATAACTGAAGAAGAAATGCGCAAAGAATTTGGTGATGATATTGTATTTCTCGTAAATGGTGTCACCAAATTGGGAACCCTAAAATATAGGGGTCATGAAAGACATGTTGAGAGTTTAAGAAAATTCTTTGTTGCTATGACGAACGATTTAAGAGTTGTCATCATCAAATTTGCTGATAGATTACATAATTTGAGAACTCTTCAATCTCTAAAAGAGGAAAAAAGAAAAAGAATAGCAATGGAATCTATAGAAGTGTATGCACCTCTAGCAAACAGACTCGGTATGGGTAAATTAAAAGGAGAAATAGAAGATGCTGCCTTCCCTTTTGCATATCCCAAGGAATATAAAGAAGTAGAAGATATGTTGAAAGACAGTAAAGATATGTATCAAGAATACTTGAAAGAAGTTCATGAAGAATTAATAAAAGAATTAAAGAAAAATAAAGTTAAATTTGTTGAAATAAATTATAGAACAAAACATAAATACAGTTTATGGAAAAAACTCTTAAGGCATGACATGGATCTAGAAAAGATAGATGATATAGTTGCTCTCAGAGTGATAGTAGAAAACATAGAAGAATGTTATAGAGTATTAGGAATCATTCATTCTATCTGGAGACCTTTGCCGGGAAGAATTAAAGATTATATCGCTGTACCTAAGCCAAACGGATATCGTTCCATACATACTACAATATTTACAGGACTAGGAGGAACAGCTGAAATACAAATAAGAACTCAAGAAATGCATAATGAAGCAGCTTATGGTATCGCTGCTCATTTCGCTTACAAAGAAGGCACAGGAAAGAAAAACAGTCAAAGTGAAAGTGAAAAATTTAAATGGATAGAAGAACTAAAAAATTTTAATTATGAATTAGATGATCCTAAAAAATATCTTGAACATCTAAAAACTGATTTTTTCAATGATCGAATATTCATTTTTACACCAAAAGGAGATGTTGTAGATTTACCAGAAGGTTCTTCTCCTATTGATTTCGCTTATTCTATACACTCAGACCTTGGTAATCACATATCTGGAGTAAAAGTAAACAATAAAATAGCTCCAATACTTTCAACTCTAAAAAATGGAGATATCGTAGAAATAGTTACCAAAAAAGACTCTCATCCATCTTCAAAATGGTTAGAACATGTAAAGACAAACATGGCAAAAAAGAACATTCGTTCTTATTTAGAAAAAAATAGTTTGATTTCTAAGCTCAAATCTTTTGGACGTTCTTAAACACTAAAATTAGAAATATCGTAAAGGCTAGAGTCGTCCCCGCCTAGACTCGCGTCAGTCGAGGCTGATTCTTTTATTTCATCTTTTGATCTGTCATCTATTGCTACAACATTTTCACTCTCCGTGATAGCATTTTTTGCAATATAATTATCCAACATTTCACCCGGCTTCTTATCTACGGCACTCTTGTTTATAGAATCTAAAATGGTACGTAAATCTTCTACCGAGAAAAAATCTATCTTTATTTGACCACCCAAATCACTCCTATCTATATGTACACGAGTGCCTAACTTATCTTGAAATTCTCCTTCAAGTTCCATTATCTCTGGGTCTGGAGCATATTCCTTTTTTCGCACACGATCAGTCGCGATCTTTCTTGCCAAACTTTCAGCCTCTCGTACTGTTATTTTCTTATAAACTATTTCTTTAAATAAAACATTTTGTTGTTCTGGATGATCTACCAACATTAAGAGTGGTCTTGTGTGCCCTTCTGATATTTTACCTTCAGACAATCCTTGTAATATTTCTTCTGGTAGAGACAAAATACGTAATGTGTTTGAAACATACTCCCTACTTCTACCCATTTTCTTTGCTATTTCTGCATGTTTAAAATTAAATTCTGTAGCAAGTCTAGCGAAAGCACGAGCTCTGTCTACAACATTCAAATCTTCTCTTTGTAAATTTTCAATAATAGCTAATTCAAGTTTCATCATTGAAGAATCCCCTTCACGAATGATCACTGGCACTTGAGATACTCTAGCTAGTATGGCTGCGCGCAATCTACGCTCTCCTGCTATCAATTCATATTCAGTAGAAAGCCCTCCATCTTCTTTTTCTATTTCTACCCTAGACACAGTGAGAGGTTGGAGTACTCCGTATTGTTTTATAGAATCAGCTAAATTCTGTAGATGTGTTTCATCAAAATCTCTTCTTGGCTGATATGGATTTGGTTTGATTTTATCTGTATCAATCCAAAAAATTGAATTAGAATATAAATTAGACATGAATCTATATTAACATAAATTTCATTTTTATAATAATTGATTTTAAAGTCTTTTTTGTGTAAAATGTGTTAATTGCTAATATTGATTAGTAAAAAGCCCAGGTGGCGGAATTGGTAGACGCGATGGACTCAAAATCCATTGATGGCAACATCATGAGAGTTCGATTCTCTCCCTGGGCACAAAACTGAAAGTTTTGTGAGTCCGCAGCGTGTCGGCGCGAGGAGCGGGTCGCGAAAATTTTTAGCAAAAAATTATTTGTGACCAAAAAACTTATGAAAAATAAAAAATCTGACAATTCTTTAATCGATTTTGAAGTAAAAGGAGGAAATAAACTTTCAGGAACAATCACTACTAATTTTTCTAAAAATGGATCCGTTGGTCTTCTTTGTGCTTCACTTTTAAATAAAGGAATAACGACTCTTCACGGTATCGCCCGCATAGAAGAAGTTTATAGAGTAATAGAAATCTTAGAAAGTATCGGTGTAAAAATAGAATGGATAAATCAAAATTCTGTTAAAATAACTCCTCCTAAAAAATATGAATTAAAAAAAATAAATGTAGAATCTGCAATAAAAACTAGATCCATAATAATGCTTATGGGACCTATCGCTCATTTCTTGAAATCTTTTTCATTGCCTCATGCGCAAGGATGCAACTTAGGTAAACGTACAATCTCAGCTCACACTTATGCTTTAGAAAAATTAGGTTTTAAAATTAAAACCACAAATTGTAGTTATGATGTTAGTTACAAGAAGTTAAAACCTGCTGAAATAGTCATGTACGAATCTGGAGACACAGCTTGTGAAAATGTTTTGACAGCCTCAGCTCTCATTCCTGGAAAAACTATCATATCTTTTGCTAGTGCAAATTATATGGTTCAAGAAATATGTTTCTTTTTGGAAACTTTAGGCGTAAAAATAGAAGGCATAGGAACTTCTACTTTGACAGTACACGGGATAAAAGAAATAAATAAGAATATAGAATATTGGAATAGTGAGGACCCAATAGAATCTATGATGTTTATTTCTGCTGCCATCGTCACTGATTCCAGATTGACCATCACTCGCTCTCCTATTGATTTTCTTTCTCTCGAACTTGAAAAATTAAAAAGAATGAATTTAAAATTTAAAATTCTTAAAAAATATTATTCTCATAACAAAAGAACAAAACTAGCAGACATAGAGATTTTCCCAAGTAATTTAAAAGCCCTCGCTGACAAAATTCATTCCAATCCTTATCCTGGAATAAATATAGACAATCTTCCTTTTTTTGTACCAATAGCAATAAAAGCTAAAGGGCAAACAATGATACACGACTGGGTTTATGAAAATAGAGCAATATATTTCACAGAATTAAATCGCCTTGGAGCAAACATCACTTTGGCTGACCCGCATAGAGTTTATATAAACGGCGGAACTAAATTAAAACCAGCTCAAGTCGTTTGTCCTCCTGCTCTACGTCCTTCCATGGTCATCCTTATATCCATGCTTGCTGCTTCTGGAACTTCTATATTAAGAAATGTATATATGATAAATCGTGGATATGAAGAGATAGCAAAACGATTAAATTCTATTGGTGCAAATATTAAAATCTTGAAATAAAATTTCAATAAAATGAAATATAAAAAAATAATAGCTATATTAGGAATAATATTTTTTATAGTTATTTTAAATTGGAACAGCATAAATACTCCTTTTGAAAGAGATGAGGGTGAATATGCTTATTCGGCTAAAATTTTACTCAATGGAGGTCTACCATATAAAGATACATTCTTATTGAAACCCCCTATGATAATTTACACATATGCATTAGGACAAATAATAGATCCTAACGCTATATGGCCTCCTAGAGTGTTAAAAATAATTACTATATTTGGAATAGTCTTTCTTGTCGGGTTAATCGTCAAAAAAGAATATGGAGAAAATGCAGACATCGCCAACATGTATATATTAGCCCCAATGCTTTCTTTCCCATATCTCACGAGCCTAGCTGCAAATACTGAAATTTTTATGTTATTACCACTAACAGGTGTGGTGGCTCTATTTATATTTAATTATGAAAAAGAAAAATCTTCTTTTCTAGTTTTATTTTCAGCTGGATTTTTAGGAATTACAGCTTTATTGTACAAGCCTATTTCTCTCTTACCTTTAATATTTATTTTCTGTATTTGGCTTTTTAAAATTTGGCAAAACAACAAAAGTATCAAAAATATTTTATTAAGCAAATTTTTCATATTTTTAGGTATTGCAACTTCTCTTCTATTATTTTTAGGTTATTTCTTATTGAAAGATGGGGGTAAATCTTTTTTTGAAAATGTTATCACTTACAATTTTTATTATTTAGACGCTGTCAGTAATAATTTCTCTACTCTTTTTAGACAAATAAATATATTTTGGAGCAAATGGCCACTTCTATGTATATTACTCATATCATATTTATTCATAAAACCTAAAAATTATTTTATTTATTTGGGTTTATTTTTAACTTCTTTCTTGATGATTTTTAAATCAAATCTTTATCATTATTATATTATTCTAATTCCCTTTTGGGCCATATTGATAGTCGGATCTATAGAATACATATCTTCATATTTAAATAAAAAATATAATATAAATAATTCACTCCCAATAATCTCATCTATTTTGGTAATATCTATACTCATACCAATACAAACACAATTCTTTAAAAATCCAAACGAAATATCTACTTGGATATATGGCATGGGCAACCCTTTTATAGAATCAAAAATAATCGCTCAAAAAATAAAAGAAATTACAAAGGAAAATGACACAATATTCATTGCTGGATCAGAACCACAAATTCTTTTCTATGCAAATAGAAAAAGTAGTTCTAGATTTGTAATCACTTATCCTTTTTTGATTAAAAGTCCAGTACAAATGGATTATAAAGAGGAAGCCATGAATGAAATATTGCGAAATGATCCTAAGGCTATCGTCGTATCACAAAGAGAAGAAAGTGGTTTTGTAAATGAAGAAAATCCAACAAATTTTAAAGATTTTATATACGAATTATTAAATAAAAATTATCATCTCGTCGGAGGTTATGTCTTAGAAAAAAAACCTTCCTGGGTGGAAGATCTTAGTGCAGAGCAAATATCAAATTCTTCTTTATTATTATATAAAAAGAATTAATCTGTTTTTTCTAAAATCATCAAAAAAGATGGGAAAGGTATCAATACTATTTGAGTTTTTGTTGTGCGTAAAGGTAAATTCTTAACTATCTTTTTTATCTTATTTGGTGTGAGTTTATGTACATGTAATTTGCGTGCATAGGATATATCTTTATAGACAAAAAGAGCATCCAAAATAGCAGACTGTCCTCTCACCATCTCAAAAGGAAAAGAAACAATAAATTTACCTCCATTTTTCAAAACCCTAGAAGCTTCAGAAAAAACTTTATCTATTTCTTCTATATGTTCGATGACTTCAAAAGCACAAACCTTGTCAAAGGAATTTTCAGCAAATTTTAAATTGGTTGCGGACATAAACTTTATTTTTTCATCCTTCAAAGATGAAACTAGCTTTTCATTTATATCAATACCGATAACTTCTTTTGCATGGGGAATTAAGCGATATAATAACAAACCTTTATTGCATCCAATATCTAAAATAGATTCATCTTTTTGAGGGTTAACTATTTTGGCAAATTTGTTTGTACGTAATTTATTTCTGATGGCGCTATATCCATTTTCGGAACCAACAAAGTTACCATAACTTTCATTATAAATATCCATGATAAATCTATTATATATATTATAAATAAATATGCTAGCATATAGATAATGAAGAAAACAAAAATCATAATAATATTAGGCCCCACGGCTACAGGAAAGAGCAATTTGGCCGTTAAAACAGCTAAAATCTTGAATGGCGAAGTTATTTCAGCTGATTCTAGACAAGTATACAAAAAGCTTGATATAGGTACAGGCAAAATTACACAAAAAGAAATGAAGGGTATTCCTCATCATTTGCTTGATGTTATGAATCCAAAAAAGAAATTTACAGTTGTAGAATATCAAAAATTAGCAATATCAGCTATCACTGACATACAAAAAAGAGGCAAAATACCAATTATTTGTGGAGGAACTGGATTTTATATTGATGCAATTACAAAAGGTGTCGCTTTTCCAGAAGTTCCACCAAATATAAAACTTCGAAAAATATTAGAAAAAAAATCTGCAACAGAACTTTTCAGAATATTAAATAAACTTGATACTAGACGGGCAAAAGATATTAAAAATAAAAATGAGTTAAATAATAAAGTACGTTTGATAAGAGCGATTGAAATTGCGAAATCTTTAGGCAAAGTCCCAAAAATTAAACAAAACTCCCCTGCTTATAATTTTGTAAAAATCGGATTGTATTTAACCCCCGAAGAGTCAAAAAAGAAAATAGAAAAAAGAGTCAAAGAGATGTTTAAAGATGGTCTGCTTAATGAAATAAAAAAACTCAAAAAATCTGGAGTATCAGAAAAAAGATTAAAAGAATTTGGTTTTGAATATGATGATCCAACTTATGAAAAAGTAGTAAAAGAAACTATTAAATATACCAAACGCCAAATAACATGGTTTAAAAGAGATAAAGATATCAAATGGATTGATGCTTCTAAGCCAATAGATCTAAAAAATATCTTATAAAAACAAAAAGAGTGGTCGTCCATAAGACAACCACTCTAGAATAAACACTAATCACCTGCACCACCGCCGCCGCAATCTCCTCCACCACCACCATCAAATCCACCACTAGAGTCTCCTCCCCCGCTAAAACTACTAAAAGAATCAGAAGAATATGAAGAACCAGAAGAATGGGAAGAAAAAAATGTATTAAAAGAATTTTCATTTTGATCATTACTATCATTTCTATCATAATAATTTCGTCTTTTAGATTTTTTATTATTCAGTAATACTATTAAAAATAGTATTACTACTACAGAAGTGATACTCACCACAATAATAATTCTTTTTTGATGAGAAGACAAAGAAGGTTTTGTTTTTATCTCTTCATTTACAAATTCTCCTTTTATGGAAGAAATTATACTAAAAATACCCGTACTAATCCCTTGAAAATATTTACCTTCATTTATTAGGGGACGAATATTTTCAATGATTTGACTACATCTTGCATCTGGAAGAGCTCCTTCGAGCCCATAACCAACAGCAATCCTAAGCCCTGCCGCATTTTTCGTAGCAAGATTTTTTACAATTATTAGAAGGACTCCATTATTTTTTGATTTTTGCCCAATTTTCCAATTTTGAAAAACTTTCATAGTAAAATCAAACAAAGGTCCTTCGTTGCGATCGTCGTAATTCAACAAAGTAAGTATGGCGATCTGATTGCTAGTTGAATCTTGGTAACTTTTCAAAAATTGATTCAACTGATTTTCTTCTTCTGTGGAAAGCATGTTTCCTAAATCATTGATGTAATTTTCAAATTTAGGAACTTGTGCTACTAAAAATGAAGAAAGAAAAACTAAAAGTAAAACTAGCTTTTTCATACTAACACTCCCTGTGTGGTTTTTTATTTAGTTATTTTTATTAAGTTATCTTTACCTCCATTTAAAGAAGCAAAAATAACTTAATAAATATAACTTGATGGTATTATCAACGAACTTAATATACTATATATGATAGCATTATTTATACTAAAAGTCAATAGTTACATAATGCTTAGTTTTTCACAAAAGGGTTGAAGTTTGTGTCTGTGTCATAATAATCTTCTGCCTCTTCTTTCTTTAAAAATCTAACTATCTTGTAAGTTAAGGGTGTAAACAATATCTCTATGCCCGTCTTAAATAAATAATTTGAAATGATTAAAGTCAAAAGTAGTGAGTTTGGCAAAATTCCGAAGAAAGCTATTACAATAAATAAAGTACTATCAATAAATTCTCCAACTATCGTAGAACCTATCGTTCTTAACCATAACATTTTACCTTTTGTCCATATCTTCATTTTAGCTAAAATAAAAGAATTAGAAAATTCTCCAAAAAAATACGCAACCAAACTAGCAAAAACAATTCTAGGTGTTAAGCCCAAAATAAGATCATAAGCATTTTGATTATTCCAATCTGGTGCAGCTGGAAGCTTGCCAACTATGATGAAAACAATAGACATAATAAGTGCCATAAAAAATCCAAGCCAAATAACGTTTCTAGATTTTTTATAACCATAAACTTCCGTCAAAATATCTCCGAAAATATAAGAAAGAGGAAAAAGCAATGTTCCTCCGTCAAAAGTAAACCACCCTAAATTTAATATTTTTGTTGAAGCTACATTAGAAATCAATAAAACTGAAACAAAAAATACTCCAATACTATTCAAATATTTATAGTTTTTATTCACTGCGGGCGATGAGAGAATCGAACTCCCGCCAAAGGTTTTGGAGACCTTCGTTCTACCACTAAACTAATCGCCCATACCCCGACAAAAGCCAGGGTATGGAAATACAAAATTAAAAATAAAGTATTCCCAGAGTCTTCCTCGAGAGAAAAACTCCAATAAAAAGAACTTGCAGTAAACTTTTACTGCAAATGAATTGTACCATAACTAGGAAAATATAAAAAATTATTTCTTAATTTCTTTATGCTTTACTTGCTTTTTACACCATTTGCAATACTTTCTGAGCTCAATCTTTTTAGTGACGAGTTTTTTATTCTTACTAGACCAGTAATTTATGCGCTTACAGGTAGTACATGCAAGTTTTATAAGTCTTTCTTGTGACATACATATAGATTAATATAAAATAACAAAAATAGCAATATATTATATAAAAAGCAGAAAGCCCCCTACTTTTGTAAGTAAAGGGCTCGTTTTAAAATAAATCTTCATCTGAATCTAAAGATTTTTTCATGACCAAAAAAGATTCTTCATATGTATCCCTAAATTCCTTTAATTTTTTTTCTTCTTCTAAGCCTAATTTTTCTAATACATACAAAGAAGGATCCTCAATCCTCCAATTCTCTTTTAGACCGAGCAAATCTGCCGCAATATAAGAAGCCAGATTAGCTACAGAAGTTATCGTGTATGAACCCTCTGCAAGTTCTGGTTTTTCGAAGTTTTTAATCCCATTAGTAATAATTTGAGGGAAATTCCATTTTTCGAGAACAAAAGCAGAAGCTTCGTAATGAGAAAAATTATTATTTTCAATTTCTTCGGTAATTTTTTGAGAAGAAATGAAAATTGAGTTGGCAAATAAAGCAATAAGACCAGCCTCCGCAGATTTTGCTAATCCATAATCCATGGCAATCTTTCTCGCTATACGCGAAGACAAAACCGAATATTTTATTATACTTTTTTGTCTATCATTTAAATCTAAGCTTTCCCAGGCAAGTAAAGCTGCAGTAACATTACGTATCTCCTCAAAACCAATAGTCATTATTGCAAATTCTATAGCTGAGACTCTTTTAACTAAACCAAAGAATGGGGAATTCGCAATAGCAAAAACTTTCGCTAAAAGACTTAAATTTTTACTTATTTCTTTTGATAGAGTATGTGGACTAGTATTAAAGTCATCTAATAAAAGGGCAACTTTTTTAAGATTTTTCTTTTGAGGAATTAAGGTGTTTACTCTACATAACAACTTTTTCATATCCTCAGACAAAGGGTTTTTTGATTCTTTTTCCAAAATACACCTCTTTTTTGTTTTATTTAATTAGTGTTTTCAAAAAACTATAATTTATGATTATAGCACAAAGTTTACAAAAATCAATATTAATATAATTTCTATTTAAACAATAACCCTAGGTAAAAGTGGGCTTATGTTTGTGACAATTTCATAATTGATAGAGCCTATTTTATTTGCCATTTCGTCAGCTGTGATATGTTCACTTCCCTGTTTGCCTAAAATCACAACTTCTTCTTCATTTTTTATATCTTTGATGTGTGTGACATCCACAACAAACATATTCATAGCTAAGCGTCCTAAAATTTTACATTTTTCTCCTTTTATTAAAACTTCACCTTTATTAGAAAAATTCCTACTTATACCATCAGCATACCCAAGTGGAATCACTGCTATTTTCTTTGGTGCGTACGTCATATAAGTTAATCCATAACCTATAGTATATCCAGCAGGAACATTTTTTATTTGAGCTATTTTAGTTTTCCATGAAAGAACTGGTTTTAATTCTAATTTATTTTTATATAGAAATTTAATATGTTCTGAAGGCCATAAACCATATATGCCTATACCTAAACGTACGAAAGAATTGATAGCTTTGTTTTTTTCATACACCAAAAGTCCAGAAGTTGCAGAGATATGTGTTTGTATATTTTTAAAACCAGCTTTTTTTGTTATTTTTACAGCCTCTTCATATTTTTTGATCTGTTTTCTCGCGTGAGTAAAATTATTAGTATCTTCTATGTTTGCAAAATGAGCATAAATACCTGTTAATTTTATATTTTTATAATCTTTTATCTTTTTCAAAAATTCTATTAATCCTTCTTTCAAAAATCCTTCTCTCCCTAAATAAGCATCTATTGGTATATGTATCTCTTGTTTTATTTTTAATAATTTCGCTATTTTATTTATCTCTTCTAAATTTTCTAAAGAAAATAAAGATAACACACAATCAAGCTTCATGGTTTCTTTTAAATTGTCTTTTTGTATATACCCCAAGACAAATGTTTTCTTTTTACTTATTTTTCTTAAAAGTTTAAGTTCCGAAAAACTATTTACTTGAAAAGCATCTACATATTTTTCTAAAATAGAAGCTACCTCATTTTGTCCATGACCATAAGCATTGCCTTTTATCGCAACTATAATCTTAGTATTTTTTGTAATACTTTTTAATGCTTTAAAATTATGAATTAAATTGTTTTTAGATAATTCTATACGAGAAAGCGGGGAATTTTCCATATTATTTTATTTAGCAGTAGTTTTTAAACTCTGTTCTCTTTCAAAACGTTCTATTGCAAGCACTATCAATTTATCTAATAATTTCGGTAAAGATATGCCACTAGCTTCCCATAATTTAGGATACATGCTTATAGCAGTAAATCCTGGAAGTGTATTTATCTCATTTACTAAAATTTCTTCATTTTTCCCAACAAAAAAATCAATCCTTCCCATCCCCTCACAATTTAAAACTTTAAAAACTTTTATTGAAAGATCTTGGATTTTTAAAGTTGTTTTCTTTGAAAGTTTTGCTGGAATTTCACAAACAGATTTATCATCTACATATTTTGAATCATAAGAATAAAATTCAGCATTTGGAATTATCTCTCCAGGAATAGACGCCATGGGCACCTCATTACCCAAAACAGAACATTCTATTTCCCTTCCATCTATATTTTCTTCTATTACTATTTTTGAATCATATTGGAAAGCATCTTTTATTCCAGAATTAAATTCTTTTTCATTTTTGACTTTATGAATACCCACAGAAGAACCCATATTTGCAGGTTTTATAAACATTGGTAACCCTAAAGTCTTTTTTATCTTATTGAAAGATATTTCTTCATCTTTATAAAGGGTGACAAATTTACCAATAGGGATACCTGCTTCTCTGAAAAGTCTTTTCATTACATCTTTGTCCATTCCGACAGCAGAACCTAAAACACCAGGGCCAACAAAAGGAAGTTCAAAAATTTTCAACAAACCTTGCATGCTTCCATCTTCACCGTACGGTCCATGAAGAACAGGAAATATGACATCCATCTTCTTAACTTTATTCAAATCAAATTTACCCTTCTTGCCTATTTTTATAGGAAAAATCTGATATTTATTTTTATCTAAAGCTCCTATCACATTTTTTGCTGATACTAAAGACACATCATGTTCGGCTGATTTACCCCCAAAAAGTACACCAATTTTTAATTTATTTTTTACCATTTTAAGAGTATACCACTTTTATTTATTTAATAAACCTCTTGTTGATAGCACTTCTCACAATATATTTTCTCTGGTCTATCTGGAGCATACGGTGTCTCAAACTCATTTTCACAACCTTCTTTCATGCACATTCTGTGATAGAGCACTAAAGAAGGCATCACCTTTACTCTTTCATAATAACGACAATTAGAACACAAAACAGGCAGTGGAATATTGTGTTTTTTATAAAACTTCAATTCATAATCAGTCAATCTAAAAGCAGAGCTACATTGATGTTCACATTTTCCACCATGCTCACATGCTAAAACTTCTTTCAACATGTTTTCATCAACATCATCTATACAATCCGGTATATTTTTTGAATCAATAGTTATTTCAAAATTTTTCAAATCTTTTTCTCTCCAACCATACCCTCTTTGTAAAATCTCTTCTTTAGAAAGCGGAAAAAACTCTTGAGCCTGACTCTCGTTGTATAATAAAGTAGAAATTTCTATGGGAAAAAATTCTCCATACTTATAAATATTTCCTTTTTTATCTACATAAGGCATATCACTCATTTGTTTTATTATTTTTTCTTTGAGTTTTAAAAATTCTTCTTCTTTGTAAACTTTATTAAAAATCGCATTTTTCGTATTTCGAAGAGAAATACATCCAAACAAGCCGTCACTTGTTCTACAAAATTCTGTATAATCGGCATTTCTTACAGAATCCATGGCGCAAAAACTAAATTTAACATTATAGTCATTCAAAGCTCCCGTAGTATATTCATATAACAATTCAGACCAACCAAGATATTCTAGATCCATACTATCTTTAAAATCAAAACCTCTATAAGAAAATTTAACATTTTCAACGTTGTAAATTTCAAAAGAATCTTTAGCATTTTTTACATTTAAAAGATTATTACCAGTCACATCGACACATTTGTTTATATTTGCAAAACGATAAATAGCTTGTTTCTTAATTTCTGTAAACTCTTTTAATAAAATATAACGTGAGATTCTACTTTTTAAATTAAATTTTTCTATCTCTTTAAAATAATCATCTTTTGAATATTGTTTATTGCGTATAAAATATTGTTTATTGCGTAAGTTAAAACAAAGAAAACAATTACTACAATTTATACAATCAACAGAATAAAAAGAGTCAATGCAACTCCTACAAAGTAATAAAAATTGAGAATAATAATTATTTTGTGCTTCTACGTTTTCATATAAACCCTCTGACCCATTTATGATATTTAAACAATCTACAATATCTTTAGATTTATCTACTGATTTTGAATAAAAAACATTTTCTGATCCTTTCACAACGGAAGCAGATAAATAAATATTTTTACTTTCTCCACACATATTTGAATAATCAGAATTAATAACATTTCTTTGAAAAAGCGCTAATCTGGGAACTTTATTAGAAAGTTCTTTATATTGTTCAAAGAAATTGCGAGAAAAATCATATTCTACACCATAAGAAAATGCATCCCAATTGTCTCCATACCAACACTCACGACAATATACAGGGAAAGGAGCGGAAGAATGATATGCTGCAATAATATTTTTTTTACAAAGATCACACGTACGTCTATATAAAGATCTTTCATTTCTCCAAACTAATCTTCTTTGGAATCTACAAATGTGACAAAAAGTAGGTGGAGGAACTTTTATTTTCTCATAAAAATTAAAATCTTCTGACTCTATAATAAAGTCTTTTTTACAATTCTGACAAATTTTAATTTGTGCTTCCATTTCTTTATCCGAGATTAAAACAATTTAACAACATCATGATAAGTAACAAAAAGCATAAGAATTATCAAGATAGCAAAACCAACCATGTTTGCAGTATTTGCAAACTTAGGATTTATACTAGAACCTTTTATTTTTTCTATAAGCAAAAAAAGTAACCTCCCTCCATCTAAGGCTGGGAAAGGAACAAGATTTATAATTGCCAAATTTACAGAGATGAGGGCTGCAAAAGACATCAAATAAACAAAACCAAATTCATAAGCATCTCCTACTATCCCCACCATGCCCACAGGACCAGTGACAGAAGAAAAGCTCCCTTTACCCATCAAACCCTCTTTTATAAGCGTATAAAGCCCCAAAACAGTACTTTTTGTGACTTCTATGTCAAGCTTCAAACCCTCCCAAAAAGCCCTAAAAAATGGCAATTTGGCTGTACCTATCATATCCATTGCTATCCCTATACTAGGATTGTCATTTTTAGCATTAACAACCGGAATTACTTTAATATTATTTATAATGTCACTTTTGCCTCTCAAATAACCAAACTCTACTTCCTTACCAGAATGCGTTATAACAAAAGATCTTAAAGAATCTGGATTAATATCATTTAAAACATCGTTTTCATTTTTCACTGAAACTATTTTATCTCCAGATTTCAAACCTGCCTTTTCTGCAGGAGAATCTGAAATAACAGAAACGACAACTAAATTAACATTTTCCAATTCATATCCCTTAACTTCATTGCCAGCCGAAGTAGGCAACCCGGACATAAAACTAAAAGAAAACAAAAACCACGCCAATAAAAAATTAGCCATGACTCCAGCTAAAAGTACTATGGCTTGTTGCCATCTTGGTTTGTTTACAAAACTCCTTGAAGAATCTACTCCCGAAATACTTTCTTCTGTTATATTCTCTCCAAATATTTTTACAAAACCCCCAATAGGTAAAAGATTAAAACTGTATTCTGTCTCTCCATATTTTTTAGAAAATAATTTTGGGGGAAAACCAAAACCAAACTCATCTACTCTTATACCAAATTTTTTAGCAGTAAAAAAATGTCCAAATTCATGAACTAAAACTAAAACTAATAAAATTATAATAAAAATAAATATATTCATTTCCCAATTATCCTAAAACTTCCTTTTCTTTTGTTGCAAAAACTTCTTCTAATTTTTGATTAATTTCGTCAATAACTTTTTGTAAATCATCCTTAGCTCTAAACTTTTCATCTTCTGTCATCTTCCCTTCTTTTTCTAATTTTTGTATATCATCCCAGATCCTTTCTCTTTCTTTGCGAACAGTTATTCTGCTGTCTTCCAACTTTTCTTTTAGAACTTTTACCAAAGTTTGTCTCGTTTCGGTAGTTAATTGTGGAAATATTGCCCTAATACCAGAACCATCTACGGCCACTGACAATCCAAGATTTGCAGCCAAAATAGCTTTTTCTATTTCTTTTATTTGATTTTTATCCCAAGGAATTACACGCAAGGTCTTAGGATCTTCAATAGACACAGAAGCGACGTTTTTTAAAGGCATTCTAGACCCATAAGAATCTACAGACACACTGTCGAGTATCATCGGAGAAGCACGACCTATGTTTAATTGACTGTATTCTTTACCTAAAAACTCCGCTATCTTGTTAATCTCTAATTTAAAATTTGAAAAATTGTATTGCATATATTTAGTATATCATTTAATAAAAACAATTAAAAATTGGGAATAATTAAGGCCACACTTTCCATCAAAGTCTTCATGGCAGAACCTGGTTGATTTAAAAATTGACGAACTTTCAATATGTGAGCAAAACAAATTTGTAATGACTTTTTAATAAGTTCATCTTTTGTAATAAATTTATTTTGCAATAAAAATTCTACAGCATTTAATAAATTAATACATTTTGACCTAGGACTCTCTTCTCTAATTGATAAATCATCCTCTTCGTCTTCTTCTGCATCCGTTAATAATTCTTTTATAAACTCAATTCTTTCTTTTTTATTCATCTTAATGAATTGCTCTGCTTTTTTTATTTCTTCTGTCTGATCCTTTTTAGTAGAAATAACATAAAATCTAGAAAGCAATGTTTTCAATAAAATATTCTTATTAGGAACAACTAAGAAAAAATGAGTATCTTCTATCGGCTCTTCAAATATTTTTAATAAAGTATTTTGAGCTTCTAATAAAAAATTATTAGCTGTAATTAAAAATATTTTTTTATTTCCAGAAAATCCTTTTTCATACTCTACAGTTTTTAAATTACGAGCATCTTCTATTTTAAAAGAATCTAATATTATGTGAGAAAAATCAGGATTTTGATTAGTTGCTATTCCTAAACTTTCTATAAAAGAAAAAATCTCGGGCACGACTTCTTCATATGCGCCTTCTATTAAATAAGCATGATGTAAATTATTTTTATCTAAATGTTTAAAAATATCCATTATTTCTTACTTAAAACTGTTTTTTTATAAACATCTAAATGTTCTAAAGCTATGCCTGTACCTTTTACCACACAAAACAAAGCATCTTCTGCGAGAGCAGCTTTAACACCTGTTTTCCTATAAACCAAATCCGTAAGATTTCGTAACTGAGAAGAACCACCTGTCATTATGATGCCATAATCCATTATGTCTGAAGCAAGCTCTGGAGGGGTTTCTTGTAATACATCTTTTATAGCTTTAACGATTTGTTTTAATTCTGCATCGATTGCTTTCACTATCTCATTCGTCCCGACTTGTGCTGATCTTGGCAAACCTTGAATAAAATCTCGTCCTTTTATTGTGACTCTTAATTCTTCTTCCAATGGAACAGCTGCGCCTATCTTTATCTTTACTTCTTCTGCTGTCCTGTCTCCAATAGCAAGATTAAAAGTTTTCTTTATATAATCTGCGATGGCTTGATCAATTTTATTTCCAGCACATTTTACTGAAGTAGAAGCTACAATTCCTCCTAAAGATATCACAGCTACATCTGTGGTGCCTCCTCCTATGTCTACTACCATGTATCCTTTAGATTCATAAATAGGAATACCTGCTCCTATAGCTGCGAGTATTGGTTCTTTAACGACATAAGCATTTCTAGCCCCTGCACGAATAGCGGCTTCCACCACAGCTCGTCTTTCAGTGCTTGTGACTCCAGCAGGAACAGAGACCATCACGTCTGGTTTGAATAAATTAAATTTACCTAAGGCTTTATTAATAAAATAATGAAGCATTGCTTCTGTGACTCTATAATCTGCAATAACTCCATCTTTCATTGGGCAGTAAGTAATTATAGACTCTGGAGTTTTTCCTATCATGTCTTTAGCTTCAAAACCTATAGCTAATATTTTATTATCTTGTTCAGAAACAGCAACGACAGAAGGCTCGTTTAAAACGATACCTCGGCCAGGAAGAAAAACCAACGTATTAGCTGTACCTAAATCTATACCCAATTTCCTTGAAAAAAATCCCATAAAGTAAATATATCACAAGTTATGTTAGAATAGAAATATGAAAATTGTGACCGTTATCCCGTTACAAAAAGGAGTTTTTAAGACAGATTTGACTTATTTTACTTCGAAAGACGTCAAAAATGGCAGTATCGTAAACGTGCCGGTACGTAACAAAAATATCTTAGGATTGGTAATCTCTTCTCAAGATGTAGAAGATATAAAATCTGGAATCAAAGATATGTCTTTCAAATTAAAAAAAATTGTTGAAGTAAAAAAACATTCAATCTTTCGAGATGAATTTTTAGAATCAACTTTTCTTTTAAGTTCTTATTTTGTAGCAAAGAAAAACAATGCTGTAATTTCCTTAGTTCCATCTCTCTTCAGAGAAAAGTACGACGAAATAGAAAAATTTTCTCCTAAAGGACAGTCCTTAAAAGAGCCTACCCAAGGACTGTCCTTAGAAAAGAACATCCTAACTGAAAAATTATTATTTCAAGCAAGCTTAGAAGATAGGTTGTCTTTTTATAAAACTTTAATAAGAGGAAATTTTGCACTCAAAAAATCTGTTTTTATAGTTTTACCTTCTCAGTACGACATAGAACTTTTCGAACAAGCTCTCTCAAAAGGAATAGAGAATTTCACTTTTTCTATGCATGGAGGTTTAAAAACAAAAAAGATTTTAGAAAATTATGAAAAAATAATAAATTCTCAACATGGAGTATTGATATTGGGAACTACACAATTTTTGTCTATTCCTCGTATGGATATCTCTACAATAATCGTAGAACATGAAAGTTCAAATGCTTATAAAATGATTCCAAAACCTCATTTAGACATGAGAACTTTCGCAGAAATTTTCGCTTCAAAAATAGGGGCCAAATTCATATTAGCTGATACATTATTGCGATTTGAAACCATAGAAAGGTTAAACACTGAAGGCCTTGGTGAAGTATATCCTATATCATTTAGAACAAATTTTGACAGAATAAAAATAGATATAATAGACACAAACAAAAACAAAAAACACATAACAGAGATAGAACAAAATAAAAAAACAACAAAATTTAAAATAATTAGTGACGAATCTTTGGAAGAGATAGAAAATACTTTGAACAATAAGAAAAATGTTTTTATATTCTCTTTAAGAAAAGGCTTGGCCACGTATACAGTATGTAAAGATTGTAATGAAACAATAAACTGTGATAAATGTCTGGCTCCCCTTGTTTTGTATCTTTCTCGTGATGGTAAAAAAAGAATGTTTGCTTGTAATAAGTGTAATACTGAAAAAGACCCTGAAACCAGATGCCTTAATTGCAATAGCTGGAATCTTATGCCACTTGGTATAGGCACAGATACTATTTTTGAAGAAATAAAAAATCATTTTCCAAACAATAAAATTTTTAAATTAGATAAAGAATCTGTTAAAACATCAAATGAAGCAGAAAAAGTAATAAAAGAATTTACAAAGAATCACGGTTCTATTTTAATAGGAACTGAAATGGCATTTTTCTATTTAAAAGAAAAAGTTAATTTATCTGTCATGGCTTCTTTCGATGGACTTTGGACGATACCAAATTATAAAATAAGCGAGAAAATTATTCAGCTTCTAATCTCTATCCTTTCTAATACTGAAAGAAAATTAATAATACAAACTAAAAACAAAAATGATGGAGCATTACTTGCTGTAAAATCAGAAAATCTACTTTCTTTTGTTCGTGGAGAATTACAAGACAGAAAAAATCTAAAGTATCCACCATATAAACGTTTTATAAAAATAACATATTTAGGTGACAAAGAAGGGTCTATTGAAGCTAAAAAAGTATTAGCTGAATTATTCAAAGATTATGAGCCAGACATCTTTGGTGGATTTATTTCAAAAAATAAAAACCAATATATCATGAATGCATTAATAAAATTAGATCCTAAAAAATGGTCTTTACCAATATTTTCTCTTAATTCTTCACTCGATTCACATTTATCAAACCTTTTATACTCTTTACCTTTTTCTTATGAGGTCTTTGTAGATCCAGAAGATTTGTTGTAAAATTTTGACAATATAAGTTAATTGTGTTACCCTACTACAAATTGTACATTCAATAATAAACTATTAATCATCGGAGGGCTGATGAAAATTCTAGTAGTAGACGAAAAAAAATATCTCTCTAAACTAGTTTTAAAATGGAATGAACTTTTTCCTGATGCTGAGATAATAGCGACATCAAAAATTAATGAAGCTATGAAATTTATCGAGGAAGATCAGTTTCGTATTATTTCTTTAGAAGTAGACATCGATTCAATAAACGATGACTACTTGATAATGATATCACCAAATGGACTTGGTTGGCATATAGCAGAAGCAGCCAAAAGCAAAAATAATGATTCTCAAATTTGGTTTCTTAGCTCTTGGCATGAAGTAGCTACTAAAAGAATTCCTGGATCTTTCGGTTTAAATAAAAGACACTTCCTTCATCCATGGAATCAACAAAATACCAACAAAGATCCAATATTTGAACCTTTGGAAAAATTGGGAGCAAAGATAGCATAACAAAAAAGCCGTACAGATGTACGGCTTTTCTCTTTTTGGATCAAGATTTAGTTTTTAAATCTGGAACAGTTTTTTCAATTCTTTCTAAATCACTAACTATTAATGTACCAGAAACATGTTCCCAAGATAATGCTTCTTCTGGAAAGTCTTTAAGTGAATATGTGTTGTAGTCTACATACTCATCTTTTTCATCATTACTATCACGTTGAAAATGATCTAAAGAAAAAGCCCAATTTCTATAACAAAAAATATAAATATCTGGAAGAAGATAATTATCAGATTTGGTATGTGAAGAATTAATGAAAACAACGAAAGCAACATCTTGAAGTTCTGGCCAATCTACAATTTGATCATCTTCATCAAGATGACAAAGTTTTCTTGAAGCATTATACAAAGAATACAATCTTTCTCTAGAAATATTATCTTCTATTAAAATTCTAGGAGATAAATTCTTTATAAAAGATATCCATTTTTGTAGATTTTCTTTTGCTTTCTCTTCCACTACAATAGTTACTTGTGGCGGATCAGGAACTAATAATTTCTCTTCCATTTTTTCCTCTATTTTTGTGATGTACTTTTTCTTTAAATTACTACTTATGCAAACAATAGTCAAATTTTTCGTAATGGTTCAATAGCTTGGACGGACTGAAGGTAATATCATAAATATATGTCATATACAAAAAATCCACACATGCCTAAGGTACGCAGAGATGCTGTGTACATGGTAAGAAGAGGTTTCAGCAAAGAAGAAGTAGGT
>JAMPXW010000001.1 GCA_023701005.1 Burkholderiales bacterium | reverse complement strand
TACCAAACAATGTTTTTAAAATTAATTGCGAACTTAAAAAATATTTGAGATACTACAATTACGAAAGACTTCATATGGGAATTAATTTAAAAACACCAAGTCAATTATTAATTAATTCCGTCCAAGCTATTGGTTAGAATACGATTTTTGACATTTAACAATTTAAGTATAATATTATAAAAAACAATTCGGGAGATAAATATGTTCATTTTAATTTATGGTTATTCTGATTTTGATAAAGTATTTGATTTTCTTCTAAAAAATAATGTGAAAGTCATATCTAAAAATCGTATAGATTTAGATATGGAAATCGAAGAAATATCTGAAGAGATGCAAAAAAAAATCTTGGATTTGGACACTGATAAACAACTCCAAATAACAAAAGATTCTATGGCTTAAATCTATGGCCTAAAAGGTGGAGAAATTTTCTCCACCTTTTTTACTTTTTTTGTTTCCAATTTTCTATATCCTTATGATTCCCTGAAAGTAGTACTTTGGGTACTTTATAATTTTTGTTTTTGCTTGCCCTTTCGAAGCCTTGTGCGAAAAAGAATATTTTAAAGCTTTTGTTAAATTTACTTTTTAAATTACCTATCTTTCTAGGTTGTAGATATTATTTATATAATGTCCTGAATGATAGCCATCTGAATTTTTAATAATTATTTTATCTTTCTCTTTTAAAATTTTGATACCAGATTTAAAATTCCCTTCTTGGTGATTTATAAAATTTTGGGTAAAAAATTCTTCTACTCTATGCCCTAGTCTAGGTTCAAAGGAGACAATTTGTGAAGGAAATTCAGAAGAACCATTTACTGATTTCTCTTTTTGGTCTGGGTCTGTTATTTCATCAACACACAAAAACAACTCATTCGCATGCTGTAAAGCCTCTCTTATATTCCCATTTGGATGAAGTCTTGCCATTTTGATTCTTAATGAAACTCCTGAATTAGAGATATAATAGAGTGAATTGCGATTCTGTCCAGCAAATGAATTAATCTTATGATATTCTTCAGATTTCTTAAGATCTTGAATAAAATTTTCAAAATTTTTATGTATATATACACTATAATTTATATTTGATGCAGTGCTAATTTTTGTTTTCCAAATTTTTTGCTTTTCTATAAATTCAATCAACCTACTTAGCTGATTATTCTTATATTCAACAACATCTGAACAAGATTCATATTCCGCCTCTCTCTTTGCTTTAAAAATAAAGGCGTGCCTTTCTTCTGCAGAAGAAAAAGTTTTTTCTTCTAGTTTATTTTTTTTCTTTTCAAAAATTTCCTGAATTTTTTCTGCAGTACTTTCTTCATATCCTATGGGCCCATTAAAATACTTAATTTCTTCCTGAGAAAGTTCATCTAAAAATTTGTTAATAGAATTAATAGCTTCTATCTCTTCTTTAGAAATTTCAATAGATTTTATTACTTCGTTATTTGTCTGTAATTTTTCCATGTTCATATATTTACGATATCATTTACTACTACCTTTCTTCCACTCTTCTATATCCTTATGGTTGCCTGACAAAAGAACTTTTGGAACTCTGTAAGTTTTTATTTTTACTTGCCCTTTCGAAGCCTTGTGCGAAGAAGGGTATTTTAAAACTTCTGGTCTTGTATAAACTTCACTTGAAGACACTCTTTCTTCCTCTCGTGAATCAAAATTACCAAGCACTCCTTCTATCTGACGAGAAACACAATCGACAAGTATCATAGCTGGTATTTCCCCTCCCGTTAAAACATAATCCCCTATTGAAAGTTTTTTTGTTTTTAATATTTTATCTACTCTCGCATCTATGCCTTCGTATCTTCCACAAATCAAAATGACATCCGTATATTTTTTAGAAATATTTTTTGCATAAGTAGTAGTAAATTTTTCTGCACTAGGAATAAAATTTATTATTAAAATTTTCTTATTCCCCTCTTGAGGGGTGGCTCGCTTGCGAGACGGGGTGGATATTTTTCTTAAAACTGATTCAACAGTTTTAAGAATGGGCTCAGCTTTCATAACCATACCAGGGCCTCCACCATAAGGCTTGTCATCCACTGGCTTATAATTACTTTTATTGCCTTTAATATAATCTCTTGGATTATAAAACTTAACAGAAATAAGCTTATTTTTTATTGCCCGCCCAATAATAGACTCATTCAAATAAGAGTCAAAAATATCTGGGAAAATTGTGATTACATGGAAATGCATGTTTATCATCATACACCAAAAGAGCCCCGACTAAAAGTCGGGGCTCTTTTTTATTTTAATTTAAATTCCTTTCAAATCTTCCATTGCTTGGTCGACAGTTTTTGTCGTCATAGAAGCATTCATTGGTCTTACACCGCCTTCTGGTTCGTTTATCTTTAAGTTTACACGGGCATTATTTTTCATGCCGATGATTCTTAGCAATGTACGAATAGCTTTTGCTGTATTACCCATTCTTCCGATGATCTTGCCCATGTCGGCAGGATTTACGGTGAGAGAAATGAGAACTCCCATTTCGTCGACAGTACGATCGAGTTTTACATCGTTCGGATTGTCTACTAATGCCTTCACTACGTATTCTAGAAATGCTTTGTCAGCGTCTTGCATAATGTTCAGAATAAATATTTTATTTTTAATGTTAGTAGCACTACGACCTAGAGTAATTATTTGCGCTACCAATTAACAAATTATATACGATTATTTTTTAGCTTTCAACTCCTTTCTTTTTATAGTTGGAGATTTCTTTGGAAGCACGTTCTTTTTCTTGCCTTCGATAACTTTTTGATGAACCATAAAGTTATGCATAGTATCTGAAAGCTGAGCACCTTTCCCTACCCAGTATTGTATTCTTTCAGTTTTAAAACTGGTTTCCCCTGCTTTTGGATTATAAGTACCAACTATTTCTAAAAACTTACCACTCTTTGTACTGTTTTTGGAATCAGTCAAAACCGCCCTAAATGATGGGTCGTTCTTTCTGCCAATTCTTTGTAATCTTATTTTTAACATAAAGATAGTCTAACATAATTCCCCAAAAAGGCAAATAAACATATTTATGTTATATTTAAAGTAATGAAAGATAAAAAACAAGAAAAAAAGAAAAAACTGGAAGGCACAATATCAATAACAGCTAAAGGCACAGGCTACGTAAGATTAACTAATGAAATAAAGAGTAATGAAAAAGAAGACATCGAGGTTAATTTCAAAGATCTAAATACTGCCCTACATGGTGATATCGTTCAAATAAAATTACATCAAAGAAAGAATAAAAGAGTTACAGGAGAAGTTTCTGGTGTTGTCTCTCGTGCAAAAATTGGCTTTTCTGGAGTTTTAGAAAAACAAAATTCTATGTATTTTCTCAAGCCAGATGACACAAAGATGTACACAGATATTTTAATACCTGAAAAAATGTTAAACACTGCAAAATCTGGCCAGAAAGTCTATGTGGAGATAACTTCATGGAATGATCCCCAAAAAGCCCCCGAAGGAAAAATATTAAAAATATTAGGTACTCCGGGTGACAATAACACAGAAATGCATGCGATAGCTATAGAAAAAGGTTTCGATAATGATCTACCACAAAAAGTTGAAGATGAAGCCAAAAAAATAAAAAGCCTAGGAATACGTAGCGAGGATTATACTGGTAGGCGTGATTTTAGAGAAACTTTAACTTTTACTATTGATCCAGAAGATGCGAAAGATTTTGATGATGCTCTCTCGTTTAAAGAAATAAATAATAATGACCCCTCCTACGCTAAAGCTATGGAGGGCATGTATGAAATAGGAATACATATCGCTGATGTATCTAATTATGTAAAGATAGGAAGTGAGCTCGACAAAGAAGCACAGAAGAGAGGTACTTCGGTTTATCTCGTAGACAGAACGATCCCGATGTTGCCTGAAGTACTTTCGAATGATTTATGTTCACTTGTTCCAAACAAAGACAGACTCACAATGAGTGCAGTTTTTATTATAGACAAAAATGCTCAAGTTAAAAATTGTTGGTTTGGCCGCACGGTAATACATTCTCAAAAAAGATTTACCTATGAAGAAGCAGAGGAAGTAATCAAAAAAGAAACAGCTCCATTGCATAAAGAACTTTCCATATTGAATGGCCTAGCAAAGAAATTTACCAAAGAAAGATTTGAAAACGGAGCTATTTCTCTCGAACAAGAAGAAGTAAAATTTATTTTAGATAAAGATGGAAAACCACTTAAAGTAATCAAAAAAGAACGTGGTGATTCAAACAAGTTGATTGAAGAATTTATGCTTTTAGCAAATAAAAAAGTAGCAGAGACGATATCAAAAGGAACAAAGAAACCAGCCTCGACTAGCGCGAGTCTAGGCGGGGATGGTGTTTTTATCTATAGAATTCATGATTCCCCTAGTAAAGAAAAAATGGCAGATTTAGCTACATTTTTAAAAGGACTTGGTCATAAAGTTTCTTTAGTAAATGGCATAATACCTTCACATGAAATAAACAAACTTCTAGAAAAATTATCAGGCAAGAATGAAGAAGACACGGTACAAAGAGCGGTGATAAGGTCTATGGCAAAAGCTGTCTATTCTACAAAGAATGTAGGACATTATGGTTTAGCTTTTGAATACTATACTCATTTCACCTCACCTATCAGAAGATACCCAGATATAGTAGTACACAGACTTTTGACTGATTATTTAAAAGGACAAAAAGTCGGCAAAGAAAAATTAAATATTTACGAAGAAATATCAAGAAAAACTTCTGAAAGAGAAAAATATGCTTCTGATGCAGAAAGAGCTTCCATAAAATACAAACAAGTAGAATATATGTCTGCCCATATATCCCAAAATTTCAAAGGCGTTATAAGCGGCGTCACAGAATGGGGTTTTTATGTAGAAGAAATAGAGACAAAATGCGAAGGCCTAGTGAGAGCAAAAGACATAGAAGACGATTTTTATGTTTTTGATGAAAAGAAATTAGAGCTGAAGGGGCAAAAAAATAAAAAGATATACCGTCTTGGTGATATGGTAAAAATAAAAGTTAAAAGTACAGACCTTGAACGAAAAACAATAGATTACGTATTAGTATGAAATTTGAATTAAGTAAAAAAATAAAAATAACAACTTTAATAATATCCTCCATAATTATTGGTATCTTTTTGGCTTCTTTTTTAATTAAAAATATAAATTTTAAAACAATAACAACAAATGCCGAAAATAAAGCATTAGCCATCGAAGGCTACCCTATTTACACAGAAGAGAATATTCCTCAATTGGCCTATTTTGCGAAAGATCAATATTTAAAACCTACAGTAAGTGCAGAAGCCTATGTCGTAGGAGACCTAGATACAGGAGAAATAATTTTGAAAAAAAATGAAGATATGAGATTCCCATTAGCTTCTGTCTCCAAGCTCATGACTGCGTTAACAGCTAAAGAATTAATGAATACAGATGATACTGTGAAGATTTCCCAAAAAATATTAACAACCAGTGGAAATAATGGAAATTTAAAAATAAATGAAAAAATAAAAATTTCTACTTTGATATACCCCCTACTCTTAGAATCTAGTAATGACGCAGCTGAAGCCATCGCTCAATATTTCGATAGAAATATTTTTATAAAAAGAATGAATCAAAACTCTTTAAAATTAAATTTAGAAAAGACATCTTTTGAAGACCCTAGTGGTCTCTCAGCAAACAATCAATCAACAGCTTTAGATATGTTCAAATTAGCTGGCTATATAAAATTAAAAAATCCAGACATATTTGAAATAACAACAAAACGCAATTATTCAGAAAAAAAACATACATGGTTTAATATAAGTCAATTTTTACGTAAGGAAAATTATACTGGAGGTAAAAGCGGTTTTACATATCCTGCCTTACAAACGGTCATATCTACTTTCTCTCTTCCCCTTTCAAAGACGGGCACACGCCACATCTCTATCTCTCTTTTAAGAAGTAAAGATAGATTAAAAGATGTAGAAAATATTTTAAAATATTTAAATAAAAATATTTATTATGGAGGAGCATCTGATGCGAGTGTAGCTTGGGTAAAAGAAAGAACAGATCTTCCTATAATTTATGATCAAGATTATGTAAATCTAACTTTTGTCGGAGATATGATGCTCGATCGAGGGGTAGAAAGCTCTGTGAATAAAAACTTTAACGGGGACTTTTCTTTTTTGTTTGAAAAATTAACATTATTAAAAAAATCAGATATATCTTTTGCCAATTTAGAAGGACCCGCCTCAGATAAAGGAAAAGACATGCGTAATTTATATTCATTTAGGATGGATCCTTCAGTAATACCAGCTATAAAAGGAGCAGGTTTTGATATAATGTCTGTTGCAAACAATCATATGGGAGATTGGAAAAGAGAAGCTTTCGCTGACACACTATCTCGTTTAGAAGAAAATGAAATATTTTATACTGGAGGAGGTATAAATAATACAGAAGCAGAAAGGCCTGTAATCATAGAAAAATATGGTATCAAAATAGGATATCTAGGGTTCTCAGATGTAGGGCCAAACTGGATGAAAGCAACAGAAGAAAGTGCCGGAATACTATTAGCAAACAACCCTCGTTTTGAAGAAATAATAAATAATGCATCTAAATTAGTAGATCATTTAATAGTATCATTTCATTTTGGAGATGAATACAAGACAATACACAACAAAAGACAAGAATATCTAGCTCATAAAGCTATCGATTCTGGAGCAAAAATAGTTGTCGGACATCATCCTCATGTTGTAGAAGATACAGAAATTTACAAAGACGGCTATATTATGTATTCACTCGGTAATTTTATCTTTGACCAAGGTTTTTCTAAAAACACAATGGAGGGTATGATAGTTGAGATTAAATTAGACAAAGATGGTGGTATGACAGTAAAGAAAAATATTTCTAAATTAAACAAATTATTTAAAATAGAAAAAATAATAAACGGCAAAGAAGAAAAACTAAAATTCAAATAAAAAAGGCTCGGTGCGTCATAAAACACACCGAGCCAAATCAAACATCCAAAATTTCTTCTGCAATTTTAAAAAGTTTAATGAAATCCTTTAGATTAACTTAAATTCTCTTTTATATACCATAATTCCTTGGCTTAAAGCAGCCAAATAAGAAAATCTAAGGTAAACAAAAAACTCATTTTTTTCTATTTCTTTTTTGAACTCTTGAAGTTGCCTAATAATAAATGCCAACCGAACTTGTTCACCTTTATCAGGAGAAACATCAAATATCTCTTGCATTGATAATAGTAATTTATCTATCATCTCAAGGGATTTTTTTGAAAGTTCTTTAATAGGCATATTTTTTGGACAAGGCAATCCAATACCCATAAGAAGAACTTTTTCGAACTCTTCTTCACGTTCATTTGCAGATAAGGCCATACTAACCTCAAATTAGTTAAATTTATTTGTACAAATTTAACTCAGAATACTCTCTCTCTTTACATGTCAAGTTTTGTATGTTTATATCTCTTCTTCCCCGTATACGCCATGGCTGATATGAGGAAGTTTAAATTATTAAACTTTTTTAAAATTAGTATAAGATTTAGCTAATTTAAATGTTTTAAAGTTATCCCCTATCTTTATCTCTTTTAAATAATCTAAAAAATCTTTTGGCAATGGAGAGGGGCCCACCCAAACGCTTTTTTGAATCATAATATAATTAAATTTTATCAATTGTCTGCGAAACCAATCTCTTTCTTTTTTCTTATCAGAAGGAATATCGTACATTACGATTAAATTTTTTGAAGAATCTTTATTAAAAGGAGAATAAAAAGCAATATTATAAAAAGTTCTCTTTCTGTTTTTCATCTTTGAACGACTCTTTCTGCCTTGTGAAAAAATTGGGATACCAAAAGAATTCACTTCCATTCCTCTATAATATAATTTTCTTTTAAAACTCATATATAAATAATATCACTCAATCCCCATATACGCTATGGCGTATATGGGGATAATTATATATCTTATAAAAATTAAAATTTAAATAAAAAAGGCTCGGTGCGTCATAAAACACACCGAGCCAAGTTAATCTTCCTTAGGTTCCTTTTCTAAATATTTTTTTAATATGCCTACAAGATCTTCTTTTTTTATAGGCTTTAAAATAACGTCTGTTGCTCCTGCAAATAAAACTTCTTCTTTTGAATCTTTTTCATCTTTTATCATCGCAATGATAGGGATTTTTTTAAAAAGAGGTATTGGTATGTCTCTTATCGTGCCGATGGTTTCAAAACTATTTAATACCGAACGTCCTGGACCAATTAGTACTAAATCAAACTCAGAATTAGCACATAAGCTAATAGCATCTACACCATTAGAAGCGGATATAACATTTTTAAAAGAATTTTCTTTTAAAATTTTCATGATGATTGCAGTGCAAGCTGCAACATCATCTACTACGAGAATTCTCGCTGAATTAATTTCCATGAGGCACCTCATTTGATTTTTAATTTGTAAAAAAACTAGTTTATTTAACTAGTTTTTAGATTACATCTCTTGACAAAGAAAGTCAAATTTATTATTTTGCAATCGCTTTTGCTTCATCTAGTTTTACTGAAAGAAGTTTTGAGGCACCGTCAGCTCCGACTGTAACCCCATACAAAATACCTGCTCGAGACATCGTCTCTCTGTTGTGTGTGACAACGACAAGCTGAGAATGATGAGAAAGTTTTTCTAACATATCTCCATATTTTCGTGAGTTTGCTTCATCTAAAGCCGCATCTGTCTCATCTAAAACTAAGAATGGTGGTGGATTTACTTGAGACATCGCAAACAAAAGAGCAATAGAAGTAAGAGATCTTTCTCCTCCTGAAAGAGCATTCAATTCTTTCACCTTTTTATGAGGAAGAGTCACATTTATTTCTATACCCTGTTCAAATATTATATCTGATTCACCAGAATCATCCCGAGTGGTTTCGAAGGATTCTTCGTTATTTTTTTTCTTTTTATTTTCTGTAACTACTGATAAATATCCCTCCCCTCCTCCAAACATCAGAGAAAAGAATTTACTAAATTCTATATTTATTTTTTTGATACCTTCTTTAAATTCTATATCTATTTTCTCTTTCAAGTCTGCTATCAACAAACGTAGTGATTCTATGCTCTTAGCTAAATCTTCCATCTCTTTAGCCAAAAAACTATCTCTTTGAGACACTTCTTCATATTCTTTCAAAACATCAGCCCCTCCTCCTAAACCAACATCTTCTAATTTTATTTTTATACGTTCAATTTTTCTTTTTAATTCTTCTTGAAGCCCACGATCCACTTCCAAAGAAGCCTCGAAATTTTTATAATTCAAAATATCATTTCCAATAAGTATAGACCCCTCCCTCAATTCGTTTTCAAATGATTCTTGTTGTTTGGATAAGTTGTATTCTTTTACTGAAATTATTTCTAAATGAGAAGTTAATTCTTGGTTTCTAACTCTAAAATTAAACCTCTCTTTCTCTTTTGTATGTAAAATTTCTTTCTCTTCTCTTATTTGACCTCTCAAAACCTGAATGCTCTCAAAAATCTTATTCTCTTCGTTGGTAATATTTTGCATTTCAGACAAGATCCTTTGTTGATCATTTTTCAACTCCAAAATTTCTGAATTGATGGAATGATTCTCTGTCTTTTCTTCTGTCTGATTAAATTTTTGCAAAACATCTTTTATTCTCAAAAGAATGAACTTAATCTCAGAAACATTTTCTTCAACAATAGCCACTTCTATTTCTTCAGCAATCTCATCAAAAATTGCTTTTATTTCTTCGGGATTTTTTACAACAATTGCTGGAGCCTTCTTCTCTCTCCTTTCTTCCATTTCTATCATTCCCTCTATTCTTCCCAATTTTCGTTCTATTTCACCCTTTACGTGACGAATCTCGTTTACCTTTCTTTCTAAATCTTTCAATTGTTTTTCTTTTTCACTTTCTATTATGTTTTCTTCTTCTACACTTTCTATCTTATCTTTTATGCTTTCTAATTCAGCAACTATTTTGTTCTTTTCATTCGAAAGATTTTGTTTTTCATTTTCTAAATAGATACTTTCTTTTTTCAAATACTCATTATACAAAGACAACAAGCTAACTTGCATTTCTTTCGCTTTTTCAAATTTATCAACTTGTTTCCTTAAGAAATTTAAATGTGGAGCATTCTCGCGACGCAAAAGAGAAACTTCTTTCATATTATTTGCTGTTCTCTCTAGCTTGCGTCCTGCTTCTTTTATTTTATATTGATATATTTTCAAACCGAGAGCATCTTCTACCATCTCTCTCCTATCTTTTGGCGATGCATTCAAAATCCTATCTGCCTCTCCTTGTGAGATTATGTGATGTCCAGAAGAACCAATATTAACAGATGACAATAAATTATTTATATCTTTCAATCTAACCTCTGACCCATTTAAAATATATTTATTTAAACCATCAGAAAAAACTTCACGAGAAATAGATATCACATCGTAATTTAAATTTAAATTCTCTCCAGTTTCATTCGATAATTTGAAAACATTATCAGAATTATCAAAATATATAGTCACGCTGGCCCTAGAACTCTTTGGTAAATTCTTTGAACCTTTAAATATCAAATCCGCTCCTTGTGAGCCACGCATTGATTTCATGGACTGTTCTCCTAGAACAAAACGCAATGCTTCTACTACATTTGATTTACCTGATCCATTTGGACCCACAATAGATACGACAGGATGTTGAAACTCTAAAACAGTTTTTTTCGCGAAAGATTTAAAACCATTTATTTCGAGGTTCTTTAATCTCATATTTTATTCCATCCAATTTTTTATTTTTAATGCCATTTCTGCTGCTTTCTGTTCTGCTTCTTGTTTAGATTTACCTTTTCCTTCAGCTATCAAGCTCTGTCCAAAAAAGATACCGACAGTAAAATGTTTGTCATGGTCAGGGCCTGATTCATGCAAAACTTTATATAAAGGAGTAACTTGTACAAATTCCTGAGCTTTTTCTTGAACTAGACTCTTTGCATCTCGCCAAAGCTTTTTGGAGACTATCTCGTCTGTATGTGGCAATAGACTAGTGGTTATAAATTTATTCACAACATCATATCCTTGATCTAGATAAACAGCTCCGACAAAAGCTTCATATGTATTTGCCAAAATATATTGTCTTGCTTTACCATTATCTTTCGATTCACCTTTAGATAAAAGCAAATAATCATTCATTCCTACCTTCAAAGCAACTTCTGAAATTATTATTGCATTTACTAAAGCAGATCTAATAGCTGTCAATTCTCCTTCTGTGTAATTTGGATATTTTTTATATAAAAAATCTGTCACGACTAATTCCAATACAGCATCCCCTAAAAATTCTAAACGTTCATTGTGTGACAAAAAAGAACCTGCATTCTCATTGATGTATGATCGATGAATGAAAGCTTGTTTTAATAAATTCTTATCTTTAAAAACTATTTTTGTATTTTTTTCAAAATCTGAAAACTGTATCATTTTCTTTATGTATTAAACTTTATAATCTAAATTTCTTTTTTGCTCAATATTTCTATGGCCTTTGTGACAAGTGGAATAATATCATTGTAAATACGAAGTTCTGGAATCTCAGAAAGTTGAAACCATTTTGCATTATCCAAACCACCAGATTCTCCCAATTGAATTTCTCTATATTCACTTTCTGCCAAGAAATATGTCACCTTTTTCAAAGTCTTCCCTTTTTCTGGATGAGTAGCAACATATTCATTTTCTCCTATCTTTTCTTTTATTGTTATATCCAAACCAATTTCTTCTTTTATTTTTCTTATTGTTCCTTCTTCTGTAGTTTCTCCTTTTGTTTCTTCTGTATCTCCTATCTTTCCTTTTGATAAAGTCCAATATCCAAACACATCATGAACTAATGCAAATAAAATATTATTCCCCCCGCCTAGACTCGTACTAGTCGAGGCTGGTTTCTTTGCATAAATCAAAGCACCACCTAATTTTTCTACTGGAAGTTTTGTAATATCTAGAGGCTCTTCTTCTTTCTTTTTTTTACTTACTTGTTCTTTACCTGGCTCTCCTATTTCTTTATATACAGCACCGAGAACTCCATTTACAAATTTACCAGAATTTTCACCACCAAAAGTTTTTGCCAATTCGATGGCTTCATTGATAGCAACCTTAGGAGGAACTTCATTTCTATCTCCAAACAAAAGCTCTGATAAGCCAATTCTCAATATATTTCTATCAACAACTGATATTTTATCTAAAGGCCAATCTGGAGCTGCTTTTGTTATTATCTCGTCAATAACATCACATTTTTTTAAAATCGAATCAACTAAAGAAATGACAAAAACATCATCCTCAAGTCCAGGAGCAAACTCCTTAAGATTTCTATTTAAAGCTTCTTTTATTTTTTTATCGTCCCAGGCGCTAGATTTTTCTGTGGCAGACATAAAATCCCACTCGAAAAGTGTCTGAAGTACTATTGATCTTGAAAGGTGCCTGTTAGCCATAAGTGTAAAGTTATAAAGTTCTTAAAGTCTATAAAGTTAGAAAAAATGAATTACTTTTCACTTTCTACTTTCTACTTTATAAACTAGCTCTTTGCTTGAGCCGCCTTTTCTTTCTTTTGCTTCTTTTCTATCTTTTTTACTAAATCTAAAACTTTCATCCCACGATAAAATCCACAAGAGGAACAAACCGTATGACGTCGCTTTAAACTCTTACAATTTTCACATTTAGCAAAACTCGTACTCTCCAATGCGTGGTGAGAACGTCGGTTTTTCGTATGTGATTTTGTATGTCTCATTCGTACTACCATAATGTAACCTATAGTAGCATATTCCATAAGAAATGCAAAATTATTGTACTTTTATCAAAAAAATGATATTCTTAGGGGAATAGAGATTGTTATGGCTACCAACCATAATCCTATAAAAATAGGACCGTAAAGGCTAATCTATAAACAAAAAGAACAAAGTTGGGTGGAACCGCGAACTAGACTCGCCCCGACAAAAATGAGACTTTTTCATTTTTGTCGGGGCGATTTTAATTTTATTAATAATATATAAAAATATGGAAAACGATAAATTGCATAATTTAAGACATACATTGGCTCACTTATTAGCAGCCGCAGTAGGTAAAATATATAAGTTTGATAAAATCAAACTAACATTAGGGCCTTCTGTTGAAAATGGATTCTATTATGATATAGATTTCGGAGATGAAAAAATATCTGATAGCGATCTTAAAAAGATTGAAGACACAATGCGAAAAGAACTTCCAAAATGGACGGAATGGGAACAAAAAGAACTAAATAAAGAAGATGCTTTGAATTTATTCAAAAATGAATATAAGATAGAACTCATTAATGAAATAGCAGATCGTGGAGAAAAAATAACTACATATACTTGTGGAGGTTTTACTGATTTATGTCGAGGAGGGCATTTAGAAAATCCTGCTTTAAACATTGATCCCCTTTCTTTCAAACTCGATCGTGTCGCTGGGGCATATTGGCGTGGAGATGAAAAAAATAAAATGCTCACACGTATATATGGCTTAGCATTTGAAACAAAAGAAGAACTCGATACATATTTATTACAAAGAGAAGAAGCATTAAAAAGAGACCACAAAAAAATTGGAAAAGAAATGGGATTATTCACAATCTCTGAGCTAGTAGGCAAAGGATTACCAATGTATTTACCTAAAGGCAATATCATAAGAACTCAACTAGAAAACTTTATAAGAAAAGAGAAAGAAAATTTAGGGTATTCTTTTGTCACGATACCACACATAGCAAAAAAGGAACTTTATATAAGAAGTGGACATATGGGTAAATATGATGCAATGATGCCAACGATGACAGATGAAAACGGCGAAGAATTCGTCATGAAAGCAATGAATTGTCCTCATCATTTTGAAATATATAATGCTGAACCACACAGTTACCGTGATTTACCTCTACGTATCGCAGAGAATACAACAGTATATCGTAATGAAAAGAGTGGTGAGCTTTCTGGTCTTTTACGTGTAAAAAATTTAACCCAAGATGATACACATCATTTTATAAGAACCGACCAAATTGAATCTGAAATAGAAATGATTTTTGAGTTAATGCAAAAAGTTTACAAAATATTTAATTTTAAAGATTACAAAATTGAAATTTCTATCAGAGATCCAAAAAATAAGAAAAAATATTTTGGAAGCGATGAAGTATGGGAAAAAGCTGAAAACATATTGATCCAATCTGCAAAAAAAATGAACCTTCAATATAGTGTCGAAGAAGGAGAAGCAGCTTTTTATGGTCCTAAAATAGATATAAAAGTAAAAGATTCTATAGGTAGACAATGGCAACTTACCACAATACAACTTGATTTTAATCAACCAGAAAATTTTGATATGAATTACACCGGAGAAGATGGAAAAAAACATCGAGTAGTAGTTCTCCATGTTGCAATATTTGGATCATTCGAAAGATTTATGGGTGTGATGATAGAACATTATGCTGGTGTATTCCCTCTTTGGCTTTCTCCAGTTCAAGTTAAAATAATCCCTGTAAGGACCAATCATAACGAATATGCAAAAGAAGTTTATAATTTATTAAAAGAAAATAACATCCGCGTAGAGCTAGATGACGAAGAATCAAATCTCGGAGGAAAAGTACGCGATGCAAAAAATAACAAAATACCTTATTGGATAGTAATTGGTGACAAGGAAATAGAAGCAAATAAAGTCACTATAGAATCTCGTGATGCTGGGCCACTTGGTCAAATGACAAAAGAAGAACTTCTCTCAAAACTCACAGAAGAGATAAAAGAAAAGAAATAATCTACAAATAAACTATTTTTATGCCAAGCTCTTTTGCTTTTTCATGTTCGCATTTTGCTCCAAAAGATGTCTCCCATCCAGGAATAAAATAAAACGCGGAAATTAATCCAGACTCAAAAATTGGATAATAAAAATCTGTCAAAATAGTTGTCACCACTTCACTTTTAGAAGTGATTTTCTTCTTTAATCTTTGCATTGAATCTTCAAATGGCATTTGATCAAAAACACTCAATCCTTCATTTTGTAACTCTTTTATAGTTTCATTAAAAAGATTCAAATTTGCATCCAAAGAACCTAATCCCCCTGTAGCAATAGGACCACAAACTTGCACAAAGGGCTTTGGCATACGAGAAATAACATCTTGAGCAATAATATATAAATCACCTGCTGATTCTACTTTTTCTAGATTTTCCCAATCTTCTTTCGTCCAATATTGTTTTGTAATTTCGCTTATTTCCATAAATATTATTTTGCTGAGTCAAATTCTTCAAGGTTTTCTTTAATAAATGAACGTATGATTATCATAATATCATCCTTATCTTCTGCTCTACTTCCTGCGACCTCACGAGCAAATTCATAAAAATCGTGATTAGAAACTGAAAGCCATTTACTATTTTCTATCAGAAAAAACATCAAAGTGGTGACTGCGATTCTTTTATTTCCATTTTGGAATGGATGATTTTTATTCATTAAATAAAAAAGTATTGCCGATTTTTCTACAAGACCTTTATATAAACTTTTTTTATCAAACGTTTGAAATGGTGTTTCAATACAACTTTCTAATTTATCTGGAAAACGAGTATCAAAATCTGGAATTGGTTCATCCCATTCTAAAAATTTTTTTGCTAATTGAAAAGCAATATATTCTACATCTGCTAATTTTATGCGTTTGATTATTTTCCGCGCCATAAAATTTATTCTTTCCCAAGTTTACGCAATACTGAACCATATTTTTTGACTACACGATCAACTGTATTTTCTATATCTCTTTTTCTATATTCTGGCACAAAAAGACCCACAATAGTTTCATATTCTTCTCTTGGAATAATATAGTTTCTGCCAATTTTTTCAGCATGTATTTGTCCATTTCTAATTTTCTTAAAAATGGCTACACGAGAGACCCCAAGAAGCTTGGCTACTTCTGGTGTAGAATAATAGTTTTTTGTCTTTTTCACTAAAATATCTTTATTTTTAGACATATATATATAGGTTAACATATGTTAACTCATAAATCAAGGCTTCTGTAATTAAAAAAATTAACGTGTTGCTTCTATGTAGCTGTTTTTTAATGCTTTTTCTAATTTTTTAAAAACATTTATATCTCTTATTTTCCATTTATCTTTTCCAATTCTTTCAATATCACCATCTTTATAGCTATCTCCTATTTCACCATATGCCCCTAATCTAAGAACCGAAAAAACTTCTTTAAAAGATTCACAAGGTTTAATAGAAAAAGCATTTCCAATGATATTGAAAATAACCTCATCGGGTATATCTAAAACTTCTCCTATGTGTTCACTAATTTTATATTGTAAAAAGTCTTCAAAAGCTTTATCAAGCGAAATAACAATTTTTCTTTTTTCAGGGTCATCGGGTAGTGGTCTATTAAATATATCAGTAAATTTATTAGTCAAGGCTTCAAACCCTTTTTCAATTTGTGATTTATCTAATTTTTGCAATCCTTCACTCATAAATTTATTAGATATCAATTTCTGCTAATTTTGCATTTGATTGAATGAAAGATTTTCTAGGAGGAACCTCAGAGCCCATGAGAATTTCAAAAACTTTATTTGCCTCTTCTGCATCTTCTATATTTACTTTCTTTAAAACTCTTTTAGCTGGATCCATCGTCGTTTCCCAAAGTTCTTCTGGATTCATTTCTCCGAGACCTTTGTAACGCTGAATATGCACTTTATTCATTTTCTTTTTTGTTTCTGCTTCAGAATCTTCTGCTTCTTCTTCATTTTCAACATTAGCAGAATCTTCGACTGCTTCTATCTCGCTTACATCTGTATCTTTGCCGATTATTTTTATTTTTTCTTCATCTGAATATGCATAATTTATTTCTTTACCTCTTTTTATTTTATAAAGTGGTGGTTGAGCAATATAAATATATCCAGCATCTACTACTTGTCTAAAATATCTATAGAAAAGAGTCAAAAGAAGAGTACGTATGTGAGCTCCATCGACATCGGCATCTGTCGCAATAATTATTTTATGATATCGCATCTTTTCTAAATCGAAAGTATCTCCGATAGAAGTACCCATAGCTATGACGAGAGCTCTCACTTCTTTAGAAGCAAGCATTTTATCGATACGAGCACGTTCAACATTCAGAATCTTTCCACGAAGTGGAAGTATGGCTTGTGTACGTCTGTCTCTCCCTTGTTTAGCGGAACCACCCGCAGAGTCTCCCTCCACCAAAAACAATTCTGATTCTTCTGCACTCTTACTTTGACAATCAGCTAATTTACCTGGAAGAGTCATGCCTTCAAGAGCACCCTTGCGAAGAACTGAATCCTTGGCTGCCTTAGCTGCCTTACGAGCTTTTAACGCTAAAATAGACTTGTTAATTATAGCTTTTGCTTCATCTGGATTTTCTTCTAAAAACGCAGCAAAAGCTTCCCCAAACACAGTTCCCACAGCACCTTGTGCTTCTACAGAACCTAGTTTTGCTTTAGTTTGTCCCTCAAATTGTATCTCACGAAGTTTAACAGAAATAACACAAGTCAAACCTTCCAAAACATCGTCTCCAGTAAAACCTCCTTCAGACTCTTTCATCATTTCATTCTTCTTACAGTATGTATTCAAAGTACGAGTGAGAGTCGTCTTGAATCCTGTGACATGTGTGCCTCCTTCTGGAGTGTATATGTTGTTTGCAAAAGGAATTATTCTATCCACGATATCATCAACATATTGGAGAGCTATTTCAACTCCAACACCATCAACTTCTTTTTCAATGTAAAAAATACTGCTATGTAAAGGCTTCTGGAATTTATTGTAATATTTAACAAGAGAAGTTAATCCTCCTTCAAAATAAAAAGAAGTAGAAGGAAGTTCTAATCCTAATTCTTTAAAATAAAAAATATCTGAATCATCTATCTTGCCTTCGTATCCCCTAGCATCTATTATCAAAATCTTTAGCCCTTTCACTAAATAAGCTTGCTGACGAATATGACTCACTACAGTGTTCAAGTCAAATTTAATATCTTTAAATATTTCTTCATCTGGTTGAAAAGTTATAATAGTTCCATTTAACTTTGAAGAAGAAACTTTCTTTACAGCAGATTTCTTTTTACCTTGAGAATATTCTTGAAGATATTTACCACCATCTTTATGAACTTCTGCTTTACAATAAATAGAAAGTGCATTAACTACAGAAGCACCTACTCCATGCAAACCTCCAGAAACTTTATATCCTTCTCCTCCGAATTTACCTCCTGCATGAAGAGTTGTCATAACTGTTTCCAATGCAGACACTTTTGTTTTTTTATGAATATCAACGGGGATACCTCTACCATTGTCAGCTACACGAATACGATTTTGAGGCAAAAGAACAATCTCTATATTATTACAAAAACCTCCCATCGCTTCATCACGAGAGTTATCAAAAATTTCCCAAATCAAATGATGCAAACCATCTATGCCTGTAGTACCAATATACATTCCAGGACGACGACGTACTGGATCAAGACCTTCCAAAACAGAAATATCACTAGCATCATAATGATGCCCTTTCCCGGCACCTTTTTCTTGTTCTTTTTCTTTTGCCATATACAATAATTATATCAGAAATTACCTAACCTGCCAATCATTTTTCTCCTTGATTTTATTGGTTATATTAGTCATAATTTCATTTATTTCTTCATCTTTTAAAGTTCTTTCATACGACTGAAAAACAAGCCTAAAAGCATAAGAAGTTTTTCCATCCTCGCCTTGCGTCGAGGCAGGTTTTGTAAATGAATCAAACAAATAAGGTTCTTTTATCAAAAGATCTGTGGCATTATCTATAAGCAATTTTTTTAATATTAAAGGATCTTCTCTCTCAGGTACCCAAACAGCTACATCACGAGAGATGAAAGGATATATTGACCAAGGTTTAAATTTATTCCCCTCTTGAGGGGTGGCACTTGTGCCGGGGTGGAAATACTTCACCTCCCCCTTTGGGTACTCCTCAAGAGGAGAATTAAAACAAAATTCTTCTAATTTCATTTCTTTTATTTCTTTTTTATCTGCATAAGCAACATGCATTTCTTCACCAGTTTTCTTAAAGACAGTTCCGATTTCAAAAATTTTTATTTCACTCATTTCAAGCAAGGGAGAATTAAGTTGGTTTAATTTTAAACTCTCTTTAAGCCCGTCAGTGAGATTAGTTCTTAAAAACTTTTTATCTGAAGCAGAAGCAAGGACTTCCACTTCTCCTTTATCTCTAAATACATAAGTCATAACTTCTGAATATCCATCATTCAAAAATTTATTCCTAACAAAAACAATCTTCTCATATATTGTATTACTCTTGGGTGTAAATTTTATTTCAGGAATTTTTGGCTTTACTTTATCATACCCCATTATTCTGCCTATTTCTTCTGCTATGTCTTCTTCTATGTTCAGATCAAATCGCATGAATGGTATTTTTATTTTTATAAACTCACCATCTTCTATATATTCAAAATTATATCTTCGCAAAATATCTTTTATCTCTTCTAAAGAAACTTCTACACCTAAAATTTTTGATATTTTTCTCAGACTAAAAGATACTTCTCTAATTTCTTGTTTTTTTGGATAAATATCTACAATATCTTCAAAGGATGCCTCCGGACACATTTCTAAAATCAAAGCAGAAAATTCTAACATAGCACGATCACATAACTCTGGAGATAAATCATTCTCAAAACGTTTTTTTGCGTCCGTAAAAATATTTAAAGCTTGGGCAGTTTTACGTACAGAAGTAGGATCAAAATTAGCAACCTCTAAAACAACATCTGTGGTTTCACTATCAACCTCTGCTATCTTCCCTCCTTTTATACCAGCAATAGCAAGAGCTTTAGAATAATCTGCAATTACTAGATCTGAAGTTTTTAGTTTTAATTCTTTATTGTCTAACGTTGTAATATCTTCACCATCTTCTGCTTGTCTTACTATTAGACCTTGATTCATCTTATTTAAATCAAAAACATGCGTGGGTTGTCCACAATTATACATTACCAAATTAGCTGCATCTACCATGTTATTAATACTTCTTTGTCCTATTGATTCTAAATGTTTTACTACCCAATCTGGACTAGGACCTATTTTTATATTTCGAACGATTCTACCTACATAGCGACGACATTTTTCAGACTGAACATCTATAATTAATTGAGTCTCTTTTGATGGTGGATTTTTATACTTCAAAATTGGATCAATAAATTGAATATCAAGTAAAGAAGAGATCTCCCGAGCCACTCCAAAATGACTGAGTAAATCATGTGCTCTATCTGGTAAAATTTTTATATCAAAAATAAAATCACCATCCGCCGTTTTGTCAAAACTTTCAACTTCACAAACATGAAAAGTAAAAAGATTTACTAATTCTTCTGGTTTAGGAACATCTGGAATATACCACTTAAGCCAATTATAAGAAATTTTCATAAAATTAAAATTGATTGAATCTTAAATCTCCTTGATAAAAAAGACGAATATCTGGAATTCCAAATTTTATCATTGCCATACGATCAAGACCAAAACCAAAAGCAAAACCTTGATAATTTTTAGAATCAATGCCACAATTTTCTAAAACTTTTGGATGAACCATACCAGCGCCCAAGAGCTCCATCCATTTGTCTCCATGTTTTACATCTACTTCAAATCCCGGCTCAACAAAAGGAAAGAAACTAGGACGTAATCTGATTTCTACATCTTTTCCTAAAAACCTTTTAAAGAATTCAAGTAAAATTCCTTTCATGTGAGCTACGCTTATGTTAGCACCTATCATTAAGCCTTCAAGTTGATAAAATTGCATTTCATGCCCTGAATCCGTTGCTTCATTTCTGAAAACTTTTCCAGGAACGATTATCGCGAATGGTGGATTTTTACCATCTTTAACAAATTTTTCCATAAAATGAATTTGTGTATTTGATGTATGAGTACGTAATACATATCCTGGCTTGTTTTTAATAAAAAAAGTATCTTGCATGTCACGAGCAGGATGATCTTTCGGGAAATTTAGAGCGTCAAAATTATGCCATTCATCTTCTAGCTCTGGACCAGTAGCCACCTCAAAACCCAAATCAGTAAAAATCTTTACTGCTTCATTTACAACCAAAGAAAGCGGGTGTTCTTTTCCTTTTTTTGTCTCTTTATCCATTAATGAAAATATATCACAAAAAGAACTTTTTCCCAATATTTGCTATACTATTAATATGCTAAAAAAACATTGGATTTTAGCCATATTAATCATAATTCTACTAATATTAGGTTTCTATTTCGGCTGGTTAGATAACGGCCCAAAATTCTAATTATTTGTAAATCTCTGCCATCTTGCAGTACTGACATTCAACGTTTGCTTTGCCATAAGAATTAAAATTACATGGTCTATCTATCCATCCTCCAGTCTTTACCAAATCGTCATAATCTTTAATATCCTTAATTAAAAGTTTTACTTTTTCTTGATCTATACAAGTTGTATAAATGCTTTCTTTTTTATCTTTAGCTTCCAAAAATTCCAAACAAGATTCTTTAACATTTATTTGTTTTCTACTCTCTTGCAAGAGAAAAGAATACATGGAAAGTTGCCTCATATAATCACTCATCCTTCCCTCTTCATCCATCTTTTCTATGTCATTCTTTTTGCGAGGATTGCCGGTCTTAAAATCAACAACACGCAAAATATTATTTTCTAATTCTTCTATCAAATCTATCTTGCCGTAAATATTTAAATATGAAAATTCTTTATAGTGGACAGAAATACTTTTTTCGTTTTCTCTTTTTTTACTTATATTAGGCAATCTATCTTCTACCCACTTGGTGACTATTCTCATCACTTCTTTATCTCCATCAACAATCTTTTCTATTTCCTTTTTTGTAGGAATATCTTTTAATTTCAATATTTTATCTATAGCTCCATGCACAGCATTACCAAATTCCAAACTTTCACTCTTAGGCTCCGGTAACTTTAATAAATTTCTAAAATACCATTTACGTGGGCATTCAAAAAAGTTATTGAGCATTGAAACAGAAACATTAATATCTACATACTGTTTTGAAACTATCTTTATCAATTTTTCTAAAACATTCATTTCATCTTTAACTTGGCTAGAAGCTACATAAACTTTTGGGTCATGCTCTAAGAGTTTATTCTCGGTATCTTTGGCTAAAGATTTTTCAAAAACATTCTCGGTTGAGATTAATAAATCAGATATGATTTTAGCTAATTCTTGATTTTGTCCAGTATAAGAAAATCTTGAATATGATATATTACAAAATCTTTTTGCTCTAGTTATCGCTACATAAAGCTCTCTCTTTGCCCCTAGTTCGTCTTTTTCTTCTATCTTCATAGCTACAGACTCTGGCAATTTAAAATTTCTACGCTTGCCTTTCATTAATCCATTCTCGTCCATGTGAGCGATCCAAACAAAATCAAACTCTAGACCTTTAGAAGCATGAAGTGTCATGACCTTTACTCCTTCATCACCCTCAAACAAAGAAAGTGGTACATCCTCACCATAAATACGCAATCTTTCTATAAACGATATATATTCAACCAATGAATCTTTATTCCCTTTTTTATTTTTTTCTGAAAATGATAAAGCTAAATGAAGCATACTTCTTATCACTTCTATTCTACGAATAAGCTCATCATGATTTGTTGCCGTTTTTATTAAAACTTCATCTCCTATTGTTTGTACCAAACTATAAATATCTAAATTAACAGAAGCAGAAACTAGATCTTTTAATTTGTCTGCCCAAGCTTTTATCTCACCATATTTACCAAAAAGATCATTCTGTTCAAATAAAATATCTTTCAAATTAATATCTTTGCCATGTTTGCTATGCAAATATTCATGAGCGGACAATACAGGAATCTTGGCAACTGGATCAAGAATACTAAGAGATAAAGAAGATGCATCATGACTATTTATGCAAATTTTTAAAATCCTTAATATGGTTTCGAATTCATCAGTATCAAATAAAGATAAGTTTTGCATTGATGAAACCTTTATTCCTAAATCTTTTAAAATCTTTATAGCTGATATTACTTGTCTATTCTTGGGGACAAGTACCGCACAGCTATTTAAATCTATTTTATTATTTTTTAATTTATCTTTTATCTCTATACCACAAGCCAATATTTCATCTCGTGGATAATCAGCTTCGACTAATCTAAGATTATGACTATCTTTTATTGTGGCTAAAAGTTTCTCTTCTGAAAAAGAACTTGAGAGCAATGAATCCGCTGTATTTAAAATGTTTTGCGTTGACCTGTAATTGTCTGTCAAAAAGATGATTTTTGTTTTACCAAACATCGTCTTAAATTCTTCAAAATGTGACATCTTTGCACCACCAAAAGCATATATCAGCTGGCGATCATCCCCCACTGCAAAAATATTTGGTTTTTCTTCTTTTTGCCAAATAGCTTTCAATAAATCATTTTGAACACCACTAGAATCTTGATGTTCATCAATCAAAACATACAAGTATTTTTCGCAAATACTAGCTCTGGCCTCCTCGCTATTTTCTATTATTTCTAAAGCGTATTTGATACTATCATCATAATCTAAAAGATAATCTTCTCTTTTTTTCTTTTCATATAATTCATAAAATAAAACAGTCTCTTTCGTTCGTTCCAGACTTTCAATCTTAGTTAAAAATTCTTTTTTCATCTTCCCCTTACTCTCACCTCTTGTAGAAATACTGCCTGGGCTTTTTTTGATATCTAAAATTTCATTCTCAATTTCTTTTAAGAATTCTTCTGGTGTCATTCTTTCTCTCTTTAATAAAGATATTAAAGATTTTAATTCTTTAAAATATCTACCGACATCATTTCTTGGACGAAGATATTTCCAATCATTCTCTCTTAAAATCTGATCACAGATCGATATACCTTCTGTGTCTTCCAAAATTCTTGGCAATGTATCAAAGCCAATTACTGAATAAAATTCCTCAATTATTTCTGCTGAAAATTTATGAAATGTTAAGACTTGAACTTTCGAAGCTGTATTGCCTATATATTTATACAACCTATCTCTCATGGCATGCACTGCCGAATTCGTAAAAGTTAAACACAAAATACTATCTGCTCCTACGTCAGTATTTTTCAAAATATTACCTATTCTTAATGCTAAAATTTGAGTTTTGCCTGTTCCAGGGCCTGCTACAACCATCACAGGGCCATCAATATTATCGACAGCCTCTTTTTGAGCCTTATTAAGCTTCTTATATTCTTGTTCGAAAGCTTCAGCCGACATGCTTATATTATACTCTAGAAAAAATTAAATAATAAATCTCTATTAAGAATAATTTTTAGAAAGCCTTGCGCAGGAACTTAGAAAATAAAAATGGTAATCCATTTATTATTTTCTTGAGTAACGAGCAGCTCGCTGGCAAAGCTTTGCCAGATAGATTGCTTTATAAAAATTGATTCTTAGTAGGGATTTCCTTTTATTCAGTTGTCACACCATCAAATTCTGGGCCATTTTCTGCTTCTTCTTTTGTAGCTTTTACTAAACCATCTTTGTGATGTGCTGGAGAATATATCGTATAAAGTTTCAAATCTTCTGTGCTAGAAGTATTTATAATGTTATGCTCTGCACCAGAAGGAACGACAATCACAGAACCATCCCCTAATATATATTCATTACCATCAATGATGCATTTACCTTCTCCTTTTTCAAAACGAAAAAATTGATCATTGTCTGTATGAATTTCCATGCCGATCTCTTCATTTGGTTTTAAACTCATCAAAACTAATTGGCTATGTTTCCCTGTATACAAAACTTTTCTAAAATTTGTATTTTCTAATGTCTCTTTTTCTATGTTTGAATTATATCCTTTCATATTTTTTTAATCTATTAAGATTGATAAAACGACTCACCCTAATTTTAACATATTTTCGTTCTTTTTATTGAAAAAGCCAAAGATGGAATATTTAACTTTTTACCCAAAGAATATGCAATATTCCTAACATATGTACCACTACTACATTTAACTTTCAATTTAGCTATATAAAACTTTTTAAATCTAAAATCTTTAAACTTCAAATTATTTTCCCATATCTTTAAAATTTCTTTTTGCCTAAAATCCCCGCCTCGCGTCGACTCTCCGCGAGTCGAGGCGGGCCCTTTAACTTTTTTTATTCTTTTTTCTATATTTTTAAATAATTTTTTATTATCGATCATTCTTATTTTTTCTAATTTTAGTTTATATATAAAAATCTTTCTCTCTGGGATCTCCACATCTTCTCCATTTCTAGCATACATAAATAATGGTTTACCTTTTACTGTTTTAGAAGAATACATCGGATATTTTTGTATACTTTCACCAACAAAATTTTTTATATTCTTTTTTATCTCTTTCTCTAATTCTTTTACATTTACTTCTTTGCTCTCCGCTAGGTCTTGCCTAGCGGAAATTTTTCCTAAAATATCAAAAGTATCAGTACTAAAACCAAACAAAACTTCAAATTCATATTCTTTATCTTTGTTCAAATATTTCTCCTTATTTTTTGTTTCTTCTCCAGCTAATATCAAAAGAACCCCACTGGCCATAGGATCTAACCTTCCAGCATAAGTCATAGGCACACTTAAATATTGAGGATTTTTATCACGAAAATTCTCTAAAGCTTCTAAAGGAGTCTCCCCTTCTTTTTTGTTTAACAGGATTATTTTCTTGATTATCTTTTTCACAATTTGGCGGAGGCGGAGAGATTCGAACTCTCGGTGGGTTTCCCCACACAGACTTTCCAGGTCTGCGCACTAGACCGCTATGCGACGCCTCCAAATTTAAAATACTATTAAATTTTTACTTCTACCAAAGAAGAACTATTTTTTACCAACAAAGGATCTTCAAACAAAAGCCATTTGTTTATTAAAGGACTCAAAGTAAGAGCAAAGCCTATATTGCCTGCCAAATGAAGCAAGGTAAAAGGAATTTGCATCACAAAAGCATTGTAAATATTTTGTCCAAAAAATGGAGCTAGTAAAACTCCAGTAACTAAATCAAAAAATATAGTGGCAAAAAAAGCAAAGAAAGCGAAATTGAATAAGGATGTTTTAAATTTGTTAAAATAGAAAAAAGAAGCCACGCCTATCAAGCCATAAGCGATGCCTGTGGTAAAAGTCCAATACCCAAAATTAGTCAGAGAGTCATACACCACAATACTCAAGAATCCAAACAAAAAGCCTTGCAAAGGGCCATTTTTACGTCCTAGGGGCATTATAGAAGCCATTATGGGCTCAACATTCGGTGCTCTCAAAGGTAATAGTCTGAATAACAGACATCCAGCAAAAATAACAAAAGTTCTAAATTTATTTCCTAATTTTTCCATGGAATTCTATTTTAACATATCCAAAAATTCTTTCTCGTTTATAACTTTTACCCCTAATTTCTGAGCATTTGTCAATTTTGATCCGGCTTCTTCCCCTGCCACAACAAAAGATGTATTTTTAGAAACAGAACTAGACACTTTACCACCCAAAGAAATTATTTTTTCTTTAGCAAGTTCTCTCGACATAAAAGAAAGAGTGCCCGTCAAAACAAAAATCAATCCTGACAATTTCCCTTCTTTTCTTTTTCCAGCTTTTTCAATGACAACACCATTGTCAAACAATTTTTTTATAAAAGATAAATTATTTTTATCTTTAAAATAATTAAAAACACTTCTAGATACAGCCGGGCCTATATTCTCTATGTTATTAATTTCTTCTATTTCTGCTTTCATCAATTTATCAAATGTACCAAAATTTGAAGCCAGATCTTGTGCCGTCTCTTCCCCTACGTGCAAAATACCAAGAGAAAAAATAAATTTAGCCAAAGGAATCTTCTTCTTCAAGTTTATTTCTTTTATTATATTTTCTGCACTCTTTTCACCAAATCTTTCCAATATAGCTATATCTTCCTTGTTAAGAGTAAAAATATCAGCGGCATCCGAAATCAAACCTTCATCTTTAAATCTTCTTAAGATTTTTGGGCCTAATTCATAAATACCAAAAACAGAAACAAAATGATCCAAAAATCTTTCATTTTTCGCAGGACATTTTTGGTTAGTACAATAGTAAGCAACAGACTTTGAAAGAAGGCCGGCCCTTTTTGAAGACCCAAGGGCCGACTTTCTCTCAATAAGACCTTCACACACAGGACATTTGGAAACCATTTTAAATTTCTTTTCTTTTCCTGTACGCATACGAGAGAGAACTTCCACAACTTTTGGAATAACATCTCCTGCCTTTTCTATAACAACAGTATCCCCTATTCTTACATCCAATCTTTCGATCTGATCTACATTATGAAGAGTCGCCTTGCTCACAGTAGAACCTGCGACAGAAGTAGGATGAAATATAGCAAGTGGCGTAAGAACTCCGGTGCGTCCTACTTTTATTTTTATATCTTTTATTATCGTCGTCGCTTTTTCTGCCGGATATTTATAAGCAATAATGCCTCGAGGATCTTTACCAACGACACCCAGACTATTAAATATGCCAGTGTCATCTATGTTTATAACGACTCCATCTATACCAAAAGGGAGGTCTTCTCTAATCTTAGAAATCTGATTAACAAAATTAGGGATATCTTTTGCAGAAGAAAATTTCTTGGAGTACCCATCCAAAGTAAACCCGAGATCTTTCAATAATTCATGTTTTTTGGAATGTTTATTTATTTTTTCTTTCCAATCATCTCCATCTATTTGTGCTATTTCATAAGCAAAAAAATCTAAATGTCTCTCTTTGGCTAAATTAGGATCAAGTTGTCTCAATGATCCAGCCGCCGCATTTCTAGAATTTGCAAATAAAGTCTTACCTTCTTTCTCATTCTGGTCGTTAAGTTTCTTTAAAATATTCTTTTTCATTACAGCTTCACCTCTCACCTCTATTTTATCTGGAAATGGTGAATTCAAAACTAAGGGTATTGTATTTATCATTCTTAAATTAGAAGTGATATCTTCACCAACCTCTCCATCTCCCCTCGTCACTCCTCTTGTAAATTTACCCTTCTCATATATAAGAGAAACAGCCAAACCATCCAACTTCAGTTCACAAAAATATTCCAATCCCTGGACACCAGGTGTCCGGGAACTTTCTAGTCCAAGCAATTTTAAATTTCTTTTTTCCCAAGCAAAAAATTCTTCATCAGAAAAAACATTTCCAATAGAAAACATCTTTATCTCATGTTTAACTTTTTGAAATTTATCTAAAGGTTTACCTCCAACCCTATTCTCCGTTGCATTCAGATCCTCAAACTCTGGATACTGTTCAATTAATACTTTCAACTCTTTGGTTAGAGAATCATAAATATCATCTGTAACAATTGGGGAATCTTCTGTATGATACGCTTCCCGCAATCTTGCGATTTCTTTACGCAATTTATTTATTCTTTTTTCTACTTCTATTTTATTCATAGTTAAAATTAATATTTCAATTCAAGCTGTCTTTCTACTGTATTAGACAAAGCTACGCATGACGAACCTCCATTGTTATATCCTTTGGAAATGATACAAGTCGCAGAACCACAAGTACCTGTCTTGTCTACAGTCACCTTCGCACAACCTTCTTCTCCATAGCCTAATCCAGGTACAACAAAAGTCCACTTTGAAGCCGGAGAGCCGACAGGTGTGACTGTTATTAAACTTTCAGAACAATTCATTACAGCAGTACCTGTAAAAGCATTATCTGCGGGAAGACTTTTATCATAAAAAAGAGCACATTCAGCTCCAGCATCTGCAGCAAAAAATGCATTATTAGCTTCTTTGGCAGAAGTCGTAAAATTAATTTCTTTCAACGCAACGTCTGCAACACCTAAAGCTATAGCCAAAATCATACTTGAAATCATCACAGCAAAAAGCATTACGAAACCTTTATTATTTTTTAAAATTTGTTTTTTCATTATTCAGTCCAATTAAATAAATTTTCTGACAAAATTATCTTATAAGTTCCAGAACCTTGCGTCCAAGAAACCTGTGAGAAAATCTTAACTTCTCGACTAGATTCTATTACTTCCATCCATATTTTACGAGAAAATCCAGAATCATTTCCACTGGAATTAGTATTATAATCACCATTGTTTAAATATATTTTACAAACACTTGGATTAGATGTACAAGAATTAACAACAATCGGATTAGTCGTACTAAAACCACACTCACTCCCAGCATTACATGAAGCTAGTTGCGCTTTAAAATTATTCCAGCCTGGATTCCCTCCAAAAAAGATATAATTATCTCTCATATTTCTTATATATTCCACACCCTCTTGTGCTAAATAAACAGCAACAGTTTTCTTTTTTGCATAACCAATATCAGTAATTCCATTCGATAAGACAGACATCAATCCTAAAACTGCAAAAGAAAAAACCGAAATAGCTACCAATGTTTCCACCAAAGTAAATCCTCCACCTTTATTTATTTTTTTAAAATTATTTATCATAAATATTTTAAGGTGTTACTATGTCTGCCAATCTTTGAGATATCGATGTTTGTAAAGAAAAAGGAGTAGAAATATTATCCTTTGAAATAATTTCTCCAACCAATCTAACTGTTATTAGTGGTTGCAATGTGTCTCCTGGAGGAGGAAGAACTCCTGTCAAAGAAAAACCTGAACCATTCTTAAAAGTTATTTCACCAGAATTCAACTGTGTCCAATTTGTACCACCATCAATTGATTTACTTAAATTAGATCCTTCGATTTTGTAACTCCATGCTGCTCCATTTGAAGAAGTAAAAGAAATTATATTTCCTCCCCCAGCAAAATCATATCCTGTCCTAACATTTCTAGAAATATCTTCCATAATAAAACTTAAATTGTCTACTATTGAGCGCATGTCCTGTGATTTTCCATGGATAAGGGTCGTGTTTAATAATGAACCCATACCTATCATGACAACAATGAGAAAAAGTGATATCGCTATCATTGTTTCTATTATCGTATAACCACTATTGTTTTTATTTTTTACTTTATTTTGCATTTTTATAATTAATTTATTTGAACTCTTCCAGAATTATATATTTTAATATAAGAATTTACACCCGATACAGAAGTTATTGTGATCTGAACATAATCAAAACCATTTAATATAGAAATTGAACTATCTGGATTAGTAATAGCAAAAACCGCATTTGATCCTGGCCTTTTAAATGTGATGGACAAAGGTCTTGTTATTTGTTGATTAAGGGTAGACCCTATATAACTATCGATACGCGAAATATAATTACCTTTCGTTATAGTCACACTATCTAAACACTCTCCCGCTCCAGAACACACAGAAGGATCATAAGCACTATTTTGGGGCAACAAATCACTAAAATAAACAAGTTTTTTATTATTGGTTAAAGAAGAATCGACATACAAACCATAAGATGGCTTCCACTCATCACTTATACTTGCTTGTTGTGCTACTGGAGGCAATTTACCAGAAACAGAAGATTTCTGGGCTTCTATTATCTTAAGAGCTATGTCATTCGCCAAAATTTTTATGTCTATTTTTTCTTCGAACTTATTATAATCAAAAAGAACAATTGATGTCATAACAGAAAAAATACTCAAAACTACAATAAGTTCAACATAAGTCATGCCTTTGTTTAAGCTATAACTCTTAATTTTTAGCTTATAAAAATTTATTTTTTTAAAAAAAGAAAGCATTTTAATTTTAACGATGACTCTGGTCTAAAAAAATCTTAATTCGAAAATGAACGAAAGAAAAACTCCTAAAACTAAAAATGGGGCAAAAGGTATTTCACTTTTTATTCCATATTTTTTTGAAAAAAGTAAAAGAAATATTCCCACAATAGCTCCAGACCAAAAAGCCAAAACCCCCGCTGAGAGTAACATTCCGTACCCCAAAAGCCACCCCAAGCTGAGAGAAAGCTTCGCATCACCCAAGCCCATCCAAGTTCCTTTAGAAATAAGCCAAATAAAAGCAAAAGGTAATGCTAAGAATATCCCAGATAAAAATTGCAACAAGGATGGAATATGCGGAGAAAAAGCAAAATCTTCAAATAGAAATAAACCTATGAAAGTTATTACTCCCAAAAAAATTGAGAAAATATCTGGTATTATTTTATGTTTATAATCATAAACTGCAATAACGAGAAACATAGAAAAAATAGCCACATAATATGCATAAGATATAGTAAAATTCAAAGTGTCAAAATAGAAAACATCTTGAAACTTCAAAAATATTGATAAGAATATAAATCCAGATAATAATTCTACTATAGGATATTGAATGGAAATTTTTGTTTTACAACCCTTGCATCTCCCTCTCAAGAAAATAAAACTAAAAACTGGGAAAAGCTCATACCAAGAAAGTTTCTTTTGACAAACCATACATCCACTCCTGCCCCCAAATGAACGTTGTGTATTAAATCTAAATATAACAACATTCAAAAAACTTCCTATTATTAAACCCAATCCAAAAAAAATTATTGCAAGAGAAAAAGTCATAATTTTATATTAATAACTATTTACACAAATGAGTGGCTGTGTCGATGACATCACTTATGACCATTGCGCCATTAGCAACACGAGTAACCTTCTTAGAAGCGTTAGAACTATCAACACACCAAGCAGATTTAGCATCAGTCTTCAAAACGACACCAACAGCCCAGTTTGTAGCATTCGCATCACAAAAAGCATAATTTACACTAGATCTCTTGGTGGCTTCTGCAATAGCATCAGCTATGTTTTTATCTCTTTGAAACATAACGTTCGAACTAGCGCTATAAGAAGGACAATTCCCACTAATATCACTACCAAAAGAAAAAGCAGGCTTTGTAGGTGCGACCGTTAAAGGATTAACATAAAACAATTCTGCTGCTCCTTTTATGGTATTAAGATTCGTTTTTATACCTGCATCTGCCCCCCTATTTCTAGATTCCGTAGTCGACGCCATAATCACCGCAACCAAAATGGCGATGATAGCAACAACAACCAACAATTCGATTAACGTAAAACCTCGCTTGAAACTTTTTGATAAATTCTTCATAATAAATAATTTTTAATATTAATCACACTTAGCTATTATTCCATCAGTAACAAGAGCATTTAATTCAGTTTGAATGGGAGAACCATCAAGAGTTTCTTTTTTTGAAGCACCAGAGCTATCTACACACCATGCTTCCGTATTTGGATTTTGTTTCATTTGCACTACGACTGCCCATGAATCCGCTGATGGCCCAACCATACATGAATCCAAACCACCAGAAGAAGACAAAGCACTGTTAACTTGACCCCATATAGTTGGATCAGCAAAAAGACTATTGGCTGTATTTGTACATGCAGCAGCCGCAACTGTTGTCGCCGTCGTATCTATATCATACCTCCCATTCTTGTCATACAAAATTTCACTTTGCGCACGCATATTTGCTAAATTAGATTTGATAGCAGCATCTGCTCCTTTTGTTCTAGCACTATTTAATGATGCCAAAACAACTGATGCCAAAATACCGATGATTGCAACAACAACCAACAATTCAATTAACGTAAACCCGTCTCGTCTTCGGCAAGCCGAGGCGGAACCTTGCTTGAAACTTTTTGATAAATTCTTCATAAAATTAACTTAATAATATATTAATAAATCGGCCCCATTTCTATATTTATTATATCACATATAAAAACAAAAAAACTACCCCAAGCAGGGTAGTTTTTTTGTATATAAATATATATTAATTACAAGTTACGTCACTAGCGCCAAGATATCCTGTGAGTTGCATAGAAGCACCTGTACTATCTACACACCAACTATTTGCGCTTGAAGACTTCAATGGAACTTCAGCTGCCCAAGAAGCATTGTCTGCTGCTACGTGACAAACAGCTGTAGTAGCTGTTCCTGCTGTAGCTAAAGTTGTAACTGTTGCAGCAGTAATACCAGCAGAAGTCTTTGCTGAATTAATTGCAGCTGCTACTGTAGTATTTGTACATACATTAGCATAATTTGAATCTGTATCATATAAAATTTCAGCTTGTGCACGAATGTTTGCTAAGTTTGCTTTGATAGCAGCATCTGCTCCTTTTGTTCTAGCACTATTTAATGATGCCAAAACAACTGATGCCAAAATACCGATGATTGCAACAACAACCAACAATTCAATCAATGTAAAACCTTTTTTAAAATTCTTCATAATTTTTTTCTTACTAATAATATTTCGAGCTAAAGCTCGTCCGCGCTTGGCGGAAACTAATAATTTTTTCTTCATTCTTCTAAATGAAGATTTTCGACTTTATTTTAATACCTATATTATAACTTTTATCATTATATATATGCAAAAAAGTTATCCACATCCTATCTATTGTATCCCTCCTGCCAAATTGTAAATCGGCATTAATACAGAAACCAAAAGAACACCAACCCCCAAGCCCAAAACGACTATCATTACTGGCTCAATAAGTCCAACCAATGTGTCCACAGCATCATCCACTTCTCTTTTATAAAAATCTGCCAAAGTCTTTAAAATCTTACCCAAAGAACCCGTCTCTTCCCCGACTTTCACCATCTGCACCATAATACCAGGAACTTGTTCTTTGTGTCTTTCAAAAGCAGCAGAAAAAGATAACCCTGATTTTACTCCGTCAGCAACCTTTTTTAAAACTTCTTGATACACCCTACTACCGACAACATCTGAGGTTATGTCTATGGCTCTAACGATAGGGATACCAGAGCTAAGCATCGTATCCATATTGTCTGCTATTCTTGAAAGATAAAGTTTCTTGTATAGATTACCTACTGCTGGTATAGAAAGCCTCATTTTGTCTATATATTCTTTTCCTTTTTCTGTTGCTGAAAGTCTCCATGCCCAGATCCCTGATAATATTAAAAATATAATTACAAGAAAACCATAATCAACAAAGAAATTTGAAAGAGCTATAACAATCTTTGTATATATTGGAGGTTCTTGTCCGGAATCAAGAATAATAGCAGAAAGTTTAGGTATAACGACTACAAACATCAATCCCATAACTACAAAAAATGTAAAAATAACAAACGCTGGATAAATAAGAGCATTCTTTGTTTTAGCTGTAAGAGCATATTGACGATTTAAATAATTTGCCAAGTGATCAAAAGTTTCATTTAATTTACCAGTTTCTTCTCCAACCTTTACCATGTTCACATAAAAATTAGAAAAAACTTCTGGATGTTTAGCCAAAGCACCAGAAATAGATATACCTGCCTGCAAATCATCACTTATTATTGTAAGTTTCTTTGCTAATAATTTATTTTCTGCGTTAGATGCAAGCATTGTAAATGCCTTTAGTGCAGATACTTGAGCTTCAAATAAAGTTGAAATCTGACGAGAAAGAATCACAACATCTTTCATTGGAATTTTACCTCCAAAAGATAAAAAACTTTTTTTCTCTCCTTCATCCTTAATAGAAATGACAATCAATCCCCTTCTCTGAAGACCACTGATAGCAACATCACGATTTGCTGCATCGATTTCTCCTTCTTTATTTATTCCTTTTTCATCTACTGCTTTATATTTAAATAACATTGCAATAAGTCATAAAGTTAAAAGTTTATAAAGTCATAAAGTATTATAATATGCGCTCAAGCCCTTTTGGATTAAGAGAAAATTGATATGCATTTTCTATTGTAATCTCTCCCGCTCTCACCAGCTCTATCAATGAATGATTCAAATCAATCATTCCAGATTCCATTCCCGTCTCTATAACTACATCAATTTCTTTCGTACGTTTTTCTCTTATCAAATTTGAAACAGCATTGTTGTTCAATAATAATTCATAAGCAGGAATAAGCCCCCCAGATATTCTAGGAATCAATCTTTGAGAAAATATTCCCAACAAACTAGAGGCCAGCTGTAAACGAATTTGATCTTGTTGTGCTCCTGGGAAAGAATCTATAATTCTGTCTATGGTTTGTGAAGCATTATTTGTGTGCAAAGTAGAAAGTACTAGATGTCCCGTCTCAGCAGCTGTCACAGCAGCAGAAATAGTTTCAGGATTACGCATCTCTCCTATCATGATAACATTCACATCCTCTCTAAAAACTGATTTCAGTGCAGTATAAAAATCTTTCGTATCAATACCCACTTCACGTTGATCTATAATAGATTTATTTGGAGTGAAAACATATTCAATAGGATCTTCAATCGTCACGATATGTTTTGTTTGTTCATTATTTATCAGATTCACCATGGCTGAAAGAGTAGTAGATTTACCTTGCCCTACAGGACCCACAACCAAAAAGAAACCTTGCTTTTTGCGAGCTAATTCTGAAATGATCGGAGGTAGATGCAATTCCGAAATTGATTTGACTTGAGGGACAAGTCTTAAGGCAACACTTATCAAACCTTTTTGAAAAAATGCATTACCTCGAAGACGAGCTTCTCCTCGATAGTCATAAGAAAAATCAATTTCCTGTTCTTCAATGAATTTATTTAATTTTGTTTTATCTAAAATTTCTCCCAAAATACCCAATACATCTTCTTTTGTTAAAACAGGATTTTTTACAAGGAAAATAAGTTCTCCAGCTACACGTATGGCTGGAACTTTACCTACACCCAAATGAAGATCTGACCCACCTTGGTGGATTACTGTCAAAATAAGATCTTCAAACTTTTTTTTATAGTCCATAATTTATGTAGTGTTAACTTATATTTATTGTTAATTTGCAACTTTCTTTGATAAGATTTGTACTACTTGTTCGATGACTTCTTGTGGAGTAGAATTTGCTTTTACTATATAGCCAGAAGCACCTAGGCCATTGCCTCTATCGATATCTGCTTGTTCACTCTTATTAGATAAAATTATTTTTGTGGAATTTGGAGACAAATTATCTTTATTTATGTTTTCCAACATCTCAAAACCATCCATATCTGGCATAATAATATCCATCAAAATAATGTCTGGCTTAAGCCCGTCTTTTAATTTTTCTATAGCCTGCAAACCATTTGGAGCTGTATAAACTTCAAAATTATGTTGGCTAAACTTAAATGCATACATATCCAAAAGGAATGTATCATCATCAACTATCAAAATTTTTCTTTTATCTCCTTCCATATATCTAAATTTATTATATTACAATTTATTTATTAATAATAGTTTTTTGTGGACAACTTTTTTAATCATTATCATTCACAAAATTGAAAACTTCTTTATATGGAATAATGCCATCTAAGGCTTTAAGCATTGCGTCTTCTCTCATGAGAAGCATTCCATCTTTTCTAGCTACTTTGTATATTTCAGAATCAACTGGACTTTTCAAAATAATATTCTGCATTTCTTTACCAACTTTAAACATTTCAAAAATAGCAATACGCCCTTTTGTGCCTGAAGGACATTCAGGAGAAGGGACAATATCATACATTTGATCTTTTATTACTATCTCTTTTCTAAATTCTTCCGGTAAATCTTTTAATTCATCTTCAATTTGAAGTTTTATACTAGGATCCATCGGTACTAGTTTCCTAGAAGTTGGATAAGCCATCCTCGCTAGACGTTGAGCTACTGATAAAATAAGTGTAGGTGCTATAAGATAAGGATCCACTCCCATATCTACCAAGCGAGGCACTGCCCCAATAGCACTATTGGTATGCAAGGTAGATAAAACAAGGTGCCCAGTCAAAGCTGCTTGAATAGCAAGCTGTGCCGTTTCTTTATCACGAATTTCTCCTACCATGATGACATCTGGGTCTTGACGAAGTATGGAACGCAAACCCGAAGCAAAAGTATATCCTATTTCTGGCATCATCTGAGATTGGTTTATATCAGGCATATGATATTCAACTGGGTCTTCCAAAGAAACGATATTACTAGTTTCTTTATCAAGTTCATTCATCATCGAATATAATGTTGTAGATTTACCAGAACCAGTAGGTCCAGTAATCAAAATAAGACCGTAAGGTTTTTTTATAGCTTCTCTTATCATTTCAAGATTTCTTTTTGATAAACCAAGTTGATCTAATGGTTTTACCCCTTTTTCCGCATCCAAAATACGAATAACTACTTTTTCACCATAATAAGCAGGCATAGTAGAAACACGAAAATCAATCTTGTGTCCATCTAAATTAGTACTAAAAGATCCATCTTGTGGTTTCCTCTTTTCATCCAAGCGAAGCTTGGCCAATATCTTCACACGAGCCACGATGCCATTATAGACATTCGGTGGTAATACTATTGTAGTATGAAGACTTCCATCCACTCGAAAACGTACCTTCACTTTCTCTCCAATATTTTCTATATGGATATCTGAGGCATTACTTTCTATAGCATTACGCAATATGACAGCAACTATTTTTATAACAGGAGCATCCTCTACTATTTTCACTTCTTCATTTGACTTTATGTTCTTTATCTCTTTATTGAGATTATTCGATTCATTTGCACTCTTAGTATTCGCTGTCTCATCCTCATTTAATTGATTTAGCGCTTCTTCTACCTGTACAGAAATACCTCTGTATGTATCAATAATAGTTTTATAATCTGAATCTGAAATCAAAAAAATCTTAAATGGAATTCCTATCTTGGCAGAAATAAATTGTAAAGCATCAAGGGCTTGTGAATCTTCTCCATCTGTTATACCAATCTCCAAAACACCTTCTTTTAATTCCAACGGAACAAAATGATAATGTTTCGCTGCATCTTCAGGAATATATTTTAAAACATCGAAAGAAAATTCTTTAGTATCTACTTTTTTAACAGGCATCTGCAAATAACTCCCTTTAACTAAAAGAGATTTATCTTCTGGTACTCCAAACTCAATTAATGCTTCATCTATATTGCCATTATGTTTTTCCTTGGCGATATTTTTTATCTCATCTATTTGAGTTTTGTCTATTAACTGATTTTTAACTAATTCTTCTAAAAAACTCATAATTTAATTAGCTGTTTTCGTATTTGCTGGGACATTTGTCTTATTCGTTTTTTCTTCATTTGTTTCTAGAGAAGGTGCCGTACCTGAAATTGCAGGAGTCGTACTGCCGATACCAGGAAGAGGAGAAACAAGATTTTCATATCCAATAGGAGCAAAAGGATTAATTCTCCCTTCGTCCCCTGTCGAGTTGAGAATGATGCTAGAATCACGCAAATTTAAAAATGACTTTTCTGAAAAAATACTATCTTCTAACTTAATATTTTTTACACCCAACAACACTGAAAGTAAATTCTGTGCAATTTCTGAATTTTGATTTAATGTATCGGTCGAAACTATGTCACTTTCCGTAGAAGAAACTAGGCTCTCTTCTTCTGTCGCATCTTTTTTAATAAAAAAGACATACACCAAAATCAGTGCTGCTGCTATTAAAGTAAATAATATTATGTTTTTTATTTTGGGTGTCATTTTAATTTTTTAACCAATAAGTTTTAATTCTAAAAGTATATTTAAAAGCCTCTGGCAATGCAGGGTTAAGGCCAGTATTACCACTTGCAGCAAATTGTACTGAAGAAATATCTACTATTCTCAAATTATTTTCTAAGTCTTTTATAAAAGAAACAAAATTATTATAAGTGGCTTGAGTTGAAAATTCTAAATCCCAAATACCATAATCTTTGTTTAAGGTAGGATTTTCCTGATTGTAAATCTGATTTGTTTCGGTAGAATCTTTTTTAGTAGTATCATATTTTACATCTTTCAAGACCATCCCGTATGGAGCTGCAATTTTTTCTATCTCTAATATTAAACGTATATTATCTACATTATCTGGTAAAAGTTTATGTAATCTTGCTAGCTCTTCTTCCTTAAAAGAATTAGATTTTTGGGTAAGTTTGTCGCGTTCTGCTTCAAGTGCTTTAGAATTAGCCAATGCTTCATCATAAGAAGCTATCTGTTCTCTTGCAGAAGTTATATTTTCATAAGTTGGTTTAGTCAGAATAAAAAAACCTGATATTGCTATTCCTATTAAAATTGTTGGTAAAATAAATCTTGACATAAATTTTAATTTAATACTTCTGCATTAACCTCAATCACTTTTTTATAATCAATGAAAGCTCTATCAACTGAGAATTCTAAATCAAAAACTACATTACCTTTATCATCGAGCATTAAATTAGAAAAGACTGGATCAATAAAATATTTATTCTTAGCAAAAAGATCAGATTGTAAAGCGACAGACTTATAACCCACAGCTGTGCCACTCATTTTAACTAAAATCTTCTCACCCTTCCCCTCTTCTATTTGATATTCAAATTTTGTATATCTAACGGTTTTCATAGTGATATCTTGAAGTGCTTTAAAAATAGGAGAAATAGCAATGTGTTTAGATAAAATTTCACTAGCAGCACTCAACCTCTTGTCTAAAACTTGTAATTGAATTATTTTTGACGGTTCAAAACGATCTTTCGCTAAGTTTAAATCACTTTCCATTTTTATTATATCCTTAGAAAGTATTCCATTATAAAAATACAAAGCTCCAGTACCTATGACTACAGTAAAAAATATAAAAATAGATATTATTGTGAAAAGACTCACAGGTTGTGATGGAATAGCCCGCTCTTCGATCATCGGTTTCTTTGGTATAAAAGATGTTTGAAAATTTTGATCCATTTTATATATTCTATTATCTCATTTATTGCAATTTTCGCAAGGCTAAACCTAAAGCAACAGCAAACTCTGGGCCTGTAGTCTCAAGAACTTTCTCCAAAAATGCTGGAGCGCCAACTTTAGAAAAAGGATGTCCTGTTTTTATCTCTGCTCTAAAATTATTTGACGCTACTTCTGTCAAACCTTTCAAAAGAGAGCCTCCTCCTGTAAATATAACCTTACTAATAGTCTTATTATATTTCTTTTCATAGCCCAACAATACATTGTTAGTCTCAGAAAAGATATAATCTGTATGGGTTTTTATAATATCTGCTAATTGTTTTTCCTCTGGATTGCCAAAAAGACCAAAATCTTTTTTCATTTCTTCTGCTTTAGAAAAAGAAATATTCAAGGATTGAGCTATAGAATTAGAAATGTCTGCACCTCCGCGATTTATCGTGTGATGAGCTTTGACCATACCAAACTCAACTAAAGACAATTTTGTAGTAGATGCTCCAAAATCCATTAAAAGAACTAAAGATAATTCATGTTCAAAATTTGATCTCACTGATGAAAAAATTTCAATTTCAAAAAATCCAGCCTCTAAATTACACATAGAAGAAACAGAACGACATTTTGAAACTGCATCATTTTGAATAGCTACAACCAAAACTTCTTTTTTTTCATTTTGATTTACTCCCAATTCTGGATCATTCATCTCTTCAAAAGAAGCTTCTTTTTGAGGTAAAGGGAAATAATCCAAAGAAACCTCTGTGATGGGTAATGGGATATACTTACGAGCTTCTGTAGATATGATAGCTGGGATTTCATTTTCTTTTATATTTGGAGGAAGAGTAATAGTAAATATTAAGCTTGATTGCACTGGGATAGAAAAAGCAGAAGAATAAGTAGAAACTCCTGATTGTTTTAAAACTTCCTTTAATGCTTCCACTATCTTATCTATAGGTAAATTTGTAACATGGCCAGGCTCCATCTCTGCATAAGAACCAAGAGATATAGATCCATAAGTTTCCAAAACAGCCTTACCACTTCTCTTTTTTATTTCAACTACCTTTATGGCAGAAGAACCGATATCAATACCTACAGCACTATCTCCATCTCCAACTTTTGTAATATTCAATTTTGAAAAAAAATCTTTTAATGGATTGTTCATTTTGGTTAAATTATGCTTATAATTATAACATAGATGACAATATTAGACACCATATTGGATGTGATTTTCCCTGTGAATTGCATTTCATGTAAAAAGAGAGGATCAAACCTATGTGTGGATTGTCTTTTGAGCTCTCCTTCTGCCGAAAGAGAAAGTGCTACTTGGATATTTCCATTGTTTGATTATCGTCATACAGCTATCAAAAAATCTATTTGGCTTTTAAAATACAAAAGTAAAAGGAACCTAGCTAAAATATATGCGGAGGTTCTATATGGGAAAATAATAGAAGAATTGTCAGAATTGAGAATGATGTCTAATTTTACAGAGCCAATTCTTATTCCTATTCCCCTCTCAAAGAAAAGACAAAGGGAACGCGGATACAACCAAGCAGAGTTAATTTGTTTAGAATTAATTAAAATAGATAAAGAAAAAAATAATTTTAAATTATGGAAAAATATTTTAATAAAAACGAAAGAAACAGAACACCAAGCAAATATAAAAGATCGTCATAATAGATTAAAAAACCTAACTGATTCTTTTTCAGTGACAAACAGAGAAATGATAAAAAATAAAAACATCATCTTGATAGATGATGTACTCACGACAGGAGCTACACTGTCTGAGGCTAAAAAAACTCTAAAATCTTTCGGGGCAAGAAAAATAATCGCCTTCACCCTCGCCCATTAAAAAACCGGACGCCAGGCGTCCGGTTAAAATCATCCATCAAAAATAAAACTAACAAACATGCCCATCGAACATAAATAAAATAAGAATATAAAAATTCTTATCATGAGCATTTGTGTTTTATTTGCTTTCATTTCTTTGGGAATTTTACGAGCAGCCCAAATGGCTAAAATCCCAAACACAAACATAACCACTAAGATAAATCTAATTTCAGGTTTCGTAAACACCTCACTTTTATAAATTAAGTTATTGAATTATCCTTTAAAATACTCTTAGTGTTTCTTGGATTTTTTACTTCCATTTCCATTGCTTCTTCAAATAAATGATCTCTGCTTTTTATTTCTACAACATTAGCTCGCAATTTAAATACGGATTTACTAAGTGGCCAAAGCCAACTTACTCCATCAAAATTTTTGTCTACAGTGTCATGAAATAAATGATAAAATACCATCAAAAATACAAGAAAACCGAACATGGCATCTTTGTAAAACAATCCAGAAACAAAAACAATAGGAAGAGCAACAAGAGGAAGATGAAAAATAAATTTGTGTGTATAAGAATATTCATCGAGAAAATTCTCAATACCAAATTTTTTTTCCTTCTTAATAAAGATACGATAAAATTCATTTATCACTATATCAATATCAAGAACAAAAGCAGCAAAGAATACTATAATAGAATTCCACTCATAACCTTTTACAAGAGCAATTAATCCACCACATAAACCAATTATTAAATCCACTAACATATTACCTCCTTAAGGTTTTATTTATTTTATTTTCAATTAGCTAAACCAATACACATTGTATCATTATTAAGTACTTTTGTCAAACCTAGTAATATGCCCCCAATTCATATAAGATAAAAATATGAGAATAGTTATAAAAGTTGGGACTCAGGTCATTGCTGGAAAGAATGGGCTTGATCAAAAGAAAATATCTAAACTTATAAAAGAGATCGCATTTCTTATGAACAAAAAACACGAAGTAGTGCTAGTATCTTCTGGTGCTGTCGGAGCAGGTTTACCTAAATCCCCTTCTAAAAACCCACACCAAAAAAAGATAGCTGCTGCTATAGGTCAACCCATCTTGATACACGATTATTATCGTGAAGCTCAAAAATACAAATTATCAATCGGACAAATACTTATTTTAAGTGATGATTTTACAAACAAAGAACGTTTCCAAAACTTCGTCTCAAACATAAAAGCTATGATGGCTCACAAGATATTGCCCATCATAAATGAAAACGATGTGATGAAAACAGAAGATTTAACAATCGGAGACAACGATGCCCTCAGCGCCAAAGTTGCAGTGGGACTAAAGGCAGATAAACTCATAATATTGACCAACCAAGATGGACTTTATACTTGCAATCCAGATAATGACAAAAATGCTAAACTTATCAAAGAAGTAAAAAATATTAATAAAAAAATTGAAAATCTTTGTTCTCCTCAAAAATCAGATTTAGGGTCAGGCGGAATGATATCAAAAATACAAGCCGCTAAATATGCTACCCAAAATGGAGTAGAGACATTGATCGGGAATGGAAAAGAAAAAGATATAATAATAAAAGCATTAAACAAAAATTTTCCTGGAACAAAATTTGAAAATTAATTTTTAAAAACATGCAAACAAATATAACAATCATCGGTTTTGGAACAATGGGTAAAGCAATAGCAAATGCTCTATTGAAGAATGATAAAAATATAAAAATATCTACTGTAGACATAGATAATAAAAATCTAACAAACATAGAAAAATCTGATTTCATAATCCTTGCTGTAAAACCACAAGATGCTAAAAAAGCGATAGAAGAATTGAAAAAATATAAAATAAACAAAAACTCTATCATAGTTTCTATCATGGCAGGATTTACAATAGATAAAATAAAAAAGCTTTCCAGCCATAAAAAAATAATCAGAATGATGCCAAATCTAGGCTTGTCTGTCGGAGAAGGCATAGCTGCCTGGAAAAAAGAAGGCTTATCTAATATTGAGAAGAAAAAAGCACAAGACTTCATAAATAAAATAACTGAAAATTTTGAAGTAAAAAATGAAGATGCTTTAGACAAAGTCACCGCCCTATCAGGAAGTGGTCCTGCTTACTTTTTCTTTTTGGCAGAAAGTTTGATAAAAACATCAATCAGCTTAGGTTTTACAAAAAAAGAAAGTACACAATTAATAAAAAAGACTTTTATGGCAGGAGCGTTATTGGGCAAGAATGAAGATTATTCAATTTTAATAAACAAAATAGCATCAAAGGGTGGAACGACAGAAGCTGCATTGAAAACTTTTAAAAACAAAAATTTAGAAAAGATAATTTCTACTGCTGTATCTGCTGCTTATAAAAAAGCAAAAGAATTAGGTAAATAATATGCAAACAAATATTTCTAAACAATTAAATAATGCAAAAAAAGCCTCCGCCTCAGCCCCTCTCCTTTCTCATTCACAAAGAAACTTAATTCTAAAAAATTTAATAACAGAATTAGAAAAAAATAAAAAAGAAATAACAAAAGCTAATTTAAAAGATTTACAAAAACTCTCTAAAAATGATCCTATGTATGATCGTCTTTTGTTGAATGAAAATAGAATCAACGGAATGATAGAGGAAATAAAAAATTTAATAAAGATGAAAGATCCCTTAGGAGAAATTTTCGAATGTAGAGAAAGATCTGGATTAAAAATATGCAAACAAAGAGTACCTATAGGAGTAATAGGTATCATTTATGAATCAAGACCAAATGTGACGACTGATGTCGCTTCTATATGTATTAAATCAGGCAATGTGGCTGTATTAAAAGGAGGAAAAGAAGCAAGAGAAAGCTATATAATTCTTCATAAATTAATCAAAAATGCTCTACAAATTTCTAAAGCAAATCCTGAAATAGTACAGTTCATTGATCCAAACATTAAAGATTCTGCACTAGATATGATTGAAGCTATTGGCTTCATTGATGTCATAATCCCCCGTGGAAGTAGTAGGCTCATAAAATTTATTAGAGAAAATGCAAAAGTTCCTGTAATAGAGACGGGTGCAGGAGTTTGTCATACATATGTAGATGAAAAAGCTTTACTAGACTCTTCCGCTGAAATTATTTTCAATGCGAAAACACAACGTCCTAGTGTATGCAATGCATTAGATACTCTCATTGTGAATGAAAAAATAACAAAAGAATTTTTACCTAAGGTTGCAAAACTATTAATAAATAAAAAAGTAGAAATATTTGCAGACAAAGAAAGCTATAAAATTCTTAAAGATATCTATCCTAAAGAGCTTTTAAAAATTGCAAAAAATTCTGACTTCGGGTGTGAATTTTTAAGTTTAAAAATGTCTATAAAAACTGTTTCAAATATTGATGAAGCAATAAAATTTATAAATATACATTCTTCGAAACATTCCGAAGCAATACTCACAGAAAATAATAAAAATGCTAAAAGATTCTTAAATGAGATAGATGCTGCTGTGGTATATGTAAATGCCTCTACTAGATTCTCTGATGGAGCTGTTTTTGGGCTTGGTTCTGAAATAGGAATATCTACAAACAAAATTCATGCTCGTGGACCAATGGGTCCAAATGAAATGACTACATATAAATGGATCGTCACTGGTAAATACAATATAAGAAAATAAAAAGGCTGGTAAATTTACCAGCCTTCCCTATTCAAATCCTTACAATTAAACTACCACAAGTTTCTTTGTATTTTTGTGATTTAAGAAATTTTAGATGAAATAGTAAATCATCAATCGAAAAAGACCAAACACGCCCTTCTAATTCCAAATCGATTTCTGGCTCTGAAATAAATTCATCCAAATTCCCGATGATTGAACCAAGTGATTCTACTCCAGAAGAAAATCTTAATCTAACTTCAGTTTTTTTATATCTTTTTGATGGAGTTTCTAAAATTTCATCAAAAGAAAGACTTGAAGAAAAAGAACCTTCTAATACCTCAGAACCATTCTTTATTAAGATTTCTTTTAAATCAGTTAATAACTTTTGCATTTTTTCCTCACTTATATTTATTTTATGAATGTATTTTCTGTATTTATTTTAGACCAAAAGATAGGTTTTGTCAATGTCTGTATTTATTAGAATAATATATAATAAAGATATTAAAAATTATTTTTCAAAAATTATGGAACCAGAAATAAAAAAAGAAACATCAAAATTATCCATGCCGATGGCTATAGTCATAGCTGGAGTATTAATAGCAGGAGCAATATATTTTTCTTCTCTATCCCCTAAAAATAACAACTCTGATAATAAAGCTATTCCAATAGCATCTTTACAACCTATTACAAAAGAAGATAAAACTCTGGGTGATTCTAAAGCCAAAGTTGCACTCATTCTGTATGAAGATTATCAATGTCCTTTCTGTGGAGCAGTCAATGGCACAAACGAAGAAGTAATAAACTATTTGAAACAAAAAGATCCAACATGGACACCCTTCATGCCTGAAATAATAAATAATTATGTAAAGAATGGAAAAGTATTATTTGTCTATAGAGATTTTCCTTTCTTAGGAGAAGAATCAAATCAAGCTTCTGAGGCAGCTTTGTGTGCAGGAGATCAAAATAAATTCTGGGAATTTCATGATTACTTATATTCCAATCAAAAAGGAGAAAACAAAGGAAACTTTTCAGATACTAATTTAAAATCTTTTGCCAAAACTTTAGGTTTAGAAACTGCAGCATTTGACCAATGTCTAGATAGTAATAAATATAATGAGACAGTGTCTTTATCAAGAGACGAAGCAAATAAATCTGGTGTATCTGGAACTCCGAAAGGATATATCTTAAAAAATGGTAAAGTTGTAAGTACTATAGAAGGAGCTGAATCACTAACAACAGTCAAACAAAAAATCGAAGACGCTTTAAAATAGATCATGGATTTTTTATTAAACATAGATTTACCAGCACTGATAACTACTATCGGATATGTTGGAGTATCCCTAATAATCTTTGCTGAATCAGGATTATTTTTTGGATTTTTCTTACCGGGAGATTCTTTATTATTCACAGCAGGACTTTTAGCATCACAGGGATATTTTAATATTATTTTATTGGTACTAGGTATATCTATCGCCGCTATCTTGGGTGATCAAATAGGCTATTTGTTTGGAATGAAAATAGGACCTAAAATATTTACCAAAGATGATTCTTTTTTCTTTAAAAAGAAATATATTGTGGATGCAGAAAATTTCTACAACAAACATGGCAAAAAAGCTGTCGTTATGGCACGCTTCTTACCTGTCGTCCGTACTTTCATTCCAATCTTGGCTGGTGTAGGTAAAATGCATTATGCGACTTTCGTCACTTATAATGTGATCGGCGGTTTAATATGGGGAGCTGGATTGACTCTATTAGGATATTTCTTAGGACAACAGATACCAAATATTGATAAATACTTATTGCCAATAATTTTAGCGATAATTATCTTATCTTTCCTGCCAACCGTATTTTCATATATATATAATAAATTAAAAAAATGTTAAAATAAAAAAATGTATGAATCAATAATAAATTTTAATAAGCAATTCTCATATAAGCCAGAAATTGTAAATGCTGATAAATTAGAAGAAAAATCTAGTTTTATAGTGATAGGTATGGGAGGGTCTGTTCTCGCTCCCCTTTTAATAAAAACATGTAAACCAGAAATCGATATTCTGATAGAACGTGATTATTGTTTGCCAAAACTTAATTCAGAAGAATTAAAAAACAAAACAATTATTTTAAGTTCTTATTCAGGAAATACAGAAGAAGTGATCACTGCATACAATGAAGCAAAAGATAAAAATTTGAATATATCCATCATCACAGCTGGTGGAAAATTATTATCTTTAGCAAAAGAAAACAACACTCCATACATAGAATTACCAAATACTGGCATCCAACCACGCATGGCCTTAGGGCTCTTCACAAAAGCTTTCTTAAAAATAATGAAAGTTGAGAATGATTTAAAACAATTAACTACTTTAGAAAATAATTTAAATCCTAAATCTTTTGAAGAAAAAGGTAAGGCATTGGCTGAGAAGATTAAAAACTTTGTACCTGTTATTTATACATCCAACAAAAATACATCTCTCGCATATATTTGGAAAATAAAATTAAATGAAACAGGCAAAATACCTGCTTTTTGTAATGTGTTGCCCGAGTTAAATCACAACGAAATGACAGGCTTTGATATGAACAATCTAACGAAAGAATTAAGTAGTAAATTTTACTTTATTATTCTAAAAGACAAAAATGATAATCCTAAAATAATAAAAAGGATGGAGGTATTAGAAAAATTATATAAAGATAGAAATCTCAGCGTTGAAACAATAGAGTTAGAAGATGAGAAAGAAATTTGGGAGAAATGTTTTTCAGCACTTTTATTGGCTGATTTTACTGCATACTATACTGCGATAGGATATGGCTCTGACCCAGAACAAGTCCCCATGGTAGAAGAATTCAAAAAACTAATTTTAGAATAAACTATAATAACTAATTCTTAATATTTATAAATCAAGTCTACGCAACTGACAAAAAATTACAAAAGTTCAATATAACTATAAAGAAATGTACAACAATAAGCGAGGAAAGGATGATGATTAAACAATTTTTAATCGTGGACACGGTGGGGATTCTATTTATAATGGTCCTTAAAAAGTTAGCCATTATAGAAGATAATTTAATTATGGTGTCAATCATTGCTTGTTTCAATGCGGGGTTAGCAATGATTTTTGCCTTTTTTTTAATCTCCAAAAAAATAAGGGAAAGGAAAAAAGGAAAGAAACTGATCTTATAAAAATTGGGTGGACTTTATTTGTCCACCCCTTTTTAATTCAAAAATTCAAAAAACTGATAAATTTGATCCCCTTTTAACTCTATTAAGCAACCTACAATAGAGAACAAAAAAAGAACCGGAACAATGTTATCAGTAAAGATAGTCGTAAAAGAAATTCTTTTCTCTTGCAAGAATTTTTCTATTTCCCGACTCTTTTCGTCTCCAGTATGGAAAAATGTGATTTTCCTCATAAAGTACTCCTTCCCTGTGGATTCATTTAAACCATATTCCTATATACATAAATTGTCAATTAAATCATCTATATCTCAATTACATGAAACTTCTAATATAAATCCATCCGGATCATAAAAATCAACAGCATAGTATCCTCCAGTTGGATGATACTCGTCAAAAACTTCCAAAGGACCACGAATTATTTTAAAAGATCCACTATTAAGATACTCACCTACACTATCTACCATCTTTCTATTGTTTGCATTAAAACATAAATGCCTAGGACCTAAAATTTTTCTTTGTTTATCTTCTATATTTCTTTTTGATAAAATTGTCTCTTTAAAGTAAATTTTTGTATCTTCATATTTAAAACTATTCACATCAACCTGTTCCCAACCAATCAAAATAAAAATTCCAGAATAAAAATCAATAGATTTTTGTAAATTTGAAACCAATATTTCAATGTGTCGAATTCCTAATGGCATATAATTTTAATTTTATTCATAATATTATTTTATTTATATTCAAAAACCTTAGAAGCTTTGCCTGATTCATCTATGGTTTGTCGTAATTCTTTCCAGCCATTTTTTAATAAAAAATTAATTATTATTTGATTGTCTGTGCAAGTCATTATACGCTTATTTTTATTCTTGGCATAAGATAACTGTGCATTAAAAATTTCTCTAAAAATACCCTGCTGGCGAAATTTAGGAAGAACTACTGCGTGAGCAATCCATAATTGATCATTGTCTAATTTATCAGGACCAAAACCAAAACCAACTGTCCCAAAACCCACAAGTTCATCAGCAATCATCGCTCCAATTCGATAATCTGCTCTCAAAATCTCATCAATGGGTCTTACGGGGTAATCATGCCCCCACGAATATTTAGAAATCAAATCAGTAGCTTTATTTAATAATTTTATATCCGAAGATTTTATTTCTTTTAATTCCACTAATAAATTGTATCATAGATTATAAACTTTTTTCAAAAAGAGGTCCTGCTTATAACAAGACCTCTTTACTCGAAAATAATGAGCAAAAAAATAACAAGAACCATTACCATGTTAAGATATCTTTTAACCATAAGTGGCTTAGCCCCACAAATGAGTGCAACTAAAACAATAACCACAAAAGGAATTACTAATAAAAGCATCAATGAAATTTTTACAACAAGAACAAACCACACAATAATAATTATAGCAGTAAGTATTCTTGCACGTTGTTCTCCAAACGCAAGCGGAATTGTCCATTTGTAGCCATTATCAATTTGCTCATCGTCTAAGTCTTTTATTATCTCTCTAGCAAAGACAATAAATACCGTTGAAAAAAATAATAGAAAAAGTTTCCCAGAATTTGCACCCATAACAAGTGGAAAGATCACTGGACCTGCTGAAGCAAACGAAACAAGAACAATTGGTATAAACGGAATCATGCGGGTTTCTGAATATACGATCCCTACAACTGTAAAAATAATTAGCACAATACCAATATTCAGGTTAAGGGCAACAATAAAACCTATCAAGGTCCAACTTATCAACCAAAATATTAATAACAATGCAAAAAATTTTCTTGGTTGTTGAAAGGCAAGCATTTTATCCTTATGGATATCATGGAACCTATCACGCCAATCATTTTGGAGCATTGTTGCACTAGTAATAAAAAATACTGCGATAACTGCTTCCCAAAATATATTTATCCTAGCAAAAACAAAGCTCATTATGGTTAAGGAAACCATAAGGAAACAACCAAATAAACGAAAAGACTTAATCCAAGCACTCATTGATTACAATCTCCTTTATGATGTTAAAATGTACTATAAATCTAAACATAAGTATATCATACCTATAAAATAAAAAGATTCTTAACAAAAATATTTAACGATTGAAATAATAAACTATAGATATTCCAATAAAAACTATAATTCCCCCAACAAATGTCGTAATGGTTATTTTTTCTTTTAACAACAAATAACTAAAAATAGCTATAAAGATGGGATAAGATATCTCCACTAATCCAGCCAATGTCGCATTATATTAGCAATATATAATTTAAAATAACCAAGAGAAAAAGATATCAACAAGCTGACTATGCTTGTAAACAAAAAAGCTATACCTAGAGAAGTAAATACAGATATTTTCTTATAAATCTCTCCAGCCAAAACGTAGCTTATCCCCAAGATTGTCTCGGCGAAGTTTCTCTAAGCGATTTACGAGGTGTCGGAATACTTAATCCATTTTTTCACAAACCGATGAAGATGTGGATCGAGTTTTTCAATCGGTGTATCTAGGATTTCCTCGGGACTAAACCATTTGTAGCCGTTAAATTCTCCAGGATCATATTGGAGAGTAATTTTTGAATCACCTTTAAGTACATACCACAGACTTACATCCGTATGTCCTGCCGTCAAACCTACGGTAACAGCTTGCGTAAGGAAAAATATTCCGTCATATAGGAACTCGGCTTGAGTATTTAACTCCTCAACAACTTCTCTTTCAGCCGTTGTTTTTGGATGTTCGTTCGGCTCTACATGTCCACCGGCCGGAAGCCATAGCTGTGCCTTTATGTGGTCAATGAGAAGTATTTTGTTTATCTTCGGATCAAAGATAATGAAATATGAAACCAGATGTTTTGGAGGAATGTCTGGCTTTTGGATACGAAACAATTTTGCTCCGCTTTTAATCCACAGGATCGTATCATCGATTTGTTCACGCTCAAAATCATCAGTTGGAGTAATTTCTTCGACAAGTTTTAAGATCTGATTTTTAATGTCTGAATCCATAAGTTTGAATCCCTTTAGGGTTATTACATTCTAACAATTTTCAGTTTGAAAATGTAGCACAAATTAAAGGGTTTTGTCACTACTTTTCGAATTTTCTGGCGGAGCTGGGGAGATTCGAACTCCCGAGAGGTTTTAAAGCCTCTGCGACTTTAGCAAAGTCGTACGTTAGACCGCTCCGACACAGCTCCTTTTTTACTTATTTACTTTAGCATATTCTTATCTTTTTTCCATTTTTCTGATATACTCTTTTTGTGAAAGGAGGTGTGACCGAGTGGCTTAAGGTAGCGGTTTACTAAACCGCCGTTCCCTAATCGGAACCGTGAGTTCGAATCTCACCACCTCCGCACATGAAATTATCTGACAGATTAGAAAATATATTTCGTCTAGATATAAATCAGAAAAAAGCTTTAAATAAGTTAAAACTTTTTTCTGTTGCTGATCTACTTTTTCATTTTCCTGTTCGGTATTCTCATATTAGTGAGATAAAACCTATTAGCCAGTTAGTAGCTGGAGAATTTGCAACAGTCTATGGAAAATTTTGGAGTCCTGATATTAAACGAGGATATAAAAGCAAAATATTAAGAGCACAAGGAGAAATAATAGATGAAACTGGAAAAATAAAAGTTGTCTGGTTTAATCAAGCATACATTGCTAAAATGATTCGCTCAGGACAATTCGTAGAACTCACAGGAAAAGTAATGGAAAACAAAAGAGGTAAATATTTAGCTAATCCTGAATTTAAGAAAGTAAATTCAATGCCGATTGATATACATGATAATTTATTTAATTTCGAAAAGAAAAAAGAAAGTGAGGTCTTTGGTTTTCCTGTTTATGTTGAAACTCGTGGTATAACTTCTAAGTGGTTTTATCATAAAATTTTAGAAATCATAAAAGATAAAACATTAGATAATATAAAAGACTATATACCAAAAGAAATACTTGAGAAATATCATTTACCTTCTATTAAATCAGCATTATTTTGGATACATTCACCAAAAAACAAAAAAGATGCTGAATCTGCAAGAAAAAGATTCGCTTTCGAAGAAGTATTTTGTATCCAATTAGAACGCCAACACGACAAAATAGAATATAGAAAAAACAAATCTTTTCAAATAAAAACAAACATAAAAGAAAAAGATGAATTCGTAAAACGCTTCCCTTTTGAACCTACAGATTCTCAAAAGAAATCCATCCAAACTATTTTAGATGATATGGGTAAGAACTTTCCAATGTCTAGACTCCTAGAAGGTGATGTCGGTAGTGGAAAAACAGCTGTAGCAGCCACAGCTGCATACACCACTGTGGTACAGACTCCCCAAGGAAAAGGTTTCGGAAATTTACAAGTTGCATACATGGCTCCAACAGAAATATTGGCAACTCAACATTTCGAATCTTTTATAAAATATTTCAAACATTTACCAATAAACATAGGGCTCATCACAGGTAGCGGCTGTCGCAAATTCCCTTCTAAAGTAAATCCATCAGGATGGACAGATATTTCTCGTACACAACTTCTAAAATGGACCGCTGAAGGCATAATTCCGATTTTAATAGGCACGCATGCTCTCATACAAAAAACTGTTAAATTCAAAAACCTAGCACTAGTCGTGATAGATGAACAACATAGATTCGGAACAGCCCAAAGACGAAAATTGGTTCGTAAAGACAACATTGCCCCACATTTACTTTCGATGACAGCTACTCCTATTCCCCGCACACTTGCACTTACAATATATGGAGATCTCGATCTCTCTTTGCTCTCAGAAATGCCTAAAGGAAGAAAACAAATAATCACAGAAATAATAACCCCTGACAAACGCGAAGAAACTTATGAAGAAATAAGAAAGGAATTAAAAAATGGTAGACAATTATATGTGATTTGTCCAAGAATAGACGAACCAGATCCAAATAAAGAAATGGCTGTTCAAGCCAAATCAGCCATAGCTGAAGCTAAACGTTTAAAAAAAGATGTCTTTCAGGAATATGAAATAGGTGTGTTGCATAGCAAGATGAGTAAAGAAAAAAAAGAAAAAGAAATGCAAAATTTTACAGAAGGTAAAATAAATATATTATGTGCAACATCTGTTATAGAGGTCGGAGTAAATGTGCCAAATGCAACAATGATAATAATAGAGGGAGCAGAAAGATTTGGTTTAGCTCAACTTCATCAACTGCGTGGAAGAGTCATCAGAAGTAATTATCAAGCTTATTGTTATGTATTTGCGGATGCCAAAAGTGACAAAACAATTCAAAGATTAAAAGCATTAAAAACTGCCAAAAATGGTTTTGAATTAGCAGAATTAGATTTGACTCTACGTGGAGCTGGAGAATTGGGTGGTACAAAACAATGGGGTATTTCTGATCTAGGGATGGAAGCTATTAAAAATATAAAAATGGTAGAAGCTGCTCGCTCTGAAGCCATACGCTTAATAGAAGAAGATTCAGAACTTTCCAAATACCCTCTACTCAAATCTAAAGTAAAAGAAAAAACTCAAGAATTTCATTTTGAGTAAAAAATTACTTACTCTCTTTCCACTTACCATCTAGAGCAAGCACAAAATTTTTATGCATCTTTTTTATTTCTTCTTTACTGAGAGTAAAAAAAGTCTGTTGTGCATTTTCTGATTCTTTTTTAAAGACACTGTCTTGCTTTAATATTTGTGGATGTACTTTCAAAGAATGTTCATTGTATCCTAAAAGGTACAATCCATCAAGACTTCTTACACGAGAAAGCGCAACATAACCTTGTCCATATTCAAAAACAGATGACAAATCCATCACAGCAGCATCCATGCTCATCCCTTGGCTTTTGTGGACAGTCATCGCCCAGGCCAGACGAAGTGGAATTTGAGTAATCTTCGCTTTTATTTTATTATTTTCTTCAATCGTCCAATCCATTGGTGAAATTGTTATATTTCTACCATTTTTTGTTCTGATGATCGGATGTTTTGAGAAAGAATCAAAATCTACTACCGTACCAAGGGTACCATTTACAAAATGTTCTTTTTGATTATTTTTAGTACACATCACAACTGCACCCTTTTTCAAAATTAATATTTCCGGAGATAAACATCCTTTTTTGAGAGTAGCTACAAGATGAGAGGAACCATCTTCGTCCATGTTAAATTTAAAATTTTCTCCCTCTATTTTCAAAAGCATCTCATCGTTTACTCTGTCAACATTTAAATTATGTGAAAAAAGTTTTGTGATATTATCTGGAAATTTATTATCTAAAACGTGACGTGATTTAATTTTACCTCGATGTTTATCTAATACTGCGTCATGACGGATAGCCAACAGAAGTTCCAAAAAGTCTATGTCATTCTGACGATGCTGTTCGCTGATATAACACACTACTGGAGATAAACGTTTCCAGGCATCAGACTCATAAGCAAAACGTTCTCGTTTTTCTTCTAATAAACTATTTTGTTTTTGCTCTTCTACGTTCCTTTTTTCAATTGGTGGAAGTTGAAAAAAATCTCCAACCAAGACAACTTGAATACCCCCAAACGGTTCACTATTCTGTTTTATTTCTCGGCACACGAGATCTACCATTGAAAGCGTCTCTGCTCGAAGCATAGAGATTTCATCAATTATCAAAACTTTGGTTTTACGTACTCGACGACATATATATTCACTAGTCGCTATTTTGTCTAAATCATATTTATCCAAATTTTCTTTAATACCAATACCACTCCACGAATGTATCGTCATACCACCGATATGCGTAGCAGCTATTCCCGTGCTAGCAGTAATAGCATGATTTATTTCATGTAGACGTAAATAATCAACATATTTATTTATAGTGTAAGTTTTTCCTGCTCCAGGTTCGCCAGTCAAAAAAACATTCGCACCAGTTTTCATTATTGTGAGTGCTTCTTCTTGAGTCATTGAGTAAGTATAGCACCATGTGACTCTTTCTTCTTTTTATTTATTGTCCGCACTCTTGGACTCGAACCAAGGACCGATCCGGTATAAGCGGATTGCTCTACCAACTGAGCTAAGTGCGGATATCTTTATTAACTAATTTTTGAAATATACCTTAACGCCATCATTATATATTCCCATAAATCCCTACTTCCTAATATAACACTACAAGTCCCTTTTCCAAAGCCATTTTTATATGTTATAGATTTTAAATTAGTTTTTTTAATATATGGCTTATAAAACTGACTTAAGGGTATTTTAAGCTCTTTTGACCAAAAATCAAGACCTGCCTTCGTATCCATATCAGAATATAAATGTATTTTAACTTTTAAATCTTTACTTCTTATCCCAAACAATTCTAACCACTTTATGAAAAACTTAACCATAGCGGGATTAGTATTTGTAATTGCAACTAAAGAATTTTGTGCTTTTGTACCTTCTCCCCAATATAAAAACAATCCTGCTAAAAATAAATCCCTTTTTGAAAGTTTATTTATATCTTTAGATACTTTTTTATAAACCTCTTCTAACCGAGTATCTTTTTTTGCTTTCATTGTATTTCTATACCTTTCAATACGAATAGGACTATCAGCACGTAGTTCTCTGATTCTTTTTTCTGATAATGGCATATCGCGAAGCCACTCACTTAGAGTACTTTTACTTACTTTAATTTTCTCTTCAATTTGACTATAACTCATTCCTTTCTGACGCATAACTATAGCTTTTTGTTTATCTTTTTTTCTTGCCATAAAAAAATACGAACCATTGATTAGTAATTACTAGTTAAGTATATACTGGTTCGTATTTTTATACAAGCTTTTAACTTTTTATCTCTAGTTTTGCCTCTTCATTTGTTTTTGGCATTATACCATTTGCAATGATTATCTTATTGTATTCATCCTGTTCTAGGGTTTCAACTTCAATAAGTTTAAATGCAATAGCATCTAATGCTTTTCTATGTTCATTCAAAACTTTCTCTGCTGATTTTATTCCATCATTTATAATCCTCGAAACTTCAGAATCTACCTTGGTTGAGATTGTTTCAGAATATCCATCTTCTCTGCTTTCGCCCCAACTTAATTTTCCTCCATCTCCACCCAAAGCTACAGGGCCAATCAAATCAGACATGCCCCAACGTGTTACCATAGCTCGAGCAAGATTTGTCGCTACTTGTAAATCACTCGAAGGCCCTGTAGTTATATCCCCAAAAATCATTTTCTCAGCTACATATCCACCCAAAGACATGGCAATATCATCAATGAATTCTCTCTTTGATTGAAGCTTCCTCTCTTCTAATGGTAATTTCAAAGTATACCCCCCTGCATTGCCACGAGCTATAATAGAAACTTTGTGCACAGGATCAGCAAATGGAAGCACGGAAGCCACCAATGCATGCCCCGCTTCATGATAAGCAGTAATTTCTTTTTCTTTTTTAGAAAGCAAATGACTCTTTCTTTCGGGGCCTAACATTACTTTCTCAATAGCACGGATTAAGTCAAATTGAAAAACTTTTTTTCTATTTTCGCGAGCAGCTAAAATTGCACCTTCATTCATTAGAGAAAATAAATCTGCACCTGAAAATCCAGGAGTTCTCTCTGCAATTAATTTCAAATTCACATCCTCTGCCAATGGTTTTTGTACAGCATGTATATTTAATATTTCTTCTCGATCGACACGATCTGGGAGATCAAGTAAAACTTTTCTATCAAATCTACCTGGACGAATAAGAGCTGGATCTAAAACATCTGGTCTGTTTGTGGCAGCCATAACGATGACTTTCTCATTCGGTTCAAATCCATCCATCTCAACAAGAATTTGGTTTAATGTCTGTTCTCTTTCATCATTACCACCTCCAAAACCACCTCCACGAGTACGGCCGATAGCATCTATCTCATCCATAAAGATGATGGCAGGTGCGGCTTTTTTAGCCATTTTAAATAAATCGCGTACACGAGATGCTCCGACACCAACAAACATTTCAACAAATTCTGAACCAGATAAATGGAAAAATGGCACGCCTGCTTCTCCAGCTACAGCCCTCGCAAGCAAAGTCTTTCCTGTGCCTGGTGCGCCTGTTAAGATAACTCCTTTCGGTATTCTCGCACCAATATCTAAAAACTTTTTAGGGTTCTTTAAGAAATCTACAATTTCTTTCAATTCTTCTTTTGCTTCTTTACAGCCTGCGACATCTTTGAAGGTCACTTTATTATTTTTATCATTAGGATCAGTGATACGTGCTTTTGATTGCCCAAAAGAAAAGGCTTGCATACTTGAACCTTTTACTTGTCTAGATAAATACCAAAAGAAAAAAACAATAAAAATTATCGGCAAAAGAAATGGCATTATATTAAGAATCCAATACCAAAAACCACTTTCATTCTTTACTTGGATGTCTGTTAAAGCTAAAGCTTCTTTTGTTACTCCGTAATTAAATAAAGTTTGTGTAAGAGAAGATTCTGTTTCTTTTTTAGAAGTCTTAACATCATCATTTTTATATGTGACAGTGAGCTTCTCTCCTTCAACTAAAATATTTTTCACTTCAAGAGAAGATACATTTTTAGCTAATTCAGAAATTGAAATCTCTGTGGTTTTGTTTGAATTACCAGCTATCATTAGATAAAGAGCTGTAATGGTCATAAAAATCAAAATAGCGCCCAAAACACTACCTGAAAATTTTGGATTTTCTTTGCCTTTTCTACCTTTATTTTTCTTATTTCCTTGTTCTTTTTGGTTTAAAAAATTAAGATCCATGATTCAGTATCATAGCACAAAAAACCTAAAAATTAAAATTCTTACACCCCTCCTCCGTCGGGGTCCTACAAAAATATAATCATTATATTTTTTATTTTTGTGGAGATGCGGGGAATTGAACCCCGGTGCAAAAGGTTTCTGTAAAGAAGTCTACATGTGTAAAACGCTTTTTGTTTTAGATTAAAAATTCTTAAGCGAATGAAATATTCTTAATCGATCTTCTTTGTTTTTCTAGAAAAAGTCGAAGCTCCTTCTTCCCTATCCCGATAATATTATGCCTTATCTTATATATCGGAAGTCTATAAGTAAGACACCAACCTTGGCTTACGCGAAAGCTGGAGCGAAAGAAAAGTCCTTCATACCGAAGTATGGAGAAGCTAATTCTTTAGCTTTAGAAGTCAATTTTGCAATTAACATTTGAACGAATTTTTACGAGATTACGTCCGTACTCGACATGCATCTTAGACATTAGGCCTTTCGTCTATGCCTGACATCCCCGCGAAAAATGCGGCTCCACCGCATCTCGCGGCAAGCCCATTCTTTTGCGAGTCCCGAAATGGCAAAGCCATTTTTCGGGACCAGCTATTCTTATTATCAACGTCCTTTATACTCTCTTCTCACTTCGCGATCTGTCTCACGTTTTTTGATAGACTCACGTTTATCATAATTTTTCTTTCCTTTAACTAAAGCAATTTCTACTTTAATTTTTCTATTTTTATTATACACTGAAATTGGAACTATTGTCAAACTCTTGTTTTTCTCACTTCCTATCAAAATATTTAATTCTTTTTTAGTGAGTAAAAGTTTCTTATTTCTAAGTGGATCATAATCTTTGGGAGTATTATTTTGCTGATAAGCTGGAATATTGGCATTTATCAAAAATGCTTCTTCCCCTCTTATTATCACAAAAGCCCCATCTAAAGACATCCTACCTTTCCTCACAGACTTTACTTCAATACCCAAAAGTTCAATACCTGCCTCGTATTTCTCTATAATCTCGTAATTAAAGTATATTTTTCGGTTTTCTGCATAATTAGCCATAAATACATATTAGCATCTAAAATGGATGATAAAAAGTTTTCTTATACAAATTCTTTTATGTTAAAATGGAAAGATGCCATTAAAACCTGAATTAAATGTCTCTGGATATAGAGGAATCTGGGGCGAAACTTTAACAAAAGACATCGTATCAAAATATGCCAGAGCTTTTGGATATTTTACAAAAGAAGAATCTGGCAAAGATTCCCCCACTATTCTAATAGGAAGAGATGGCAGAGAAAGTGGCCCTGAAATAAAAAAAATAATACTGGAAGAATTACAAAATATTGGGATAAATGCGATAGATGGAGATGTGTTACCTACCCCGACTGTACTCTTTTCCGTTAGGAATAATAATTATGATGGAGGAATTATAATCACAGCTTCACATAATCCGATAGAATACAATGGATTAAAATTTGTAAACAAAGAGGCTCTCTTTACTATTAAAGAAGAAGTAGAAAAAATAAAAAAATATTATGACCATTCCTAATTTCCCAAAAGAACATATAGACAAAATTTTAGAACACATAAATGTGACAGCTATAAATGCTAAGAAATTTAAAATAGCAGTAGATATGATAAATGCTTCTGCTTGTGTAATGTATCCATACATCTTTGAGAAACTTGGAGTAGAATTAATTCCACTAAATAATATCCCAAATGGAAAATTTTCTCATAAACCAGAACCATTAAAAGAAAATCTGCAAGATATTGCAAATTTAGTAAAAGATTCAAAAGCTGACTTGGGTTTTGTGCATGACCCAGACGCAGATAGATTGGTAATCGTAAATGAAAAAGGAGAAGTTATTTTAGAAGAATATTCTTTAGCTTTGTCTGTTGAAAATATTCTATCTAAAAATCCTGGAAAATCTATAGTCACGAATCTTTCAACCTCTCAAATGTCTAAACACATAGCAGAAAAATATAGTAGTAAATGTTTTCTTTCTAAAGTAGGAGAAGGTTACGTCGTAGAAGCAATTTTAAAAAACAATGCGATTATTGGAGGAGAAGGTAATGGTGGAGTCATCTACCCTACTATAAATACTGCTCGTGATAGCTTTGTAGGTCTCTCTCTTGTTTTAGAACTTCTAGCTGAAAGAAACCAAACCATAAGTGAAGCTATATCTCTATTGCCAAAATATTTTATAAAAAAAGACAAATGGTCTATAAAAGACACAAATCTAAATGACATATATATAAAATTAAAATCGAAATTTCCAACTGCAAAAATAGATGAACAAGATGGCCTGCGCCTTGATTTTGATAATAATTCATGGATCCATCTAAGACCTTCAAATACTGAACCTATTATAAGGCTTTTTGGTGAAGCTGAAGATGAAGATACCATAGAAAGCTTATTTAACGAAGCTAAGTTGACTTTATAGTAAAAATAGGCTAAACTTTGACTAGTTTAAGCTTTAAATATATAAATTGCGTGAAAGAATAAACAACCAAATACGAGCTAAAGAACTTCGTGTTATTGATAGTGAAGGTCAAAATCTAGGTGTTTTAAGTATAAAAGATGCTTTAGAGCTAGCCCAAAATAAGGGTTTAGATCTGATTGAAGTGTCTCCAAATGCTAATCCCCCTATCGCAAAGATAATGGATTTTGGAAAGTATCAATACGAGATTAGCAAGAAATTAAAAAAGGCTAAGGCTGGTTCTAAGGCTACAGAAACAAAATCAATCCAGATAAAGATAGGTACGGGAGATCATGATTTAGGACTTAAAGCAAAAACAGCATCCAAATGGCTCAAGGAAGGACATAGAATAAAAGTGGAACTTTTCCTTGCTGGACGTACAAAGTATATGGATGAAAAGTTTTTAAAAGAAAGATTGGACAGAGTGCTTCATTTGATTACAGAAGAATATAAAATATCTGATGCATACAAAAGGGGTCCAAAAGGTTTAGTCACGACGATAGAGAAAGCAAAATAATTAATAAAATAATATAAGCTTAGTGCAATACAAAATTTATGAAAGGAATGAAAACAAACAAATCATATTCAAAGAGATTAAAACTTACCAAAAATGGTAAGATACTTTCTCGTAAGCCAGGATTCAACCATTTCAATGCTAAACAATCACGCACTACTCAATTAGCTGGAAAAACTGGTCAAACTTTCACAATAAAAAATAAACCTAAAAGTCATTTATTGCCTTTTAGCTAAATTTTAAGTTTATAAGAAAAATAACCGTAATTAATTTATGACAAGAGTAAAAAAGGGAGTACATGCATTAAAGAGAAGAAGAAGTGTTCTCAAACAAACAAAAGGTTTTAGACACGGAAGAAGTACAAAAGAACGTCAAGCAAAAGAAGCATTGCTTCATGCTGGTAATTATTCTTTTGCCCACAGAAAAGACAAGAAATCACACAACAGAACTTTGTGGAACATAAAGATAAACGCTGGTACACGAGTACTCGGAATGTCTTATTCAAAATTTATTGATGCTTTAAAAAAGAAAGATATACTACTTGACAGAAAAATCTTATCTGACTTAGCAGAAAATAATCCAGAAGTATTTGCTAGAATCTTAGAAAACGTAAAATAATCTAAAACTAAAAATCCCCCATTGGGGGATTTTTAGTTTTATTTATGTTCGTCTATTTTATATTTTTTAACCATTGCTATAACATCTTCAACCAATTTCTTTTCATTATCGCCAAAAATAATTTTCTCATTTGGTCGATGCCCTTTCTCTATCATTTCTTTTATTTGTTCACTCATCTCCCAAGGACCTTGCAACACACCAATAACTTTATTATCTTCGAAAGCTACTGTGAATTCATGAATAGTTCCTATTCTCCCACAACCAAACATCACAGCGTCAGAAGAACGAGTAAGCAAAAGATCTCTACCAGGATAGCCAAATCCCGTGTAAACGATCAAATCCATATAATCTAATGGTAATTTATAAGTCTCAACATGCTCTTTTTCTGAAGATGCAGGAGAAAAACCTACAGAGACACCCCCAGCTTCTTTAGCACCTTTGGCTGCCCAGAAAGGAAAACCAGTAGTCGCCCCGGTCACGAGCACTGCCCCTTGCCTCGCTATCTCACGTCCTAATTCTTGTGCTTTGTCTAACGTCCCAATACCACAATGCCCTGTATCAGCTGCACCAGAAACACAGATCTTTATCTGATCATGTGCATGTTTATTATTTGAATGTAATGAATTATTATTTTCCATTGTTGTATTCTATCAGAAATAAAGTAAAACACTATCCCCTTGTGCGGGGGCATAAGCATCGACTCCAAGATTGTCTCTAATCCTTTGAACTAAAAACATCGCTGATTTTGGTTCACCCATAACAACAAAAACTTTTTTCACATTGTCTTGCATGTCATTCACAAAATTTAATAAACCATCTCCATCTTTATGTCCTGAATATCCCAAAATAGTTTCTACATGAGCACGCACACTCACCTCTTCTCCGGAGATATGAACTGTCTTTACTCCTTCTTGAATCAAACGCCCCATCGTTCCTAATGATTGATAACCTGTGAGTAAAATAGTGTTATTCGGATCAGGCAAAAAATGTCTCTCATGGTGTACAATGCGTCCACCAGAAGACATTCCTGAGCCAGCAATAACTATCTTTGGGTTTGGTGCTTCGTTAATTAATTTTGATTCTTCTGACTTTAAAGTGGAATGAAGTCCCGGAAAATCAAACAAATGCTTGTCTTCTGATAATGCTTTTTGTGCTACTTCATTAAAGTAAGTTCTAAATTGTTTAAAAATTTCAGTTAAACGAATAGCCAACGGTGAATCAAAGAAAATTGGCATCACAGGTATACGATTGTTTTCTACCAAATCATTCAACTCAAATAAAAGTTCTTGAGAACGCTCCAAAGAAAAAGTAGGGATTATTAATGTTCCCTTTCTTTTATAATTATCTTCTATCACTTTTTCCAACATGCGCTTTCTATCATTTCTAGATTCATGATTTCTGTCTCCATAGACACTCTCCATTATTAGATAATCAGCATCTGTTATTTTGTCAGTATCAGGGAGCAATGGAGATGGAGAATTACCAAGATCTCCAGTAAAAAGAATTTTCTTTCCATTATATACAAACTCTATCATAGCAGAACCTAAAATATGTCCTGCATTTTTAAAAGAAAATTCTAAGTTCTCTGTAATTTTTACTTTTTCATAATAATCAAATGAAATCCATTGTGTAAAAGCTTTATTTATATTTTCTTCTGTATAGATTTTTGCCAAATTTAATTGTTTATTCTTAGACAAAATACCAGCGGTATCCTCAAGCATAGGACCCGTCAAAGATCGTGTAGGTTTAGTAGAATATATTTTACCAACAAAGCCTTCATTTATTAATTTTGGAATTCTACCTATGTGGTCTATGTGAGAATGAGTAATAAAAAGAATATCTATTTCTTTTGGGTCATACAAAAAAGGAGCCCAATTAGCCTCATCTGCTAATTCACTACCTTGAGTAAGTCCACAATCTATCAATATTTTTTTACCATCCACTTCAAAAAGAAAGTTCGCTCCTGTGACCGAACCTGTACCTCCACAAAATGTTATTTTTGCTACTCCTGCCATGGTTCAATTATACACTGGCAAGAAAGTTTTACAAAACTAAAGCAATATTAGGCAACATATTTTTATTTAACAAGAATTCTTTTTCAAGAAATAAAGCAAAGCAAAGACACCACCAGCAGTATCAAAAAATAAATCAGAAATTGTGTCTAAAAAATTAAAAGCGTTTTCAGTCGTATAAGCATTAACTACTATTTCAAATATTTCCCAGCCTACACCAACAACAAATACTGCTACTATTATGTTAAAAAACGATTTTTTAGAACCAGAATCAAAGTTAAATAAGTATATAGAAATAAAACCAAGCCAAATACCACCCAAAAAATGCATTAACATATCAAAATACCAAATAGAAAAATACCAATGAAAACGCAAAGCTAAATAATTCATCAAAAATATAGAAAATATAAGTACAGCAGAATATTTCAAAAGTTTTTTATAATCCATACAAATATTATAGCCTATAAAAGAAAAAATCCCCACAAAATGGAGACTCTTTCTTAGGGTTATTTCCAATATATTACCATAGCTTAAAGCTAAGTGGGTACCAGACGTATAGGACCAAGGTCTTATTCGATCGAGGCTCCCATAAAATAGTGTTCTAGGTAATAATTGGAAATAACCCTACTAAAAGTATAGCAAAGATAGACAGACCTGCAACTAGACGAGACATTTTTTTTGTTTTTGAATTATTTTCCAAAATAAAATCCCCTCTTCGGGGATTTTATTCTAAATATTTTTTATTCGTCTACTCCGAAACGTTTGTATGAATAGATCTCCACATCACCAAACCAATGTTTTATCTCGTGTGCTGCTTCTTCTGGTGTTTCTGAACAATGAATAACATTCATAACAGCTCTTTTTTCTTTATTAGCAAGCGCAGGAGAATCAATAGAAAAATCTCCACGAATAGTACCCATATCTGCTTTATAAGGCATAGTATCACCTGCAATCTTACGAACGACATCTACTGAATGAACTCCTTGAACAACCATTTTAACCAAAGGAGAACTAACCATATAGCTAACCAACCATTTTCTTACTTCTGGTCCAATTTTTGATGTATCATCTGTATCAAAATCAGCGACTAAGTCATATCCATATTTCTCATAAGTTGTCTTTGTTTTCTCGCCTAGCCTTGTTATCCATTCTGGATTTTTTGGATAATGATTATCGATCTGTTCGTGAGTAGGCTGGAACATTTCCAATGCAACAATTTTTAGATCTCGTTGTTCAAAACGACGGATAATCTCTCCGATAAGGCCTTTTCTTACACCATCTGGCTTTATCATCACATATGTTAATTCTTCTTTTGGATGCTTCATAAAACTTTTATTTTAACTAATTATAATAACCCCATCCTAACAGATTTTTCAAAATTACTCAACTTTAATCTAAAATTCCAAACTACTGCATCGTGGAATATCGAAGCATTATTTCTTTTTCTACTTCATCACGATCACGTCCATATTTAAGATATGAAAGTTGTTTTAGATTTTCAACAATCTCTACGTTTCCCCTCTCTGGGGCAAGAGTCTTTATGTTAAATGGCTTCGTAGGTTGACCATTTACAAGCATACTCATATAAGCATTATAATTATCCAATTTTGTTATATCCTGAGCGCTGAAAGTTGGTTTAAATTTAGGCTCCAAAAATGTAGCATCTTCAGACCCAACTCGGAATACTGCCATAGATCCGACGTTGCCAAAAACTGCATTTTTTATATTCTCTTCAAGCTGGCTTATGTATTGATGCGCAATGTTTAAAGACAATCTATATTTTCTAGCCTCAGAGAGAATAGATGAGATGGAATCAGTCGTCACATTTTGAAACTCATCTATGTAAAGATAAAAATCATTCATAGGCTTGCCAAACATATCTACTCTAGAAAGAGCCGCCATCTGTATCTTCCCCACAAGCACCAAACCTATCAAATTTGCATTTATATCTCCCAATCTTCCCTTTGAAAGATTTACTAAAAGAATTTTTTTCTCATCCATTATTTTCCTAAAATTAAATACAGAATTTTGCTGTAGAACAACTGGACGCATGATATCGTTAGAAATAAAATTATCAAATTTAGAAGAAATATAAGGAACAAAGTTTGCCAAAGATTGATCTCCTGAAGTTTGCTCTGCTGATATCCAAAATTGTTTAATGATAGGATTCTTACATTTAGCCAATTTCATATCTCTAAATTCTTTATCAGCCAAAACACGAGTAATCTCAAGTAATGTAGAACCTGACTCTGGATCTTCCATAACCAAAAATGCACTATTTCTAAAATATTGTTCAAACATAGCCCCGCCCCCGACTTTCATATCAAAGAGTTTATTAAAGATACCCATCATTTCATTCACAACAAAAGTTTTCTGTTCTGGATAATTTGGATCATATTCGAGCATATTGAGCCCCATTGGTCTCAATGTATATGCTGGATCAAAATATATAACATCATCAATACGTTCTTTAGGAATGCGAGATAAAATAGTTTGAATATCTGTACCATGAGGATCAATATAACAACAACCATCACCATTCTTTATATCTTGAGTTATCATATTTAACATTATGTTTGTTTTACCTGTACCCGTCTGCCCTATGACATAAAAATGTCTCATTCTGTCTTCTCGAGACATTTGTATTGTAGTATCTTTACCTCTATAACTATTTATTCCTAACACTATCCCCTCGTTTTTCATCTCCATAGGAGCTGGGGCGATGCCTGCTTTTGCTTCTTTTAACTGTGGTTGACTGCCGACGCCCACAGGAAAATGAAATACTGAAGATAGCTCTTTTAGATTCATTGGAAGTATCTTATCATCTGCAAAAATACGAAAAGAAAAATCGTGGAAAAGTTTCTTTAAATCATTGTCTTTTAATTTTTCAAAAAAGAAAGAATTGCTTGCTGGCTCTGTAAATTGATTGAAGGAAGATTCTATCTCTTGCAAGATGCTTTCTGCCCTGTCTTTCGTATCTGCAGATGTTATGACTCTTATGTTTGCTTTCATTATAGAGCTTTTCATCTTATTGGTTATCTTTTCTATTGCACCTTCATCGACGGCACGCCTACCTGGAATATATTTCTCTTTTTTATTTTCATCTTCTTTTTTGAAACCAAAAATAAGTTCTTTAGAAACCTTTAAGAAAGCCTTATTAAATTTATAGAAATTATCTGCAGCATGTTTGACAGATGTGCCACTTTTTATATCATCTAAAATCAAATGGAAATCATTTATAAACTTCTCCCCCGCTGGTGCTACTACTAGCTGTATAGCAGCCCCTTCACCTACTGTCTGCAACTTAGAAAAAACATTCAAAATGATATTCATCGGATCATGATCTATTTGATCATATGTCTTTATGGGTAAAAGTGGTCTCTCAGAGAAACTAGCATAAGCCCCAGCAGAACCTCCCTTCTCATTGAAAATATTATAATCATCTTTCACTTCATGAACTTTTGCATCATGATAAAAAGAAAGAACTTGTTTTTCAAATAAAGAAACATGTTTGTTTAGTATTGCAGCAAAAACCACAACTTCATCTGAAGCATTACTTAAAGCAACTTCTAAAGTAAAATAATTTTCTTTTTCATTATTCTTTCCTTCTGAAATAGAATTCATGCCAGCATAAAATTGCTCCATTGCGCCTATAAATTCTTTAAAACCTTTCACTTTATCTCCTTCTTCTTTAGGAGGAGGAAGAGTAATTTCAAAAAGAGTCATATTCAAAGATTTATACAACGGAGTGCCTTCCTTCAAATCAAAAACCTGCCCCGTTTTTAAATATTGAACCAATATTCTATGGAAATCATCATCTATATGAGGGTCTGACATCTTTTCAACAACAGATAGTGCATTTCTAATACCCTTTGTTATTACTACTCCTAAAAGCTCTTCCATTATCGTGTCATGGAGTTCTGGTTTTAGCTGTAACACAATAGCTTCCCTATCATCTTTTTTTAATAAATGATCTTTATGCAATATTTCTTCAGCTGGTTTTTGTTTGTATTGTTCTATGATATGTTTTACAGCATTTTCATTCGCTTGTTCATGATGTCCATTGTCTTTCAACTCTTGTTCTTTTCTAGCAACATGCTCACGCAAATAAATTAACTCTTCTTCCGGAGTTTTAAATTTTGGCATTTCGTTTAAAAATGACCCTTCCATATATTTATTATAACACAAGCTATTTAAAAAATTTATAGAATTACTTTTTAAATATTTTTTTAAATTTTAGTTAAAATTTCAGGTTCGCCATCTGTAATTAAAATAGTATGTTCAAAATGCGCACTTCTTTTTCCATCAGCTGTACGGAAAGTATATCCATCATTATCAACAACTACATTCTTGGTACCATTATTCAACATTGGTTCGATAGCTATCACCATGTCCTTCACGAGTTTTACTCCTGTGTTTGCTTTACCAAAATTTGGTATATAAGGATCTTCATGAATATATTTACCGACGCCATGACCTGACAAAACCTCTACAATACCGTATTTATGAGGACGTACAAAACCTTCTATCGCATGACCTATATCTCCAGTCTTATTGCCACATTGTGCAGCCTCTATGCCCACCATCAAAGCCTGCTCAGTAGTTTTTAAAAGCTTTTTAGATGCATTGCTTATCTCTCCCACACCGACTGTCATGGCCATGTCTGTATACAATCCATTGTGTCGCAAGCCTAGATCAATAGATACAATATCTCCTTCTTGTAAAATCTTTTCTTTTTTGGGAATACCATGTACAACTTCATTATTTACTGAAACACACAAAGATGCAGGATAAGGAAAATCTGCTCCTTCGGGTTTGTAATTCAAAAATGCTGGATAGTCACCCATGTCTCTAATTAATTTCTCTGCATATTTATCTAATTCCCAAGTAGAAATTCCAGGCTTTACCATATCTTTAACTTTATGAAGAACAGTAGCCAAACGCTTCCCTCCTTCTCTCAATATTTCAATTTCTTCTTTTGTTTTTATTATTATCATAACTTTTGTAAAATTTTTTAAAATAAACTTTTGAAGGGGTTTCGAGGCTGTCGAGCCGAGAATTTCAGGATTTTTTGAGCTTCAAAAAATCCGTACCGAAAAAAGTTTATTTTAAAAAATTTAATAAATTATCGTTCCTTTAAAATCTTTTCCATCTAAATAATTTGCTAAATTCAGAATCGGCTTACCATTCATTATCACAACTTCAATTCCCTCTTTTTCTGCTACCTCAGAAGCAATAGGATCGAAAGGAGTATTTAATCCTGGGTTCCATTCTTCTGGAATTAATTTTCTATATTCGTTCCAAGAAATTTTCTCTATTCTTTTTGCATTTTCATTGGTCCTTGGATCAGAATCATAAACATAATCTGTGTTAGATAAATTTATAACTTTCTTTGCTCCGACATTCTTTGCTATCATCACCGCATCCCAATCTGTACTGTGTCCTGGTTCATTGGCTGAGCCGACAACGACTGGTTTATCAAAAATAATAGTTTCTAAAGGATTCTTTATTATCTTAGGATGTGTATGATCTCTAAATATAACTCTTAAAAGCTGTGCATTCAATCGAAGAGAAGCTATGCCTATCCAATCCAAATCTTCACTAGAGGGCGATGATATCTCTTTGGCAACTGTTTGATATTTTCTACAAATCTTTCCACCACCTGTGACTATAACAAACTTATTACCCCTTTCTATCTGAGATAAAATTAATTCTTTAAAATCTTTCAAAAAATCAACATCTATATCATCAGGGATAATTAACGAGCCTCCTAATGAAATAATGATGATCTCTTCTTTGGTCATAAATATTAAAAATTCAAAGCTTTAACAATATCTTTGTGAACTTCTTCTACAGTTTGTTCACCATTAATAATATATATTTTATAATTTTCTTTATCTTTAAAATAATTCATCGCTGGAACTACATTATTGATATATTCATTAAATCTTTTTGCTATGCCTTCTTCTGTGTCGTCATGTCTATTACGCAATTTCATTCTTTTTACTGCTTCTTCTTTACCTACTTCTATGTAGATAATATTTACATCTTCTCTTTTGAAAAAAGAAATCATCTCCTCAAATGTCTCTGCTTGGACTATGGTGCGAGGGTATCCATCAGCTATTAGATGTTTGTCGGGGGTTAAAGAAGCATTCAAAATATTTGTAAAAATAGCATTAGTTAAGAAATTTGGCTGTAATTCACCTCTAGTTATAGAATCTTTAACCAAAGACCCCACATAGGTGCCTCCTTCTATAAGCTTCCTATATTCATTGCCTGTAGAAGTCTGAACGACTTCTTTACCGTCTCTTTCTTTTAAGACTTTAGCCAAGAGCTCTACTTGTGTGCCCTTTCCAGAACCCACTTGTCCAAAAAATACAAAAGTTTCACTTTTCATAACTTAAGAATACAAAATTTAAGCTTAAAAAACAAGCCTTGATATGCTATTATAATAAAATGGTGAAAAAAGAGATAATAACTATATGCGGAGGATTAGGAAGTGGAAAATCAAGCACGGCTAAAAAAGTAGCTCAAATCTTGGGATATGATCATTTTTCATCTGGAGACTTTTTTCGACAAGTAGGATTAGAATTAGGTCTATCTATAAATGAAATAAATAAAAGAGCAGAAACTGACAAAAAAATAGATGAGATGACTGATCAAAAATTAAGAGATTTGAATGATAAAAATAAAATAGTTATAGACTCACGTACTGCATATCACTGGATACCAGAATCTTTCAAAGTATACCTAGATTTACCCAAAGAAATAGCAAAAAATAGAATCTTAGAAAGTATTAAAAACGATAGCCTAAGACAAAAAAGTGAAAAAGTTTCTACAATTGAAGAAGTTTATGAAAAAATGACAGAACGTTTTGAAAGTGAACAAAAAAGATACTGGAATTTATATAAAATAGATAATACAGATAAAAATAAATTTGATCTAATCATAGACACAAACAAAAACAACCTCGAGGAGGTTGTTAATATTATCGTTTCAAAATATAAAAGTTGGATAAAAGAAAATTAGTATTCTCTCATTGAGATTTGGGCGTCGATTTTTTTGATCAAATCAAGAACTACAGAAACAACGATAAGGAGTGCTGTACCCCCTAGGGCTATAGCTGTGATACCTGTGAGAGATCTCACGACCAAAGGCAAGACTGCGATGAAACCTAAGAAGACTGCTCCCAAAAGAGTAATGCGACTCAAAACGTTTGATATATATTGAGATGTAGAAGCTCCTGGACGAATGCCTGGAATAAATGCACCATTCTTTTGTAGATTTGTAGCTAAAGCTTCAGGATCAAAAGTAACAGCAGTGTAAAAATAAGTAAATAAAAATACTAATATAAAATACAAAACTGCATAAAGCACACTCGTCTGTGTAAATGACATCAATACTTTAGAAATCGAAAGTAAAATAGAATTCGTAGAATTTGCTAAAAAGTTACCAATCATTTGAGGGAAAAGCAAAAGAGAAAGTGCAAAGATTATAGGAATGACTCCTGCTTGGTTCACACGTAATGGAATGTAGGTTGACCCTCCTCCATACATCTTCATACCTCTCACACGCTTTGCATATGTCACAGGTATTGGACGTTCTGCTTCTGTGACGATGACGACACCGGCAATAACCAAAACTCCCACTACCAAGAACATCAAGAATAATGGTATTTGAGAAACGTCAAATGTAAATATAAGTTGACTAACTTCTGAAGGTATTTGAGATACTATACCTGCAAAGATTATTAAGGAAACTCCATTGCCTATGCCGAATTCTGTCATGAGTTCTCCAAGCCACATCAAAAGTATGGAACCTGCAATGACGATCATTATGTTACTTACTCTATCAAAAGCACTTAAGTTAACTAAAATTTTCTGACTTTCTAATATAGCTAAAAGACTGAAACCTTGTATAGCTGCCAAAGGCACTGTAGCTAATCTAGAATATTGTGTAAATCTTTTTCTTCCTGCTTCTCCTTCTTCATGATAAATTCTCTTTAATGCAGGAACCATGATAGTCAAAAGTTGCATTATGATAGAACTAGTGATGTATGGACCAACTCCAAGCATTATTATAGACAAGTTAGAAAGTCCACCACCTGAAAATATATTTAAAATACCAAAAAATTGATTGTTAGATAAGAAACGACTAAGTTCCAAAGTATCAATCCCTGGGATAGGAATAGCTGAGAGTAATCTGAAAAGTACTAAAGCAAAAAGCACAAACAAAACTCTTTTTCTCAAAACAGTATCACTCCAAACTAGTTTTATTTTATTCAAGAAATTTTGCATAGTTAATTCGTTGTCTGTAGTTTGTTAACTACTTAATTATTTAACTTTTATCTTACCTCCTTTTATGTTTAAACGTTTTCTCATTAAAGAAAATGTCTCTACATTACCATCTTTTGAAAGAGCCTTCTCTTTAGTTACAAGATATGGCTTACGGATAGAATTGAATTGATATCCTCTGTTCTTTGGCAACTTCTTAATGATATCACGAAGTTCAGGTCGGCGCTTGTTACCTGCACGAGCTGTCTGCCCCTTGCCTCCTCTTCCAGAAGTCTTGGCGTGCTTACCTCCACGTCCTACTATTCTATCTTTTTTATTCTTATGTACTCTTTTTAAATTATGTATTTGCATAAAATTATTTTACTTCTTTTACTTCTCCAGCAATTACATTCTCAACGACTACTTTTGTATATTTAGATGAAACTTGAGAAAGAGCTTGCATCACTGCTTTGGCATTATTTAATTTATTTTTACTACCAGACAATATCTTGCCTGTAATATCTTTGATGCCGGCTAGTTTAGCGATATCACGTAAAACGGTACCTGCTACTAAACCTCTTCCTTTATTTGGCTTCAACATTACGTAAGAACTTGAGAATTTAGCAGAAACTTCATGTGGGATAGACATTGTCTTTGTAAGATTTAATCTGACCATGTTCTTCTTTGCATTTCTCAAAGCTTTGTTTATAGCTAGAGAAGTATCTCCTGCTTTACCCAAGCCAAGCCCGATAGCACCCTTTTTATCTCCGGCAACTAATGCAACACTAAAAGAAAATCTTCTTCCTCCAGCGACAACACGAGTGACTCGACGAATATTCAAAATCTTTTGATCAAATTCTGGCTTTGGTCTATTGAATGATTGCGATCTTCGATTATTATTCTTTTTTTTGTTTTCTTCTTCCATATAATTTCAAATATTAAAATTTAAGACCAGCAGCCCTAGCTTCATCTGCTACTAATTTGATACGTCCTGTATATTTAAATCCATTTCTATCAAAAACTACAGTACTTACTTTGGCTGAAGCACATGCTTCTGCAATCAATTTGCCTACTTGCTTAGCTCTTTCTGTCTTGGTGCCTTTTGTTATTTTTACATCACTTGCTTGTACTAATGTCTTTCCTGTCTCATCGTTTATAACTTGAGCATAAATAAATTTGTTTGAACGAAATACAGAAAGACGAGGACGAGCCAAAGTACCAAAAACTTTTGATCTTATCTTTGCTTTTAATCTTATTCTTTTTTCATCTTTCTTAATCATATTTTTTATGCTGTTTTCTTACCTTGTTTTCGTCTAATAACTTCTCCTTCATAACGCATACCTTTACCTTTATAAGGTTCTGCTTTTTTCAAAGCACGGATACTAGCTGTGAAGCTTCCTACCAATTCTTTATCTATACCTGTGATTGTGATATTGTTCTTTTCTGCTGTAGCTGTGAGTCCTTCTGGAATTTTAACGACAACTGGATGAGAAAATCCTAAAGCAAAAACAAATTCTTTACCTTTTACCTCAGATTTGAAACCAACCCCTTCTAAGATCAATTTCTTTTGGTAAGGTGTCTCTACTCCTTGTATCATGTTTTTGATATGAGAAGCATAAGTACCCCAAAGAGATTTAGAAAACTTATCATTTCTCTTTATTTCTAGTGTAATTGTTTTGTCTTTTATATTAACGATGACATCATCTCGGAAAACTTTTGTTAAAGTACCATTCTTGCCAACAACTTTTAAAACATCACCTGCTTTTGTGACTTGTACTCCATTTGGTATTTGTATTTCTTGTTTTCCTATTCTTGACATAAAATTTAATTATTTACCACAATTTAAATAAAGCTTCACCTCCGACATTTTCTTTTCTTGCTTCCCTGCCAGACAAAATACCTTTGGGTGTAGAAAGCACAAGTAAACCTGAACCATTTCTAACTGAATGAATGTCTTTCATGCTGAAATATACGCGTCTTGATTGTTTAGAAACTCTTTCTGCTTCTGTGATTTTAGGATTCTTTTCTGTGTAAAGTAATTCTACTTCTAAAACTGGAAATCCTTTTTTTGTTTTCTTAGAAAATTGCTTTATGTAGCCTTCCTTCTTTAAACATTCCAAAATAGCATTCTTCATTTTAGAATATGGAAAAGAAGTAGTCTCTTTATTTGCAAGACTTGCATTCTTTAACATTATTATCATGTTTGAAATTGGATCCATAAATTTATTTATTTTTTACCAAGAAGACTTTCTGACACCAGGAAGCATGCCTTCATTGGCTAATTCTCTAAAGCAAATACGACATATGCCGAAATCTCTCATAAAACCATTACCTCTTCCGCAACGAAAACATCGATTTTTCTGTCGAGTAGAAAATTTAGGTGTCTTTTTTGATCTTGCTATAACTGATGTTTTTGCCATAAAAAATAATGTTGGGAGAGTTTTACAATATCACACTTTTTTTCTTATTTCTTCAAATTCCTTTGAAAAAACAAGGAGAAAAATGGATTGCTTAAAACCTAATTCCCTTGTTGCTATACTAGCAAATTATCCCCAAAGAGTCAAATAATTTTATTGTTCATACATGCCTGTAACCCAATCAAATTCACCTTGCCAATTTCTGGATGGACAACTCCAGCCAGGGCTTTTAGGAAATGGATTAGGACTACTTTCCATATCTCTCACTCCTAAAACATAATAAGCTCCACGAGAAGAATCACAACCATAATCTCCCGCAGAATAACGATAATAAGCATAGTTACCACAACTATCATTTATTACAGAATCTAACAAATTGATAGGCAGAAATTTTTCAGAAACTAATGGGGTAATAAAAGAAGGAGTTCCAGCTGGGGTTCCTGAAGAATCCCATCCTCCACACCCAGCATAATCAGAATATGGGTAATTTCCATAGGCATTATAATACAAACTCAAAGCAATCTCCATTTGATGCATGTCAGATAGTCTTTTTGCATCTCTTGCTTTAATCCTCGCAGTATTTAAGCTTGATAAAATTACACTTGCCAAAAGACCAATAATAGCCACAACCACCAAAAGTTCAATGAGAGTAAAACCTTTATTTTTATTATTTTTTTTATCCATATACTAAACAGCAGGTATTATTTTTATATCATTAGGGTATCCCGTATAATTATTACCAAAAACTAAATATAAAGAAAAATAAATGGCAACTAAAGCAAAAAATATTAAAATATAATTTGCATATTTTTCTTCTTTTATATTAAAAATCTTCATAACCCAAGAAATCATTCTAGAACCCCCTTCATATCTTGAAACTTCCACAGATTTTTTTGTTTGTTCTATATTGTCTACTTGAAATTCTAACAACGCTCTATTTAATTCTTGATTCTTGTCTAAATCTAAATTATCTTCCATTTTAATATTTTATCTCTTTCCGTAAAAAAACAAAACCCCCTTTCGGGGGTCAAAATTTTTATTTTCTCTTTTGTTCTTCCTTCTTGAAAGGAATTCCTATTAATTCGTAAAAATTAAATCCTTCTTTTCTTGTCTTTGCTGTGGATACTAAAGTAATAGCCAAACCAAAAACATCTTTTATGTCTTCGTCTGCGGTTTCTGGGAAGATTGTGTGTTCTTTGATACCTATCGTTAAATTACCGATATTGTCTACTGCTTTGGTGTTTATCCCACGAAAGTCTTTGGTACGAGGAAGAGCAACATTCACAAGCTTTTCCAAAAATGCATACATTCTCTTTCCACGCAATGTGACAACGACTCCGATAGGATCATTCTGACGAACCTTGAAAGAAGCGATAGATTTCTTTGCACCTCTTAATGCTGCTTTTTGCCCTGTGATCTTTGCTAATCTTTCTGAAATAGCATCATTCTTATTTTTATCTTTCTTTATAGCTGTGCCTGTACCAACGTTTAAAACTACCTTTTTTAATTTAGGTGCTGCCATTACGTTTTTGTAATGAAATTCACTTTTCATCTTTTCAAAAACTAATGCTTCTTTTTCTTTTACAGTTAAATGTTTCATTTTTTTACTTTACAACTTTATGAACTTTATAAACTTTCTACTATATCTCTTGACCACTCTTTTTTGTGACTCTAATCATCTTGTCTCCTACTTTCTTCTTTCCTACTCGACTTCTCTCCCCTGTTTTAGAATCTACAACCATAACATTGGAAGCATGAATAGGCATAGCTATGTTCATCTTTGTTCCTTTTTCGCCAGACTTTCTAGGGCGTTGATGTTTCTTCATCATATTTATACCTTCTATGATTACTCTATTTTTCTCAACTAAGACACTAGCAATCTTTCCTTTCTTGCCTTTATCTTTTCCTGATATCACTATTACATTGTCTCCTTTTTTTAATTTCATAATTTTATATATGTTAAGTTCGTATTTATATTACTTCTGGCGCTAAGGAAATTATCTTCTGAAATCCCTTTTCTGCCAACTCTCTTGGAATAGGTCCAAAGATACGTCCAGCCTTAGGATCAAGCTTTCCTTTTTCTAATAAAACGACAGCGTTATCATCAAAACGAATATAAGATCCATCTTTTCTTCTAAAAGCATTTCGTGTACGAACAACGACAGCTTGATGAACGTCCTTCTTCTTTACTGCCTTTCTTGGAGAAGCTATTTTGACAGATATTATGACAAGCTCACCCAATGTGGCGTATCTCTTTTTGGAGCTACCTAAAATCTTAAATACCTTACCTACGGTACCTCCTGCATTGTCTGTAATTTTTACTAAAGTCTCATTTTGAATCATAAAATTATTATTTATTTACTACTTTAAATTTTTTATCCTTTGATATTGGCTTTGTCTCTATTATTTCTACCTTGTCTCCTGTTTTAAATGTGTTCTCTTCGTCGTGTGCCTTGTATTTTTTATTTATTTTATAAAATTTGCCATATTTAGGATGTTTAACAAAACGAGAAACAGAAACAACAATAGTCTTGTCCATTTTGTCTGACACCACAACACCACTCAAGATATTACCTTTCTTTTGTGTATCATCCTTTATATTTTCTTTTGTTGTTTTCTTTGCCATAAATTATTTCTTTCTATTTATCTCTGTTAAAATTCTTGCCACTTCTTTCTTTAAATTTGCATGTTCTTTAACATTTTTTGATTTTGAGCCCTCAGCTTTAAATCTCATTGATCTTATCTTTTCTTCTAACAGAATAAGCTTCTTCTTTAGCTCTTCAATCTTTTCTCCTTTTAAATTTTCTTTTTTCTTTGACATAAATTATTTTGTATTTTTCTAATACCTAATCCCTATTTTATTACTGTTTATGAATTCTTGAAACTATCTTTGTCTTTACAGGAAGTTTCGTACCAGCTTTTCTTAATGCTTCATGGGCTACAGATTCTTCTGCTCCATCTACTTCAAACAAAATACGTCCTGGACCAACATCAAAACAATATCCTTGTGGATCTCCTTTACCCTTTCCCATTCCTACTTCTGCGGCTTTAGCTGTGAAAGGTCTGTCAGGGAAAATACGAACCCAATATTTACCAGTCTTTGTTAAAGTACGAGAAATAACCTTTCTAGCAGATTCAATCTGATTTGATCTCACTCTGGCTTGAGTTACAGCTTTCAATCCATAAGAACCGAAAGATAATTTGGTACCGCGGGTTTCTGGAGTAATAGCCTTAGGGTTAGTACGTGCGGATTGCCATTTTCTAAATTTTACTTTTTTAGGGAATAACATAAATTTTTTGTGGTGTTAAGCTCGTAGTTAATTATTTTTTAATTTCTTTTCTGCTCCATCTGCTGCATTATGCATGTTAATCTTTTTATCAGCAAAAATCTTTCCGCGATAAATCCAAACCTTTATTCCTATGACGCCATAAGGTAAAGTAGCTCGCTCTCTTTTGAAATCAATATCTGCTCGGAAGGTCTGAAGTGGGATACTTCCACGCTTTAATTCTTCAGTACGGGCTATTTCAGCACCTCCCAATCTACCTCCCAATACTACTCTCACTCCTTGTACTCCGTGTGCCATCATCACCTTTTCTACCATTTGTTTTATTACTCGGCGATAAGGCATTCTTTTTTCTAAGCCTTCAGCTATCATATAAGCCACGATAGTGGCATCTGCTTCTGGATTTGAAACTTCAACTATTTCCAATTTAAAATCTTCTGACTTGGTAAGTTTTAACTTAGCCATCTTTTTCAAGATATCTTCTTTGAGTTTTATAACACCTTCACCGTTTCTACCAATGATAAGACCTGGACGTGATGTTTTGATTATAAAACGAGTAGTCTTTTGATTTCTTTCTATTTCGATAGAAGACACATACATAGTACGCAACTTCTTTTCTAAATATTCACGTATTAAAACATCACCTTTTAAGTGATCACAATATTTCTTAGGATCAGCAAACCAATGAGATTTCCAATCTCTAAGCATTATCAATCTATGTGCATATGGGTGTACTATTTTTGACATAAAATTATTTTACTTTCTTCTTAAGGGCGACCCTTGGGGAAACTCTCTTAAGAGTCGCCTTTTTTGGAGAATCTTTTTCTTCTTTCTTAATAACTTCTTTCTTTTCTTTTGTCTCTTTATTTTGTTTCTTTGATGTTTGTGTCTTTTCTGCTAAAAGTAGAGCGACGTGACTTGTACGCTTATTTATCCTGTGTCCTGTACCCATAGCTGCTGGCATCATTCTTTTCATTACTATACCTTTATCTACTCTTACCTCTTTTATAAACAAATTTTCTTTATCTACTCCCATTTCTTTAGCATTGGCTACAGCTGAAAGTAAAAGTTTTCTCATAGGGAAACCTGCGCGTTTAGCCAAAAAGTCTAACTCAGCTAAAGCTTGGTTTACACTCTTCCCTTTTATAAGACCTGCTACTAAGCGAACTTTTCTCGGAGCTTGTCTGTAATTTTTTAAAAATGCTTTCATGTAAATATCTTAATTTAATTATTTTTTCTTAGCGTCAGCAGCTGCAGCTGAAGCGGACTTAGCTTGTGTTATCTCAGCTTCTTTCTTCTTTTGTTCTAATTCTTTCTGCATCTTTCCTCCATGCTTCATGAATTTCTTTGTTGGTGAAAATTCTCCAAGTCTGTGTCCTACCATGTCTTCTGTTACCAAAACTTCGACATGTGTCTTGCCGTTATGAACACCAAAAGTAAAGCCAACCATTTCTGGAGCTATCTGACATGCTCTTTTCCATGTCTTTATCATTGGGGTTTGAAGCGGATTTTTGCCAGCTATCTTTCCCAACAATCTTTCGTCTATATTTAAACCTTTTTTGATTGATCTTGTCATAAAAAAAGCTCCTAACGAGCTTGTGTTCATAATAGCAAAATAAAAAATAAAGTCAAATTTTAAAATGGATATTAATTTTATTAGGTCATTTAAAATCTAGTTGCAGAATTTTGAATATGTTGTGTAATAATCTAATAAAAATAATTTGGGTCAAATAAAATAAAGGAGGTTTTATCCTCCTTTTTATTTTAAAACAAGATTTTTTGATCCTTTAATAAAAGAATTAATAGAGTCAAAATAACTCCAACTAATATACCAATAAAAATATGCGGCATTTTCATATCTATTGGTATTTTATAAGGAACATTTTTTGCAAGAAGATGATCTATTTCCTTATTCAAGCGATTTTCAAACTCTTCTCCTTTTTTATCAAAAAAATTTTCAGAAAACTCTCCATCTGGAGAACCCATAAAAACCTCCATCTATTATTCACCAAAATATTATCACAAAAAAATCCTCCTGACAAGGAGGATTTTTTATTTTTATTATTGTCCTTTTCGTGATTTACCTGTTTTTCTTCGAGAAACGATGAACACATTTGAGTATTTCTTTGGAGTTCTTGTCTTTCTTCCTCCAGTAACTTTACCCCATAGAGTCTTAGGGCGCTTTGTACCACGGCCCTGTCTTCCTTCACCTCCTCCGTATGGATGGTCTACTGGATTCATGGCTGTACCTCTGACTGTAGGTCTGATACCTTTCCAACGACTACGTCCTGCTTTACCAAAATTTTCTAAATGATGTTCTTCATTTGAAACTGTTCCGATACAAGCATAACAATTTTCATCAATTTTTCTAACTTCAGAAGATGGCATCTTTAAATTTGTATAACCATCAGCATTTGCTACAACTTGTGCGAATATACCAGCAGATCGTCCTATCTTTGAACCTCCTCTTGGCTTTATCTCTACATTGTAAACAAATGTACCGACTGGAATATTCTTTAATGGCAATCTGTTACCTACTGAGAGCTCTGCTTTTTCTGAAACTATGAAAGTCATTCCTGGCTTAACTGTCTTTGGAAGTACTACATATCTCTTTTCACCATCTTTGTATACAGCAAGACCGATAAATGCACTACGATTTGGATCGTATTCAATAGTTGTTATTTTTGCAGAAATATCTTTCTTGTTGTAAAGAAAATCGACATCGCGATATAGACGCTTGTGTCCACCTCCTTTGTGTCTCATGGTTATACGTCCAGCACTGTTTCTTCCGACAGAACGCTTGAAACCATAAGTAAGAGATTTCGTTGGTTTTGTCTCGGTCAAAAACTCACGATAATTGATGTTCGTCATCTGCCTTCTTGATTTACTTGTAGGTTTGTACTTTTTCATATTTAAATAAATTCTATTTTATCTTCCTTTTTTAAATAAACTATCGCCTTCTTTCCACCACCTCTTGTCCCCTTTTTACCCTTAGACATAATAGTCTTGTAAGGAATAGGAAGAATGTTTACTTTTACTGGTTTTACTTTGTATAGTGAAAAAATAGCTTTTTCTATTTCCTTTTTATTTGCAGATTTTGCAACATTAAAAGTATAGACGTTCATTGCAGAAACATTACTTGCTTTCTCTGTTATCCTAGGATTTTTAATTGTTTTTATTGCTATATCTCTCATATGTTTAAATTATGCTCCACGAGATTCCAAAAACTTTGTACTCTCTACAGGATTTTCTATTAAAAGATACTTATATTTCAAAACATCAAGTGGATTTATATTTTTTAGAAATACCAATTCTAATTGAGGTAAATTTCTAAAACTCTTTTCTGTCTTTTCATTACGATCAAATAAAGCAACAAGAACTCTTGGTTTCTTTGAATTTGCAAGCGGTTTCAAACCAGAAGCTTTGGAAAGATTATTCATAACTTCTACGGCATCTTTTGTTTTTGTTGCTGCTAACGAGAGTGAATCAACAAAGATTATTTCTTCATCTTTCAATTTCTTAGAAAGCACAGAGAACAAAGCTTGCGCACGCATTTTCTTTGAAATTTTTCTCTTGTAATTCTTTTCTGCTAGTGGACCATGTGTGACACCTCCTCCAACCCATATAGGTGAACGAGTAGATCCATGACGAGCACGTCCTGTACCTTTTTGTTTCCATGGCTTTTTACCTCCACCACGAACTTCTCCGCGATCTTTCGTATCTGCTGTGCCTGCGCGTTTATTGGAACGCATTCCTTCTACTACTTGATGAACTAAGTCTGCGCGCCACTTTGCAGAGAAAACCTTAGTAGGTAAACTTATTACCCCTGCTTCTTTTCCTTTTTGATTGTATATTTTTGCTTCCATATTTTTAACGACTAATTATTTCAACTAAAGTTCCACGCTTTCCTGCTATCGCACCTTTCACAAGCATTGTGTTATTTTCTTTATCTATAAAAATTACTTTCAAATTCTTTTGTGTGATACGATCACTTCCCATTCTACCTGCCATTCTCATTCCTTTTGGTACGTGTGTACGCAAACCTCCACCGATACTTCCAGGCTCTCTTTCAGAGTGCTTTTGACCATGAGATCTTGGACCTCCACTAAAACCATGTCTTTTGACTACTCCTTGAAAACCTTTACCTTTTGAAACACTTGAAACTTGCAATTTATCTCCAACAGCAAAAGAAGAAACATCAATAACATCCCCTTCTTTTACGTCTGTAGAATCGATTGGCTTCAATCTAAATTCTTTCAAATCTTTATAAAGGCCACCTTTCATGGCACCTTTTTCTCCTTTTGAAATTCTGTGTTCTTTTTGAACTCCATATCCTACTTGTACTGCATTGTATCCGTCTTTTGATTTTTCAAAAACCTTTGTGACGGTGACAGGACCAGCAGATATGATAGTAACAGGAAATACCTGCCCTTCGGGAGAAAAATACTCTGTCATATTTTCTTTTTTTCCAAGAATAAATTTCATAAATTTATGGTATTAGCTTTCATTAAAGCATTTTTACATCTATATCTACTCCGGATGGAAGTGATAGGTTTGTAAGGGCTTCAACTGTTTTCGGATTTGGATTTATAATATCAATCAATCTTTTGTGAACTCTTATTTCAAATTGTTCTCGTGTATTTTTATAAATAAAAGAAGCACGATTGACTGTATATTTTTTGATCTCTGTTGGTAGTGGTACAGGTCCGACAATATCTGCATCATAACGCATAGCCGTATCTATAATCTGTTTGACAGACGCATCTAAGATCTTGCTCTCGTAAGCACGAACTCGGATACGAAGTATCACCTTGCCATCTTCTTTCTTCTCTTTCTTAGAAACAACTTTCTTAACCTTTGTTTCAGATTTTGGCTTTTTTGTTTTTAATTCTTTGGTTGTCATAATGATGATTTATAAAGTCAAATTTAATTATATTATCGCGTTAAACTTTATAAATTTTAACTATCCCAATATTTTTGTAACAACTCCTGCTCCAACTGTCTTACCTCCTTCACGGATAGCAAACTTTTGTTGTTCTTCAAGAGCAACTGGTGTAACTAATTTAACTGTAAGCTTTGCAGTATCTCCTGGCATAACCATTTCTACTCCATCAGCTAGTGTGACATCTCCTGTAACATCTGTAGTACGAATGTAGAATTGAGGTTTGTAACCTTTGAAGAATGGAGTATGACGTCCACCTTCTTCTTTCTTCAAAACGTAGATTTCACAAGTAAAGTTATCATGTGGAGTTACTGTTCCTGGTTTTGCAAGAACTTGTCCGCGTGTGATATCTTCTTTCTTAAGACCACGAAGCAAGATACCAGCATTGTCTCCAGCCATACCTTCTTGTAAGTTCTTGTTAAACATTTCGATACCAGTGACAGTAGTCTTTTGAGTTGCTTTAATACCAATGATTTCTACTTCTTCACCAACCTTTACTACTCCTCTTTCGATTTTACCTGTAACGACTGTTCCACGGCCTTCGATTGAGAATATATCTTCAACTGGCATAAGAAATGGCTTTGAAGTATCTCTCTCTGGAACTGGAATATAAGTATCCAAAGCATTTGTTAATTCAAGAATTTTCTTTGCCCATTCATCGTTTACATCTGTAGCTTCAAGGGCTTTTAGAGCAGAACCTCTGATAACAGGGGCATTTGCACCATCAAAACCTTGCTTTGTTAGAAGTTCACGGATTTCTTCTTCAACCAAATCAAGCATGTCTTTATCATCAACCATGTCGCATTTGTTTAAGAAAACAATCATTTTTGGAACACCAACTTGTTTTGCTAAAAGAACGTGTTCACGTGTTTGAGGCATGGCACCGTCTGTAGCAGCAACCACCAAAATAGCACCGTCCATTTGAGCAGCACCTGTGATCATGTTTTTAATATAGTCAGCGTGGCCTGGAGCATCGATGTGTGCGTAGTGACGAGCGTCAGTAGCATACTCATTGTGTGAAATGTTAATAGTGATTCCACGAGCTTTTTCTTCTGGGGCATTGTCGATTTGATCAACACCACGAAGTCTAACTGTTTTACCAGCTAGGTTAAGCACGTTTAATATAGCCGCAGTTAAAGTAGTCTTACCATGGTCAACGTGACCGATAGTACCTACGTTAATATGTGGTTTATCTCTTTTAAATTCTTCTGCCATAATATTTTTTTAATAATGAGAACTCAGTGTACGAGAACCAGTCACTAAGGTCTTATTACTAACTTGTCCGCCTCTGGCGGGTTAAATTAACTAATAATTTTATAAAAATGCAATATAAAAACTGCAGAAAGTGCAGTTGTTACTATAGTAGCAAATTAAATAATAATGTCAAATTATATATAAAACAACATTCCCCTAGCATTACTGCCAGGGGATAATATTATCTACACCAAAATTTTTCAACATTAGTTACTTTCAAAAGTAAACTACTTTTTACCTCTATTGGTGCTTTTGAATCTTTGATGGCTTTAGATAAATCTTTTAATGGGCCATTACTAAACAAGACTTTACGCACCTCACTCCCTTCTTCGGTAAAAGTCTTTTTTATTTCTTCTTCTAAGCCAAAAGGTAAGTTCACAGACCCTCCTTTATAGATTGAACAATTAGTTTATTCTAAAAATTAATTATATGCTTTTCTACAAATATGTAAACATCAAAAAAACCTAGATAAATCTAGGCTTTTTTGATGAAAATTTATTTTTTAATTTTTTATTTTCTTGCTGCAATAATTGTGTCAGCTACGTTATTTGGAACAATATCGTATCTCAAGAATTCCATTGTGAATGATGCACGTCCTTCTGTCATAGAACGAAGACCCGTCATGTATCCAAACATTTCAGAAAGAGGAACAATAGCATTCAAAACTTTATTCATTCCACGATCTTCCATGCCTTCGATAAGTCCACGCTTAGAAGAAAGATTTCCTGTGACATCTCCCATGAATTTTTCTGGAGTAACGACTTCTACTTTCATCATCGGTTCCAAAATGACTGGTCTTGCTCGTTTACATGCATCTTGTATAGCCATAGAAGCTGCTATTTTGAAAGCCATTTCATTCGAATCCACTTCGTGATAACTACCATCCCAAAGCTCAACAGAAACATTTACCATTTTGAATCCTGCTAATACTCCACGATCAAGACCTTCTTTAAATCCTTTTTCACAAGGAGCGATGTATTCTTGTGGAATGACACCTCCTTTAATTGTATTTATAAATTCAAAACCATTTGATCTCTTTGTATTTTTTGGTAAATCTTCAACTTCTTCTTTAGTAAGAATAGCCATTGGTTTAACTTTGATCTTAACGTGTCCATAATTTCCACGTCCACCAGATTGTTTGATATATTTACCTTCTGCATCAGCATTGCCAGTGATTGTCTCTCTGTAAGCCACTTGTGGCTTACCAACATTAGCTTCAACAGCAAATTCTCTCTTCATACGATCAACGATAATTTCAAGATGAAGCTCTCCCATTCCTGCGATGATAGTCTCTCCTGTTTCTTGGTCTGTAGTAACTTTAAATGTAGGATCTTCTTGTGCAAGACGATTAAGAGCCATACCCATTTTCTCTTGGTCAGCTTTTGTCTTTGGTTCAATACGCAATTGGATGACAGGCTCAGGAAAGATTATTCTATCCAATTCTATAGGATTTTCTTCATCACAAATAGTGTCTGAGGTGATTGTATCTTTCAAGCCTACAGCTGCTGCTATTTCTCCAGCAAAAACTTTTTTCATTTCTTCTCTATCATTAGCATGCATACGCAATATTCTACCAATACGTTCTTTGTTTCTAGTTCGTGGATTATAAATATAAGAACCAGCAGTTAAAGTTCCAGAGTAAACTCTAAAGAAAATAAGTTGACCAACGAATGGATCAGTAGCAACCTTGAAAGCAAGAGCCGCAAAAGGTTCCGCGTCTGAGGCATGTCTTAGACTTGGTTCATCATTATTATTTGGATCTGTTCCACCAATAGGAGGAATATCAAGAGGAGAAGGTAAATAATCTACAACTCCATCAAGCACCAATTGTACACCTTTGTTTTTCAAAGCGGAACCAGCATAAACTGGAAAAATTTCATTAGCAATAACTCCTTTTCTCAAAAGCTTCTTCAAAGTAGGCATGTCTGGAGTCTTCCCTTCTAAATATGCATTCATGATATCATCATCTTGTTCAACTATCTTTTCAATAAGTTCATGATGATATTTTTCTGCCTCAGCTTTCATATCTTCTGGAATTTCTTTTTCAACTACCTTATTGCCCATTTCTCCTTCGAAATAAAAAGCTTTCATATTTAATAAATCGACAACTCCTTCATGTTTATCTTCCAAGCCTATAGGTATTTGCATTCTTACTGCCTTCTTTGTAAGACGATCTAAAATAGTTTTGTATGAATGTTCAAAAGAAGCTCCCGTTCTATCAAGTTTATTAACAAAACAAATACGAGGAACTTTAGCTTCATCAGCATAACGCCAGTTTGTTTCTGATTGAGGTTCTACTCCTGCTACTCCATCAAATACAACGACAGCACCATCCAAGACACGAAGAGATCTTTTTACTTCCACTGTAAAGTCAATGTGACCAGGAGTATCTATAATATTAAAACGATGTTTCTTACTTTTATCGGTTAAAGCGTAAGTGGGTGTCCAAAAACAAGTGACGGCTGCAGAAGTGATTGTGATACCTCTTTCTCTTTCTTGCTCCATCCAGTCTGTAGTGGTTTCTCCATCATGCACTTCACCTATCTTGTGAGATACTCCAGTATAAAAAAGCACACGTTCTGTCGTAGTTGTCTTACCTGCGTCAATGTGCGCAATAATTCCTATGTTTCTAACTTTTTCTAGTGGATAATCTCTTTCCATATAAATATATATAATGTTAAATTAATAAATAAAAAATAAAAGGCTTAGAAGCCTTTACGTCTCTAATATACGACATATCTAAAAATTTTGCAAACAAAAATCCCCTCTCGGGGACTTTGAGTAAAAAAATATTTTAAGTAAATTACCAAGCGAAGTGTGCAAATGCTTTGTTTGCTTCTGCCATCTTATGAGTATCATCTTTCTTTTTAATAGCAGCACCTTCATTTTTAGAAGCAGCTATTAATTCATCAGCTAATTTCAAATGCATAGGTTTACCTTTTGTCTTTCTTGCAGCATCACGAATCCAACGCATAGCGAGTGCTAAACGGCGTTCTGGTCTGACTTCTCTTGGAACCTGATAGTTTGCACCTCCTATTCTTTTTGAACGTACTTCTGTCAAAGGACCTGCGTTTTTCATTGCTAAGTCAAATACTTCAAGAGGGTTTGGATTACCTGTCTTTTCTTTTATAACATCAAAAGCTTTATAGACGATCTTCCTTGATGTTTCTTTTTTGCCAGACCACATAACATAATTTATAAACTTCTCTAATTTTTGAGAATTATAAATAAAATCTGGCTTAACTATATTTCGATTGTTTACTTTTCTTCGCATAATTTTTATTTCTTAGCTTCTTTTGGTTTCTTATTACCATAGAGAGATCTACCTTGTCTTCTCTTTTCAACTCCTTGTGTATCCAATACTCCACGAACAATGTGATATCTTACTCCGATAAGATCTTTCACGCGTCCTCCTCTCAACATGACCACAGAGTGTTCTTGTAAATTGTGTCCTTCCCCTGGAATATACGCAGTCACTTCCATACCATTAGTCAAACGTACTCTCGCGATTTTTCGAAGAGCTGAGTTTGGCTTTTTAGGAGTAGTAGTAGAAACTTTTGTACAAACACCTCTTTTAAATGGTGCTGGAAAAAATACTGGTCTATTCTTTAAAACATTAAAACCACGAGCCAAAGCGACTGTTTTAGATTTAGCTTGTGTTTTAACTCTATTCTTTTTAATTAATTGATTTATTGTTGGCATATAAACGTATGACTAAACAAAATAGCCCCATAGGACTATGGCAATAATATACTATTAAAAAATTTAAATTGCAAGTCCTGTTATGAGTTTAAACAAAAAAGTTAAAATTGGAGACAATGAATCAGAAAAATAAAAAATAAAAATGGCTATAAGGATAAGGGAATATCTTTCTATGAAATCAATATGGGGTTCAAAAGAAGTAGGCAAAAGTCCAAACAATATTTTAGAACCATCAAGCGGTGGAATAGGCACAAGATTAAAAATAGCCAATCCTAGATTTATCAGGACAATCTCTGCGATCATAGAACTCGCTTCTTGAACCAAACCATTCATGAAAAAGAAACGTAATATTAAACCAAATAAAATTGCAATAAATAAATTTGCTAAAACCCCAGCCGAAGCTACTGCTATACTTCCCCATTTCTTATTGCTCAAATTTTCAGGATTATATGGTACAGGTTTTGCCCAACCAAACATAAATGGAGAATTTGTTAATACAAGGAAAGCTGGTAAAAGAATAGAACCAAACATATCTAAATGTTTCAGAGGATTTAACGTCAATCTGCCTGCATAGAGGGCTGTTCTATCATCAAAACGAAGTGCCATGAAGCCATGAGAAACTTCATGAATAACGACTGACATTATAAGTATTGCTATGAAAAATATAGTATCCATAAAAATTAAGAGTTGCCAACCTCTCTTTTCTATGATAGCATAAAAAAACTATGGTAAAAATATGTGCAATATCAAAAAAGGGTTCAATAGTCGGTGGCGGGTACTCAAACAGAACTCGTGCTACTAAATTCAACCCAACTGGTAAAAAGAGAAAATATCCAAATCTTCAAAAGAAGAAGGTGTTTGTTCCTGAATTAAATAAAAAAGTTATAATCGAAGTTTCTACTAGAGGACTAAGGACAATAAAGAAAAATGGTGTTTATAAAACTCTCGTAAAAGCCGGACTCGTAAAAGCAAAATAAATCTAAACTAAAAATCCCCGTTAAGGGGATTTTTAGTTTTTTATTTTTTATTCAAAAGTAATCAATACTATTTCAGAATGAGTGCCGACACGCATGGGAGGGCCCCATGTCCCTACACCATCTGTCACAAGAACTTGCATAGAATTAAAAGTTTTTAATCCATAATCATATCCCTTGTAAACAAAATTAGATATGAAGCTTAATGGGAAAGCTTGCCCGCGATGAGTATGTCCAGAAAGTTGTAAATCTATTCCCTTATCTGAAGCTACGCCTAAATCAAAAGGCACATGTTTCAACAAAATTGAAGGATTCTTTGAATCTAAAGAAATACCATCTAGTATGTTTTTAAAATCTTCCTTCTTTGAAGTAGTTGTAAAATCAACACCAACAATATTCACCCCTTCCACAACGACAGCTTCATTATTTAAAATTTTTATACCCGCTTTTTTTATAGCATCTAAATAACCTGCTTTGTTGCCATACTCTTCATGATTCCCTGTAACAAAATAATGCCCAAGATAGGGCTTAAAATCTGCCAATAATTTTATGGGAGTAAAAACATCACCTCCGACACCATCATAAGTATCTCCTCCGTTGAAAACTATATCGGGGTTTAGCTCTTCTATCTTTTTAGAAATTTCTCTCGCTGTACCTGCACTATATATGGGTCCAAAATGAATATCCGATATAAATACTGCTTTTCTACCTTTCCAAGATTCTGGAAGATTTGGTATTGAAATATTTACCTTTGTAATGATAATTTTTTGTGCATTATACAAACCATAAACACCAAGTATTATTAACAAACAAAAAAGAATTTTGCCTATCCAAAGTACAGAAAAATTTGGAGAAATAAAATGAAAAACAATTAAAATTATTGAATATAAAACAGCGACAAGAAAAAGATAAGATAAAAAACCAAACCAACTTGCTGAAATTGTGTAAAATATTTTTGCAAAAAAAGAATCATCATATCTAGCCATAAACGAAGCTAATATAAAGCTCAGCATCAATACTAAGAAAATGATACGAATCAAAAAAAGATGCTTTGATGCAAATACAGGGAAAATCGTCACAAATGTTTTGTAAGCAATTAGATTAATAGTTGCAAATAATAAAATAACTATAGAAAAAATCAAAACCATCATAAAAGAATGATAGCATATTTATTTAAATTATTTTACACGAAAGTAAGTGCTGTTCCCTTTTTGCCTGAACGGCCAGTACGGCCTATTCTGTGCACATACGTATCGTATGTTTGAGGAATATCATAATTTATGACATGTGTCACATCTGGTATATCGAGGCCACGAGCTGCGACATCTGTCGCAATTAAAATATTTATTTGATCTTTTTTAAATTGTTCTAATGTGCGAATACGTTCACGACTTCTCTTGTCTCCATGTATACAACCCACCTTAAAGCCCATATGTTTCAACTCTTTAGTCAGATCATCTACGCTATGTTTCATTTCTCTAAAAATCAAAACTTTATCAGAGCCATCCTTTTTTAAGATTTCGTGGAGTTTTTCTAATTTTTCTTCTTTGCTCCTAGTACGAACTACATCTTGGTCAATATTTTTTGCAGTTTCTCCAGAAATTACAGAAATAAAGACAGGATCTTTAAGAAATTCTGTAGTTAGCTTTTTTACTTCTGGTGATAATGTTGCTGAAAAGAAAAGAGTCTGTCTGTCTTCTTTTGGAACTTTACCAAGGATAAAAACCATATCATCCCGAAATCCCATGTCTAGCATTCTATCTGCCTCATCGAGTACGACAGAATGACAAGTAGAAAAATCCAAAACTTTTCTATCGATGAGATCTCTTATCCTTCCAGGTGTACCTATAACGAAAGACACCCCTCTTTTTATTTCACTTATTTGTCTCATTATCGGAAGTCCTCCGACACAAGATACAGAGAAAATTCCTAAGCCAAAGCCTAACATCTTAAAATCTGAATCTATCTGCATTGCGAGCTCTCTCGTAGGTGCCATGATCAAAACAGTCTCTCTTTTATTTTGGCCCTTAGTCTTAACTATCTTTTCAATCAAAGGCAACAAAAATGCTGCCGTCTTACCTGTCCCCGTGTTTGCCATACCAAAGACATCCATGCCTTTCAGTACAGAAGGGATAGCTTGATCTTGGATAGGTCTTGGATTTATAAATTGAGCTCTTGCTATGTTTTTATGAATTTGAGGATCAAAAGGAAAATCTATAAATGTGTGCTTAGACACATATGGCTTCTCTTCTACATGCTGGCCTTTTTTTATAAAACGAGAAAAATCTATCCGCTCGGAAAAACCTCTCTTTTTAGAACGACCTCCACTTCTTTTAAAATTTTTACCTCCGAATTTATGAGCAGATTTTGGTTTTGAGCCAAATTTAGAATGCCCGAATTTCTTCGGTTTTGATGAGTTATTATTTTTATACATATTGGGTCACTCCCAATATTATGTTAGATGAGAATGATGTTTTAAGAATAGCATTTTTATAATATTTTGTCAAATAAATTTTCCCTACACCAGAAATCAGAGAAATGTTATACTAAAAAAATATGGAAAATAAAAATCTAGAAAACTTAAAACATCACGAAGCTCAAATAAAAGGTGGGGGTATCGTTATTGTTCTCGATACAGGGTCGGTTATAGGGCCGGAATCGGCTGCCATGCTTCAAGCTCTCCATTCTAGATCTACGGGAGGCCTAAAAAATCATCTAAAAATACTTTCAGAAAAAGGTCCAGATAATTTTATGAAAAATTTTTATGTTGGATATGGACATAAATCAATCGGTGATTGTGGAAGCACTTCAATATTTATCGAAGGTATCTCTATGTTAGCCGCAAAGGCAATTCAGGATTGGCCTTTATATTCTGGACAAGAATCATCTACGCGTTATGTAGATTTTAAAACTCAACTATTTAAAAATCCAATTGGGACAAAAGAAGGAGAAGAAATTTTAGAATCTTGGAGAACTTTTTATATCGAAACCATGGAACCAACAAAAGAACATCTCAAAAAGATTTATCCTATAAGCAAAGGTGAAGTAGAAAATATTTATAACAAAGCAATTAATGCAAGAGCTTTTGATATATTAAGAGGTTTTCTACCAGCCGGATCAACCACCAATCTAGCTTGGCATACAAATTTACGACAGGCTGCTGATAAACTAATGCTACTCCGACACCACCCACTCGAAGAAGTTAGAAATATCTCAGAAGCAATACAATCTGCACTTTTTGACTCATTCCCTAATTCATTCAGTCATGAAATTTTTAAAAATACGGAAAGTTACAATGAATTTTGGGTAAAAAATGAATATTATTATCATGACAAAAATTGTCCTAATTTTGAATTAACTAATAATTCTATAAATATCAAATTACTACCGAAAGAAATCCTAGAAAAAAGACCGATGAAAACTGAATTGCCAAAACATTTAGCAGAAGCGGGGACATTGCAATTTGAATTTCTTCTCGACTTTGGATCTTTCAGAGATTTACAAAGACATCGTGCAATAACACAAAGAATGCCTTTACTCACAACTGAAATTAGTTTCGAAAATTGGTATATAGATGAATTACCAAAAGAACTACAAGAAAAAGCCAAAACTTTTATTAAGAAACAGGTAGAAAAAATAGAAAAATTAAATATTCTAAAAGAAGAAAAACAATACTACATTGCTATGGGATTTAATATATCAAATAGATTAACTGGAAGTTTAAATTATTTAATCTATTTGGCAGAACTTCGAGCGACAAGATTTGTACATCCCACTCTTAGAAAAAAAGCAAAAATGCTAGCGAGTGTCTTAGTAAAATTATTTAGTAAATATGGTCTAGTTATGCATCTAGATGAAGAAACAGATCGCTTTGATATAAAACGAGGAGAACATGATATTGTTTTAAAATAATAATTAGGAAAGTTTCTTAATTACTTCATCTACTTGTTTATATAAATCTTCAAAAGTTCCATTATTATCAAAGACATAATCTGCCATTGAAATACATTTAGACAAATTTTGTTTATTTGGATCATCTGATTTCATTTCAATTTCTTCTTGTTCAACAAATTTTTCAAAACTCACATTATCACTTTGCATATTTCCCCTCTTGTGAATTCGATCGTATCTTGTTTCTTGTTCAGCATTTACCGCGAATAAATAAAATTCACCCTTTTTTCTAAGTGCTTCAATTTCACCTGCAGTTCTTAAGCTTTCTAAAACACAATTTTTGTCAGAATTTTGTGCCATTTTAAAAAGTTCTTCAGCAACATGGCTAGGCCCATAATTTTTCCTAAGGTCATTGGCAACCAAAACCATATTGTCTCTTGTTATTGGCAACCCTCTTCTTTCTATCTCTTTATTAATAACATCTTCTCGTGCAGAAAAATGTATAAATTCATTATTTTTTAAAAGATGTTGAACAATCGTTCCCTTCCCAGCACCAAGTGTTCCAGTTATTCCAATAATTATTTTTTTATCCATAAAATTAAAATTTAGGTATATTATTGCCCCACATTTCTTTTAAATAACTTTTTCCACTTATATTGCGACAATTTACTTCTGGCATAGAAAGCAACATTCGAGTGATGGCTTCATTCGTCAATTGTGTGGTCATTGATTGCGTATTGTTATTGGCCTTACTTTCTACTACAGGATTTTTATAAATAATATTCTTTATCCCTGCTTGAATCATATGTTTTAAACAATTCTCACACGGAGCATATAAAGAGTACACCGTGCAATTTGATAAATCTTTCTTTGCAAACAAAATGGCGTTCATTTCTGCATGGATTACTAGATAATATTTCATTGGTCTCTCTTGTGTCATCTTTTTCTCATTACATCCACCAATAAAACCATTGTAACCAAAAGAAACTGGTCTATTCTTTTCATCAACAAAGATGCAACCTGTTTTAGTAGAAGGATCCTTAGATCTTTCTGAAATCTTTTCAGCAATACCCATAAAATACTCTTCCCAAGAAGGGCGACTATCTTTTATTTTAGTTTCTTTTTTCATAGACCAATTATACCGCACCAAATAAAAAAGCCAAATAAAAAAAGCGGCTCATAATGACACCGCTTATAACTATTCCAAATTCAGACTTTTTAATATTTTTTTGAATTCTTCTTCAGGAAATGAAGAAACATTAATATTAAATTTTTTAAATAATCCGTCTTCCGTATTGCATCCATCTGAACTAGGCCAATTAGATGTTCTGAAAATTTCTTCAAAGCCACCAAATTGAAAGACGTCATTATAAACGACTCCAAATATTGGTTCACAATATTTCACACCCTTTTCTTCGCACCATTTTTCTCTAAGTGGTCTAATTGCGATGTCTAAAACCGGGAAATTGAATATTGTATAACCTATTGATTCCAAATACCGCATGCATTTGTAAAATATTTTTGTGTTCAATTCTATTCCATAACCTCCAGTGGTATAAGGAGTGGAAATTCCACATATTTTACCACGTGTATTCCTTAGTCTATTTATATTGAACAGACTAATTTCTCTCACATCCCAAAAAGTAAAGCTTTTTTGTCTTAAAACAGCTAGTTCTCCTTTTTTCCAATTCCATGGATACAAATTTGTACCCTTTATTAATCCACTAGAAAAAGGCCTAGCAACTATAATTTCTGAATGAGCGTTCACATCTCCTCCTTTATCAATTTACAATTATTTCTTTCAAAATACTCTTTATAAGACAAAAAGTAAAGCACCTTTATTAAAAGGTGCTTATATAACTTAATTCTTAATTATTAGAAACAAGAGCATCATTTTCGTCAAAAATTAACTCTCTTTCAAAATCCTGAGGTAAATGTGAAATTGTTTTTAATTTTTCTTTAAGTAAAAAAATACTAGTATGGTCATCGTCTTTGTGAAAATATACAACACGAACTAACCCGGAATTAAATAATCTGTAGTATACATCCAATGCTGGTTCGCAAACTAATCTTAATTGTTGTTTCATCCACTTTTCAGATAATTTTAACAAAACTCCATGAAGTGGAGCTGTGTCAAAAATATTATGCCTACGATACTTCTGCAAAAGAAGCACCCGTTCTTTTAAAAGTTTTAAGCTTCTGTTTTCCCCAGGATCTACTGATACACAAACCATGCATATTCGTTTGTTTTTTGGCATAGATTCCAATAGCTCCTTAGAAGCATCAAAAGCCTCTTGAAAATTCTTAGAATTATTTAATTTTTCCAAGATTTCATCTGTCCAGTAAGAAACATCCGGTAAACCCATAAATCCTCCAGCTTTTAGAATAAATTAGTTATCGAATAACAAATTACTTACTGATAAAATAACACCCAACAGACAAAAAGTAAAGAGCCCCGACTTTAGTAAGTCGGGGCTCTTTTTAATTCAATTTTTAGTCTTTAACTTCAATACCCATTGAGCGAGCAGAACCGGCTACAATGTTTATGGCACCAACATCATCTTTTGAGTTCAAATCAGCCATTTTCTTTTTAGCAATCTCTAATGCTTGAGCTTTGGTTATCTTTCCAACCTTAGTCGTAGCATTTTTGCCTGATCCTTTTTCTATACCTGCTGCTTTCAAAATAAGTCCGGTAACTGGTGGAGTCTTTATTATGAAATCATAACTTCTATCATCAAAAACTGTGATAACTACCCCAACCTTGTCCCCTGCCATCTTTTGAGTAGCTGCATTAAATTTGGTGACAAAGTCTCCAATGTTAATACCTGCCTGACCCAATGCTGGTCCCAAAGGTGGAGCTGGTGTTGCTTTCGCTGCTTGTATTTGTAATTTTATTTTTTTTGTTATCTTTTTTGCCATATATTTTTAGATTACCTTAAGTTTTCTTAACTTGCAAGAAATCAAGTTCGACGGGGGTCTCACGACCAAACATTGATACTAATACTTTTATTTTACCTCTTTCTTGATCTACAGAATTTACCTTACCTTCTAAATCTTTAAATGGACCATCTACTATTCTCACTATCTCATCTATCGCAATGTCGATATTGTGTTTAAGAGTGCCAGTATCCATTTTCTTAAACAAATAATCTACTTCGTCACTTCTTAATGGTACAGGGTTTACTCCAGCACCAACGAAACCTGTGACACGTGGAGTATTTCGAACAACATACCAAGAATCATCTGTAACTATCATATCTACCAACACATATCCTGGATAAATCTTTTCTTCGACTTCTACACGTTTACCAGCCTTTATCTTTATCTTTTTTTCAATTGGTACTATGACATTAAAAATCTTATCATTCATTCCTAGTGAATCGATACGTTGCTTTAAATTACGTAAAACAACATTTTCGTATCCAGCATAGGTATGTATAGCATACCAATTTCTAGCGCCTTGTGTTTCTTGTTTTGACATATTATTAAAAAGAAATTATTTTTTGCAAACCTTGTAAGAAAGCATAATCAAACACTCCCAAGATATAAGCTATCAACACAGACAAGACTATGACAATAATCGTATATAAAATAGTCTGATATTTAGTAGGCCAAATAACGTGTTTTAGCTCTATTTTTGTTTCTTTAAAATACTCAGTTATTTTTGACATTTTGTATTTTCGCTTAAATCTTTTAAAAAAGCCCCCTTTCAAGGGCTCTTTTAATAGTACTCTTTTATTCGAAAATAGTCAATTATCGTATTTCGTACACTATCGTAACGTCTGAACTTATTGTATTTTCTCCTTTTGGAATAACAGCCGCTGAATCTCTAGCAGCACCTTCTGCCATCATAGTTTTTGCATACATTGGCATAGGATAATTACCTGATTCATTAAATGAAGAAATCTTCCCGAGTTTTACTCCTAAATCTCTAGCCAAAATTTTTGCTTTTTCTCTCGCATCATCAATAGCCTTCTTTCTAGCTTCTGCTTTCAAGCCATCTTCATTATCAATTGAAAAATTAGGCCCATAAAGATTTGAAACTCCCAATCCTCCAAGACCTTGCATTATTTTACCAACATCATCGGTATTTCTAACTTTAACAGTAATACTTTCTGAAGCTTCATATCCTACGATAACACTCTTTCCATTATTAGGAGGACATCCAAATTCATTACAAACTACTTTTTCATATTTATATTCATATTTAGGATTGAAAGATGCATTTGATGTCTTTATGTCCTTATCAGCAACCCCAGCTTCTTTCAAGAAAGTTAATGCTTTCTTCTCTACTTCTGCTACGAGACTTTGTGCTTCTTTTACAGTCTTTGCTTCTTTATTGATAGTAAAATCAACTCCTGCTATATCTGGAACTGCATTCACTTCTCCATGCCCAGACAAAGTGATAGTACTAACTTCTTTACTGCCTATCATTCCATAAGATTTAAATTCAGATAAAAATTTAACAGCAAAATAAAGAGACACAATAATCAAAAACACAAACAATGCTAAATATATATTCTTTTTATATTCATTTGGTATTTCCATAAAATTTTATTTTTTAATTGCTAATAATTCGACTTCAAAAATAAGAGTTGATTTAGGAGGTATCGGGCCTATCCCATTATCTCCATAAGCAAACTCTGGCGCTATTTCAAGCATTCTTTTTTCGCCTACTTTCATTCCATTCACTCCTACATCCCAACCTCTTATAACTTGCCCTCCATCTATAGTGAAAGCAAAAGGTTCTACATGAGAAAATTTTGGATCTACATTTGAATCAAACACAGTGCCATCCATAAGCTTACCTGTATAATTCACAGCCACAGTGTCTCCACTTTTAGCTATTTCACCATCACCTTCTTTTATAATTGTAACTTTAACCCCTTCTTCATTTTGCATATTTTCTTCTCCTTTGTTTGTATCATCTACAAAAGTAGGATCATCTTTTTTGTTAATTATAATAAAAATTAAAGCTCCTACGACTAGGATAACTATTAAAAACCACAAAATCATTTTTTTATTCATGAATTAATTATACATGAGAAGTATTTCAGATCAAATTGACTTCTCTTTCTAATTTCAGTCCAAATTTTGAATAAACAGAAGAGATTATGTCCTCTGATAATTTCTTAATTTCTTCTCCTGTTGCCCCACCATAATTCACAATCACGAGAGCTTGTTTGTCATGTACGCCGACATTACCCACCTTTTTACCTTTCCAGCCACACATTTCTATGAGGAAGCCCGCTGGAATTTTTATCATTCCCCCCTTGCCCTCCGAAACTTTAGTGAAGGAAGGTTCCGTAAAGTAAGGCATCTCTGGAAAAATATTTAAGAGTTCTTTCAATTTTTCTTCATTAACATAAACATTTTTAAAAAAACTTCCAGCATTTCCTAAAACAAAAGGATTTGGCAATTTACTCCTACGAATTTCGATTATTGCATCACTTACATCTTTCGATGTTTTAATTTCTAAATTATTTTCTTTCAAATAATCTTGCAAAGCTTTATAATCTGAATTCTTTTTTTCTTTTTTATGTAATTTAAAAACGACAGCCGAAATAAAATATTTCCCTTTCAATTTATTTTTAAAGGCACTTTCTCTATAGCCAAATTCACATTCTTTATTAGAAAAAACTTTTTTTTGTCCATCTTCTATACTATATGCTTCAATATTTTCTAAAACATCTTTTATTTCTACCCCATAAGCTCCTATGTTTTGTACAGGAGTAGCTCCAACTGTTCCTGGAATCAAAGAAAGATTTTCCATCCCCCAATATCCATTATCGACAGAAAACAAAACCAAATCATGCCATTTTTCTCCACCTAATGCTCTAATATATACAAAATCTTCATCTTCTTTTAAAATAGAAATGCCTTTTAGACTATTCAAAATTACAATACCATCAAAATCTTTTGTAAATAAAATATTGCTTCCGCTACCTAAAAATAATTTCTCATTATTTTTAAATTCCGAAGATAAGAAAAGTCCTCCCAAATCTTTTTCTTCTTTCAATTCAAAAAAGAATTTCGCAAAAGCCTTCACTCCAAAAGTATTTAATTTAGTTAAATCATAATTTTTTAAAATTTCCATAAAGTTTTAAAGTAAAATAAAAATAATAGTGGATACGCTAACTAAAGATAAAATTAAAACAGTAAACCAGCCAATATAATTTGTTATTTTTTTATTTTTAAAATCCCCCATTATCTCTTCACTAGAACTTATTTTTACAATGAAAAATAAAACTATCGGAGAAATAATACCATTAAATACAGCCGAATAAATAAGGGTTTTTATAGGATCAAGGCCAACAAAATTTAATATTATTCCTAAAGTCATAGCCACAATGATAACTCCATAAAAAGAGGTCGCTTGTTTAAGTTTTCTATAGAGTCCTGTTTTCCAATTGAATGCTTCAGACAAAGCATATGAAGCAGAACCTGCAAGTATCGGTATTGCCAAAAGCCCAACCCCTATGATGCCAATAGCAAATAAAAAGAAAGCGAAATCACCAGCAAAAGGTCTAAGGGCGAGAGCTGCGTCGGCGGCTGTCTCTATGTTTACTACCCCACTTCCAAACAAAGTAGCAGCACACGTCGCAATAATGAAAAACATAATAAGATTAGAAAAGAACATCCCAGACCAAACATCAATTCTCATTTTGTGCATATCCTCTTTTGTATTTAAGGTTTTTCTCATTTCTTCAGTCTTTTCTCCTTTCAATATCTGTTCTTCTACTTCTTGTGAAGTTTGCCAAAAGAATAAATACGGTGAAATGGTAGTACCCAATGCAGCACATATCAAAATAATCTCATCCTTTGTAAAAGAAATATTTGGAATAATTAAATGTTTAAAAACATCACTCCAATCTATCGATACAGCAAAAGCAGAAAAGACATAAGCAAACAATACTAATGCCAAATATTTTAAATATTTCGAATATTTTTTATAAGGCACAAAAACCTGCAATAAGAGAGAGAAGATAGCAAAACCCAAAACCAATAATGCAAAACTTATTTGAGGAAAAATAAGTTGAACTCCTTTTGCCATAGCACCCAAATCTGCTCCTATGTTAAACACATTCGCAAAAAGTAAAAGTATAGTAGAAAAATATAAAATCTTTTTCGAAAAATGTCTCTTTATGTTTGTAGCCAAACCTACTCCCGTGGTGAGGCCTATTCGGGCACACATTTCCTGTACCGTCACCATGAGAGGAAAAGAAAAAAGAGAAAGCCAAATAAGTCCAAAACCACGAGAAGCACCCATTTGAGAATAAGTAGCGATACCAGAAGGATCGTCGTCAGCAGCACCCGTCGTAAGCCCAGGCCCTAAAGTTCTCCAATATTCTTTAACTTCTTTAACCGGCTCTTTCTCTTCTATATCTTTCTCTATCTCTTTTTCTAATTCTACGGTCTTTTCTAGTATCTCTGCTGGTGCACTAAAAATCTTTTCTAAAATACTTTTTTTCATAATATCCTTCATATTATGACATATTTTTATTCTCGAAGCACAACAACAGATCCATCCATATTTAATTTAATGAGTTTAGAAGCTTTTCCTTTTAATTCACCTCCATCTATATATAAATCCACCAGATCTTCAAAATATCTCTTAGCCTCTTCTATGTTCACAGACGGAGGCGTCGCCTCCGTATTTGCAGATGGAACAATAAGTGGACCTGTCTCTATAAGCAAATTTCTAAGATCATTTGAAAAAGGTAAACGAAAAGCTAAGGTATTAGTGCCTCGATGCAAATACTCCAAAGAATCATTTTCACAATCTAAAACAATACTCACTGCTTTCGATTGAAAATCCTGAGTATTGTCTAAGGACCAATATTTTTCTAAATCTTTCTTTTTTTCTTCTGTTAAATAAATAGAAAATCTTTCAAGATCTTTTATGTCACCAATTAAAATTATACAGGGTTTGTCTGGATTTCGTCCTTTTATATTATAGATTCTTTCTACAACATCTTTATCCAAGGCCTCCCCAACTATCCCATAGATGGTGTCTGTAGGCATCACAGCCACTCCTTTATTCTTAAGTACTTTTATTAAATTTTCATTTTCCCAAATATTATTTTGCATTTTATTTAAACTTAAAATTTCTATGTCCATTATCATTACTCAAAATATAAACATATTTAGAATGTTTCGGCATCGATTTTGAAATATTTTCTGGCCATTCAATAAAAATAATATTTTCATCATTATTTATGATTTCTTCCCAATTTAAATTTAAAAGTTCTTTTTCATCTTCGATTCTATATGCATCCATGTGGAAAAAATGTTTATACTCATTTAATTTAACTTTATATTTCTTAAAAATCACATAAGTAGGACTAAAAACTTTATTTTTTATTCCTAAATGTTTAGCAATAAATTTTACAAAAGCAGTCTTCCCTGCACCTAAATCCCCAGATAGGCCAACAACCAAAGCACCTTTATGCTTCTTTTTGTTTTTTGAAATTTTATCAAGAAAAATTTTAGCTATTTTCTCTGTATCTTTTATGTCTTTAGACAACATAGTTGGGTGCCTATCGAGATTCGAACTCGAACTGAGGGTTCCACAAACCCTAGTGCTAACCATTACACCATAGGCACCATACATATCCTTTTAAGGATAATTTAATTTATACCAGAAAAATAATTATAAATCTAGTTTTATTTATAATCAGGGCTTTCTTCTGTTATTTTAGCTTCATGATTTGCCAATCTAGCGAAAGCATAAAGCACACTAGATAAACGATTCAAATATGCTTTCGTGGATGGTTTGATTTCTACTTTTCCTTCATCTGCTACAGCTATCACTCTCCTCTCTGCTCTACGAGAAATGGTGCGTGCAAAATCGAAAGTAGCAGCGAGTTCTGTGCCCCCAGAGATGAAAAAAGTTTTAATCGGCGGTAATTGTTTTTCTATTGTATCTACTATTTTTTCTAATTCATCCAATTTTTCTTGATCAATAGACATGGAAGCTCCAGCTAATTCTGCCTGAATAATAAATAAATTCTTTTGTATATCATGAATAATACTAGCCAAGGACAGACCTTCTTGAAGAATTAAGGTCTGTCCTTTTTGGGACGCCTTAACTTTACATAAGCCCAAAAAAGAATTGGTTTCATCTAAAGAACCAAGTGCTTCAGCTATAGCTGAACTCTTGGAAATACGTTGATCACAACCAAATGTTTTTGTTGTTCCATTGTCTCCTTTTCTTGTATAAAGCATATTTTAAAAAAATTAACGTCTTATAATTAATTCTTCTTCAGGTATTTCTTTTTTAAGATTATCTACAATTTTTTCTGCAACAAAAGAAGGTTCCATAAATTCATCATAATTTTCAAACTTTGTTTCACCAAAAATTTCTGTTTTTATTGCTCCAGGAAATATGGAAAATACTTTTATATTTTCATTTTCTGCTCGAATCGCACTAGTAAACCCATTTACTGCATATTTACTAGACAAGTATGCAGAAGAAGAAATATGTGGCTTCTTCATTAAAGCTGCATCAGAAATTAAATTAATAATCATTCCATTACCAATTTGCTTCATGTGCATTATTGCTATTTTGGTTCCGTTCATCAAACCAAAAACATTTACATCAAACATCTCTCTAACTTTTCCCATATCAAGATTTTCAATAAAATCACGCGGCAACCAAAGACCAGCATTATTTATCCAAATATCTATTTTCTCAAATTTTTCAACAACCTTATCTGCTAATTCTTTCATCTCATCTTCCTTTGTAACATCCGCTTTGATCCACAAAATATTTTCTTCTAAAGATTCTGGCCTATTATCTTCACGAGAACACACTACAACCTTAGAATAATTTTTTACAAAAGAAAAAGCTAAGGCTTTTCCCAAGCCTTTCGTTCCTCCAGTTATAACTACTATTTTATCTTTTAAATCCATAAATTAATTCTAACATTTTTTAAACTCTTTGCCTGTTAATCTCAGAAACAACAATAGAAGTAGCAACAGCAACATTAAGCGAACTAGCTGAACCTTGCATTGGAATTTTAACCATATCATCTGCCAAATCTTTATATCCGATACTTAATCCCCATTTTTCATTTCCCGCTAAAAGAATAGTAGGTTTCTTAAAATCATATTCATAAATCGAATGAGCTCCATTTTCATCAGTGCCAACAATTTTTAATTCCGGATATTTTTCTTTTATTTCTTTTATCCAAGACTCGAGTTCTTTTTGCGAAGGAAGCCGTACAATAGGTAGTGAAAACAAAGAACCTGTCGTCGCACTTATTGTTTCTGGATCATAAAGATCTACCGCATGCCCCGTAATAATTAATCCATCAACCCCAAGGGCATCACAAGAACGAATAATCGTACCAAGGTTGCCCGGACTTGAAGGCCTATCAAAAACAACTATCAGCGGAATATCTTTCACTTTTATTTTATTTAAGTCATTCTTGGGTATTTCTGACAATGCAAGCAATTCGGAAGGTTCTTTTTTGTTGCTCAATTTTTTCAAAAGTTCAAGAGAAAGGTCGTAATGCATCTCTGTTTTTGAATTTTTTAAAATATTTTTTGCCCAATCAGATAAACCTTTCTCCGATGAGTAAAAAAATGATTTAATTTTCCAATTATATTTAATGGCATTATTTATATTGCGAACACCTTCAAAGATAAAACCTTCATGATTTCTCTTTTCTCTGTTTGTCTTCAATGCATTCAATATTTGAAATTGTGCATTTTCTTTTCCAATTTTTATTACTTTCATAAAATTTTACTAAAGGTGCTCGGGGGGAGACTTGAACTCCCACGGCTTGCGCCATACGAACCTCAATCGTACATGGTTACCAATTACATCACCCGAGCATTTAAATATAAGTTTTTTGTTGTTTTTTCTCTACTAAAAGAGCCTTGTCTATTTTCTCTTTTTTTCGAGATAAACAAACAACATTAGGATTGTAATACATTTTATTAATTATTTCCATCGCTTCCCTCTTCGCATATCTTAAACTATAGATTGAACCCTTTCGTTGTGATTTAGAAATATGCCCCTTAATTAACAAAAATTTAAATATTCTTTCTTGAAGCCACAGAACATGAATATAGCTTGCTGAATTAAAGGTTAAATAAAACATATGACTTGAACGCCATCTTGAATCCCAATAGGAGTAGAAACACCCATCCCCATCAAAACATCCTCGTAAAAAATCAAAAAAATATTTGTCTGGTATTTTTAACTTTCCCATAGTTAATGACTTTTTTGGAGTTAATCCAATAGATAAAAGAAAATCATAAAATATTCTATTCTTAAACTGGATTCTTAAACATTCATCCCCTCTTATATTCCATTTATTTCCTATTTTGAAATTCACCCCCACACATTTAGAAAAATTTAATAATTGCTCTCTGTCTTTCGAAGTTAAGTCAACAAGCAGTCCATCTTTTGACAAACATCCATCTGTAGCAATTAAGCCAATTGCATATGCTAAATTAGCATTCCATGTTTCATCTATAATTTTTTTTGGTTGTGGACCCCTGTTCCCCATACAGACATTATATCACCTCAAGGTAATATCGTCTACTAATTAATATTCAAAATAAAAACCTCCATTTAGGAGGTTTTTATGTTTTATTCTTCTTTTTTAGTTTCTTCAACTTCTTCGTCTACCATAGAAGTGATTGAACGTAATTTTCTTCTTACATCCCTAACAGCTTTTGTACGTACGTAATAAAGCTTTGATTTTCTTGCGCGAGATTTCTTTGTTATTTCTATTTTATCAATTACTGGAGAGTATAATGGGAAAATTCTTTCTACGCCGACACCTGAAGCTACTCTGCGAACTGTAAAAGTAGCACCTATTTCTGTACCATGTTTACGAGCAAGCACTATTCCTTCAAAAGCCTGAAGACGAGTCTTTCCCTTTTCATCTAAAACCTTAGACCAGACACGCACTGTGTCTCCTGAATTAAAATCAAGCTTTTTCCTGTCCTCGATATTAACCGGACTAAGTTTTGTTTTATCTATCTTTGTCATAGACCCCAATTTAACACAAGTATCTCATTTTTGCAACCTGCCCCGTATGAAGCTTGCTTTCGTTCGGGGTTTTAAACAAATTCCTGCTGATAACACTTCACACAATACACTATCTCAGGTCTATCTGGAGAGTAAGGAGTATAAATATCAATATTACATTTCATACATTTTCTATTATACATTTTGGGCTTAGTCATCCTCTCAAATCTTTCATTTTCTCTACATTTAGGACATAAATGAGGCACAGGCAAATTAATTTTATGTAATAAATCCAATTCTCCTTTTACTATTTTAAAACCATTTTTACACTTTTCACATTCTATTATTTTACCTAAAATACTTTCATCTGTATCTATTATTTTCTCTGGCAAAAAATCTGCCCCAAAAGAAGATTCATGAAAAGTATCCTCTTTATCACTCCAGGAATAACCCTCCCTTAAAGCTTCTTCTTTTGTCTTTGGGAAAAATCGCATAGCGTTAGATTTATTATAAGGAAACTTACTAAATTCTATTGGAAAAAATTCTCCATAATAATATTTACGTCCCAACTTATCTATATATGGATTTTTCTTCATATCTTCTATTATTTTTTCTTTCAATTTTTCATATTCTTCTTTTGTGTATTGTTTATTTAAAATACAATACTGTTTTCGCTTAAGATTCACACATCCAAAATTATTTTTACAAACAGAATTCCATATACAATATTCACTGTTAAATAATTCAGAAGAAGATATCATCGAAAACTTCACATTGCTAGCATTTTCTCCTATTTGGTTAGCTTCATATATCAATTCGGCATTATTCCCCCAGCCAGAATAATCCATACAATCTTTAGCCGGGGCAACAGTTATTATTTGGCAATATTTACAATTTTCTGCACCATTCACTATATAACAATCTTTAGAATTTTTAGATGTATATACGTGATCGCCTGTCACATTTAAATTTAAAGAATGACCATTGTATTCTCTATATGGCTTAGAAAGCCAAAATCTGTAAGCTTCTTTTTTAAATTCCTTAATATTTTTCCAAGAATCTAAATTTAATTCTTTCAATTTTAATTCATACTCTTCTTTTGAATATTTTACGTTAAAAATACAATTTGATCCTCCTCTCAAATTTACACACCCTATACAGTTTGTACATCCATAACAATTACGTGAAAAATAGACATTCAAACAATCATCACATTCTTCTGAAAAGAATAAATTGTAACATCTACTAAATCCTATCGATTCATAACAAAGTTCAGATTCAAAACCTCTCAAACAATCTATACTATACTTCAACCCATTCAAGACAGAAGAATAATAAACGTTTTCACAAAAATCTGTCCAATAGACTTGATAACAATTTTTACTCCAAGCTAAAGCATTTGAATAATTCGAGTTAATTAAACTCGTATACAAACTTTCCAAGGCTGGATATGGAGTTTTTTGACCTAATTCTTTTATTTGTTCTAAAAATGAACGAGTAGAATCATAATTCATACTATATGCTAAATCATCCCATTTATCACTCCAATAACACTTAGCACAATAAACTTTTATTTTATCTTCTTGAGGATACATTGAGAGGGTTCTCTCCGTGCACAAATCACAATTACGCCAATATAAATTCCAACTATTTTGAAAAGAAAAACGTCGAATCATTCTACATTCCGGGCACCAAGTAGGAGGAGGTACTTTCATCTTTTCATAAAACTTAAAATCTTCCGGCTCTATGGTAAAGTCTTTCTTACAATTCTGGCAATTTTTTATTTCACTTTTGTATTCCATTTTTTATCTTTCTCAACACTTTTGGACGATCGTTTAAAAGTGTTGAGTATATTTTTAATATACTTCTTGCTGATAGCATTTTTCACAATACACTATCTCTGGTCTATCTGGAGAATAACTTGTTTCAAATTCATTGTTACATCCTTCTTTCATACATTTTCTATGCCAAAGCTTGTTTGGACCACGATTCTTGAATCTTTTTATATGTCTACATTCCGGACAAATCCTTGGTATTGGAATACTCATTCTTTTATAAAAAGAAATCTCATTATTTATAACTCGATAATTCTTTTTGCATTCCAAGCAAACAAAAATTTCTTTATTAACATCAAAATCTTCAGCTATATCTTTTATGGAATCAGGGAAATTGCTCCAATCTATAGTCTCTTTACCATATGTCCCCCGTTCTGTATCTTCCCATTTAAATCCTTGAGCCAAAGCTTCTTCTTTGTTAAGTGGATATTCTTCAAAAGCCGAAGATTCATTATAGCCAAACATTGACATACTACTTGGGAAAAAATCTCCATAAATTCCCTCTTCTCTCATTTTTAAAATAATTTTTGAACGTAATTTTCTATACTCATCTTTTGTATATTGTTTATTCAAAATACAATAAGAACTTTTTATTAGACCAACACAACCAAAACAATTATTCGAATTAGGGCATCCGACACAATACTCCATGAATTGAGAACTCCAACATTCGAAACTAGAAACAACATTCGAAACACCCATACCCATGTTAAGAGAATTATAAATTAATTCAGCGGTACGTCCTGCAGTACTACAATCTACACAATCTTTTGCTCCGCGCCAAACATGAACAGAGTAAGCATTATCTTCAGCTTCATAAGAATGAAAACACGAACGATTATTTTTGACATTTGTCATATAATTACCCGTTGAATTTTTTACATTCGAAATTTCTGCAAATTTACGTGGTTTATTTTTTATAAAATTTTGAAATTCCTTTTTAAAAGATTCTACCCCAGAATAAGTATCTAATCTGAAAGATTTTAATTTTTCTTCATATTCTTCTTTAGAATATTGAACATTAAAAATTTGATAAGAAGCATTACGTAGATTTATGCAACCAAAACAGTTTGTGCAACCACGACAATCAAGAAGGAATGCACTATCTAAGCAATTATGACAACCTTTTGACCATTTCATTGAATGGCAATCATAACAATCATCTATTTCATAAGAAAGTTCAACTTTTTGTGTAAAGGAACAATCAACTAATTCTTTTGACAACTGAATCCAATAACAATTCAAACAATTTTCATTATTAGATGATTCAATTATCATATAACAATTTTTGTTATCTGCAGCAAAATTTAAATAATTACACCCTACATTTCTGGCACCAACTAAAGCTTCTCTTGGAACTTTTTCCCAAACCTTTTCAAGTTGTTTAAAAAAATTTTCATCAAAATTATAATCTATTCCATATTTTTTACTATCTAAGGCATCACTCCACCAACATTCTGAACACCAGCTTGGATAAATTTTATTAAAACTAAAAATTGAAATTGTATCTTTTTTACAATTACCACACTCGTGTTTGTAAAAACATCTTTCATTTCTAAAAGAAAGGCGAAGTCTCGCCCTGCATTCTGGGCATATCTTAGGAGGCAAAACTCCAATTTTTTCATAAAACTTAAAATCTTCAGACTCTATCGTGAAGTCTTTCTTACAATTCTGGCAATTCTTAATTTCAGAATTCATAATATTATTTTAACACTTTTTGAAACTCTTTTGGCAAAGCAGATTCTATCTTATGCAGATTACCCTTTAGATCCTTAAATTCTATAGATTTTGCATGTAGAGCTAACCTAATAAAACCTTTTGGGTGTGGCTGATTGGGATTATAAAGTGAATCATTAACTACAGAATGATTTATAAATTTCATATGAACACGGATCTGATGAGTGCGTCCTGTCTTGGGACGTACTTCTAAATAAGTGTAAGGATGAGTGTGCACAAAATTTTTATCTCTGAGGGTCCCACTTTGTTTCCCTTTTTGCGCCCGAAGAAGGGCGCAAGAGGAAAAATTTTGTGCACATTCATCCTGAAATCTCTTCACGACAGTATATTCTGTGACAGCCTCTCTGAGCTCCCCTCTTGCCCCACGCCCTGCTAATCTTTTACGAAAATCATTACCACTTCTGCCAATTGGTTTTCTAATCACCCCACGATCATTCTTTACAGATCCCAAAACGACAGTGTTGTAAACTTTCTTTATTTCTCTATTTTTAAATTGGTTTTTTAAAAATTCATAAGCTGTCTGATTTTTTACCAAAATTAAAACCCCGGAAGTTTCTTTATCTAATCTATGCACAATACCTGGACGAGGAAGAAATTCAAAATTTTTATCTCCGAGGGCCCCAACTCGTACTCGAGGAAGGGCGCAGGAGGAAAAATTTTGAACTTCTTCCGAAGTCTTTGATATTTTTATAGGCTCTCCAACATTTTTTGATTTTGGATATTTTTTAAAAAACCAATCAGAAATAGTTTTTTCTTTTGTCTTTCCATCTGGATGGACAGAAATACCTGATGGCTTATCTATAACCAATACATCTTTATCTTCATATAAAATCTTTATTTTTGACGTCATTTTATTTGTGCCTTCGGTAGGAATCGAACCTACATCAAAGCCTTAGAAGAGCTCTGTTCTATCCATTGAACTACGAAGGCAGCTAGTGCGCGGTGTAGGACTCGAACCTACGACCTTCCCGGTGTAAACGGGTTGCTCTACCAACTGAGCTAACCGCGCAAAATATATTTACATATTACTTTTCTTACAAAAGTGCATTTCACGGAAGTCGCTACAACTTAGCTAATCACGCAAACAAATACCTATCTAAATTAACATTTTTATAACGATGGGTCAATAACCATAGAAGGAGAATTCAGAATCTCATTTGATTTATTTTCTCTTTCTTTAAAATAAAGAAGCGCAGAATTTATTTTCTCTTTCTTTAAAGTATCCCTTTCGTTTACGCTTATAGTTGAAAAATCTCTATCTTTAGTCACATCTAAAAAGAGGAAAAAACCAAAAACAAAAGAGAGCGTGATTAGGACAAAAGTCACCAAGAGAATATACCTCCAATACAAATCTGGCCTCAATTTAGAGTCTCCTTTTGTAAATTTCTTTTTCTTTTTTAAAAACTCTATATTTATATTCATAAAATTAGATCTCAAAACTTAAAAGCTTTATCATTAAAGCTGCATTCCATTGAGGAACTTTCCCAGTAGAATTCTCCATCTCTTGTATATTAATAGAAACAAATTCTAGTTCATATTGTGAATGTTCCAAAAGTCTTATCAATTTATAAATATTTTCAAAACTACCCTGCACCCTCATTTCAATCATGAGGGCGGGACTCATCTTATTTACATCAACAGATGAAATCTCTGATTTTAAATTTACCTCATTTGCCAACTTCTCAATTGTATCTAAAAAAGGTACAACATCAGAACTCTTAACAAAATGACTTTCTAGTGAAGTGATCTCCCTTTGTATCGTTTTTACAGAACTAGAAAGATATTTAACATTTTCTCTACGAATATTCTCTGTCTGCCATTCTTCCTGCAAGGCAAGAGCTTCTTTGTTATAGTCCTTCGTTTTTTGATACAAAAATACAGATGTAGCACAAAAAAACAAAAAGAATACGATGGACAATATTAAGTATTTTTTTTGATTTATAAATTGCATATAATTTTATGATGGTATCAAGGTTAAATAAAATCTTATATTAGAACCCTTTATAAAATTAGAGATCGGCAAATCTACCTTTGAAAAAGCAGGATTATCCTCCAGTGTTCTCCTAAAAGACAACAACACCTCACGACTAGAAGCTCTTCCTGAAATACTTATCTTCTCTCCTTCTTTCATATCATTTTTATAAATAATTTCTGTAATTTTAATATTCGGTATCTTTTTTAGAATTATCTCATTTAATATTCTTTGTGAAAAAATTTTTTTATTTTTTTCAGTAGTTTCAATCAAATTTATTTTATTTTTTAAATTTTTAATAACTAAAATTGTATTTTGGTCAGGTAAAGGAATAATTTCTTTCTTTTGTTCCTCTAATTTATTTAAAAAAGAAACCCTACTAGATGAAGCAAGTAGATAAGAAGGTAAAATAAGAATAGAAAAAACTAGCAAAGAAATACCTAACATTAAAAATGTAAGTGCAATTAGTCTAAAATAAAACTCTTTAGACATTTCTCTTTTTTCTTTGTTTGGGATTAAATTAATCATATTCAAAATCTCCTAATGCTAAACCTACAGCCGTCGCAAAGGTTAAAGACTCATCAAAACTTATCTCTGGTATGTCTTCACCTGTATTTGTAATATTTATCCAAACATTACCCATCTCTGCTTTTGTCTTCATACTCACAGATAAATAATCAGAAAGACCTACCAAATTTGAATCTCCTCCACATAAAATAACTTTCTCAATAGGTGGCCTATCTCTGCCTTCTTCGTCTTTGTGAGTATGCCAATATAAAAAATGTTTTACTATTTCATCACGCAAAATAGAAACTCCATTCAAAAGAACAGAAAATATCTCCGTGTTTTTAGAATTTCTTTTTAGACCACATTCAATCTTTTTCTTTTCTGCTTCTTCAAAACTTATTTTGAAATTCTTTTCTATCATATTAGTTAGCAATGTCCCTCCGACATCCAACGTAGATGTAAAAATGACAATTCCATTTGAAACAATAAAAATTCCCGTGCGTTTCTTACCAAAATCTACAATCATATAAGTACTCGAGTCCCCCTTTTTTACAACTGCCCTAGAGATAGCTTGCGCTTCTAGTTCAAAAGACTTTACTGAAATTGATGAATTTTTGAAAACCGAAAGATAGTCTTCGATGACATTCTTAGGAATTGCCGCCACTTGTAATTTTAAACTCTTTTCATCTTCACTTAAGATTTCGTAATCAAAAATAGCATCTGGGGCAGGAATCGGTATGTATTCTTCCAATGAAAGCTCTATGCTTTCTTTTACATTTTCTAATCCTGCTTTTTCTAATCTAAGATTAAATAAATAAACTTGCTCTTCTGGAAGAGAAACTCTAACAGATTTTATTCCCTCTTCTTTTGAAAGAGCTATCAATATCTCTTCCATTTTCTTCTTATCTTTTATTTTACCTGAATCAATAACACCAGCAGGGATCTTTTTTTCTCCATATCGATGCACAGTAACAGAACTCCTCTTGTTAAGAAGCTCTATAAATTTTATTGATTCATCAGATATATCTAAACCGAAAGAAGGTACTGCAAGAAATTTTGGTGTTGGGAAAAACCTATCAGAAAAATTCTTTAACATAAGAATATTATACAATATACTTCATATTACTGCTATCATTTTATCTAGCACGAGAGCCTTCGGGAATATCGTCATTCGGTGAAAGCAAAGAAAACTTATTATCTGATGTAGAGACAGCCAATATCATACCTTGACTTTCAAAACCACGAATAACTCTGGGCTCTAGATTAGCAACAAACATACATTTCCTCCCCACCAACAAAGAACAATCAGGAAAATATAAAGAAATGCCTGAAACAATCTGTCTTATGTCTCTCTTTTCTTCTTTCATACCATCTGGCCCCTCTGTAATCAGAGGCCCCATATCTACACTCAATTTAAGCAACTTATCTGTATCTGGTATCTTTTCTGCTGATAAAATCTTACCGACAGCAATATCTATTTTTTTAAAATCTTCATAATTTATCATTTTATTTTTTTAAATTATTAATCTTATCTAAATATCTTTGTAAAATTAATGCCGCAGCACTAGCGTCCACTCTTCCACTCTTTTTTTGTTTAACTTTACTATGTACCTGAGATTGACTCAATGTCCTTTTATTATCACCTGCCTTGCGAGCCTCCATTGAAGTTAAAAACTCTTTTTGTTTATTAATAGGTAAATCAAAATTATCTTTAAGTTCAGAAATAAAGATATCAATCCTAGCCGAAAGGATGTTTAACTTTCCTGAAAAATCTACAGACTCTCCTATCACAAGTTCTTCTATGTTCTCTTTTTTTATTATATCTTTAATCTTTCTTAAGGTATTTTCATCATTGAAAATAATTTCTTTCGGAAAAGCCAAACTTCCATTTTCGTCAGAAATAGCAATACCTATCCTTTTTGTTCCATAATCTATCCCTAAAAATCTCATATTATGATACTAGCACAAAATTTTACTTCTGGTATAATTTATATATGGAACAATTTGGATTAGCATCAATAAATAGTTGGACTTTCCCAATTATTATCATATGGACTTTATTTTGGAAAGGTTATTCTTTATGGCTGGCTGTAAAAAATGACCAAAAGAAATGGTTCATAATAATTTTAATATTAAATACTTTCGGTATATTAGAAATATTTTATGTTTTCTATATAGCAAAAAAGAAATGGAGTGACGTAAAAGAAGTATTGACGGGCCCCATCTCTACAAAGAAAACAGAAAATATAGAATAACTTAACTTTCAAAATTAAAATGCTCACTAAAACTGAGCATTTTAATTTTGTGATATATATTTTATTTATGGTATACTGGATTAGTGGATGAGTATAAAAGAAATCCAAATACAAATTGCATCATTTGCTCCTACCCTATTTATAGAAGACCTATTGAAATTCAAAAAAATAGTGGAAGAGTTTTTTGTAGTATGAATTGTTATGGTTTATCTAACAGAAAAGAAACTCCTTGTGTTGTGTGCAAAAAATTAATATTAGCTGGATTAAACAAAAAAACTTGTAGTAGAAGTTGTGCCAACATCCATAGAAAAGGTATACAATATAAAATAAACAGCCCCAATGATAAAGTAAAATCTCAAAGAGCTTTAAAAATAAAACTATTAAAAGAAAAAGGCAAAAAATGTGAAAAATGTAATTATGACAAATACCAAATTTTAGAAGTACATCACAAAAATCGAAATCGAAAAAATAATGAAATTGAAAATCTAGAGTTAATTTGTCCAAATTGTCATGCGGAAGAACATCTTTTAGAAAAAAGTTGGTTAACAAAAAAGATTGAAAATTTTTAAGATAAAAGGTATATTGAATTGAACCAACTACTGGGAGGTGTCGCATAGAGGCTTAGTGCATCGGTCTTGAAAACCGAAGTCCTGAAAGGGACCGTGAGTTCGAATCTCACCACCTCCGCCCTTAAAAATAAAGTACCGGAGTAGACTCACTACTTAATTTATTATATTTAAGCTATAATTTGTTGTATGTCAGTCCAATTTAACAAATTTGAAGAGCAAGTATTTTTTAACACAGTATTGATAGAAAATATTGATGATAAAGAATTTGGTACAGGGTTTTTAATAACAAAGGACATAGGTAATAATAGAATTAAACAGCTACTTTTTTCAAACAAGCATGTTTTTTTTGGAAAGAAAGATAAAAATTTAGAGGGAATAAAAAAGAAAATATTAATAACTGTACATAAGGCAGAAAAAGATGGAACATTTAAACTAGGAGAAACTCACAAGTTTCAAATAGAGATAGAAAGGGATGGTAAATTGTATTTTGACCATCCAGACAAAGAAGTTGATGTTGGATGTCTTGATATATCAGCGGCTTATAATTTTCCAGAAATTCCACTAAATATGAGAAGTTTAAAGTTAGATGAATTCTCAGATTATAAAAATGAAGATTTGTATTGTGGTCAGAATATAGTTTTCGTAGGTTATCCTACAGGATTCTACGATCGCAAAAATTTTCTACCAATTTTTAGAAATGGTAATATTTCTAGTATTCCAGACATAAACTTTAATGGAAAAAGACAGCTATTGATTGATGCTCAAGTGTTTCCAGGGTCAAGCGGAAGTCCTGTTTTTGTAAGCCATAATGGTAAGTATAAACTTCTTGGAATAATTGCAGAATCAACATTTTCTTATTTAGATTTTACAGAAGTTGAGACTGTTGCAGAGGAAAAAGAAAAACAGAAAATACCTATTAAGTGGATTGGGCTAGGTATCTTATTTAAGCTCGATACCATAAAAGAAGTTTTTAATTTAGTACCAATAAATTAGCATAGACGCACATCCCTCTGCTTAGTCTCTAAAATTATCCCAAACGACCCTTACAGTGTCTCACCATCCTGGTGCTGAACCCGAGTGACCCGCAAATATTTAAAACTCAAAATATATAAATAGTAAGAGCTCCTTTTAAAGGAGCTCTCTGTTGCCGTTTTTTTTCAAACTCTATGGTTTAAAATAAACGAGAGTTCTTTTTGTAATATTGGCAACTAATCTGTTTAATTTGTTGGCCCCGAGAAATTAGTTAATCGTAAGTATACACACTATTTATCAATGGCTCCATAAGCAGAAATAGTGCTTGTTATGTATACAGTCAGAATCTCTGTTCCCTAAACTCAATTTAATTGAGTAGACATACTGTTTAAATATCAACATAAACAGATAATATCAGGCAGATTCTCCATATCCAATTTCTTGTACCCATAAGTCAAAGAACGATAAAAACAATCTAGCATTCTTTGTTTACCAAGGCAAACACTACAAAAATTAATAATACAAAATTCCAATATTTTTGCATTAAATATTAAAGGTTAGTATAATTATACTAATGGATCCAAATAGAAAACTAGAATGGACCGCGCTTGAATATGAAGAAAAAGAACGAGGCAATGATTGGTTCTGGGCTCTTGGTGTTATCGTCGTTGCAAGTTCAATAACTTCTTTCATTTACAAAAATTATTTCTTTGGATTATTTTTAATAATCGGAGGTTTTTTACTTACTTTATTTGCTATCAAAAAACCAGACTTGGTTTTTTATGAAGTTAATGAAAAAGGATTAAAAATAAGAAATAGACTGTTCCCTTACAAAAATATAAAAGCTTTTTGGATTAAAAGAGATACAGACAAACCTACCTTATTCATAAAATCAGAAAGGTTGTTTATGCCTATAATCTCCATGCCGATAGATCCTACCCTAGTAGAAGAAGTTCACAACTTTATGACTTTCAATGAAGTAAAAGAAGAAGAAATAAAAGAACACGTATCTGAAAAGATAATGGAATTTTTAGATTTCTAATTTGAATTTTTTCTTAAAAACTGTTAACCTTCAATTGTCTAACATCTAGACAAACAAAAGGCCCCGTCGTTCAATGGATAGGACGTAACTTTGCGGAAGTTATGATGTAGGTTCGATTCCTACCGGGGTCACAAATTAAATTTCATAATTGTTGACAAACATGCATTGTAGGTGTTATCATTTAGATAGAATAAATAAAAAATTAGTACATCAAAATAAAAACGACAAGGAGGTCGTTTCATATGATAAAAAAAATTTTTATAAAATTTTTTGGGAAGAAAAAGAGAGAAAATATTTCTTTTAAGGAGATGAAAAATTATCTCCAAAACACATTCCCTAAATTGCCGATAGACTCGACAATTGAAACAAAAAAATTATTGAAATCTTTTGATTTCATTCTAAATAAATAATTTTTAAAAAAGACGTGAGTTTATACTTGCGTCTTAATTTTTATCTAAAAAGGAGAAAAATGACAAAATTTCAGAAAAGAGAGAACGAAATTAAAACTCTTCTCGAAAAATTCGTAGAGTCGGAAAAAAAATTTAACGAAACCTTGTTTTCTAATAGATGGAAAATAATTTCTCACGTAAAAAAAACAGAGAATATCCGTCTTAAAATAGAAAAAATTAACAAAGAAATCTTTGCAATGTTTAGTGAAGAAATCTCAGAAAACAAATTTTTAGTAAGTCAAATTGAAGAACTAAGAATTTTAACTAAACAAGGATTTTTAAATTCCCTAGATCGTTTCGTTCAATACGCGACATCAATAAAAGACAGGATGTTGGAATCAAACATGAGAGGAGATGAATATAGCGAACTCCTCGAAGCATTAAACAAACTAGGTATCAACATAGGAGAGCATGAAACATATTCAAATTCTATCTTAAAAAAAGAAAAACGAATAAAAAGTTTTGATGGGATTGTTAAAAACTGTAAATTAATAAGGAAAACAGTTTTAAAATATAATTACATCTTACAAAATTAATCCAAGCCGGTTTCATAAATTTGAAACCGGCTAAAATTTTGTCTTTTTAAAAGACTCTGAAAAATCATGCTACACTTATTGATATGCCCTTCAGTAAAAAAACCGATGAAGAATTGGTAAAAATATATAAAGATGGCGAAGATATGGCGCTGAAATATCTAATAGAGAGATACTACTCCCCTGTTTATAATTTTACTCTGCGTTTAGTTACTAAAGAAAACACAGCAGACATAATCCAAGAAACTTTTATAAAAGTATGGAAAAATATTTATAAATACGACATACAAAAATCCAGTTTTAAAACATGGATTTTCACTATTGCAAAAAACACAACGACAGATTTCTTACGAAAAAAGAAAAGTATTCTATTTTCTGATCTCGATGAAAATGATGAAACTTTTTCTGAAAACATAACTGACGAAAGTCTATTGCCTGATGAGATATTACAAAAACTACAAGATTCAGAACTTTTAAACAAAAAATTAGAAAAACTCTCATTAAGCAAGAGAACTATATTGATTTTTCACTATCAAGAAGAATTAACCTTCGATGAGATAAGTAAAATTTTAGAAAAACCATTAAACACAGTAAAAAGCCAACATCGTAGAGCTCTTCTCGAATTAAGAAATATGTTTAAATAAATGCACCAAAAACAATTCTTTTGCGTATATATAATATATGGAAAAAGAATTAGTAAAAATATTTAATAAAGCCAAATATAAAGAAAATGATAATTTAGTCGAAGATATCTGGTTCAATATAAACAGAAGAGAGCAAAGAATATCTAGAATTAAACTTTATATATCATCTTTTATCGGTATTTTATCTCTCGCAAGCTTCATCCCTGCCTGGAATATTCTTTCCAGTGATTTAAGCCAATCGGGCATTTTTGAATATATATCTCTAGCTTTTTCCAATAGTGGATTGGTTCTCTCTTACTGGAAAGAATTTACTCTTTCTATTGTTGAATCTATCCCTACCGGAAGCATTGTGTTATCTCTTTCTCTGATCTTCACATTATTCATATCAATCAAATATGCAACAAAACAAATTATTAGAAGCAATTTAAGCTCTGTCGGGCCTTTAACATTATCATTTTAAGATAAAAATATGAAAAATATATACGAGCAAATAAAAAAGATTTTAAAAGAAATTTTTGAAAAAAAAGTATCAAATGCTTTTTTGATAACGCTAGGATTAATAATCACCGCGATATTAATATTTTCAGCTGGAGTATCTGTAGGTTTTCGTAAAGCATCCTTTGGACGTGCTTGGGGTGAAAATTATGAACGCAACTTTGGAATGAGACCTAATAAAATGATGTTTGAAAAAGATAATTTTCCAAATTCTCATGGTGCAATAGGAAAAATTTTAAAAATAGAATTACCAAACATAATAGTGCAAGACAAAGACAATACAGAAAAAATAATCTTGGTAAAAGAAGACACAAAAATACAAAAAATGATGTCTGAAATAAAATCTACTGACCTTTTAATAAATGATTTTATCGTCACCATCGGATCTCCTAATGAAGAGGGACAAATAGAAGCAAAACTTATCCGCGTAATGCCTTCTCCGGAATTAATGCCAGGCTTTAGAAATATAAAATAAAAAGATGAAAGAATATCTGACAAAAATTAAATTATATATTTTTTCTCATAAAAAAATAAGTATATTAACACTAATAATACTTCTTGTTTTAGGATATTGGATATATGGAAAAATAATAAATACTGACGGAGAAACACAATACACAATGACTACAGTACAAAAAGGAACAATAATATCTTCCGTTTCTGCTAGTGGTCAGATAGAAAGTTCAAATCAGATAGATCTAAAAGCAAATGTATCCGATACGATCACCTATGTCGCTGTAAAAGCTGGAGATAAGGTAAAAAGAGGAGCAGTGTTGTTCTCAGTCGACAACAAAGACGCACAAAAATCTGTAAGAGATGCACAAATAAGTTTAGAATCAGCTAAAATATCTCTAAACAAATTAAAAGCTCAGCTTTCTGAAGAAAACATGAACGCCGATTTAGCAAAAGCATATGATGATGGTTTCAACAATGTTTCTAATGTCTTTCTAGATCTCCCAGAAATAATGACTGGACTAAATAGTATGTTTTTCAAAAGCACAATAAGCCCAAGCTCAGGACAATGGAACATAGATTGGTATGAGGGGAAGGTGGCAACAGAAGACAGAGATAAAGTTGGTGAATACAAAGCTGATCTCACGAACTCATACAATAAAGTACTCTTGGTTTATGATAAAAATTATGAAAATTATAAATTAATATCTAGAACGTCTGATAAAAAAGACATAGAAGCTTTGATATTAGAAACATACGAAACAGTAAAATTGATATCTGATGTAACAAAAAAAGCAAATAACTACTTAGACTTCATTAATGACTCAATGCAAGAGAATGATTTTGATATCCCTTCTATAATAAGTACACACAAAAATACTTTAAGCACCTATACTTCTAAAACAAATAATCACTTATTAAATCTGCTCTCAATAAAGACTAGTATAAAAGACTACAAAGATGCATTTTACAACTCGGATCTAGATATTCAATCTTCTGAATTGTCTTTAAAACAAAAAGAAAACTCATTACAAGACGCAAAAGATAAATTATCTGATTATTATGTAACCGCTCCATTTGATGGAACGATAGCGAGTGTAATTGGCAAAATTGGAGATACAGCCTCAGGGTCGCTCGGCTCAATAATCACAAATCAAAAAATAGCTACATTATCTATGAATGAAGTAGATGTGGCAAAAATAAAACTTGGACAGAAGGCAACCATTACTTTTGATGCAATAGAAGATCTATCTATGACAGGTACAATCGCCGAAATAGATACAGTAGGGACAGTTTCTCAAGGAGTCGTATCATACAGTGTAAAAATAGCATTTGATACAAATGATGAACAAATAAAACCTGGCATGAGTGTATCCGCCTCCATAATAACTGATTCAAAAACAGACGTACTCTATATACCTTCCAGCGCAATAAAAACAAATTCTGACACAAAGTATGTACTAATGTTTTCTACTCAGAGCGAAACTCCAAATCAAATCACAATCGAAACTGGAATCTCTGATGACATAAATACCGAGATCATTTCTGGATTAAAAGAGGGAGATCAAATCGTATTAAAAACAACAATTTCATCAAGCGCAACAAAAACTACTCAAGGTTCTTCCCTGTTGGGTGGGACTAACATAAAAGGAGTTGGCGGTGGGGTAAACTTTCCAAGATAAAATGATAGAAATAAAAAATATTACAAAAACATACAATAGTGGAGCAGAAGATTTCAAAGCTCTTAAAGGAATAACTTTTACTATAAAAGACGGAGAATACGTAGCAATAATGGGACCGTCTGGTTCAGGCAAATCAACTTTAATGCACATATTGGGTGCTCTTGATAGCCCATCTTCTGGAACATATCTTTTAGATGGAAAAGATGTCTCTATCCTTTCTGATGATGAACTTGCAGACATAAGACGAGATAAAATCGGTTTCGTATTTCAAGCTTTCAATCTTTTACCTCGTGCGACTGTATTAAGAAATGTATCTTTGCCTCTTGTCTACGAAGGTGTCCATGGAGAAGAAAGAGATAGACGTGCTAAAAATGCCCTACTAGGTGCTGGATTGGAAGAAAGTCATTTCGGACATTTATCAAATCAACTCTCTGGTGGACAAATCCAACGTGTAGCTATAGCTAGAGCCCTAGTAAACAATCCGACACTAATCCTTGCCGATGAGCCTACGGGCAATCTAGATTCAAAAACTGGAGAAATAGTATTAGCTACTTTTCATAAATTAAATCGTGAACTGGGTCGCACTATTATTTTAATAACACACGAACAAGATGTAGCTGAACACGCAGACAGAATAATTCATATCAAAGATGGAATGATCTTAAGTGATATAAAAAAATAAATTTATGAAAATAAAAGATATTTTAGAAGAAACATATAGTGCTTTATCATCAAACAAAATCAGGTCTGGGCTCACGATGCTCGGGATAGTGATAGGAATAAGTTCTGTAATTGCGATGACGGCTATAGGTAATGGTGCTCAAAGTTCTATCACTGATTCTATCCAGTCTATTGGTTCAAATATGATCACGATAAGGCCTGGGGCTCAAAGAGGTGTCGGAATGCAAGTAAGCGGAGGAAGAGGCACAGCAAAATCTTTAACATTAGAAGATTCTGAGGCTATAAAAGAAAAAGTATCTTCGGTAAAAAATGTCACGGCTGAAGTTTCAGGAAGATACCAAGTGACAGCCAAAGGAACAAATACCAATACTACGGTAAACGGAATCACTACAAATTATCTGGAAGTAAGAAATTTAGAAATTGAAGAAGGTTCATTCATTACAGATCAAAATGTAGAAAGCGGGGCAAAAGTAGCTGTGGTAGGTCCGACGGTACGAGATGATCTATTTGGAGAAGGTGGCAACGCTGTGGGACAAACAATTCGTATAAACAATATGCAATTTAAAATAATAGGAATAACAAAATCAAAAGGAGGCACAGGATTCAGCAACCTAGATGACATCATTTACATTCCAATAAGCACTGCTCAAAGATATTTTTCTGGCGACCAATATGTATCCTCCATTTCTGTATCAGCTGAAAGTGCAGAAACTACTTCAGCGGTACAAGAAAACATAACCACTCTTTTATTAGAAAGGCACAACATTACTGATTCAACATTAGCTGACTTTTCTACATTAAACCAAGCAGATATAATAGCCACAGCTTCTTCTGTAACGAGTACCTTCACTACCCTATTAGCCGCTATTGCAGGTATCTCTCTTCTTGTCGGAGGTATCGGTATCATGAATATGATGTTGACGACCGTCACAGAAAGAACAAGAGAAATAGGTTTGAGAAAAGCAATAGGAGCAAAAAGAAAAGACGTCAGTAGACAATTTTTATTAGAAGCAGTTATGATAACCTTCTTAGGAGGAGTCATTGGGGTCATATTGGGTTGGTTTATTTCTCTCCTTGTAACAAAACTAGGAATAATAACAACGAAAGTATCTATCAGTTCTGTTTTTCTTGCTTTTGGAGTATCTGCGATAATTGGTATTTTGTTTGGATACTATCCAGCCGCAAAAGCAGCAAAATTAAATCCAATAGATGCGTTGAGATATGAGTAAACATGGTCTTATATAAAATTATTATTAATATAAATTAAAAAGATATGAATAAAAATACAAAAATAATCATTTTTATAGTATTAGAAGTTTTATTATTATCAGCAATTTTCTATTCTGGAATGTATTGGAAAGAAAATAAAAAATCTACTCAAAACATCGGCATGTATGGAGAAGGAATGCAAAATAAAATGGGACCTAATGGTTTAGGTAAAAATATTAGAAATATAAATAGTGGATTTGTTAATGGAGAAATTATTTCCAAAGATGATAAAAGTATTACATTAAAAATAATAAATCTAGACCCAAAGGCAACAACAGAAAATGCCGGCTCTAAAATAATCTTTTTTGATACAAATACTTCTGTCTCAAAGACAGCGACAGGAACATTCGCAGATTTATCAAATGGAACACAGGTATCTATTTCCGGTATTACAAACTCCGATGGCAGTATGACAGCCAAGTCTATTCAGATAAGACCTCAAACAAAAATAAACACTCCAGCCCAATAATTTTTGCTATTTGTAATTGTTTATAGGCTACAACGTCAGAATAAAAGAATTACTTATCTAGCTCTTGACTTTTTTATATAAAAATGCTATGCTTAGGGCTGATAAAAGTACAAAAACTAAAAACAAAATAAAGGTGAAAAATTGAAAAAGACCATATTTTTATTACTCATTTTTAACATCTCTTCTCTATTATTTGCACAGGGGCAAGCTTTTACAAAACACCCTATAACAAAAGAGGAGTATGCAACTGCAATCGAAAAAAACGACAAGACAATCTTGCGAATCGATTGTGAAAAATTGGTACAAGCAGTACAAAATGCTTGGCCAGAATTAAAAATCAGAGATAAAAATGACCTAGCAGATTATATCAGATCTCTGGTCGAAATATCTGGGCCAATCGGACCAGCAAAATTTTCAAGAGTGTTTAAAGATGGAACAGTTGATTTCAATTGGACCAGAGACGTAAAAAAAGGTGAAATTTTGCTTTTTGATAACAATAGAGCAGAATTTATGTTTTCTCTATCTTGTGGAAACATGACCTTCGGCGTTCCTGTTTCAAATGTTTTCAAAAAAACTGAAGAAGAAAAATTCATTCCCCTCTCAATGCTCTCCCAATTACAAATCCCTGGACCTCCAGGAAAAGATGGCTATACCCCTATCAAAGGAATCGATTACAATGATGGGGCTAAGGGTGAAAAAGGTGAAGATGGTTCTTCTACAACTGGATACATAGCAATAGGGGTCACTATTGTAGGGATAGTTGTTGCGGTGTTAGTCAATAACAGGCACACAACAAACAACTACACAACAATAAACAATCCTCCTGTTGTTACACCCCCCGCTGGCACACCACCCGGAGGACAAACAACTCCAGCATTTAGATTTTCGTTTGGTCTATAAAATTTCAGAGAAGTGTTTATTAAAAACAAACGCTTCTCTGCTCTTCAAAGCTATGAATATGAATTGATATCTTTGAAGAGTAAAAGTATTTTACTTTAACAATTAATAAAATTTATTATTAAAAAATTAAAAAATAATTATATATGAGTACAAAAATAAAATTATTAATAGTCGGAACAGTAACCCTTTTAGGGATTTTTGCTAATGGAAATGTCGTTTCTGCTCAAACTGTAACAAGTTGTAATAGTGCTACTTTGACAGGGACAGTAACCACAGGAACCCCTCCAACTCATGCACGTTTTACTTATAGTACTAGCTATAGTACAGTAGCAAATGGTGCCGGGACAATAACCCCAGTACAGTATTTTAATACTGAAGGTACATTTCCTATTCAACAATACATTTCAGGTCTTTCTGAAAATACTACTTATTATTTTAGACTCGAAGTTACCAATAATTACGGAACAGCATATTTAAATATTCTTAATTTCACAACTTCCACATGTACTGTAGTAAATCAACCAGTAAACGGCGGTTGGAGTGCTTGGAGCGACTGGAGCCCAAAAAGTACTCAATGTGGATACTCTGGTGTTCAAACAAGAACTCGTTCTTGTAATAATCCTACGCCTGCATATGGTGGTGCATATTGTTCTGGGCCAAGTACAGAAACTCAAACATACACAAATAGTGCTTGTTTAGTTCCCGTAAATGGTGGATGGAGTGATTGGAGTACTAGAGATTATGCTTGTGGTACATCTGGAACACAAACAAGAACTTGTACAAACCCTACACCTGCAAACGGTGGCGCATATTGTTCTGGACCTTCTACACAATCATACACAAACCCTGCTTGTGTCGTAAATAATCCTACCGTATCTCTAACAGTAGACGGAAAAAGCAACACAACGATTACTGCTGGGCAATCTGTAAATCTTGCTTGGAATAGCTCAAACGCTGATTCATGTTCAGCAAGTTGGATGTATGGCGGAGGAACAACAAATGGAAATCAAACAGTAAATCCAACTTCTAATACAACTTACAATATAACTTGTTATGGTGGAGGAAAATCAACTTCAGCTTCTGCAATAGTCTATGTGACAGCCATCCCTTCTCAAATGTCAGGAACTTTGACTGGTTCTTCTTACTGTACAATCCCCTTAAATGGAAATGGCTGTAATACAACAATAACTTGGAACACAACAAATCCAAAAGGTATCTCTTCTGTAACTTCTTCTTATCCGTACGACGGTTCAACTATTGCAAATAGAAATTACGGAAGTCAGTCTGTATTTATACCTTTTAGTTCAAGAAATTTTTATCTTTATAATAATGGTGAATTGCTAGATACAAAAATAATAACTTCTAGTTGTGCATCAAACACTCAATGGGACGGGACAAAATGTGCGAACACTGTAATAAATCAACCTATAAATGGTGGATGGAGTGATTGGAGTACTAGAGATTATGCTTGTGGTACATCTGGAACACAAACAAGAACTTGTACAAACCCTACACCTGCAAACGGTGGCGCATATTGTTCTGGGCCTTCAACTCAAACATATACAAATCCACAATGTTATAGCCAAAATCCTACCGTTAGTATCTCTGCTGATAATACGAATGTAAATTATGGAAACAGCACAACCTTACGTTGGAACTCAAACAACGCGACATCTTGTGTAGCAACAAGTAATAATTCTAACTATTGGTATGGAAGTGTAAATCTTTCAGGAACTTGGAATACTGGGATGTTAACTACTCCGACAACTTACACGATCACCTGTTCTGGTGCAAACAATACTTCCCCAGCTGTGAGCTCGGTAACAGTTTATGTAACCAACAATAATCATGATTGTTCTTATTACAATAATTGTAATAATTACACACAAGCTCCTATAATAAATCTTTCCGCTAATTCTACTTACATTACTTCAGGAAGTGGAGCTTACTTAACATGGAATCCAACAAACAATCCTACATATTGTACAGCAAGCAATGGTGGAAATAATTGGGCAGGGTCAAGAAGCACATACAATGGTAGCTTCTCTACTGGAGCACTCTATTACACTACTGTATACACGATGACTTGTGGTAATAGTGCTGGTTCTACAACTGAATCCGTGGTGATAAATATAAACAATCAAAACTATAACAATATCTATCAACCAAATGTCACATTAACTGCTGATTCTACCAGTGTCGCATACGGCGGAAGTACAAACATCCGTTGGTATCCAACAAATGCCACATCTTGTTATGCAAATTCTGGCTCTAATGGTTGGGCAGGAACAAAAAGTACTTATTCAAATAGTTTTCATACCGGGGCTCTCACAAATACAACTACATACAATATTACTTGTTCAAATAACAACGGTAATGCTGACACAAAATCAGTTACAGTTTATGTAGGAAATCAGAATCAACCAAGTGGAAATGATCCTTACGTTAGTCTTAATGCTGACGAAGAAAGTCTCTCTTATAATGGTGCTACTTATCTACGTTGGACATCTCAAAATGCCACATCTTGTGTAGCTAGTGGCGGATCAACGGGTTGGTCAGGAACAAAAAGTATTGGACCAGCTAGTTTCTATACTGGTTCATTAACATCAGGGAAAACATATAAAATAACTTGTAGTAATAGTTATGGTTATGCAAGCGATACAGTCACTATAGGAGTTCGTGGACAAACAATAAATAATCCAAAACCAGCACCTACTTCCCTTGTCCTTATCACTTCTTCTGTCGATCGCAATCAACCAATAGTGCCTACTATAGACAACACAAGACCAAAACCAGGAGACGAAATAAACTATACTGTAAATTACCAAAACATTGGAACAGGTTCAATCACAAAATTAAACCTACGAATGGATCTTCCTTATGAAGTAGATTATATATTCTCAAATCCAAACAATCCAACTAGGTCTGGGAGTACTCTAATCTTCAACCTGGGAACACTTGGTGCAAACAAAGAAGGCACAGTGACAGTACGAGTACGTGTAAGAGAAAACATTCCTGCAGGAACAAATCTAAACTTCCCTGCTATTTTGTCTTATACTGATCCTTCAGGCTACACCCAGTCAGTAAGTGCAAATGTATCTGCACAAGTTTGGAGTCAGCCAGTAGTCGTAGAACAACCGATAAACACAACTGAGCCGATACAATTAGGAGCACTTGCATTCTTATTTGGAAATGGCTTCTTGCCTAACAACCTAATAGGATGGCTCTTATTAATACTTCTTGTAGTATTGCTTGTACTCGCAGCAAGAAAAGCATATTCTAACTATAATCGCGAAGTAGTATTTGTCGCTGATAATTCAAAAAAAGAACATCATTAAAATGGATACCGAATATCCAATGAGGATAAACAAATATTTAGCTCTTAAAAACATATCTACTAGGAAAGGAGCTGATGTTTTAATTGAAGAAAAAAAGGTATTTATAAATGGCAAACTAGCCATCCTTGGAAGCAAAGTAAATGAAGGAGATAAGGTAGAGGTAAAAGGAGTAAAGGAAAAAAAGTATTCTTACTTTGCTTACAATAAACCAATAGGAATAGAAACCAATTCCCCAAAAGAAGGGCTATTCCCTCTCGGAAGATTAGACAAAAATTCTCATGGCCTTATGATATTGACTGATGATGGACGCATTACGGATAAATTATTGAATCCTAAATATATTCATGAAAAAGAATACGTCGTTAGAACAAAAGAAAAATTACGTTCAAATTTCAAACAAAAAATGGAAGCTGGTGTAAACATTGAAGGCTACTTAACAAAAAAATGTAAAGTCACAATATTAAATGAAAATACTTTCAGAATAATATTAACTGAAGGGAAAAAACACCAAATAAGAAGAATGTGTTCAAATCTTTTTCAAGAAGTAGGAGATCTAAAACGAGAAAGAATAATGAATATTAAATTAGGTAATCTAAAACTTAACGGATTAAAAGAAATAAAAGGCGAAGAACTATCTACCTTTTTATATCTAATAAATAATCCAAAATCCTAAATTGTTGCTTGGATTGACAAAAAGACTTTAATATACCATACTTAATAAACAAAGTAGGTGCGAAAAGAGTCGATCTCGAGTTTATCTATTTGTATTTAACAATCTAACAAAAAAATCAATGACTGGTACAATAAAAAGACTAACTGATAAAGGTTTCGGATTCATCGTAGGAGAAGGTTTACAGAAAGATTTATTCTTTCATAGTAATTCCCTCGTAGGAGTAAGCTTCGACGAGCTACATGAAGGCGATGCTGTTTCTTTCGAAACAGAAGAATCCCCAAAGGGATTAAATGCTACAAACGTACAACGTGCATAGTATTTAACTTCACAACAAAAAAGCCCCTTGCGGGGCTTTTTTGTTTTATTTTACTAATCTTGTTAAACGAGATTTCTTTCGAGAAGCATTATTTTTCTTTATAACACCCTTCTTTGCTGTCTTATCAATCACAGCATATGCAGTACTTAAAAGTTTCTCTGCTGCTTTCTTGTCTGTTTTAGCAGTCTTTTGAATCTTCTTTATTATATCCTTCATCGCATGCTTTTGACGATCATTAAAAGCCTTCTTGCGAAGAGAACTACGTATAGCTTTTTTAGCTGATTTAATTATTGGCATTGATGTAATATAACAGAAAAGTCACAAAAATGCAATATTTTTCTTAAATAGTTTTCTTTTACTAGTATTACAAAAATTAAAGTAATATACTATTAATTATGATTAATCAGCAATTAGTAAATTTTATTAAACAACAATTACAAGTAGGCATAATTAAAGAAAAAATAACTAGCGATTTATTAGCTAATGGATGGACCCACCAAGACATAGAAGAAGGATTTGATGTTACTAAAACTCAGCAACAAACTTTTCAACCACAACCATCAATCACAAAAATTGATAATCATTTTGGTAAAAAAATATTTTGGATTGTATTAATACTATTTTTATTAATAGCTGGCGTTTCTGTTTATTATTTAAAAGACGACTTATTAGATTCATCTATTATTAAAAATTTATTTGTAAATAGGGATACAACAGTGTTGTCGGAAACACCAACCCAAGATAACAACATACAAACAACCACCCCTGCCGAGCAACAAAATAATATAATTCCAAATACTCAAGAAATCAAAGTGACAGATCCATCTTTAAGTGTCTATAACGATATAAATGGACTTTATTCTTTCAGTTATCCAGCAGGGGCAGAAATCGATAAACAACAAACAAACTCTTTATATGATTTAGCTCTTTTAACCATCCGTCAATGGGACGATTATCCTATAATTTCTATCATTACTGATGTTAATGACATCATGCTAAACAAATATTCTATAGAAAAATACTCTCCAAAAAATTCTTTTGAAGATATTAATACACATCCATCATATAAATATATCTACCTGCAAAAAGAACTTCCAAATATTTACACTTTTATTTACGTAATAGACTTAGGTACTTATAATAATACAAAATTAAGTATTATATTTAATGTCATTTCAAAAACAAATGATAAAAATAGGATAGATCAAATAGAAAAAATAATTAAATCATTTATAATCAATAAAAACAGCATACCATCAGCGATTAAAACTCTATTAGCTAAATCAAACAAAACCCAAGATTATCTAAAGGATGCAACAATAAAAGAGCCTCTCTCTAGCACAAGAGCATCCGCAGAGATTTATTATGAGAAATCAAATTCTTATTATGGGTTTTGTAAATCAAATGAATACCTTAACGCGATAAAAAGTATAACAAAATTAACAACTCTAAATTGTAAAGACTCAAAAGATACTTATTCTATAATAGCCCCCATTTCAGATGGATATTGGTGTATAAATGAAACTGGATACGCTGGGAACACAGCCTCGAAAACAATTTGTCCACCTCTTCAATAATAAAAATTATAAATGCTATAATATTCTCATGATCGGAAGCGTAAAGGGACAAATAACATTCAAAAATGATAAATTCATCATAGTTGAGACTGGTGGAGTAGGATACAAGATAAGCATCTCCCCTGATACTTTATCTAAACTAAAAAATACAAAAGAGGCTGTATTATTTTGGATTCATACACACGTAAGAGAAGATATTTTAGATCTTTACGGTTTTTTAGATAGAGAAGAATTAGAATTTTTTGAAATGCTTATAAACGTATCTGGGATAGGACCCAAAGGAGCCCTCGGTGTGCTAGGTGTCGCCCCTATAGAAACATTAAAAAGAGCTATAAGTACAGGAGATATAGCTTATTTAACTAAAATATCTGGCATTGGGAAAAAGACAGCAGAAAAAATTATAATAGAACTGCGGGATAAAATGCAAAATAAAAATACAGAAGAAAAAGGCAGTACTTCCCTTCGAGATGAATTAGATGCCTTAGAAGCATTAAAATCACTAGGATATTCACAAAATGAAGCTCGTGAAGCTTTAAAAGAAGTTTCTTCTGAAGCAAACACAAATACTAAAATCCGTGAGGCTTTGAAAATATTAGCTAATAAATAGAATGCCTGAATTACCAGAAGTCGAGACAACAGTTCGTGGACTCCAAAAAACTATTTTGGGGTTAACTATAAAAGAAATTTGGACAGACCTAAACACCAAAGATAAACGTCAAATTGGAAATATCGCTAATCCAAGATTTTTTCTGTATTTTAAAAAAGAAGTTTTAAATAAAAAAATACTTTCAGTAGAAAGAAGAGCAAAAAATATTCTCATAAATTTAAACAACAATAAAACTATCTTAGTACACATGAAAATGACAGGTCATTTACTTTTCAACAACAAAGATAAATTTGTACATGTACTTTTCTATTTATCAAAAAATAATTTTCTAGCCTTTTCTGATGCTCGAAAATTTGGGAAAATAACTTTGATAAATACTAACACAATACACGATTCTACTCATCTAAAACACCTAGGCCCTGAGCCATTAGATAAAAATTTTAATGAAGATAAATTTAAAAAAGCTTTAGAGAAAAAACCTAAAGGCAAAATAAAGACAGTATTAATGGATCAATCCATCATAGCTGGAATCGGTAATATTTATTCAGATGAAATACTTTGGCGTATTGGGATGCACCCAGAAAGAAAAATATCAAAAATAAAACCATCCGAGTTCAAAACAATGTTTAAAGCATTAAGAGAAATATTATCTAAAGGAATAGATTTCGGGGGAGATTCAATGTCTGACTATATAAATGTTTTTGGAGAAAAAGGAGAATTTCAACTTCACCACAAAGCCTACAGAAGAACCGGAGAAAAATGTAAAAAGAAAAACTGCAAAGGAATAATCTTAAGAAAAATTATAAACGGCAGAAGCGCCCATTTTTGCAATATTCATCAAAAATGAAATATGAAAATACTCTAAAAAGGTGTAAAATGCTAATATGCTAATATTTTTTAGTTATATATTTTATTTTGTCGCGGCAAGCGCATCACCACTACAGCGCAGATGGTTGGCAACAAAAAAGAATATAGACAATGAAGGACAAATACATTTTGCATTTCAGGTAACATTTATTACTGTCATTTTAAGTTTATTATTACCGCTTTTCGAACCTTTTTACATCCAAGGTAATATTTATTATCTTATCGGACTTTCTTTGGTCTGTGGATTATTTGGTGCTGGATATTTCATTTTCTCATATATCGCTCAAAAACATGTTGAAGCTGGAGTAAGTTCATTAATTAGTAATATTTATACACCAATAACTATAGTACTTGCTACAATATTTCTAAATGAAAAACTCACTTTGATTCAGATATTAGGAACAGTATTATTACTTATCGGCATGTTGATTGTATCCAAGAAACACAAAATTGGAAAATTCAAATTTGATAGATATTTTATATTTATGATTCTTTCTGGTGTGATGCTTGGAGTTTGTCTTGTTGCAGAACGAGCTTTAATGAAAATAACAGGTTTTACAGCAGGAATAATGTTTAGCTGGTGGGCTCAATGTATTTTTTTAGGTTTAATTACTTTAATTACACACAATAAAAGCGTTTATTCAAAAAAAGATATTACCATTACAGGAGTACTTCGCTTTCTTCAATCATTGTCATGGGTAATTTTAATTTTTGTCGTCGGAAATTTAAGTTTAGTTTCAGCCATAACAACTTTTAAAGTAGTCATCATTTTTATAGCAGGAGCTATCTTTTTAAAAGAACGTGAGGACTTGTCAATAAAAATTCTTGGTAGTCTTATAGCTCTAGTCGGGCTACTTTTAATGAAGTAATTTAAATATTCAAAATTCTAAATAAAGCAATTCCACAAGCAACAGAAACATTTAATGATTCTTTCTTTCCTCTCATTGGTATTTCAGCTATTACATCACATTTTTGAAGTATGTTTTTTGGTATACCTGTCACTTCTGCCCCAACAATAAAAACATTCTTCTCTGTTATTTTTACTTTTTTATAATCTATAGATCTTTTATCTTGCTCTATCCCTATTATCAAATATTTTTCTTCTTTAAATTTTTTAAGAAGTGGCAAAATATTTTTCTTATATTCCCAAGCTATAAAATTTTCTGCCCCTAATGCAGACTTTGCCATATCTTTACGAATCTTTCCGAATCTATCAAATGGTGTGGGTGAAAAACCTGTTAAATAAATCTTTTCAATACCACAAGCATCAGCCGTACGAAACATCGCTCCCACATTAGTCACACTTCTTATATCATTTATTATTAAAATATTTTCTTGTTTCTTCATATAATTTAATTTATTTTATAAAATTTTTATTACGTAACTTTTTGTGATAATTTATAGCAAACCTATGTGCTTCACTATTGGCTAATAAAATTTCTTTCTTATATTTTAAACCAATAGTTTTGTCCCCCAATATCGCTTTAGCTTTATGTTTTTCGTCTTTTAATACAGAAACTATCTTTATATTTTCATCTATTTTAGATAGAATTCTTTTTGCTAAATTAATCTGTGCTATTCCCCCATCCATTATAACAACATCGGGGTATTGCCATTCTCTATGTTTAAAACGTCTTTCTAAGACTTCTTCCAAGGCTCCAATATCATTCCCACCACGGCGGGCAAGCGTATTATTTTGGCTTTTTATTTTAAATTTTTTATATTCACTTTTTTCTATTTCACCATCGACTAAAACCACCATAACACCAACTATGTTTTTCCCACCCATATGCGCAATATCATAAGCCTCTATCCTACAAGAGTTTCTTTTAATTTTGAGCTTCCCGAGGGTCCCACCTCTGTACTCAGGGGAAGGGCGCAGGGACGAAAAATTAGAAGAAACTCTTGCAGGGTTTCCAATAAGAAATCCAGAGTCAAAAATTTTTTTACCTGTGAAGTCATTAATGTTATTTTTTATTAAAGCCACATCATTTATATGCTGAAGTGCAAAAATTTGCCTTTTAACTTCTCCAGCCTTTTCAAAGGCTCTCTTCTTTGCAAAAGAATTCATCTCTTTTTTTAAATTTAAAAAAATCTTTTTCTTTTTACCTTCAAAAAGTAATTTAATATTTTTAATATTATTTTTATTTTCTATTAAATTTTCTGGCACTAATTTTATTTGTTTATAAAATTCATCTTTACCTTTTGTATTCTTTCTGTCTTCAAAATAAGGGAATATTTTTCTTATAATTCTCAAAGCTTCTCGCAGCTGGCTATTATTAGGAAATGGCCCATATATTTTATCAAAAACCATTTTTTTAATATTCCTTCCGCGAATTATTGCAATCTTTTTTTCTTTTGTAATACAAACATAATTAAAGCTTCTGTCAGATTTTTCTTTTGTATTATATTTGGGTTGATATTTTTTTATAAGAGAAGCTTCTAAAATAAGAGCTTCCAAAACACTATCCGTCTCTTGCCATTTAACTTCATCAGCATCTTTAATCATTTTAACTATTAAAGGCCCTCTACTCTCTATTAAACCTGCCCCGTAGAAAGCTTGCTTTTCTTCGGGGTCTTTCCCAAAATAACTTCTAACTCTATCTTTCAAAGAGGTTGCCTTACCAATATATAATATTCCCCCGTCTTGCCGAGTCGAGGCAGGCTTGTTTTTCAAGAAAAAATATACTCCTGGTTTATCTGGAATCTTTATTTTTTTTAAATCTTTTAAATTCATATATTTTATCTATTTCGCAAAGCCTTCTTAAGATATTTACCTGTATAACTTTTAAGATTGTTGGCTACTTCTTCTGGTGTACCTTTCGCCACCAAGTTTCCCCCTTTTATTCCGCCCTCAGGGCCAACATCTATAATATAATCTGAATTTTTTATAACATCTAAGTTGTGCTCAATTAAAACTACAGTATTCCCTTTTGAAACAAGTTTATTTAAAACTTCTAAAAGCTTTATCACGTCGTCATAATGTAAACCAACCGTTGGTTCATCTAAAAGATAAATAGTTTTTTCTAAATGTGGACGATAAAGTTCGCTAGATATTTTGACACGTTGTGCTTCTCCACCTGAAAGGGTCGTAGCAGATTGGCCAAGCTCTAAATAACCCAAACCAACGCCCATGAGAGTATACAAGCGATCATATATAGCTGGAATATCTTTAAAAAATGTTAAACCCTCTTCAACTGTCATATGAAGAACTTCATGTATATTTTTCTTTTTATATTTGACTGTGAGTGTTTCTTTATCAAATCTTTTACCATTACAAACATCGCAAGTCACATACACTGTAGGTAAAAAATGCATTTCAACAGCAATCTGCCCATTACCCTCACAAGATTCACAACGTCCACCTTTAACATTAAAAGAGAAACGATTAGATTTCCATCCGCGTAATCTTGCCTCTTCTGTGGCAGCAAACAAATCACGAATATGAGTAAAAGCTCCAGTGTAAGTCATTATATTTGAACGCGGCGTCCTGCCTATCGGAGACTGATCAATCAAAATTACTCTTGATAAATATTCAGTGCCAGAAAAAGAAGCACAATTAAATATTTGTGCTGTCCTGTATTTTCTTTCCAATCTTCCTTGTAAATTTTTATACAAAATCTCATACATTAAAGAACTTTTACCCGATCCTGAAACACCTGTGACAGAAGTCATAACACCTAAAGGAATTTCTACGTTTAAATTTTTAATATTAAAAATTTTTCCACCAACTACTTTTAAAATTCCTTTAGATTGACGTCTTTTTTCTGGAATTGTAATTTTTTCTTCTTCTCTTAAAAAAGCCAATGTCCTAGAATTGTTTGTGTTCTTTTTCGCAGTAAGCAAATCATCTAAATAACCAGAAACGACGACTTCTCCGCCATGAACTCCTGCCTTTGGACCAATATCTACAATATAATCTGATGCGTAAATAGTATCTTCATCGTGTTCAACAATCAAAATAGTATTTCCCAAATCACGAAGATTTTCTAGTGTCTTGATCAATCTATCATTGTCGCGTTGATGTAAGCCTATCGTAGGTTCATCTAATACATACAAAGCCCCTACAAGCCTCGATCCCAATTGTGATGCTAGTCTGATGCGTTGTGCTTCCCCTCCAGAAAGAGTATTTGCTTTACGAGAAAGTTGTAAATAATCTAATCCAACATTTAACATAAACTGAAGTCTCGCTTCTATCTCCTTAACAACAGGGAAAGAAATTTCTTTTTCTTGTTCTGATAGCTTTAAACTCTTAAAAAATTCCGCCGCTTCTTCTATAGAAAGAGAACTAATCTCTAAAATATTTTTGCGTTTCTGCCCTGAACTAATAAAAACATTCAAAGCTTCTCTCCTAAGTCTTGCTCCTTTACAAGCATCGCAAGGTTCTTCTCCTAGAAAATGTTTCGATCCTAACCCATGGCAAACTTCACAAGCTCCATAAGGAGAATTAAAAGAAAAAAGCCTGGGCTCTATTTCTGGAAAAGAAAAGCCATCATTTTTACAAGCAAATCTTGAAGACATGGTGAATTCTTCTCCTTCGAAAGAAACTGTCACTAATCCATCTGATTCAAGCAATGCTCTTTCTGTGGCTTCAGACAATCTAACCCTAGCAGCTTCTTTGTTGTTAGAAAATTCATGAACTAAAAAACGGTCTACTAAAATATCAATATTGTGTGCTTTGTTTTTAGATAAAATTATTTGCTCACGAAGTTTTTTTATATTTCCATCTAAACGAATTTCTGAAAAACCCTTGCTCAACAAATCATACAGAAGTTGATAATATTCACCCTTACGTCCACGCACAATTGGTGAAAATATTTTTATTTCTGTTTCATCCCATTCTACGCCCATTACCGACTTTTTATTTTTCTTACCTTTGTTAATTGTTTTTATTTTATCGAAAATAAAATTTAATATTTCTTCATTAGAAAGTTTCTTTATTTCCTCTCCACACAAAGGGCAATGCGGATGCCCAATGCGGGCATACATAACTCTCAAATAATCATAAATCTCTGTGATGGTGGCGACAGTGGAACGTGGGTTGTTGGAACGAGATTTCTGATCAATAGATATAGCAGGAGAAAGTCCCGTTATTTCATCCACATCTGGCTTCGGCATTTGATTCAAAAACTGCCTAGCATAAGAAGATAAAGATTCTACATATCTTCTCTGTCCTTCAGCAAAAATAGTATCAAAAGCCAAAGATGATTTACCAGAACCAGAAACGCCAGTAATGACAACCATTTTATTTCTTGGCATCTCTACATTTATATCCTTTAAATTGTGTGTCCTAGCACCCTTTACTATTATTTTGTCTATATTTTTCTCATTTTTCATTTTTATCTATCCATTTTATCTTTTAATACAATTATTTCATCTCTCAAAATAGCTGCTGTCTCAAAATCTAATTCTTTCACAGCCCTATTCATTTCTTTCTCTTTCATCTTTATTATCTTTTCATAAACCATCTTATTTCTTTCTTCATCTGAAATGAAAATATTTTTTATAGAATCAGATTCATTTTTACCTTTATTACTCTTTTCTTTTGTAAACACTTTCTTGAACAATTCAATATCTAATTCTAATTCTGTATTTACAGCCTTGCCATGTTCACTCTCCATTTCCTGTGTTATGTCTTTAATATTTTTCAAAATAGTTTTCGGAGTGATCCCATTCTTTTTATTATAAACCAACTGAATATCTCTACGACGCGTAGTCTCTTCTATTGCTCTTTTCATAGAACCCGTAATGTTGTCTGCATAAAGAATAACCTTTCCTTCACTATTACGAGCAGCTCTTCCTATGGTTTGTATCAAAGATGTTTCCGATCTAAGAAATCCTTCTTTGTCGGCATCCAAAATTCCAATTAAGGCAACTTCCGGAAGATCAAGTCCTTCACGCAAAAGATTAACTCCTACCAATATATCGAATTCCCCTCTTCTAAATTTTGTCAAAATTTTTATTCTATCTATCGTCTTTATATCACTATGTAAATATTCTGCTTTTATATGTTTCTCTTTTAAGTATACAGACAAATCTTCTGCCATTCTTTTAGTCAAAGTTGTAGCCAAAACACGAAAACCTTTTTTGATTGTCTTTTCTGTTTCTTTTATAAAATCCTGTATCTGCCCAGGGTACTTATTCCCCTCTTGATGGGTGATGCTTGTATCGGGGTGGATAATTTGTCCACCTCCCCCTAAAGGGTACTTCTCAAGAGGAGAATTTTCACTAACAGGTCTCACTATTATTTCTGGATCTACAAGACCAGTCGGACGAATAATCTGTTCTATTAACTTTCCACTTTCCGTTTTTTCTTCATTTCCTGGAGTAGCACTAGTATACACAACAGGCCCTATTCTTTCTTTAAATTCTTCATATTTTAAAGGCCTATTGTCTCTTGCTGAAGGCAAACGAAAACCATAATCTATAAGAGTTTTTTTACGTGAGGCATCTCCTGCATACATACCTTGAAGTTGTGGTAATGTAACATGTGATTCATCAATTATAGTCAGAAAATCAGGAATTTCCCCCGAAGCCTGGCTTAGGGCCTTTTGTTTTTTCCCATCTGCCCCTAAGCCAGGCTTCGGGGAAAACGGAAAATAAGAAAGTAATGTCTCTGGTGGTTCTCCTTCTTTTTTACCAGATAAATATCTAGAATAATTTTCTATACCACTACAATATCCAACTTCTTTTATCATTGATAAATCATAATTTGTTCTTCTCTTTATTCTTTCTGCTTCTAATAATTTCCCTTCTTTCTCAAATTTCTTTAACTGTTTTGTTAATTCTTTTTTTATTTCAACCAAAGCTTTTTTCTTTTTTACATCTTCAGTAATAAAATGTTTCGCAGGAAAAACAAAAATATTATTTTCCTCTTTAATTATTTTAGAAGAAACTGGATCTATTTTTCTAATTCTTGAAATTATTCCATTTAATATATCAATCTGATACATCATCATCTCAGAAACAGGCATAAAAGAAACGATAGAACCAATAGAACGAAATTGCCCTGGATTTAAATCTGCATTTGTCCTTTCAAAATGAATACCAATTAATTTTTTCATTAAAGTCATTCGATCAATTTTCATTCCAACATTAAGTTTTAAATTAACTTTTTCATATTCTGAAGGACTACCCAAACCATATATACAAGAAACTGAGGCAACTATTATTACATCACGTCTCGTGAGTAAGGCCTGTGTAGTGGCATGTCTAAGTCTATCTATTTCTTTATTTATTTTTAAATCTTTTTCAATATATGTATCTGATGCCGGCATGTAAGCTTCTGGCTGATAATAATCATAATAAGATACAAAATAATGTACTGCTGCATCTGGGAAAAATTCTCTAAACTCAGAAGCTAATTGGGCTGCCAAGGTTTTATTATGTGCTATCACTAAAGTAGGTTTATTATATTTTTCTATCACGTTAGCCATGGTAAAAGTCTTACCAGTTCCTGTGGCTCCCACTAAGGTTTGTCTATTTATACCCTTATTTAATCCACTTAAAATCTCTGAAATAGCCTTGGGTTGATCGCCTGCTGGCTTAAAAGGGCTATGCAATTTAAATATATTTTTAGATAACATTAGTAGAAATAAATTTATGTTGTGCGCCCGCTCGGGATCGAACCGAGGACCTTATCCTTAAAAGGGATCTGCTCTACCAGCTGAGCTACGGGCGCATTTTTATATGACTTTGTTATAATAACAGATTTTTAAAAAACCTCAAGCAAAAACTGCTCAAATACTACTTCTGCATCCCTGCCTTCTTTTCTAGCTTCAGGTAATAAATAAGAAATCTTAGTGACAAAATTTTGAAGTTCTTCTTCAGAAAATTTATTAAAATTATTTTTCAAAATCATATCTTTTGCTTTCCAAAACAAAACACCAATTAGTTCTTCCATGCCCACCCCCACATTCATAGCTTGTCTAAAATATATCCACAAATGAAGCTTATCTCTTTGAGAAAAAGCATCTGCTAATAAAAAATTATTATATTTCTCTTTTTTCTCTTTTGAAAGTTCAAAATTACTTATATCTGCTTCAATTTTTTTAAAAGCTTCTAATGTTGCTTTGTTTATCTTGCTTTCCAAAAAAACAAAATCATTATCTGATTGTTTTATTAAATCTAATTTTTCTAAAATAAATTTAAGTGTTTCTTCTCTCTCAAATATATTAGTAAAAACAACTACACATTTTTTAAAAAACAAACCAGAACCGGAATAAAAACTTTCTATCTGAATAGGATTAAAATCATTTTTACCAATAAAAAAAACTTCCATATCTGGGGATATAGATTTTATAAATTTTTCGTAATTATCGTGTTTCTTTTTTACATCATCCCCACAAAAAAGATATATCATAATTAAAATCTTACTAATTTCTTGTATTCAATATAAGGAGATCCATACTTTTCTTCTAATATTTTTTCTTGTTTTTTAATAAACACAAATTTGGTGATAAAAAATGAAAATACAGAAAATAAAACCATAAACAAAGCATTGGCGGTAAAACCAAAACCCAACATTAAAAAAAATAAACCATAGTGCGTTGGACTTCTGGTATAACGATACGGACCACGATAAAAAACATCTTTTGTCATATTTTCCTTTTGTAATTTTAAAGAAGATCTTTGTGCCCAAAATATTAAAAAAGTTCCACAAATTAACAAAACAACACCAATAAACATCAAATTACTTCCATTAAAAATCTTGAGTGGAAAAATAAAATCCAAAAACATGCCGACTAAAAATAACAAAAAGAAAGACAAGTATGAATGGGCTAATACTTTATGAACCTTATTTTTATGAATATTTTTATCCTGTATATTTTGTTCGTTTCCAACTAATTCCATAAGTTCATTATATCACAAAAAACAACCTATTTTACTTCCCCCAAGTTGGCCCCTGATCCTAAATGGACCAATAAAGGAATGTCTGTTTTGTATTTTAAATAAGATCTTTCTAGTACATTCTGCATAGCATTTTTAATAATTTCTTCAGCTTTTGGTAATATATTTTCATCTATCTCATACACTAATTCATCATGTATCTGTAGAACTAGGTGTACTCTGTCTAGTAGGTTTGCTTCTCTCAAATCTTCTTCCGAAAATCTTATAGCTAACTTTATAATATCGGCTGTCGCTGTACCTTGAATCGGAGCATTAGTAGCTGTTCTTTCTGCCATATTCTTTAAAAAAGGAATTCTGGAATTTATATTAGGAAAAAATCTGCGTCTCCCAAATAATGTCTCTGTATAAGAATTTTTCATTGCAAAGACTTTGACACTTTCTAAATATTCACGTACACCAGAAAATTGATTAAAATAATTATCATAAAATTTTTGTGCTTCTTTTCTGTCGCCTCCCAAACTTTTTCTTAAAGAAGAGACACCCATGCCATAAATTATTCCAAAATTTATAACTTTCGCTTTGCGACGCATCTCACCATCTACCTTATCTTGAGGAACATTAAATACAAAAGATGCCACTCCTGTATGAATATCTTTCCCCTCACGAAATATCTGTGTCATCTTTACATCTTGAGATAGTATGGCAGCAACTCTCAATTCTATCTGTGAATAATCAAAAGCTGCAAGTTTGTTTCCTTTGCCTGCGATAAAACCATTTCTTATTTTTTTACCAAGTTCTGTTTTGATTGGTAAATTTTGTAAATTTGGATCTTGTGAAGAAAATCTGCCTGTTGTCGTGCCATTTTGTAAAAATTTAGCATGCAACCTTCCATCCTCTCCCGCCATAAAAGGGATAACATCAATATAAGTCGAGAGCAATTTTTGTAATTCTCGATACGCAAGTATTTCTTTTATAATCGGGTTATCTTCTTCTAGCTCTTCCAACACAGAAACTTTCGTAGAGAAAGAACCACTGGCATTCTTCTTTTTACTAGACTTCATTCCCATTTTATCAAAAAGAATTTCACCTAATTGTTTGGGTGAATTTATATTAAACTCTGCGCCTGCAATCTTGTAAATTTTTTCTGTTAATTTATCTAATTCTTCATGATATTCTTTGGATAATTTCTCAAAATAACTTTTATCTATAAGAATTCCATAATCTTGCATGTTTTTAACTATATGAATTATGGGTTTTTCTATTTCTTCATAAACCTTTTCCAGGCCTTTCTCTTTTAATTGTCTGAAAATATATTTTTCAGCTTCTTCAAAAGAAGATGTTTTTGCATAATGCAAAATATCATCCAAAGAAGGATTAGTTATATCTGAATTTAAAATCCAAAGAGCAATAGCTGTTTCTTGGAGTCTCGCTGGGGAAATTGGAGAAAGCAAAATTTTCTCGGGTCCTCGATTCCCCGGGTCCCCCACCCCGGCCAGACCAGCTCCAAAACTTTCTTTCTCCAATTTCCCATCAAAAAAAATTTTTAATCTTGAATACAAACTTCTAAATTCAAAAGTAGCAAACATGTCTTCCATTTTCTTTAAATCTGCATTCTCCCAAAAAGTTTTTTCTGGAATTTTAAAATCAACTGGCGCGTCTGTCCTTATCTTTGCTAAAGTTTTTGAAAACAAAGCTTCTTCTTCGTTGTTTTTTATAAGTTCTATTATTCTAGGAGAAATCCCAATCTTTGAAAAAACCTTCTCATCGTTTTTGATTTGTTTATATATTTCTTCTATCGTTCCAAAATTTGATATCAAAGTCGTGGCTGTCTTTTCTCCAATACCTTTTATGCCTATAATATTATCTGATGGGTCACCCCTCAACCCCTTATAATCTGGTAAAAGCTTAGGTTTAAAATTAAATCTTTCAAAAACTTTTTCTTCATCATATAAAATCGTATCGTTGATCCCCTTTTTCAAAGTATATACTTTTACTTTTCCTCCATCGATAAGTTGCATCGTATCCATGTCGCCCGAAGCTATTATTATGTTTATGTCCTTATTGTTTTTTAATTTTTCTACAATTGTTCCCAAAACATCATCAGCTTCAAAGCCTGGAGCATCATACATCGGAATATTAAAAGCTTCAAAAATTTGTCTGGAATTTTTCAACTGTAAAATCAATGCATCTTCTGTCTTAGCTCTGCCTGCTTTATATCCATCATACGCTTCATGTCTAAAAGTTTTCTGTGGCAAATCATAACAAGCAACGATATAATCAGGCTTTAAATCGGTGATTATTTTCATCAACATACTAGAAAGACCATACAAAGCACCAGTCGGCTCACCTTTTGAAGATAAAAACTTGGGCAAAGCATGATAGGCTCGATGAATGATCGCATGAGAATCTAATAAAACTATCGTCTTTTGTGTTGTTTCCACATCTTTGTTCATTAAGTAGATTATATCATTTTTGTGATTGGTTATTCATAAAAAAATGTTGTATTATTAAAAGACAAATGGTAACTGATTTTGATGAAGAAAAACAAAATAAACAACTTGATGAAATAAAAAAACAAGAAGAAGAAGAGCTTGTAGCGGTGCTTGCTGAATCAAAATACAAACTTCCATATATTGATTTAGCTAGGTTGGGCATAGATAATGAAGCCCTAAGAGCAATTTCTGAAAAAGATGCTAGAGATCTCAAAATAGCACCATTCAAATTATTCGGTAAAAATATCTTTATAGCTGTACGTGTTCCATCTCCTGATCTTCTTTCAAAAATAAAAGAACAAATAGAAAGAGAGGGTTTAATCCCCACCTTTTATATGGTTTCTCTCGCTTCTTTAGAAAAAGTTTGGGCAAGATATCAAGAACTTTCTCTAGCGGAAAATTCAAAAGTAGGTGGTTTAGATATTTCTGGAGACATATTAAAAGAAGTTGGCAAAGATATAAAAACAATAAAAGACATAGAAAAATTAATAGAAGAAGCAATGGTCGGAAATCAAATTCATCGAATTTCTAAAATGCTAGAGATAATTTTGGCTGGCGCTATTTCTATTAAAGCTTCTGACATACACGTAGAACCAGAAAAAGATAGAAGTAGATTAAGATTAAGACTAGACGGGATACTTCATGATGTAATGTTTTTTGAAAATAATATTTATCATTTATTTAATTCCAGAATAAAACTCCTTTCTGGAATGAAATTAAACTCTAAAATCGCACAGGATGGTCGTTTTAGCATAATGGAAGGAAGTGAAGAATTAAGTATACGTACTTCCCTCATACCAGGTGCTTATGGTGAATCTATTGTCATGCGTATCCTTGATCCTAAATCTATACAAGTAAAATTAGAAGACATAGGCATAGAACCATTTTTATTTTCTGTTATAGAAGAAGAAATAAAAAAACCAAACGGGATGATATTGGTGACAGGGCCCACAGGATCTGGTAAAACAACAACTCTCTATGCTTTTTTAAGAAAAATATATTCGCCAGAAATTAAAATAATAACTATCGAGGATCCTATCGAATATCATTTACCAGGAATAACACAAACACAAACAAATGAAGAAAAAGGCTATACATTCTTAGAAGGATTAAAATCTGCACTGAGACAAGATCCAGATGTGGTCATGGTGGGAGAAATACGTGACAAAGAAACAGCTAAAACAGGCATAGAAGCTGCTTTAACAGGACATATGGTATTTTCTACTCTTCACACAAATAATGCTGCAGGAGTGATTCCACGACTTATAGATCTAGAAGCAAATCCAAAGATAATGGTATCTGCTTTGTCTTTATCTATAGCTCAACGTTTAGTACGTAAACTTTGTAATAATTGTAAAAAAGAAAAAATACCAGATGAAAAAGAATTGAAAGTCTTAAACAATATAATGAATGGAATAAAAGAAGAAGGTAAAAGTTTAACAAATTACAACATAGATCCAAATACTACTATAAAACTTTACTCTCCCGTTGGTTGTGAAGAATGTAATATGATAGGCTACAAAGGAAGAATAGGAATATTTGAAGCAATAAAAACAGATGAAGCGATAGAAAAAATAATGCCACTAAATCCAAGCGAGCGTGAAATTAAAAAAGTTGCTCGCCTCCAAGGAATACTCTCCATGAGACAAGACGGTGTAGTAAAAATTTTAAATGGTGTCACCTCTCTGGAAGAAGTACAAAGTGTCGTAGACTTACTAGAAGAATAAAAAAACTTAGCGTTAAAGCTAAGTTTTTTTATTAGAAGAGCTCATTAATCTCTAAACAATCCTTTTAAAGCTAAGCCCTAAAAGTAACAAATCATTAAAGGATAGCTCCAGGAACCTGTAAGGGCACCAAAACGTCCTATGCAAACCTGTATAACCGATGGCTGATTGCTTAGAGATTAATATTCTCTTACAAAAACTATTATACTATAAAGAAATTAATACAAATGCTATAATGTGTAAAGCCTTGTGGATAGGGTGTTGATAATTAACCACTTTTAGAAGTATAGCATATTATAAAAAAATGTCAAGTGAAAAACCTAAAAAATCCAAAAATCCTGATGTTGAAAACAATGTTAATTCTGATGATTCCTTTCTAGACCAAGCCCTAAGACCCACTCACTGGGAAGAATATATTGGCCAAAAACACATAAAAGACAACGTTAAAATACTATTACGAGCCGCTGAAGAAAGAGGTCACATTCCTGAACATATCTTATTTTATGGCCCCCCAGGATTGGGGAAAACTACCCTCGCCCACCTCATAGCAAAGGAGACTGGAAAGCAAATGAAGATAACTTCAGGACCTGCCATAGAAAAAGTAGGCGATCTAGCCTCAATACTCACAAACCTAGCCTCTGGGGATATACTTTTTATTGACGAAATTCACAGATTAAACAAAATGGTTGAAGAAATATTATATCCAGCTATGGAGTCTGGGGTTTTAGATATTATTATAGGTAAAGGTCCTTCTGCTAGAACAATCCAACTAGATTTGCCTCCCTTCACTTTGATAGCTGCGACGACTCGTGTCGCGCTAGTCTCTTCTCCCCTACGTTCACGTTTTTCCGGTGGTGTTTTTAGATTAGAATTTTATTCAAATGAAGAGATCGCAGAGATAGTAAAACGTTCCAGTAAATTATTAAAAACAGAATTAGATGAAGGGGCTTTAAAAGAGATAGCAAAACGTAGTAGGTTTACACCACGCACAGCAAACTATTTTTTGAAAAGAGCACGTGACTTTGCACAAGTACACAAAAAAAGTTTAGATGAAAAAACAGTAAGAGACGCCCTAAACATGTTGGCAATAGATGAAATAGGATTAAATTCTTCCGACAGAAAGTTTCTAGAAATATTAATTGAAAAATTTAATGGTGGCCCCGTTGGTCTTAAGACCATAGCCGCGGCAATGTCTGAAGAAGAAGCAACAGTAGAAGAAGTCGTTGAACCATATTTAATACAATTAGGATTATTGGAAAGAACAGCTCGTGGACGTGTTGCCACAGACAAAGCTTATTTACATCTTGGTTTTGATATAAAAGAAAACAAGCAAAATAAATTAATTTAAAACAAAATGTCAGGACATAATAAATGGGCACAAATAAAACACAAAAAAGCTATTACTGATTCAAAAAAAAGTAAAATTTTTTCTAAACTAGTCAGATATATAGGAGTAGAAGCAAGACTCAGTAAGGGTGATATAAACGCTCCAGGGCTTCGTGCGGCAATAGAAAAAGCAAAAAAGGTAAATATGCCTTCCGAAAACATAGAGAGAGCAATAAAGAAAGCATCTGAGCCATCCTCTCAAATGGAAAATATCACTTATGAAGCATATGGCCCAGGAGGAGTCGGAATGATGATAGAAACCCTCACAGATAGCAAAAACAGAACTGCTCAAGACATAAAACACATCCTTTCAAAAAATGGTTTTCCTTTGGCTAGCATAGGCTCTGTGGCTTGGTCTTTTAATAAAGAAAAAACAGAGGAAGGAATGATATGGAAACCAAATATATTAACACCTCTTTCTGATGAAGATTTAGAATTATTAGATAAATTAGTAGAGGACTTGGAAGAAAACGATGACGTCCAAGATGTCTACACTAACGCAGAATAATATATGCGTATATTAGGGATAGATCCTGGATTTGAAAGACTGGGTGTGGCAATACTCGAAAAAAATAAAGGAGACAAAAAAGAAAAAGTTTTGTTTTCTGAGTGTTTTCATACATCATCAAAAATAGATTTTTCTGAAAGACTTTTGTCTATTGGCAAAGAAGTAAAAAATATAATAAAAAAATTTAAACCAGAAAAATTAGCAATCGAAACACTTTTCTTAAACACAAACCAAAAGACTGTCATGCACGTAGCAGAAGTACGTGGAGTAATATTATATGAAGCATCTATCGCAAATCTCCAGATATTTGAGGTCTCCCCTCCTCAAATAAAAATAGCTACTACTGGCTACGGCAAGGCCAACAAAGAACAAGTTATGAGGATGGTAAAGATATTAGTAGATATAGATAATAACAAAAAATCTGACGATGAATTAGACGCCATAGCTATCGCTTTAACTGCATTTGCCCATAATAGATAAGTTATCCACATATTTTATATTTTTCTCTTGCTAAACATTTTTGTTTTTGATAAAAATAAAGAAAATAAATTTTATTTAAATTAATTTGGTCGAGTGTTGTTTTAAAAAATAAAAAATAATAAATTTTTTATATGAGTTACGATGAAGAAGAAGATTTGATGGGTGGTATGGATCCTCTAGAAGATGAAGATCTCATAGATCCATTAATGGAACCTGAAGAATTTGATTTAAACGATTACGAAGAAGAAGATCCTGATAAGGATCACTAAATAAAAAGACGGAAGCAGGGCTTCCGTCTTTTTATTTTATTTAATTTATTTTTACAAACCTTTTTTTCCCTATTTTAAACTTCATATCATTTCTCGGAATAAAATTGACATCATTTATCTTTTCGTCTCCATCCAAATTAGAAATAGCACCCTCTTTTATCAATCTTCTAAAATCACCCCTTGAAGCCAAAACATTATTATCTACCAAAAGATCCATTAAGGTTTTATTTTCAAGATTTGATATTTCTATCATTTCATCTGGTATCTCTTTTTTTTGAAAAGTACTTACAAAACTTTCTTTAGCTTTTTCTGCTTCTTTTTCAGAAAAAATTATCTTTAAAATTTCAAAAGCTGTTCTCTTTTTTGCCTCAAGTGGACCTAAATTAATTATTTCTTTTATAAGATCTTTCGATAACCTGGTACAATTAATCAATAAAACTTCTATCATTTCATCTGGTTGAGCCATTATGCCTCCAAACATTTCTTTTGGTTTCGTATTCAAAAAAACTCCTGTCCCTTTACTTTTTGACATCAAATCACCCGTCTTTGGATTCTCCATTAAATTAACTGTCACTACAAATTTTTCTTTGTTTTTTATTTTACGCAAAAGTGTCCTACCCATTAAAGCATTAAAAGTTTGGTCTGTGCCACACATTTCAGCATCCACTTCCATTGCGACACTATCATAACCTTGCATTAAAGGATACATAAATTCATGTAAAAATATATGTTTTCCCTCTTTTATTCTTTTTTGAAACATATCTCTCTCTATCATTTGTTGTACCGTCGTCTTGGAGGCCAAATTTAAAACATCTTCTAATGTAAGAGGAGCGAGCCACTTGCTATTAAATTTAATTTTAATGGTATCTTTTATCCCAGTAAATTTACCTAAATTTTTTATTTGTTTCTTCCAGCTTTTAACATTATCCAAAACTTGTTTTCTCGTCAAAGTAGCTCTCGTCCCTGTCTGTCCAGAAGGATCTCCTATCCTGGCAGTAAAATCACCAAACAAAAGTATTGCATCGTGCCCCAATTTACGGAAATCTTCTAAAAGCATTATGTTTTTTGCATGACTTAAATGTAGTGTATCTGCAGTAGCATCAAAACCTATGTATATCTTTATTTTTTTACCAGACATTAATACCTTTTTAAATTCGTCCTTGCTAGGTAAAATACCAGAAATAACACCCCTATTCAACACCTCATCTATTATTTTCTCATCAGTTACAACTTTCATAACTCGAATTATAACACAATTTCTGTTATGATTAAAATATGAAAAGAAACACAAAAAAAATAGGAATCCCAAAAAATTTACTATATTTTTTAATTGGTATTTTTATTTTATTTGTTGGAATAATTATTATTTATGTTTCATCTCTTAAAATTCCAGACTTCCATTCTTTTGAGGATAGAAAGATAATAAATTCAACAAAAATATATGACCGTACTGGCGAAATATTACTTTACGACATACACCAAGATGTAAAAAGAACAAATATTCCATTCGAAAAAATGAGTGCCAACATAAAGAATGCCACAGTCGCAATAGAAGATTCTGAATTTTATAATCACAGTGGGGTGAGAATAACATCAACAGTAAGAGCCGTGTTGTCTAATCTTTTCAATGTAGGTATCGGAGGAGGAGGATCAACAATAACACAACAATTAATCAAAAATACCCTCCTTACTTCAAAAAAATCTATCGTTAGAAAAATAAAAGAATGGGTGTTGGCAATAAAAATAGACAGCTCTATGTCTAAAGAAAAAATTCTAGAATATTATCTAAATGAAAATCCTTATGGTGGTAATGTTTATGGAATAGAGGAAGCTTCAAAAACATATTTTAATAAAAATGCTGAAAATCTAACCTTAGCTGAAGCTGCTTATTTGGCTGCAATTCCTCAATCACCCACCACTCTATCTCCTTACGGTAAAAATAAAGAAAAATTAAATACTAGAAAAAATTTAGTATTATCCAGAATGAAAGAATTAAATTTCATCACTGAGGAAGAATACAACAATGCTTTAAAAGAAGTAGTAACTTTTATACCCCAAGCAAAAACAGGGATAAAAGCCCCTCATTTTGTATTTTTTATTAAAGATTATCTAGAACAAAAATACGGTGTAGAAGCAGTGGAAAGTAAGGGCTTAAAAGTCACAACCTCTCTTGATTATAGTCTTCAAGAAAAGGGAGAAACAATAGTAAAAGATGGTGCTTTTAAAAACAAAAAAGATTGGAATGGTGAAAATGCAGGCTTGGTAGCAATAGACCCTAAAACTGGACAAATATTAACGATGGTTGGCTCTAGGGATTACTTTGATAAAGAGATCGATGGCAATTTTAACATAGCTACAGCCCTAAGACAGCCTGGTTCTTCATTTAAACCGTTTATATACGCCACAGCATTCAATAAAGGCTTCACCCCAGACACTGTGTTGTTTGACCTTCCCACAGAATTTCAAACGACATGTAATGCGTACGGCAAAGCTCTGCCAGGACACAACCAAGCAAATTGTTATATGCCACAAAACTACGACGGAAAAACAGTTGGACCTATTAAGCTAAGAGATGCCTTAGCACAATCAAGAAACATCCCTGCTGTAAAATTATTTTATTTAGCAGGACTTAATGAATCATTAAAAACAGCAGAAGACATGGGAATTAGCACACTGACAGATATAGGCAGATATGGACTCACCTTAGTCATAGGAGGTGGAGAAGTATCTTTACTTGATATTACTTCTGCATATTCTGTCTTTGCAAATGATGGAATAAAAAACCAATATACTGGAATATTAAAAATAGAGGATATGAATGGAAACATATTAGAAGAATACAAGCCAAACCCAAAAGAAGTATTACCAAAAAATACAGCTTTAACTATCTCAAACGTTTTATCAGACAACAATGCACGTATTCCAACCTTCGGATCTTCCTCTACCTTATTTATTCCTGGTAAAGAAGTGGCTGCAAAAACAGGAACAACAAATAGTAACAAGGATGCTTGGACCATTGGATACACCCCCTCTATCGCTGTCGGTGTTTGGGCTGGTAATAATGACAACAAGCCAATGAAAAAAGGTGGCTCTGCTGTAGCTGGACCAATATGGAATTCATTTATGGTTGAAGCACTTAAAATATTACCAAGTGAAAAATTTGAAAAACCAAATTTAGAGCTAGACCCAATGTTGGTTAAACCTATACTTCGTGGATACTGGCAAGGAAATGAAAATTTCTTTATAGATAAAATATCAGGCAAACTAGCCAGTGAATTCACACCAAAAGAAACACTAGAAGAAAAAGTAATAACTAATGTGCATTCTATTTTATATTGGGTAAATAAAAATGATATATTAGGACCTTCCCCATCAAATCCAAGTGAGGATTCCCAATTTAATCACTGGGAAATTCCAATACAAAACTGGTGGTCACAAAATAACGAAAAATATAACAAAACAACTTGGGCAGAAAAACCAAATGAAACAGACGATATACACACAGGACAAAACTTACAAATGATAACGATCACAGAACCAAATATAAATGATATATATGAAAGAGATCAAAAAATACAACTAATTTTTACAAAACTCACAACATCACAAATACAAAAAATGGATATTTTTATAAACGATATTTTTGTAGATAATATAAAATATCCTTTTAATTTCTCATTTACGCCTGAAGATTTAGACAACCTAAGGACAGAAAATGAATTAAAAATAATCTCTTATGATACTAACTATAATAGATCAGAAAATACAGTAGTATTTAAAGTTAAAAACTAAACTATTTTATTTGGTGTCTTTTTTCCAAGGATGCTTTTTAATTTGGAAAAAATTATATCTTTTTTTATAAGAATTTCATTCTTATAAATAGGTTTTATATTTAAATAAACAATATTATTTTTTATTTCTACATCCTTACTCTCTAAACTTAAACCAATTGTTTCATTTATAACACTAATTATTGAGTCTTTTTTAAACTCCTCAGAAAAGAGTAAGTTATTAAATTTAAGAAGTAAATCTTTTATTTCTATCATCTTTATATTTACCTATTCATCGGCATTATAAGATAAGTAAAACTATTATCAGAAGCACCAGATATTATCATGGGTTTAGAAGATTGATTAATTTTTATTGATATACTATCTGAATTTATAGATTGAAAACAATCTAAGAAATATTTATAATTAAAACCCAAAACAACCTCCTCTCCTTTTAGAGCTGCATCTAAGTAGGTTTTATTTTCACCAACATCATTATTCTGAGAAGACAATTCAAAAACTTTTTCTTTTGGATTAATCAATAAATTTATTTGATTAAATTTATCTGAAAATATATTTGATAACTTTAGTGCGTTTAATAAATCTTGTTTTAAAACAACAGCTTCAACTGTAAAATCTTTTGGTATTATTTGACGATAGTCTGGGAAAACACCATCTATTATTCTTGATGTTAAATAAACACCATCAGAAGAAAAAGATATTTGATTTTTATTAAAACAAACCCTAACATCATCCTCTATTTCACTAAAAATTCTTAAAATTTCTGGTATGTTTTTAAATGGTATTAATATACCTTGTATTTCTTCTATGTTTTTAATCTTTATTTTTTTCTCAGCTAATCTAAAAGAATCAGTAGAAACAAAAACAAGATTATCACCATCAGAATACATATAAACACTTGATATTTCTGGTTTTATGTCTGAAACAGAAGAACTATAATAAACAGATTTAATACCCTCTATTAATTTTTTCGCTTGTATTTCAAAAGTTTTACCTTCTACTATTGGTATGGTTGGAAAATCATCATGATTTTGTCCTTTCAGTTTTATTCTACTCTTTTTTGTTTTAAGCATTAAATTTCCATCAATACTTTCTATTTGAACATTTTCGTTTTGAAAAACATTAGAAAATATTCCAGCTAGTGTTCCACCAGAAATAGCTACAATTCCTTCTTTTTCAATTTTTGCAGGTATTTCTATTTCAACACCAAGACTTAGGTTTGTAGCACGAAGTTTTAAAGATTTACCACTAGCTATAAATAAAACAGAACTCAATACAGGTAGGGTAAGATTTTTACCTGTAATTTTTTCTACTTGTAAAATTCCATTTTTGATTTTTTCTATTCCGCATTCTATTTTCATATGTTTATATCTTATATATATAATTTATTAGTACTATTAAGGTTGTTGATAAGTGGATAAACTAAATATGTGTTGATTTATAAAGTTATTTTGTTAATTTTGTATTGTTTATATTTATAATAATTTTTAATTAAATCTGGATAGTTTTTTAAAAATATTTTTTGTTTATTTTTATTAATTGTTTTCAACAGATATTTCTTTAATTATTATAATTTTACACAAGTCTTTTACAGAGATATTAACAGCTATTTAAACATAATTCTTATTTGTTCTAATTCTTGCAGAAGTTGTGGGTCGTTTTTTAAATCTTCTTTTATTTTTAAATAAGAATGTATTACTGTTGTGTGATCTTTTCCACCAAGTTTTTGACCTATCAATGGATAAGATACATTAAAATCTTCCCTGAGTAGATACATTACAACCTGTCTTGCTTTAACAATTTCCTTTCTTCTTGTTTTTTCATAGACAGAGGATTCTTCTAGGGAATAATAATCACTGACAGTTTTTACAACATCTTTGATGGCGACATTCTTTTTTGGTTTTATGTTGTTTTTTAGTAGATTCTTTACCTCAACAACGGTTAATGGTTTGTTTTTTAATTTATAGTGGCAAACTATTGTATTTAAGCTACCCTCTAATTCACGAATATTTCCTTGTATTGCAGAGGCTACGTATTCCACCACTTCTTGATCTAGATCTACATCCAATTCTCTTAATTTTACTTTTAAAATAGCTAAACGCGACTCATATTCTGGTTCTGATACGTCTACTATCATACCTGCAGCAAAACGTGATTTTAATCGATCTGCGAGTTCTGGTATGTAGTTTGGATGTTTATCTGATGAAAATATTATTTGTTTATTATTTTCGTAGAAAGTATTAAAAGTATGGAATAATTCTTCTTGGATTTTTTCCATTTTACCTATAAATTGAATATCATCTATAATTAGGAGATCATATTTACGGTATTTTTCTTTAAATGAATTAGCTTTGTTGCTTTGTAGTGAATTTATAAAATCAGTAGCGAATTTTTCTAAAGTTAGGTAGTGTACTTTTTTATTTGCATATTTTTCTTTTATTGAATTACCAACAGCTTGTAATAGGTGTGTCTTACCTAAGCCTGTCCCCCCGTACACAAAGAATGGATTATATTTGGTGCCAGGGTTTTCTATTATTGCTTGAGATGCAGCATAAGCAAGTTCATTGAATGTTCCTACTATAAAAGAATCAAAACGATATTTGGGGTTTAAATTATCATCAGGATTTATATATAAATCTTTTAATGGTAGTTCTTTGTTTGTTGGAATATTTAGATTGTTTATGTTGTTGGTTTTAATGGGTTCTTGTTTTGTACTTTCTATTTTTGTGATTACATATTCTACGGCACGCATGTTTTCATAAACATCAGCTATCGTTTTAGTTATTAATTTGTGATATTTATTTTTTAACCAATCACGAACAAATTCGTTTGGTACACCAACATACACAATGCCAGTTTCTTCTTTTAAAATGCAAGTATTTTTGAACCAGGTACTAAAGTTTGCTTTAGAGACACCTGCTTCGATTTCTACTAGACAGTTTTTCCAAAGTTGTTTTGTATCCATTGGTAGAGATTATACTACACAATTTATAAACGCAATTTTAAAAAACTTATTAACTCTGTTGATAAACTGTTGATAATTATTTTACTTAATAAATTATTATTTTTTTGACTTAAAATCAATGTTGGGGTATACTCTTTTTATGTCAGTAACATATCAACCTAAAAAGAGAAAGAGAGCTAAAGCTCATGGATTTTTAGTAAGATCTAAGAGTAAAACAGGCAGTAAGGTCCTTTTAAGAAGAAGAAGAAAAGGACGAGCTAAACTTTCTGTATAATATGCTTCCTAAGGAAAATATAAATAACACTAAACAAATAGAACAGATATTTAAATCTGGGCATTTTGTTAATTCTACTAATTTAACTTTTAAATTTTTTATTTTATCTAAAAACAAAAATAAAAGGATATCTTTTATTACACCTAAAACAGTTTCAAAAAAAGCGGTTGAGAGAAATTTATTGAGAAGGCGTGGTTATTATGTTTTAAAAAATTATTTTAACCTGTTGCCTGCTGGTATTATGGGTGTTTTTATTTTTGGTAAAAAAAGTGTAGATATTTTTGGTGGTTTAAAAAATAAAAAGAATAATCCCATCTCTAATTTAGACAAGGAAATAAAGGTTATTTTAGAAAAAATATGAATTTTATCTTTTTAAAAATTATTGGTTTTTATCAGAAATATATAGCTAAACTTTTGAGCAGATTTTTAGAATATTTTGGTTTGATGAGAAATAATTCATGTGTTTTTTATCCAACTTGCTCAGAGTATACGAAACAAGCCATTCAAAAATATGGTATTTTAAAAGGATTTTTTTTAGGTTTTGTACGTATTTTGCGTTGTCATCCATGGCAAAAAAATCACATGGATCCGTTAAAATAAAAAGATAAAGCAAAGCTCTAGTTTTTTTGGTTGTTTTCATATAGAATAAGTAGATGTTAACAAATATTTGGGATACAGTTTTATATAAGCCACTCTTAAATGCTTTGGCTTTTTTAGTTTCAATTATTCCTGGTGGAGATGTTGGTATTGCTGTCATTATCCTTACTATTTTAGTTAAGGCGATATTATTTCCTTTTTCTCAAAAGTCCATTGAAAGTCAGATAAAGATGAATTTATTGGCTCCAGAGCTAAAAAAGATAAAAGAAGGAGGCGCAAGCAAGGAGGAACAGGCTAGACAAACTTTCGATCTATATAAGCAACACAAAACAAACCCTTTTTCTGGTTGTCTTTTGGTTTTGGTTCAAATTCCTATAATTTTTGCTTTATATTATGTATTTCTTAAAGGTTTGAATTTAGAGAATGGTCTTCTTTATTCTTTTATAAAAGCTCCAGAATATATAAATACAGTCTTTTTAGGTATACTAGATCTTAGTACTCATAGTTTGGTTCTGGCTTTACTTGCAGGAGTTTCTCAATATTTCCAGGCTATTCTTATGCCTAAGCCAGCTGTTTCAGAGAGTAAATCTAATTCTTTCCAGGATAATTTAACTCAAAGCATGCAAACACAAATGAAGTACGTTTTCCCTTTCATAGTTGCTTTTATTGCATATAGAGTTTCTGGAGCAGTTGCATTATATTGGATTACGAGTAATATATTTGCAATAGGCCAACAAATGTATGCAAACAAGAAAAGAAAGGTTGCTTTAGAGATAATAAAATAAAAACTTTATGAACAAAGAAGAAATGCAAAACTTAATAAAGGAATTAATAGAGAAAACAACCGTAAACGTAAGTAAAATTTCTGTTGATGAAGATAAACCATCTTCTTTTAAGTCAAATGGAGATAAAACTGTTTGGTTTTCTGTAGAAGTAAGCCAACCTCATTATTTTTGGGAAAGAGGAGGTGAAGCACTTTCTGCTATAAATCATATTGCCCGCAGAATGATTGAAACTAAAAATCCTTCCAGCTTAGAACAAGGAGAAAAACAAGAAGGTTTAGGGATATTGATAGATATAAATGGTTTTCAAAAAAAGAAGGTTGAAAGTATACACGCGATAGCACACATGATGGCAGAAAGAGCTAGATATTTTAAATCAAATATAGAGATTGATCCTATGACAGCTTTTGAACGCAGAATAGTCCATGAATTTTTATCAGATGCCACAGATATAAAAACAGAATCACAAGGTGAAGGACCTTCTCGTAGAGTAGTTATTAAATACATAGGTGCAATATAATTCTCCTCTTGATGAGTACCCTTTAGAGAGAGGTGGATGAATTTTCCACCCCGTCTCGTAAACGAGCCACCCCTCAAGAGGGGAATTTTATTTTAGTTTTAGCTCCCAAAGATAAGAATCTTTTTTGTTTACAAAAAATAAATAGTCTTCATTTTCATCTAAGCCAAGCTTGATAGCATCTACTTCTTCTCCGTTTGTGGATGTTATAGGGTCTAACAACAAAGTTGTATTTCCTGTTGCCACATCTACTTTCCATATTTGATCAGAAAAAGATATTTCTCCTTGATACCAAGAATCAGGATATTGAGATTGTTCTAAGTATTTTGGGACTGCACAATATATTGTGTCACTTGTTTTAGTCCAGATACATTTTTCAGGAAGTGTTTTTATCCCTATTGAGTTTGTATTTTTATTTTCTATATCTAATATACTTAGTGATAAATTGTTATCAGAATATAGCATCGACTTCCCATTTGGGCTTGCAAGCGTTGTAAGACCTTTTATTTCTCCTACTATTTTATTAAAATCTTTTCTCTCAGGATTTATTATATAAGAATAACCAGGGACATTATATGAAGGTTTTGTTGTGACGGTTATCATTTTACTGTTTGGCCAAAAAGAGAGCCATTCAGTGAAAGGAGAATCAAAGATTTGTGTTTTAGAGTTTGTTTGTAGTGAATATGAAACCCCTATGACGCTATCATTGCTTTCAAATAGATAAAATATTTTAGATAAATCAGGAGAGACACTTATGTCAGATATGTTTTCTGGTAAAAAAGAACCTTTTACATCGTTTGTTCCTATTGAATCAGCTCCGAAATATTCTTTTTCTAAGGCTCCGACAAAAGTCTCGATTGTTTTTCCGTCTGTTTTTAGATAACGCATTACGACAGATTCTCCTTTGTTGCCAAAGAAAGCTTCGTGGACCTTGGGAATAATAGTAGATGAAAATTTTCTTTCGTCTATTTCATGAGCGAAGGTTTGATAGATATTTCCGTTTGCTTTATTTACATACCTTAGTGCTGGAGCATATTCTCCTGCATTTTTTTCTTTCATAAATATTCCATAACCAGCGATTGGAAAACTAGATATCTTATTTAAATTAGAATCTTTTGTTTGATTTTCTTCAGGTACAAAGCCAGAAATATCTGCTGGTGTTTCAGTATTTGTGTTTGTTGTAGTTTTGCTTTTTCCAAATGGCAGAAAATCAGCAAAGAAATTTGTTCCTTCTACATTCTCCCCTGTCTTTGCTTGTGGTTGATACATATAAAAATAACCGAACAAAGTAGCTACTATTATTATGAGAACTATTATCATTAATATAAGATTTCTTTTTGACATATTATTATTTATGGAGTTATTTCACCTTTTTTAATTGCGTCAGATATTTGTTGCTCTATGCTTAATTTTTTACCCATGACACATTGTCCATATGTTCCTTTTTTATTATTTCCACAACTTATAGTCACATTACAACTGCCGAAGTATTTACAAGCAGCACCTTCTGGGTCTTTTATACCATTATTACTTTTTAACTTTAATGCGGTCATCATTAAAGCATCTCCGATGTTCCATGCATTTGGTCTATGGCCTAAGAGTTTTTCTGCTTCTCCCCTAAATTGTTTCCATGTAGATGGGAGAAATTGAGTAAGTCCAATAGCTCCACCATGGCTGCTTCCTCCGCCACTACATGACATTTTCACAGTAGCCCAGTCACTGGTAATTTCTTTTAAAGCTATTAGTTCACCTGGGCTCATATTTGCATTTGTATAATTACAACCGCCGGTATTAGCTCCATTATTTGTTTCTTGTGCAAATATAGCTAAAATTAAAGATTTACTAACACCAGTTTTTTGTTCTGCTATTTTTGCAGAAGGATAGGCTTCTTTGTTAAAATTAACTTTTATTGGTGTTCCATCAAAAGTTAACGCACCACTGGCTTCGAAATTTTCTATTATTGTAATTTCTGCTGTTGGTAATTTATCTAAACATACATTAAGTAGTTGGGGATTTATGGTATTTAATATTAAATAAGAACCCAAGGCTATTAATAATCCTAAAATTGCATTTTGAATAGTATCTTTGCCTGCAGATTTTTCTGAAACTAATTCACTGGTCATGTATTCTATACCCCCCATCGTTATCATAACCATTGCTAGCACAGCAGAGATACCAATTATTAATTTAATTATTATGTTTAGATATTTTCCGAAAGCACAATCTTCTTGTGTATTTATTTCTTTTTGTAATACACCACCATCCCCTGGTAATGGCGCTAATGGTTCATAAATAACATCTGTGTCTTTCGCTGTGCTTGATGTGCCTGCATTGTTTCCACCTGGAAGAGTGTTTGGTGGTGTCGTTACTGGTGGTGTTATGCAGGCGTCTTTTTTTTCGTTTAATATTTGTGGTTCCTTACACACTATTGTTGTTAAGCCTTTTTCTATCTTTAATTCAATTTTATTTGCTGAGTTTAATGTTCCATTATAATTAGTAGATGCAGTTATTATGAATGTTCCATTAGCATCTTTTGTAGTTTTCAGGGTTGTTTGGCATGACGATATGTAATCAGAGCCTACTTCCCCTGTTGTACAAGATCCTATAGATAATCCTTGATTTGGAGATATTTTAAAAATAACTAATTTGTTCCCAAGATTGTATGTTTTGGCTGATATTAAAACACTTTCTTCTGCTTTTATGTTTAATTTTTCAGCTGAGATTACCAAACGATTACTTGGACTTTGTCCGAAACTATAATTAAAAGGTAAAAATAATCCAAAAAGTATTGCAAATAAATAAGTTGAAGCTATTATTTTTTTGAAATTATTTTTCATATTAGAATGATACATTGATTTGTTTTTCCATTGTTTGGAAAATCGTATCTACATTATTGATAATCAGTTTTATGGCTGCACTCCCAGATTTACCTTCTTCTCCTTTTACTGAAAGAGTGTTTTTGGGCTCAGGTGTAGATATTTTACTTTTATTTATATACCAATCAAAATTCAATTGTTTTGAATTTATATCTTTTGGTGAAAAGAAATAAGGTTCTGCTGTGATCATTCCCCCCTCTTTGTTTATAGATAAGTTATCATTTATAGATTTTTCCCATTTTACTCCCAAAGATGGATCATTTTCATAAAAAAGTATTTTTGGTTTTGTAGTATTTAAATTTATTTTACCTATCGCTGTAGTGTTGCCAGTGATGTCAGAAATTTTTACCTCAATATTATTTACCTTGTCTAAATAACTATTTCTAAATATGAAATAATTTTTACCCCAACCAGAAGAGATGGATTGGACCTTGCCATCCTTTTTCCATGTATAAGATAAGTTGTTTGTGTTTACCTTCCCTGTTTGATTTATTATGTTTGGAATGGGAACTATTTTAAATTCACCCTGCGAAGGAGCCAAAGCTTTTCCTTTGTAAAATGGTGGCACATAAGCATCATGAGCTTCCCATAATATATCTACATCAGTTGGAATTATTGTCATTGTTTTTGATAAATTTTGCCCGTCTGCTGTTTCAATGTTTACAGATAGCATCAGTTGAGAACCGGATTCCTTCGTTCTGAAAGAAAAAGATTTCTTGCCTATTCCATTGCTCATTTCTGCATCATCGATAGACCAAGATATGTTTGATTTATCTAAGTCAACAACATAACTGCTAAGTTTTGCAGATACATTTTGATTAGGAAGTGTATTTGTTGGTGTTATAGAGAGTACGATGTCCGTATTCCTAATTTGAGCATTGGCAAAAGAGGCCATGAAAGCCATTACGAATACTAATATGTATAGTATAAATTTTCTCTGCATTTCTTTAATTATATATCAGCTAAAGCCTAATGCCTAGTGTTTATTTCCCTTCAACCTCCAGTTTTTCTAGATCTTCTTTTGCTTTTTTGATTGATAGTATTTGAGATGGGTCTGAAGTGATTATTTGATCTTCGGTATAAGAAGAAATGACTTTTATAGCGACATGTTTTAATCCAGCAAAGAATATTCCTTCCCCTACCCCTGACTCTAGAAGTAAATATTTTTCTTCATCAGTAAGATTAAAAGTTTTTTGTAAAACGTCTATTGTCGTGGGTGATTGTTTTAATAAAAGCTGTATAGAAGAGTTTGTCACGATAGGTACACCATAGGGAGATTTCATGAAGTCTGCAGCGTCTTGAGTGATAGTAGAGAGTCCGAGATAGTACTTTCTACCTCTTTTGGCTATAGAATACAAGAAAGAAGCAGTATCTTCTGATTTCATCATCCACCAAGCCTCATCTACAACGAGAAGGCGTTTTTTGAGGTTTTTACGAACAGTTATCCATATATAGTGCATGACAATATACATAGCCACGGGTTTCAGTTCATCTTCCATGTCTCTAACAGAAAATACTACGAATTTTTTATTGATATCTACATTAGAAGGTCTGTTCAAGAAAGTAGACCAAGAACCTTTTGTATATTTTACCAATCTTTGCATTACAGAATCACTTCCTTCCATCCCTGCTAATACCATTTCAAAATCAGAAAGAAGAGGAGGTTCTATGTTTGTGAAATCAGAATCGGGGGTGATGTCTTTGATAGCATAAGTTTCGGAAATGGCACGATCTACCATAGAATCTTCTTCTGGTGTCAGGCCTCCGAGCATGAGCCTGAATAATCCTACTAGATTTATTATGTTTGATCTTAAAACATCTTCTGTGGATTCGTCTTCACGAGGCACAGGCAAGTCAAAAGGATTGATGTGGTGATCTGAAGAAAGAGAAATATTAAAGTATCTTCCACCGACGGCTTCCGCCAAATATTCATATTCTCTTTCTGGGTCTATCACTATCACATCTACATCAAACATTAGAGATCTTAATATTTCTAATTTTGTTGCATAACTTTTACCAGAACCAGATTTGGCAAATGTAACAGAATTGTAGTTTTCAAGAGAGAATCTATCAAAAATGACGAGACTAGAATTGTGCCTGTTTACTCCATAAAGTATTCCATTATCAGAAGTTAGGTCGAAAGATATAAAAGGAAATACACTAGACAAAGGCTCAGAATTTAATTTTTGGTGAATATCCAAAATGTCATTGCCGAGAGGCATCACGCTTTTGAAACCATCTTCTTGTTGGAATAATGCTGGTTTTATATATATTAATTTAGATTCCAAAATAGATTTTACTTCGTTTTCAACTTTGAAAAGCTCTAGTTCATTGTCTGCATATATGGTGATGTATATACTCACATCAAACATTTTTTGTTGAGCTTGAATGAGATTATCACGTAACCCTTCTAAGTCTTGATAAGCTGTGTCGAGCATAGGGTCTCTAACCATTCCTTTGCTTTCTCGTACGCTTATTTGGCTTTGAACTTCAGCGACCTTCTTTTGAAATTGTCTTAATGCCAGAGAAGTATCTATCGGATGTACAAATATTGAAACATCAAAAACTTTATCGAGATTTATTATTGGAGAAAACCAATTGTCAGTCAAAAATCTTGGATAAGATATTATAAAAAAAGTACGAGCTATTTTGTCTCCTAAATTTATTGATTTTGATTCTATTTTGAGAGCAGAAGGAGCGACGATGTCTTGGAGTTCTAGTTTGGCTGATTCATATATCTCTTCAGGAAGCACAGCCAAAACAGAAGCACGCACTTCTTCATTATTTGTTGTATTTTTACCTAATAATTTATCAAATATTCCCATATATTTATTGCTCCATATCTATTTTACCTTCTAATTCTCCTGGATTAAATACTTTATAAAATACTTCCACGACTTCTTCTGTTCCAAGTTGGGCTGATTTTATACCACAACGTGCTAAACCTTGTTGTATGACACTCACCCTCTCTTCTAGTTGGGATCTTTTTTCTTCGAAATCGAGTTGGTTTTTTAATTCTTCTTCTCTTGCATTATCTCTGGAAAATATTTTTTTGAAAACATTTACTTTTGGCCCCAAGCTCACATTTGTATATGGCACAACAATAAAAAAGTTTTTTGTCATTATGTTTACTGATTCTGTAAAATTTCTTATGAAATCTATATATTCTTTCGTCTGCAATTTTAACAATGGTTCGTTTTGTACCTTCATTCTGTTTTCTAAAAGCAAAAGATACGGACGAATATCTAATTTCCTTGATTGTACCGACATCTGAATAGAAAAATCTAAAGTATTTAGAAAATTTTGGAATTGAAGTATCGTGGCTCTTTGTTCATCATCAGATTTTAAAGATAGATTTATGGAATTTGCTAAGACGATAGCCCTCAATCCTCCGTCTTTCAGTACGACGATACCATCACGGACTTCCTTGATTGGTACAAACTCTTGAGTTGCTTTTGCGTTTAATGCCATAAATATAATTAATTATTTTCTTTTTTTACATCTAAAATATCTAAACTCCAGGCTAAATCTCTTAATTTACTTCCGGATAGTCTAACCCCTTTCTCATTCATTGTTTCAGTTTTTAATTGAGAACCTATTCGCATTTCTTTTTGTTGTTGGGCTTTCACTTTTATCTCATGTCTTTTCCATATGTATAATTTGTCTTGCATGGCATATTTTATTCCTGCTTCTACCATGTTTATGAAGGGTTTGCCATTTGGGTGATAGAAAGTTAAGAGAAGAGAAAAACCCGCCACGGCCAATATTGGAATAGCTCCTAAATATATTCCTAGAAGTTTGAACAATATATAACATATTCCGGCGCCACCTGTTAAATAAGCAAATTCCTTGAAAGTGAATGGGCCAAATATTTTGTCTTCTATTTCCAAAAATTGTGGTACCTTAAATTGCATATAAATCAATTATAAATTAAGAATCGTTAACTGCCTAGCGTTTTTGTGTGCCTTCCTACTCTATCGGCATTCTGTATGGGTCTACTTTCGGTAATTTGTTTTTTTCTTCCTCTGTGTTTTTGCTTAAATTGCTCAGAGTGTGGTCTGTTTCAGCTTTTGGTATTTGAAAAGGACCTGTGAGTTTCTGTGATAATATCGGATGTATGTTTGGATTTAATATTGGTTTTACTGGTTCTGGGTTTTCTATTTTGCTTAAAAGTTCTTCTCTGCTTTCTAGGGATTTATTTTTTTCAAAATTACTATTTGATTTGTTTATATTTTTTACCAATTCTTCACGGATTTTTCTTAATATCTGTTCGTTTATATCGTTAGCTAATTCTAAAGTTTTTTCTTTTGGTAACCCAATATTTATTAATGATTCTTCAAATTTGTTTGGTAAAGTTATACCCAACATTACATTTAATGTTGCCTCTCCCAACAAGCCTATTTGATAGATAGTGAGTCCATTTTTTTGGCCTATTTCGTAAATTTTTGTTTGATAATCTGATGCTTTTATCGCATCTTTCGTTTCTTTTGAAAGATTATCAAAACGTTCGTCTAGTTTGTTGGGTATTTCTGTCTTGATGCCATTATTCTTATAGAAAGTTTCTTCCAGCTGAGGGCCTATGTCTTTAAAGATAGCATCATTTATTTCTGAGAGGAGTTTATCTAAATTTTTTTCCCCTATGTTAATTTCTTTCTTTATAATATCCACATATTCTTCTGCATGAATAATTCCCAAAAGAACGAGAGTTGTTTCTGTGCCTATTGTTTGTATTTGTTCTTCACTTAAATCATATTTTGTACTTATTTCTTTTAATTTTTCTAGCCATTGCATACTAGAAAAAAGTTCTTGAGCTTCCTGTGGAAGTTTTAAGAAATATTCTGCGATTTTTTGTTGTAATTGTGCTTGATCCATTTTTTATTAATTTTTTATCTTGTGAACTTTATAAACTTTTTACTTTCAACTACTTTTAGTGATGTCCCCCACCTCCATGCCCTCCATGGTCATCGCTTTTAGCATGAGAATCGTGTCCACCTCCCCCACCAGCACCTAATTTAACATCAATTTTTATACCTTTTAATGATTCAGTTATTGTATTACCAATGTCTTTAAAAAATTCTTTTTGTGGTGTTCCGAAAGAACTTGTGCCTAGGCCGGCTTTACCAATTTTCATACCGCTTCTTATTCCAAGAGCGACAGCCCCAGTTAGCCCTGCAAGTGCTTTATTAGAAAGACCAGCAAGACCTTTTGTGTCATTTTCATGCATTTTTGTAGTGAAGTTTCTTATATCATAACTTCCACTTGTAGATTTAGACATTAGTCTCTTTCCGACATTTACATTTTTTTCTGCTTCTCCTTTTATATGTTCAAATCTTTCTTTTGCTAGTTTCTTTCGTAAGGTTTCAGTTATTTCTTCAAATTTTCTACTTAATTCATCTTCCACCTTCTTTTTTCCTTGATCTGATAATATCATTTTGCCTGTTCCAACCTCTTCTTCAATTTCTTCTTTTTCTCCAGATGAATTGGTGATAGTTCTTTTTCTTTTTATTGTTTTTTCTTCTAAATCACCTTCTTCTGGATGATCAATTATATTTTGAGATACAGCTTGACGGTTGTCTTTTCTATATTGATTTATTCCACCCATTGCTTCTGTTATTTCCTCGCCTTTTAGATTTTTACCTCTTTTAATATCTGATTCAATTTCAGATCGTTTTTCTTTTGAAAATGTATCTTGAAGTTTTTCTTGTTGTTGTTTAGATAAAAACTTATCATTTACTCCTTTTAGCCCAGCTTTTTCTTTTAGTTCATCCATTTCATGTCTTGCATGATCAACATGCCCTACACTTTCTTGAGTTTTGTTTATGTAATTACCAAATTTACCCCAAGTTTTTTCTTTAATGGTGAGATCCCTTCCCAATGTTGCTCTGTTTTTATAGGCTTCCGCTGAATCACTCCTAGAAGCAGCTGCTGAAGTTCTTCCAAAGGCTGTTCTTCCAGCAAAAGCAGCAGTTAAAGCTCCACCACCAACAGCCAATCCTGTTAATGCTCCACCTATTCCTTTTATTGACTTCCCTATTTCTCCAGCAAATTTTTCTGCGAATTCTTTTGATTTCATTAGCAAGATTGCAATAATTATGAATGGTATAGCTACACTCATTACGTGTTGCATTAGATTTGCTAATGATGTTAGATTACCATTATCTTCATAAGAAACTATATCTCCTAAAAAACCAGTGAATAAAATTATTATATATAAGAAGAATATAAATATAGGAGCGAGCATTGCATTTTTGCTTAAATTATCCCACCATTCTTTGTGGCCGAATCCGGGAATATCAAAAGGTACTGCATACGAAGCGAATGCGATAGGAGAGAAAATCATTGCGATCCACAAAGAAACGACTCTTGCAACAAAAAGAAAAGCCACAGAAAAGAAAATATAAGCAGTATACAAAGTTATTGCTATTAAAAATAAAGTCAAAAAAATAAAAGTTCCCATACCATTGGCTGTTATCATTGTATAGGTTTCTGGTGTTAATATCCCTTGTGGATTGAATTTATCAATTATTCCAATTGATATTGATTTTTGTCCATTATTCTCTATTGCTACTTCATTCGTGCCTTTATATTTTGAGGTTATGTTATTATAAAAAACTTTTGCTAAAATGTTTGATCCATCGATTACTAATTTTGTAGTAAACAAACTAAAATTTATTACTAGACCCATTGCGATTACCATCCCTACTAACTTTTTATTATTAGAAACATTTAAACCGAGTATCGTTTTGATTGCTACATAAAATAGGGCAATTATAAATAATATATTTGCAATATCACGTACTGCCGCCCATGCTTTTTCTACAAATAAATTAGAATATGAAGAACTGTTAGTTGCATAATAAATGAAAAAATCAAGAAATTGTCCTGCGAATCTTGCAATTACCGCTGATGCCTCCCAAATACTAAAAAGAAACTGAGCTACACACCCACCGATATTAGTCACGCCACAATCTATGTCAAAATATCCAGCTTGGCTTGTGGTTTCTGTCCCTTTTTCATTTCCTGCTTCGGTATTTCCTATTTGTCCCTCGTTCTCATTGCTCGTTCTAAAAGATAAAGTTTTTGTTTTTCCAAAGTTCCAATATTTCCCCCCATTTAATATAGAGGTGTCACCTGTTCCGTCTGTGCTTTTATAATACAGACCAGCAGTATAATTCATTCCAGCAGAAAGGTCGCCGACTATTATATTTTGTATGTTGAGACTTTTTGGAGGAAACCAACTATATGCTCCCAATCTCCAAATAGAACTTACACCGACTGTTTTTGATGCTAATGTTTGAGATATGTCGTATATTTGTTTTATATTTTTTTCTCCATCAAAGATTGCTAAAATTACTGCATTTTTTATTGCGGCTGGGTTTTTTTCTATTGTTGGAGAAAAGAATCCAACATCAAGAAGTTCAATAAAATTCCATTCAGGGTAGCTTTCGTCATTTTCTTTATCATAAACATTCGTTCCAGTTTTTATATCAATAGTAAATTGTGCTGTTGTTTGACTTGAGTTTATCCATTCAATTGAACTCTCTTTTAAAAGAGGGTGGATATTCTCTGCTTCTGCTTTTTTTGTTTCGATATTTAAAGATAAATTTTTATTTTTATCGATTCTAATACCAGCAGAAATAGGCGCCATGAAAATGGCCACCATCAATACTGATATTATTATTTTTGTTGAGACTTTATTCATTTTTTTAACTTACGAAAGCGTTTTCTTTTCACCCATTATATTTTATCATCTTTCTTTGTCTTTTTATATATTATTTCTTGAAATAATATTCGTAATCAGAAGCTTCCTTGAATGTTGTCGTCACATTTCTAACATCTACGATAGTGTTGTCATAATATTCGTAAACAGTTAATTGATTTCCGAGCAACACGAGTTGATATGCCGCTATATCTGGAAGACTTACGCGGATTTCTTTTCTATTTTCATCAATGTAACCAAACATTTTTGCAAATTCGTCTGCTAGATACCAAGCGAATGCTTGTAAATCTGTTCCTTCTTGATATCCATATTTAATTGCTAGACTTCTGTTTTTTACGATTTGTCTTACAAATACGTGTTCTATTCCTTCATGATATCGAACAATAGCATCATTTGGAGGAGTTGCTGTCTGTCCTAATGTTAAAGGTTGTCCCCATGTACCGCTTCCTGCACCACCTGTACCTAGACCATTTGTCCATGTTCCAGAACCTGTAGCACTTACCCATGTACCTGTACCATTCCCTGTTCCATACCAAGTTGCACCTGCTATTCCACCTGTGCCTGTCGTGGCAACCCATGTTCCTGATCCTCTAGTTGTGCTCCATGTGCCACTCGTTCTTCCTCCTGTTGTGCCTGTTCCAGAACCTATTTCTGTGCCAGTTCCGCCAGTACCTCCTCCGCTTGTCCATGTTCCTATTCCTCCATCTGTATCTGTGCCAGTTCCGCCAGTACCTCCTCCATTTGTCCCTCCATCTGTTCCCGCTCCTGTACTAGTACAAATAGGAGGGTTTGTGTTTCCATTCACACAAGTTCCATCTGAGTATGTAGTACATAATGAGTAATTTGTTGCGCCATTAGAACAAATCTTAGGTCCACTAGAATCACATCTAGGAGGATTCGTTTTTCCATTTACACAAGTTCCATCAGGATTGGTGGTGCAAGATGGATAGTTTGTAGCACCGTTTGGACATTTATTTGTAATTGGATCTCTAGGGTCTCTAGAATCTCGAGGAGTTGTATCTCTACTCCCCGTGCCAGAACCACCACTCGTGCCCGTTCCACCTGTTTCAGGGCCTATATTAGGGCTCGTGGTGAAGCTGAGAGTATTTCCATAAGTTATTTTATTTTCTGTGCCGGATGTATTTTTGGCTACTGCTCTAAATTGATATCTGGTGTAAGGTTCTAACCCAGATAAATTACATTTTAATTTTCCATATATATTTGCAGAAGAAACACCTACGTTGTCTTTCAAACTATATTTTTCTTCACAGTCTTGTTCCCAAGAAGTCGTGCTAGATGTCGTAGCTTTTTTATATTCAAAATATGTTGTCACAGTTTTTTCTACAGAGCTATATGATCCATTCAAAACAGCTGAAGTAGATTTTATAGATGTTGCTCCATTTGTTCGCACTGTCGTTTTATATGGACTAGTATGAAATTGTTTGACGATACTAGCACCACCATAAGCTATGTTTTCTTTATTAGAAATTATTGCACAATAATAGTAAGTTGTATCTGGAACTAAATTAGAAATATCTTGATAGAAAGAATTTGTTGAATTGCTACTAGTGAACAAATTCCCATTTTTTGTTGTTTCGTTATAGTTCAAAGTAGATCCTAATTTGATATCTTTTGTTGAAATCATGTTTGTCCCATATGTGTCATTACAAAAGATGGGAGATAATTCTATTCTGGAGTATCGAAAATATCCAGTCAAAGGTAATGTAGAATTTAATGTATCTCCTCCTGTTCCATGAAGTCTGGCTGTTGTATAAGTTATATAATCAGCTTTTAGTGTGTCTACAAAAAGGTTAGATTTTGAGCTGGTTGAAGAACCAGAAGAAGAGCCACTTCCTCCCCCTATTCCAGGTCCAGGATAAGTATATCCACCACCAGATCCTGTGCCATCATCATCTTCCCATATTGGAAGGTCGGCGAAAGACATGAATGGTGTGAGAAAGATTGTCAGTATTAATATCGTTGTTAATATATTTTTTTTCATTTTTAATAAATTCCGATCACTGTTTCAAATTTACCACTACCTCTAGATTGAATTTTTGAATTTCCAGAATTAAAATTACTTGATCCTACTGTTGTTTGAGGGCTATGTAATGGGAAGATTGATCTTATTTCTATCATACACAAACTAATGTCATTAATACCTTGGCAAAATGCTTGTTGCGCCGCAGAATCTTGAGCAACATCTCCTGTTTGGTAAAATACGTTTGGTAAGAATGCTGGTCCCTGAGCGTCCTTGTCTGTGTTGAATGTCATTTTGTTTTCTTTAAAACCGCTTTGCCAAGGGTCAGGGATATTTTGGTTTTTTGTTAATACATTATAATCGTATATTATAGGGAATGGATAAATCATTCTTTTTGTGTTTATAATTTGTTTAGAAAATGGTCCATTTGGTAATTTATTTTCTAAATTTTTTTCACAACCATAAGGACCTTTTAACAAATCGTTATATACTATATTTTTTTTATCTATTATTTGTTTTAAAAGTAAATCTGCCTTACTTATATCTTCTCCATTTACCATTTCGGAAGATAGTCTGCCAAATGCGTTTATCTGTACTTTTAATTTGTTTTCATATTCTTCACCTCTTTCTTCTATTGTTGGATATTCATCATTTAGTTTATCTATAGCTTCTTTTATGGAATTTAATGAATTTTTTATATTTATCAAAGAAGCTATTTTGTTTTCGTTATTTTTTATCATCTGATAATATCCATTTATATTATAGAAATTTGTAGTAGCTCTCTGTGTAACAGTAGGTAATAATTTAGAATCATAAAATTTATTTATGCGATTAGCATACTGATATAGTATATTATTTATTCCCTGTACCATTCCTTGTTTGCTGAGTATATTATTTGCAACAGAAGATTCCTCGTCCGGATTAACTTTTAGGCCTATCAGTGCCTCTATCTGAGTTGAGTAGTATTTTGCTAATTTTTCATTGGCATCATCAGAGGAAAACAAATCTACAACAAAACCGACCAGGGATCCTATTGCAGCACCTATTAATGTCCCGACGACCGGTACGACTGAACCAATACTTGCTCCTACTGCAGCACCTGCTAGGGGGGCGATAGTTTTTACTGCTCCAACGATAGCTACTTCTGACTTATCTTCAATACTTCCTGCTGATTCCGGTATTACTAAATTTAGCACACTATCTAAAGTCCTTTTTGAATCTTCTTCCCATCCTGGGTGTGGACCTGGGATACAATAATCGAGTTGATAAATTGCAGGTAAAAGACCGTAAGCGTTTGAAATTCCGTTAGAACCCATTTTGTATTCTTTGTTATCAGTAGTGGAAATTAGTTCTTTGTTTTGTAATTCTAGTTTGTCTATGTAAGTTCTTTGTTCATCTATTAACGCTTGGGTTAGGTCTGTGCGTATATCAAAATCTGGATTTGCTTGTAGCCAAGAACTTGAAAGTTGCGAAGGTATAAAATCTTTTTGAGTTCTAGATTTATATGGAGTAGAATCAAAACCGCTATCTACTAGGAGAGATCCATTTATCCCTTCATCTCCTAAATTAGCAAAGCCATCCTCCATTAATTTAGAAGAAAATTGTCCCAAAAATGCATCGATTAGAGCTGCTACTGCGTCGTTTAAATCATCAGCGCTTAATAAGGAGTCTTTTGTGAATCCCATTGTGTCTGTCGCTGCCTTGGCGACCATTGATCCAGGTGTTACGTATTCCCATTCTTCACATATACCAATAATATCTCCATTAGAATCTTTTTTGCCATCTATTAATGCTTCGTTGTGTTGTTCTCTGGTTATTCCTTCTGGATTTATACAACGTTGATCTCCCAAAAATCCATTTGCTTGCTGTAATGCTTCACGAATATTTTCTGCATTTGATTGTGCTGTGCCCGTGAGCCTTTTTTGTATTTCATTATCAGCCATTAGTTTGAAACCGAGAGGATTGTTGGCGGGGATTTGCGTCATAGCGGACCATGCATCCCACCCACCCATGCTGAAATCTTGACTGAAAGTAGTAGCATCATATGCTGGATTTGTTTCTTGAATTAATTTATTTAAAGAATATTGTGCATTGTCTTGGAATTTATTATTGAAAACTAAGGCATTGTTTTTTACCCATTCTTTTCCGAAAGGAAATAAATCAGGGTTGTTTATTTCTAATCCAAATTGTAAAACTTCATTTTTTGCAATATCACTGAAGAATTTTTCTGGGTCTTGTATGAAAGCTGGGCTGCCCTCGAAACCACTATTTATCCAATTTACAGTACTTACTGTCATTTTTTGTAAAAGCATTTTTATAATTAATCTTCCTATGCTTTTTACACATAAGTCATTTTCTTCAGTTGCTTTTGCGCTTTCTTCAGCAGCTTTAGTGTGTGCTTGGATTTCATTAAGTTTTAATTCTGTTGTTTCAGGAAGAGTGACATATATACCTGAAGCAGCACTGCCAGCAGCGCTGACTACTGATTTTAAGCTATCGCTTTCAGCTTTGTTCATTGCTGCGTTTATCTCATTTTGTTCACTAAAAATATCTCCACCTTCGGCGATTGTAGGTAAAAATTGTTCATTGCCAGAAGAACCTGAGGTTGTGCTACCACTACTAAACAGATTTCCAATACCATTAAATAAACTTTTTATTCCACGACCCATCACTGCCTGACATTGTGGCAGTCTCGCTATCGCTGGAGCCAAGCCACTTGTATATCCGGAGATATTTTGTGCCTTTGCTTTTTCTACCATAGCAAAATATGGCATCAAGAAAAAACTTGAGATAAGGATTGAAGTTATTATATTATGAAAATATTTTTTCTTCACTTTTATATTTTATGTCTTATATTATATCACTGTTTTGCTAAAAATGTCTCTAAGTCGGTAACTGTTTTTATCAAACTATCACTATATTTTTGATATTGAGAAAGCCCAGACAATCCTACGACGGGGTCAGACACTATTTTTGCCATACCAAGGACGCTTATTCCAGTATTATTAGCACTGTTTGCTATTGATAGATGGTATTCCTTTAAATTTTTTGGCACACTTACTTTTGTTATTTCTTTTGCAAATTCTTGATAAGCTTTCGCTATTGTTGGCAATTTTTCGTATTCAGTAGAATCTTTTATATTTTCATTTGAAGAATTTAAGGCAAGTCCGGTACTTATAATTTCTAATTCATCCCCTAACCCAGAGGATTGATATTTTTTAAAAATATTTCTGATTTTTTCATAATATTCTTTTCTGCTTTCTAAATTATCTATATTATTTATATTTATATCTGATTCCGTATATTTGTCTATCAATTCTGGATTTACTATTTTTTGCCCCAATGCGCTGGAAAAATTTTTAATTGTTTCATCATCTATTTCTCCAGATGATTTCATTGCAGAATAGCTAGTGAAAAATTCTCTTGCGAATTTTTCTGTTTCTGTTAGTTTGGTTTCATTCACACTGCTTTCTATTTTGAGCTCTTTCTTTTTGTTTTCTATGTATGTCGCATCATTCATATCACCGAAAGTTATCTTTTTGTTTTTATCTGTTCCCCATAGGTCTTCTTCCCAATCAGTAATTCCATCCTTGTCTGAATCTTTTTGAATCAATTCTGCAATTGTTTGATTTTCTACTTTTAATGCAGAATTGTTTTTTTTATTTCCAGTAATAAAATTTTCTCCATCTGAAGACATAAAAAATATTACAAAAATTATTGTCCCTAAAACAATTACAGAACTTGCTATTATTGCAAATTTTTTACTAGGTAGATATTTTAAATATTTTTCTGATGTCATTTGTTTTAAATTTTTATTTATCTGGATGTTCCAAAAAGATTTATAGTATTTAGACTAACTGTCTGTGTTTGTGGCGGGTCAGAATAGAGAGTGCATGTTATCATTGTTTGCCCACTGTATCTCCCTATAATTAATTTACTCAAAGAAGGATTTGTTCTTGTTGCGGATGATATATAGGAGGGTATAAAATAATTTACCGGAGTTCCATGAGGTGAGCCTATGGGTATTATAGATATTGATGTACCAAACATCGGACAAATATATCCTGCAGCTTCCCATTGAGCTATTTCTGTAGCTTTGGTGTTAGTTATTTTCCCGGCGAACATTCTTCCAAAAGATGAATACGCAAAGGCAGTACTTGTGCTAGCAAATACCAAAAAAATAATTAGCAAAAATAAAATTATGCCCTTTTTCACTCATATATTGTATCAATTTTATTATACAGAAGCTACTCTTTTTTGTTTATATTTGTGGATTTAATTATATCTATCCATTCTTTGAGTTTTAATTCTTCTGCCCTTTTATTCTCTAGATCTTTTTTGATTGTTTCTGACACTAAATTTTTAAGATTTGAAGATAATTTTTTCCTTTTATGGGCAAAACCAGCATGAATTAGCTTCCAAAACTCCTTTTCATCTATTTTATTTTCGATAAATAGCTTTCTAGAGATATTTTTTATTGAAATGATTGCTGAATCTACTTTGGGTGCTGGGGAAAAATACCTTGCGGGTACTTTCATCACTATTTTGGGCTCACCATAGGCTTTTACAGATATAGACAATATACTTTCTGGTTCATTGTTTGCAACGATTCTTTTGGCTACTTCATTTTGAACCATTAAAACCATTCTTTCTGGTTGTATTTCTTCTTCTAAAAATTTTTTCAAAATTGCACCAGTTATGTTGTAAGGTATGTTGGCAATTATTTTATATTTAGAATTTTTAAATATCTTCTGATTTTGAGCTTCTCGAGGGTCCCAACTCGTACTCGAGGAAGGGCGCAGGGACGAAAAATGAGAAGATATTTTGAAATTCAAGATATCTTCATTAATTAAAATTAATTTTTTATTATCAATTTCTTTCTTAAATTTTTCTTGTAAGAAAATAAAAAGTTCTCTATCTTTTTCTACAGCGATGACACACGAAGCTTTTTCTAAAAGTTTTTCTGTGAGAGCTCCTTTCCCTGGTCCTATTTCCAAAATGATATCTTCTTTAGATATTTCTCCACCTTCTGTTATTTTATTTAAGGCGAGAATTGATTTCAAAAAATTCTGACCTAATGATTTTTTTGCTTTCATAATTTTTTATAAAAACTTTTAAAACAAAAATTTCAAGAGTCGTGTTGGTCCCCTGTCCTTATGTCCCCGAAGGCGAAGGCTCAAAAATTTTTCGGTTTTAAATGTTTTATGATTTTATATATAAATTGTTTTTATTCTCCCTTGTTCGCCTTCTTTCTCAATGATATCACTTGGTATATCGGAAATGAATTCTGACGGAGCATTTATTTGTCGTGAACCGAAAATAGTTCTGAAATTTGCAAATGATAAAAATAATTTTTCTTTTGCTCTGGTTAGAGCCACATAAAACAACCGCCTCTCTTCTTCACTGTCTTCTGTATTTTTTGTTTCTCCATCTCTTCTATGAGGGAAAAGTCCATCTTCTAATCCAGTGATGAATACATATTTAAATTCTAGTCCTTTCGACGCGTGCACAGTCATTAATTTTACAGTTCCTCCTTCTGTCAGAGTCTTCGCTTTTGCTTCGACATTTATACTGATTGAGTCTTGATCTGAGGCCAAAGAAGCGTCTTCTAATAATTTTTCAATTCCCATTCCATCCTTTAAATTATCATATTTTAAGGCTAAAGTAGCTAATTCTTTTATATTCTCTAATCTCTCTATGTCTTCTTCTCCGCCACCCAAAAGCTCTGTCTCTATGCCAGATTTTTTCACCGTATATTTGATAATGTCAGAAGCTTTTTCTTTCCCAATTTTTTCTCTTATTTCTTCAAGAATTTTATAAAAATTATTTATTTTAATTTTTGTTTTTATCGGAAGATCTTCAATGTCTTTTGCAAATATTTTTACGAGGGTCACCTTCCCTATTCCTCTTGTGGGGAAATTTATAATTCTTTTTATGTCAGATAAACTTTCAGGGTTTAATGCTGCTCTTATGTAAGCTAAAGTATCTTTTATTTCTTTTCTTTCGAAAAATTTTATTCCTAAAACTTGATAAGGAATATTGTATCTCAACATTGCTTCTTCCAATACACGAGATTGGAAATTTGCCCGATACAAAACTGCTATGTCAGCGAGGTTAGAAAATTTTTCTTGATGAGGAGGGTTCTTTCGATTTTGAACTTCCCGAGGGTCCCAATCCGTACTCGGGGAAGGGCGCAGGGACGAAAAATCGGGAGAACCCTCCTGATCTAAAATCTCCAAGATTTTTGTGGCGATGAAGTCAGCTTCATCTGTTTCATCGATAGATTCATAAAGGCCTATTTTTTCTCCGATTTTATTTTTAGTAAATAAATTTTTATCTGGTCTATATTTATTTTTCTTTATTACATGATTTGCTGCTTCTAAAATATTTTGAGTAGATCTGTAATTTTCCTCGAGTAATATTATTTTTGTATCTTTTCCATAATCTTTTTCGAAACTTAAAATATTTTTTAAGTTTGCTCCGCGCCAAGAATAAATATTTTGATCTGCATCGCCGACTACACAGATGTTTTTGTTTTTCTCTGAAAGCAAGCGAGACATGAGATATTGCACTTCATTTGTGTCCTGATATTCGTCAATATGGATATGACTCCACTTATCTTGATAGAATTTTTTTATTTGCTCGTTTTCTTTTAATAATTTTGTTGCTTTTAAAAGTAGGTCGTCAAAATCTAAAGAATTTTCTTTTACTTTCTTCTTTTCATACAAATTCCAAACCTGAGAGACGGCTTTGCTTAAATAATCATGAGTTCTTTCTTCGTAATCGGCCAAATGAGTAAATTTACCCTTTTCTCGACTAATGATCCCCTTTATTCTTTTTGGGTCATATTGTTTTGGGTCCAGTCCGAGCTCTTTTAGGGATTCTTTTATTAAAGATGTCGAATCACCATCATCCAAAATGGTAAAATGTCTATTTAATCCAAGTATTCTGGCATTTTCTTTTATTATATATACCCCTAAAGAGTGGAAGGTGCTAATAAAAGGACCAATTTCAGTCACATTAGAATCTATTGCGTTAGCTTCGTCGGGGGTACTTTTTCGAACTGGTCTGGCCGGGGTTCGGGGCCCCGGAGAACCGAGGACCTGAGAAAAAGAATCACCGAGGAAGCTTTTTTGTTCTTTTAATAAATTAAATACTCGCTCTCTCATCTCTTTTGCCGCCTTGTTTGTAAATGTGACAGCCAAAATTTTATCTGGAGCGATTCCATTTTTGATTAGGTTTAATATTCGGTGGGTTATCGTTTTGGTCTTTCCTGCTCCTGCTCCTGCAACGATAAGAAGAGGTCCTTCCATGTGGATAGCGGCTTCTTTTTGTTTAGGATTGAGTCCTTTTAGATGATCTTCCATCAATCAAATATAACACCCCGTAGTAGATTTTACCAAAGTATTATTTTGATAATTTTAGTTCACCTAGTTTTTTTAATTCAGCTGCTTTCATTAAGGCTCTATAAATATAATTTTCGTTTGTTTCAGCTGGAGTGATTATTGTTCTACTTTTTGGCTCAAGTTTTGTTATTTCATGTAGTTTGTTTATGTATGCTCCCAAAGAGCGATATGGTTTATCTATATCACTATCTTCCATTCCTATTAATGCAGCAGCTTTATCTTCTTTTAAGATAGATATTAATTCTGTTTTTTCTATGTCATTAGAAGGACTATTATTTATTATAAAATCAATGTTTTTAGTATTTAGTTCATTCATTTCTTTGAATTGATCTAAATTTATATGATAAATATTCTCTGGAGCTTTTGCCCACGTCAAAGCTGTATATTCTTTTCCTAAAATAGTTTTAGTAATGTTTGCTTCATCTATTTGAGTTGGAGCATTTTCTTTGAGAGTATCATCGTACTCTATCACTTTGTGTCCACTTGTTGTTTCTGTGTGATTTGTTGTATCTTCATAATTAGAAGAATCTATATGTTTCATTATTTCTTCTTGTTCATCATAAGGTTTTTCTTCAGTGTATGTGTTATCAAAAGTGTTTTTATCTTCGTGTGTTGTTTCTTGTTTTTCATAAATTTTTTCGTATTTATTTGGATCTTCTCCGTTGATACCTTTTTCTTCCACTGTTATTTCTCCGTTTGCTCCGGTTTTTATTTCATAACTAACTTTATTTGCTTCTGTTATTCTAACTTCTTGGCCAGAATCATTTACGTAGCCTTCGTCCATGGCTATTATATGCGCCTGATGTTGAGCAAAAGAATGAAGGACTTTTGGATCATTTAAATCTCCCTTGAAATTAGATTCTAATTTTAATTTTTCTGCTAATTCTTTATTTCCTTCGATTTGCCTGATGAAAGAGTGTTCTACTCCTTCACCTTTGTGTATTGTCGTTTCTTGGTTTTTAAAATGTTCAAGAATTTTATTGTTTTCTATGTCTATTTTTTCTTGGTTTGTTAGTATTGGTTTTTCAGTTTTTGTACTGTCTTCTAAAACTTTTTCTAGGTTTTTTGCCCCGGGATTCCCTTTTAAAGAATCTTGCTGTTCCAGAATATTTGCCGGTGTTTTTAATTTTAGTGAATCAGTAGGATTTTTTACATTACTGGAATCTATTTTTGCTATAGGCTGTGTTGCGCTTGTTTCTGGTATGTATGTTTCATTACTGGATAATATTTTAGATATATTTTCTATTGTTTTTTCTGCAGATAAATACAAAGTTTCTATTGTGGCTACGGCTACGACTCCTTTCCCTAATGTTTGTGCATAACGTCCAGCTACAGACAATACGTCCACTGTTCCATATTGTGAAATTATCTTGTCATAATCTAATAATTTTTCTTCATATTTTTTGAAAATATTATTTATTTTTTGTTCTTTTTCTGTGTCAGAAATTTTTGAGTTTTTTTCAATATTATATATTTTATTACTAATAGTAAGAACACTATCTTCCATTTGCATTTTTATTGCATTTTGGATTATTGTGTTCGAAGCTTTTGGGTTTCTAAATCTTTTCAGAATATCATTTGGAAGTTCTTTTAAATAAGAATCTTTTAATTTTTCAGCAGAAGGAATTTCTCCATTGTTTTCATCTTTTGCTTTATTATATATTTTCCATGCTTCTTTTTCTGCTTCTTCTATATCTTGTATTCTTGTTTTTTCTATTACTCCTTCGTTTTCTAAACGTGTTTCCAGTGCTGCTTTAGACCCACGAGAAAGAGCCATTCCGGCCATCATTACATAACGTAATGGTGAAGCAAAAGAAATTCCAGAAAGATCTGTGATCATTCTGCCGTGTCTTAAAATATTCCCAAATAACAAAGTAGCATTTTCTCTTTTATGTTTCTCTCCTTCGTTTGTTATTCTTTCTGCTGTATTAAAAGCTTTTTTTGAGTCTTTTTCAAATCCTTTCCCTAAATTTTTTAAGAAATTTGAGACGGTTTTACTTTTTGCTGCACTTTTTTCTGATAGATAGCCAAAAGTTTTTGCATAAAAATTGTTTTTTTTCTGTTCAACCAAGAAACCTACAGTACTTAATCCAAATTTTATTTTTTCCTTAGATTCTTCTGGTAATTTTTCGAAAAATTCTTTTGCTTCTTTTGTATCTGGGATTCCTTCTCCTTGGTCAGAAAGAGGTGCATCTTTTTTATTAGGGTCTTTTGGGCTTTCCTCAAATTTTATTTCTTCTGCTGTTTTTTTGTCCCATAGTTTTTCGTTTGTTCCTTGATTTACAGTTTCTTTTTGTGAAATTGATTCTTCTTCTGTATTTAATTTTTCTTCCTCTTCTTTTCTATATCTAGTAAATTTTGGTCTATGTTTTTCCAAAATGTCTTTAGTGTTAGAAGTTATGTTGTTTATTTTTTCTTGGGTATTCAAATTTTTTAAAGCTTCAGTGGCTTCAAGGAGGGCTTTTTCTGTTTTATTTATATTTTCTTGTGCATCATTTATCTTCTTTTCACTTTTTTCTAGAGCTTCAAGGAGTTTTGCCTCCTCGTCATCAGCTTTTTCTGTGTTTTCTTTTTTATTTGTGTCTCCTAATAGTCTATTTATTTCTTCCTGACTTATTATTTCTGCCATAAAATTATTGTTTATATAAAGCTTTTAATTCTCCATTTTCAATCCAAATTTTTTCGACTTTTTTATCTTTTTCTTTTTCTATAAATTTTATTATTTCTTTTATTGCCTCATCAAGCTTTGGAGTTAATGTTTTATTTATTAATATAGTATCTGTCGTGTTTGCCTTTACCTCAGGTTTTTTAATTACAATAGTATTATCTTTATTAAAGATTGTGGTGTTTATAATTCCTTTTATTTTTATTGCTACTCCGAATTTTTTGCCTTCAGCCTCGAAGTCTAAACTTAATTGGATTGAATCTCCGGATCCTTCAATTTTTAGGCTATTTATTTTTTTTATACCTTCCTGTGATTTTAAAAGTTCACGTACTTTATTTTCGATGAATTTTGCATTAAAAGATTCTGTTTCAGCTTTGTTTCCAAGTTCTTTATTAAACGGAGTTGTTTTTTCTTTTTTTTCTCTTATTTCTTTTAATTTTTTTAAAATTCCTTCTCTATTTTCTTTTTCTTTTTCTAGCACTTCTTTATTTTTTTGTATTACAGATTGTCCTTCTTCTATTATTTTTTTTATTTCCTCTATCTTTTGTTCCCTTTCAGTTTTTTCAGGATTTGATTCCTCTTCTTTTGTTTCTTGTGGAATATATTTATTATGTTCTTCTGGTATGTTGATTTTTTCCTCCGTTGTTTCTTTTTCTATTTTTGGGTTCTCTGAAATTATTTTATCTTTAATGATTTTAGGTTCTTCGTTTTCTTTTATGGGTTCTCTTTCAGCGTTTTTGTTTTTTTGAATTTCTTGGTAGAGCTCTCCCATTTTTTTTGCCATTGCAAAATTTTCTCGCTCATTTTTTTCAAAAGCCTTTCTTGTTTTTTCTATTGTTTCAAAACTTAATCCTTGCTTGGTTGTTTGAGTTCCTTCCGCTTCGGGGTGTTTTTCCATTGATTGCAAGGCATTATCTATTTCCTCTAAACTTTCTATCAATTCTCGTTCTTTTTGAAAGTTATTATTTTCTTCAGGAATGTTCCCTTTTTTAAATTCTTCGTCTAAAACATTTGAAATTATTTTATCTGCTTCTTCATCAAATTTGATTTCTTTTTCTTTTTTGGATTCTAAAACCTCTTCCTGTTTGGGAATTTTTGTTTCTTTATTTTTTAAATAAAATTCTGCGTGTTTTTTTAATTCGTCGATTTCTTGTTGCTGTTTTCTTTCAGCATCCTGAATCATTTTTAAGGTTACTTTTTGCTCTGTGGGTTCTACAGGAGGAGTTATAGTTTCTTTTGGAATTATAATTTCTTTTTCCGGTACTATTTCTGGTTTCTGGTTTTCAATTTTATTTTTTGGAATGATTGAATTTTTTTGATTGAAATTATTATAGTTTGTTTGTGTTCCTCTTTCTCTTTCTCGTGCGTTTCTTTCTTCAGTTTCTAAAAGACTTTTTTTATTTTCAAGCTCTAACCTCCTGCTTCTTTTTGGATTACTGTCTAGTTCTTTTTCAACTTCATCTAGTTTCTTTAGTATTTCATCTAAAGTTAAAGGGCGGCTTTCAATTACTTCTTTTTTCTTAAAGGGATTTTTGAATTCAAATTTTAGCATAAGTTTATTATACCCCTTAGTAAAATTTTAAAAAAGCTCCACTGTGGGTAGAGCTTTTAAGAGTTTTTAGATTTTTCGTATTCCCTGTTTAAGAGCTCTTGTTTTTCTTCTGCTATGGGATGAAGTATCCCAAGAGCACCTTTGTACCTCCATTTTCCATTAACAAGATGGCATTCTAATTTTTCACCATTGTTTGCCGTATAATTAAAAACAGGCCTTTCTTCTGTCTCTGGATCTATTTCTTCATTAAATTTTTTTAATATTTCTCTTCCTTCCATATTTTTTATTATACACGAAATAAAAAAGTTGAAGGGCGGCCCTTGCCCAGTTATCCACAGTACGGTTGACTTAAGCCCCTTATTTGCTACCCTATATATGTACCTTTCAAGGTGGCAAACGCAGATAAATGACAGGAATTCAGAGACGATGGTACTATCATGAGAAATTTAACTAAAATATCCAGTTCTATTCTGGCTAGTTTCCTATCATTAGGGCTTATTTTATCTATATTTTTTGCTCCTTTGAGTGCAAATGCAGGCCTATTTTCGTCTATTTTAGGCACAGAAGCTTCAGCTGTTGTGATAAACCCTTTAAATTCAACACAAACTGTTAAAAACTCACAAAATATGAGTCTTTTAGAGGCAGATATGTCTTCTTTGCCGATTTCTAAGGATGACGAAGATAAGGCAAAGGAAGGAGAGATAAAGGAAAATGTTGATGTAAATATAGTATCTGACAATGCCCTCCTTCCTGTGACTGGTCCATTGGGTGTATCTGATGGAACAGAAGATAGAGATTCCTCTTTTGATCAAGTTAGTGTATACGTGATAAGAAAAGGCGATTCTATCTCTCAAATAGCTAAAATGTTTGATGTTTCTGTAAATACTATTCTTTGGGCAAACGATATGAAGAAAGGTGCTCCTTTGAAAGAAGGCGAAGTTTTAATAATTTTGCCTGTATCTGGGGTTAAGCATGTCGTGACCAAAGGTCAGACATTGAAGAGCATTGCTCAAAAATATAAAGTGGATGTTTTAGATATAGTTGATTTTAATGATTTGACTGTGAATGCAAAATTAGCGGTTGGCGATGAACTCATTATTCCTGACGGTGAAATATCTGTGGATGGTCCAGTAAATACTGGTACTAAGACTAAGAATTATTATCCAAAGACTCCAGTTAAAAATATTGCCGGATATTATATTAATCCTGTCCCAGGAGCAATAAAAACTCAAGGCTTACATGGTAAAAATGCTGTAGATTTGGCAGCTCCTATCGGTACTCCTATATATGCCGCAGCTGGAGGTACAATATTACTAGCTCGTATGGGTTGGAATGGTGCTTATGGAAATATGGTCATTATTCAACATCCAAATGGAACAAAAACTTTATATAGTCATTTATTTAAATTAGCTAGTACGACAGGACAAACAGTTTCTCAGGGAGAAATTATTGGGTATGTCGGCAATAGTGGAAGAGTGAGAGCAGCCAAAGGAGGCAATGGTGCACATTTACACTTTGAAGTATATGGTGCTAAGAATCCAGGTTCTAATGGTTCTTGGGCAAGATAAAAATTTGAAATAAAAAAAGATTTAAAAAACAAAAAAGCCCCCGACATTAGTCGGGGGCTTTTAGGTAAAATAAATTATTCTAAAGATAGCAGAGACACCATTGCCAATATTCCGAGAACGACGGAGAGAATTTGTAGGATAGAATATTTTAGATTCTTTGTTTTTTGAAGTTCTGGTATCAAGTCTGCGACAGCAATATAGATGAAACCTCCTGCAGCTATGGGCAAAACCCAGAGAATAGATTTCTCAGCGATGTTTCCAAAGATGAAAGCTACTACGAGTCCAAATATTGCAAACAATGCTGATATAAAATTTAACCACAATGCTTTTGTTTTCTCATATCCTGAATGAATGAGTACTGCATAATCCCCTATCTCTTGTGGAATTTCATGCAAGACGACAGCTATCGATGTGGCTATGCCTAAAGGTATACTGACCATGAAACTTACGCCAATGATTATCCCATCTACAAAATTATGAAATCCATCTGTGACGAGTACTAGTTTCCCTACTGGATGTATGTGGGTTTCTTCTTTGTCTTCTCCGTGATGATGCCAGTGGAAAAATTTTTCTATAGTAAAAAATATTAAAATACCGAAAATAATTAAAAGACTAGCCATTGTGGTGTTTTCAAAATTTTCTAGAGTTTCAGGAATTATATGTATGAAGGCATCTCCTAAAAGTGCTCCGACAGCGAGACTGATAAATAGATCAATATATTTTTTAATAGTTTCTTCTTTAAAAGAAATTGCAAAAACTCCAATTAGGGAAACTAGACTCACTATAAAGACACTTATGAATGCATAAAAATAGGTTGTGATCATGATTTTATTTAGAACATGCCTTACATAGGCCAAAAATTTCGAAGGAATGTTCTTTTATTTGTTTAAAATTGTTCGACTTTTTAATTATTGTGTTTAATAAATTTTCTACTTCTTTATTTTTAAAACTTTCTATTTTATTGCAATCAGTACAAACAATATGATGATGATGATCTTCGTTTAATTCAAATAAGTCAAAATCTTTTTTAAGATCAACTTTTCTTAGAATCCCTTCACTCGATAAAGAAGATAGATTCCTGTAAATAGTTGTAACGTTTATATTTTTTAATTTTGTTTTTAAATTTTTATAAACTTCTTCAGCACTGATTGGTTTTTTGTTGTTTTTAAATATATTTATTATAGCCAAACGAGCTGGTGTGGCTTTGTGCCCTTTTTTGTTTAGTAGTTCTTTTATTCCTTGCATAAAAATAGCTTAACATAGATGCAAATTACTTGCAAGTAGAATTTCATATTTTGTGCGGGATGGGAGAATCGAACTCCCAACCACAGTTTGGAAAACTGTTATTTTACCATTAAACTAATCCCGCCTCCGCTAAAGCTATGGCGGGCAAGCCCGCCTTGGCTCTAACTTGTCGGGCTGCTGGGAATCGAACCCAGTCTAAACGCTCCCAAAGCGCTTGTACTACCGGTATACTACAGCCCGAATCTGAATGAGTATATCATAAAATAATATCACTTACCACTTTTATTTTAGCTTTCTTTTCTTTTGGGCATAGATAGACCACGAATAGATCTAATTGCCATTCCATATTTTCATCAATGTTTCTATCCAGTAGATATGTCTGTATTGTTCTTGAGAGACGTTTGAGTTTCCATGGATGCATATTATCTTCTGGCCTATATTCATATCGGTCATCAGAAGCATCAAAAGATTTGGAGATAAAGGTGTTTAATGTTTCCCGTGTAACACTTTTTACTTCTATAAAATATAGTTTTTCTTCTTTTTGGGCTACGATATCTATTTCACCCCATTTTTGGGTGTAATTGCGATCCAGTATAGAAAAACCATGTTTCATAAGAAACTTTGTTGCTATATTTTCCCCAAGTTCTCCAATTTTTTGGGTACCTGATGTAAATACTTTTGGCATATTGAGTAGTTAAAGGTTCGTAAAGTTCTTAAAGTACAAAGCTTTTTTAGGTTTAATTTACTTTTTACCTTATAAACTTTCTACTTTATGAACTATTTTGGTTTCATGTGAAACAAATAGAGCATTTTTGTGTCTTTTATCAAAATATCCTTATTTTACAAGCTATTTTAGACAAAATGGACTTAAAAGACAAAAAAATTTAGTGTCCTTTATAAACATTACCAACATAGTTATCCACAGTTTTTAATAAAATCCTTATAAAATAAGATAAAAATAAAGGACAAGAGGAGGATAAGTAAATTTACTTTTCCGTGTGCACCCGGAGGGATTCGAACCCCCAACAACTGCTTCGAAGGCAGGTATGATATCCATTTCACTACGGGTGCAAGAATATTAATTATACTCTTTATTTATATAATTATCAAAATTAATTTTCTTTTATAAAAAGACTTATAAACAAAGGTTTATTTATATAAATTGCAATATATTCAATAAAATATTATAATTGTATTGTTAAAATAATAAATATGTTTTTATTAGAATAATAACGCGGTTATGGTTTAGTGGTAGAACACGTCCTTGCCAAGGATGAGACGGGAGTTCGATTCTCCCTAGCCGCACAGAATTATAGATGGCATCTATAGAACTCAAAAATTTAATATCTAAAATACCCAAAGAAGTTTCATATGTAACAAAAACATTAGAAAAAGGTGGTTTTGAGGCGTATCTTGTTGGTGGATGTGTCAGGGATCTTATTATCGACAAAAAACCAAAGGATTGGGATATAACGACAAACGCAAAACCAGAACAAATCATGGGGCTATTTGAGAAGACCATATATGAGAATAAGTTTGGCACTGTTATTGTATGTGTTCCGCACTTGTCCGCCAAAGTTTTAGCGTCGGAGGGTGAAACACAAGATGAGGTTGTTTCACCTGAAACTATTTCTTATGAGATGGTAGAGGTGACCCCATATAGAATAGAAGCCAAATATAGTGATTTTAGACACCCAGATGAGGTTTCTTTTAGTACTAAACTTGAAGATGACCTTAAAAGACGTGATTTTACAGTGAATGCGCTGGCGTTAGATTCTAAAGGACACCTTGTAGATATGTTTGAAAGTATAAAGGACATTGAAAATAAAGTCTTAAGGACAGTAGGGAAGGCTGATGATCGTTTTCAGGAGGATGCCTTGAGAATGCTCAGAGCTATAAGATTTTCAGTGCAATTAGATTTTTCTGTTTCTCATGAAACTATTGATAGTATTTTTAGAAATTCAGATTTGATAAAAAATATTTCACTGGAAAGAATAAGAGATGAATTTGTAAAAATAATAAATTCTCCTAACCCAGCTATTGGTGTTGAAATGTTACAAAGGCTGGGGCTTTTAAAAAATATCATTCCAGAACTTGAAGATGGTGTAGGGTGTGAACAATCAGGGGAACATATATATGATGTTTGGAATCATTTACTCCACGCATTGCAACATGCAGCTGATAAAGATTGGTCCTTGGAAGTACGTTTAGCTGCTCTTTTTCATGATATAGGAAAACCAAAAAGTAGACGAGAAGTTTCTTCTGGTAAGAAAAAGTATACTTTTTATGGTCATGAAGTGATAAGTTCTAAGATGAGTAAAAAGATAATGGAAAGATTAAAATTTCTTAAAAAAGAAATTGAATTGGTTGACAAGCTTGTCCGCAATCATATGTTTTTTTCTGATACAGAATTGATTACACTTTCTGCCGTCAGAAGAATCATTACAAAAGTTGGTTCTGAAAATATTTGGTCACTAATGAATGTGCGTGAATGCGACAGAGTCGGCATGAAGAAAAAAGAAGCTCCTTATCGTTTACGAAAATATTTTGCGATGATAGAAGAAGCTTTACATGACCCTATATCTGTCGGAGCTCTCAAAATAGATGGAGAGTTTATGATGAAAGAATTAGGGATAAAACCAGGACCGAGGATGGGATGGATTTTGCATGCGCTCTTAGAAGAAGTTTTAGATGATGCGACGAAAAATACCAAAGAACATCTTTCAGAATTAGTTAAATCCTTAAATATGCTTTCCGACAATGAACTGAGAATATTGGGGGAGAGGGGTAAAGAAAAAAAAGAAGAGCTCGAAGAAAAGGAAGTAGAAAAATTACATACTAAACACGGAGTAAGATAAAAATCATAAGAATTCAAAAATTTCTGAGCCTTCGCCCTCGGGGACATAAGGACAGGGGACCAACACGACTCTTAAAATTTTTAATTCTCACGATTTTTAAGTTTCGCTGATAGAGAAATCTTCAAATTCATTTCTGGCCTCATGCCAAAGTACAGAGAAATTTTCAATAGGGGAAAAGAAGGGAATCAAGAACCTTCCATGTTTTAATTTCTTCACAAAAAAAAGGAGATTGTTTTCTTCTCCTTCAGCTACTATCTTTATACTTCCATCATTTTTTAAAAATACAATTCCTTTTAATCCTAATTCTATTGCATGATTATAAATCCATAAAATATATTTATGATTTAAATTTTTGCCCCACATTGTACTTTCTATACATCTGATCATAAATTGATTAGTATTTTGTTAGTTATTAATATATCTATATTATGTGCGTGTTTTTTAGAGCCGTCAATCCCTTGACAAAAGGGTCTGAATATGCTATACTTTATATATTAGATTGGTATAAAATAATTAATTTGGGTGAAAATAATAGAAGGGAATAAAGCCAATCTGACCTTCTTCAAGACCCAAAAAATAAAAACCTAAGGAGGTTTTATGAAGTCCTTTGTAAAATCAATATTCGTTCTTGCAATGTTGTTAATTGCATCGTTTTCTTTTACCTATGCTCAAAAAGCACCTGGCGGAGAAACTGGCCCAGCATTCAATGTTGGCCAAAAATGGTTGGAAATAAAAAATATTAATCCTTCACCAAACCACGATAGTCTTGATGTTGGTGATACGATTTTTGTTTCTTTGGGAGGAGAAAAAACTTTTTACATAGCGGACCCGATTGAAGTTAATTCTAAGTGGGCTGCAGCTGTTAAAGCATTAAGAGAAAAGACAGGGAATTACAAAGATTCTCCAACTTTTAAGATATCTCACAAGAAAGAAGATGACTCAGCTATGTTAATTTTGTTGATTCTTCTTTGTGCTACTATTATTGCCTTGATAGCAGAGAGAATAAGGAAACAATCACAAATTGCAGAAGCTGCTGTTGTAGAAACATCTGTCCAAGCAGGACCTCCGATGATTGATGAAGCTCCAGCCTTTGAGACAATCACCAAAGAACAAATGAGAAAAGACATAGAGTTGGTAACGACTCGCACTTTTCATAGAAAGTTTCGAATAATTGGAGAAGTTTTGAAAGGATGGATTACTGGTAGATTTGTTTCTTTCTTTGCTGATGGTTCAAATGTTGTTTCAAATTTTAAAAATGAACCAGGATATTTGGCTTATGTGTTGTTTGAAGGAGAAGAAGAGTTAAAACAAATGGTTTGCCAAGCAGCATGTTTTAATCCATTATATACAGCAGTAGATGCTGAATTTGATGGCATATTTCTTATTCAGAATGAAAAAGAATTAGAAACTGGCAGCATAATCAATGTAGACAGAATTTCTCCTGAAGAAATCAAACAAATTTCTCACGGCATAACAATGCCACAAGAAGAGATTAATTTGGAAGAAATGGCAGATGAAAGAGTTTCAGCACCGGTTGTTGAAACAAAAGAAAAATCTGTTTCAGAATCAAAAGTGGAGTCAGTAATGAAAATTACACGTTTGCAGATAAGTTATGAAAAAGGCTTAAATGTAGAAGGTGAATTTTCTATGGAAATGAAAGAGTTCAAAGATATTTTGACTACTTTCAAAAATAAGTAAAAAATACGGTGCCCCCGATCTTTTTAAAGATTCGGGGGCTTTTTGTTTGTGTTTATAAGCATCTTGACATATTTAATTTATTTAGTAGAATAAATTTAGAATAAAAAGCTGTTTAAACAACTATAACAAAACAAGACGTAGGAGATCGTCATGAAGGTTTTCTTTTTGAAAGGAGCTCAGCTAAAAGGAGAAAAAGTATTATTTTGTGTAAAAAATTTCTTAAAAAAATTTTTAGAGGAGACAAAGGATAAAGAATTTATATCGGGTATCACCCCTCTTTCTCTCGAGATAGTGGCAGGCGATACCTTTTTAAGTTATGAAAATTCTGAGATTATTTTCCTGGGAGAAACTAAATTCTTTTTAAAATTCTACCGCAGAGGAGCATTGTCTGGTGATATGTATCTTAAAGTAGGTCCTATAAATCCTGTGGACTTTATTAATTATTTTGAGATTAATGCTTCTTTTGGCACAGATTGTCACGATTATATTGATCATAGCGATAATGTTTGGGATTTCATTAAAGTTATTTCTGAAAAACTTTCAAAAGAAATTGAAAAGCATCCATTACAAACCCCCAAAAAATAAAAATTTGGGGGATTTTATTTTCCCCGAAGCTGGGCTTCGGGGAAGGAGAGGATTAATAAATTTCTTGTTGATAACAAGATTCACAATATACTATTTCAGATCTATCTGGGGAATAGGCTGTTTCAAATTCATTTTGACAACCGTCTTTCATGCATTTCCTATTCCAGAGTTTTCGAGGATTTCTTTTAGACATTCTTTCTCTGTGCCTGCATTCGAAATCTTTATGAGGTAAAGGAATATTCATCCTTTTGTAAAAATCTAATTCAGCTTTTGTTATTCTAAAATTTTTCTTACATTCTTCACATACTAAAATTTCTTTCAAAATACTTGCCTCGTCTGTAGACGGGTCTTCAGTTATTTCTTCTATTGTTTCAGGTATCTTTGCCATTGTTTCTTTGCCATAAGTTCCTGTAGTTTCTTCTTGCCAGTTGAAACCTCTTTCTTTTGCTATTTCTTTTGTTAGAGGCATATAGTTTTGTGCAAGAGTTTCATTATAACCAAAAGGAGATAATTCTGGGGAAATAAAATCTCCATAGATCCCTTCTTTTTTCATATTCTCTACTATTTCTTTTTTTAATTTTTCATATTCTTCTTTTGTGTATTGTTTATTCAAAATACAATATTTTTTCTTTTTTAAACCAACACAACCAAAACAGCTTTCGCAATTGTGCACACTGTCACAATATTCAATATTACTTGAAGTTAACGCATAGACTGAATGTTTAACATTATATGTTTGCAGTGCTCCCATCACGTCTAGATTGAGCTCTGGTTTGTAATATGTATTATTCATATCCCAACAATCTATCGTACTTTCTGCGTCTGCCACATATCTACAGTTTTTAGAATTTTCAGTATCAAAGCCATGCTTAACATCATGGCAATTGTACATATAATCACCAGTGGCGTTATGGCATTTAACTTGATAAGAATATTTCACAATGGCTTTCTTTTTAAATTCTTCAAATTCCTCTTTTGCTTTTTCTAAATTAGAATATGAAGATAAAATTTCTTTTTTCTTTTCTTCAAATTCCTCTTTTGAAAATGGTTTATTAAAAATGTGATAATTTTTATGTCTTAGATTTGTTGAGAAAATGCAGTTTTGGCAATCTTTTAAATTAAAACAAGAGACTAAGTCAGTGCTCGTCTCGCAATTGTCACAAAGTAAACAATTATAACAATTCCTGCAATCTATGCAGTCGTAACAGAGCTCTGAATCTTGAACGAAATCACTATCAATAACGAAACGACTTCTATACACCAACCTACCATACATACAATCTTCATTTTTCTGTGCCGCAAACAGAAGGTAACAATTTTTATTGTCTTCTGAATTATTTACATAATCACTGTTTACTCCGTTGATGTTTAACAAAGATATTCTCGGGATTTTATTTCTAAGTTCAAGAAATTGTTCGAAAAAAGTTTTGTTTGGATTATAGTCTTGCCCATAATCTAGTGCTTCCCAATCATCTCCCCACCAAAAATGTTGGTCGTAAACGGGGAAGGGTGTATTTTCAGGATAGATAGATATTATTGGTTTGCCACTTTTACTACAAGTTCTTTTATATAAAGTTCTTTCATTACGAAAAGCGAGTCTACGTGCTACACGACATTCTGGACAATAATTTGGTGGAGGAGACTTCATTTTTTCATAAAAATTTAGATCTCCCTCATCCATTTCAAATCTTTTCTTGCATGTTTTGCAAATTTTATTCATTTTGTTTATATATTAATAATAATCCTTTTTATTAACTTTATAAAGTCGAGAAAGAATTTTTGTAATTCCTTCTCGAATCTAAAAATTAACTAAAATTAAGGCATATTGTCATTTCTATGTAGAGATGAATCGTCTGCCTTGCAAATTATTTTAAACCTAGGTTTTATCGTTATTGGCCCATCAATGGGATATTCGTTCTTTTCTTTTGTAAGATGGACACAAAGTTTTAAACCAAAAAAATTAACAGACATAATGATTAACCATTCGTCTTTTATTCTTTTTACCTCAAGCAATACGTTTTTAATTTCAGAGTTTGGTACGATTGCATCACATAGGTAAATAGAACCGTCTTTAAGTTGTATCTCACCAATAGAACATTCTTCTTTTTCAAAAACTATTGGATAGAATTCTCTTTGCAAGGTTGCTACGTTTGTCAAATTATATTTGATTGTTTGATAACTTAAAAAATTACGAATAGCCTCGCTTCTAAATTTTTCGGTTTTGTATACATCGTCTTCCATTTTTTACTCCTTTTTTAAAGAACTTTTCACAACTTATCGTTTTTTAAATTTAAAAGTGTATTTCTTTGAATTTATTCCAGTAATTATGTCTACCCAGATAAGGGTAACAATTGGAGCAATTATAAACCAAGAAATAACTTTTAAAAATAACAATAATTCTTCTGAAATTGTTATCATTGTAACCTCTTTTTGTGAATAACATTATTTAACACAAGTATAGCAGATTAGAAGTAATTGTCAAGTAGTATGAGCAAAATCTGTGAATAAATAAGCTTATTTATAAGGATAAAAATTAATACTATAAATTTTGTTCGCATAGATTGACAAAATATGGGGCTTGGAATATAATAACAATATGGAAAATGAGAATTTGAGTTTAAAGAAAACTTTAGGATATATTGGCTTTTCTGAAAAGGAAGTTTTAGTCTATTTAGCTCTATTGGAATTAGGAAAAGGAACTGTCACACAGATTTCTAAAAAAGCAGGTATAAATCGTCCTACTGGGTATCATATTTTATCTTCTCTTGAATCAAAAGAACTTGTAAAAGTTTCGGGGAAAGAGCCAAAACAAGAATATGTGGCTGAATCACCAGATCAAATAGAAAAAATGCTTTTGAAAAAGATTGAGAATGACCAATCTTGTATTAACGAAGCTCGAAAAATTATTCCTGAATTAAAATCAATACATAATATGACAGATAGGCCGAAAGTTTTGTTTTACGAGGGGAAAGAAGGACTTCAAAAAGTTTATGAGGACACGCTGACTTCTACTGAAGAGATTCTTGCTTATGCAAGTGTGGAAGACGTGGAATCAACTTTGCCTAATTATTTTCCAGAATATTATAAAAGACGAGCAAGAAAAGGTATAAAAATAAGAGCGATTTTCCCGGAATCAAAAGAAGCTCGAAATCGTGCGGATTTGGATAAAGAAGAAATTCGGGAATCTCTTTTGGTCCCTAGTGAAGAATTTGGGTTTCATCCAGAGATAAATATTTATAATAATAAAATAATGATTGCATCATGGAGAGAAAAATTGGGAATTATAATAGAGAGTGCTGAGATTGCAGACGCTATGAAAAAAATTTATGAATTAGCATGGAAAGAGGCCGAAAGGTTAGATTCAGAGATAAAAATTAAAAAATAATTGTGTTAAGATACTAATATATGAAAATTGGGATTTTTGATTCGGGGCTAGGTGGATTGATTATTGCGAAAGCTATACGGAAAGCCATGCCAGAATATGATTATGTATATTTAGGTGATACAAAGAGGGTGCCTTACGGCAATCGTTCTCATGACGCTGTATATGAATTTACGAAAGAAGCGATGAATTATCTATTTAAGAAGGAAAATTGTGCACTCGTTATCATTGCTTGCAATACATCTTCAGCAAGAGCATTAAGAAGAATTCAACAAGAATATTTAGTAGATTATAATAATACTCGTAGATTGATGGGTGAACATGAGAGAAAAATTTTAGGTGTGCTCATACCTGCAGCAGAAGAAGCAGCAAAATATGAAAAGGTTGGGATACTTGGGACAACAGGGACAATAAATTCAAATACTTTTCCAGATGAGATTAAAAAGGTTAATTTGAAAAAGAAAAAGAATGATTTAGTTCTTTTTCACGGCTCGCACTCGAACTTGAATGTGGTTAACGAAACTAATATTGCGTATACCGAAAAAAGAACAAACCATTCTTTTTCTAAAAATACACGAGTATTTCAAAATTCTGCACCAATGCTCGTGCCACTCATAGAAGAAGGGGAGAAAGCTTTGGCTATACAATTTATAAAAAAATATTTAAAACCTTTCCTTAATAAAAAATTGGATGCCTTGGTCCTCGGTTGTACACATTATCCTTTTTATAAAAATGAGATTAAGAAAATTTTGGGTAAAAAGGTTGTAGTGATTTCTCAAGATGAAATAATTCCTAAAAAATTAAAAGAATATCTATCACGACATCAAGAGCTAGAAAAAAGACTTTCAAAAAATAAAAAGGCTAGAATCCTCGTCACAGATATCACTCCCAATATAAAAAAGTTATCTCAAAAATGGTTTGGCCCGCCTAGACTTGCTAAAGGCGAGGCTGGCAAAAACTCCAAAGTAGAAGTCGTGAAGCTTTAAAACTTGTATTGACGAACAAGTAAAGTAGTAGTAATGTTTATTTAAATAAGCAATTTGATCATTGTCAAAAGGAGTAAATTATGGAACTCTCGAATGTTATTTCCGTTGTTGTTACTGTCGGTATAATACTTTTTGCTTTTTATTTTTTTTGGAGAATTAATCCAATATTAAAAGCTAAAAGAGAAAGTGAGAAAAAAGTACAAGAAAAAGAAGAACTAGAGAAAGAAAAGAAAATTTTTTTTGAGATTTTTGGTTTCTCTCTAGATGATGATATTCTTTCTTTTCAAGAACAGAGAAATCATGTGTTGAAAACAATTGGATCTCTGGAAATGAAAGCAGGAGAGTATAAAGAATCGTTTTCTAGGTTTTCTAATTTTGTTTCTTCTCTTCTAGAAGAAGGCAAAGTTATAATGACGAGAGATATGATGTATCATATTTCTAAACAAAAATTTTCTCTGTTGGAGAGTGTAAATTGGGGGTTAGGCTTTAGGAGTCTAGAATATTTGGATTGGTTTTGTAAATTTATTGTACAACAGAAAGGAGATCTGGCCGCCGAAGCCAAAAAGGTGGCAATTTATTTTAAATTTAATGTTTAGTGAAGTATTTAGCCCGCATGTTAGTGCGGGCTATTTTTATAAAAAACCTGCATTGACTGGTACCAAAATCGGTGGTAATGTTTATTTGAAATAAAAAAATTCTTTTCAAAATAAAATGAGGTGTTTATGAGAATCATATTTTCTGATAAATTTTTATCAGTTTTGAAGGTGGATTCTATTTTAGGAGAAAAACTTTTCTTTGCTGTTTATGATGTTTTTAATTCCCTTAAAAAAGAATCTAATTATCCATTTTTTAAAGTCACGAATGTTTCTATCGAAGATGGAAATATGGAGACAGAAATAGGATTTGGATCGTCTGGTTCTTTTGGAGAGAAACATTTTCTATCGACAATGGATATGTCAGAGGAAACTCTCAAAACTCCATATGCAAGATTAATTTCTAGCAAGAGTGTGACCTTGTCTTTAGAAAACAAAGATAAAGAGGACCCAGAAAAACCTTTGCATCTTTTTGTTTCAGCTGGGCCAATTTCTCTTGTTGAAAGGTGTAGGAATTTTGAAGTTAATTTTAGAATTCACATGAATTCTTCAGATTACGAAACTCCTATTTTGCCGGAATATCTTGATCGGATAATTAATGATATTAATTTAAGATTGGCTGGAGAATTATTAAAGAAACACAATAAGTAGTGAAATATTTAGCCCGCATGTTAGTGCGGGCTATTTTTATTTTAAATTATAGTTCTATATAAATAGGGCAGTGGTCTGAACCTTTGTAGTCTGTGAGCATGCCTGTTTTTTTAATTTGTGATATTAGTTTTGAATCTGCGAAAAAATAATCTAAGCGCCAACCGATGTTCCTGTCTCGAGCCCTGGTCTTTTGATCCCAGTAAGTGTAGGCTCCAATTTTATCTGGATAAAATTTTCGAAAAACATCTATAAAATTATTTTTTATTACCTTACTAATCCAGGCACGTTCTATGGGAAGGAAGCCAGTATTTTCCTCGTTTGCTTTTGGACGAGCTAGGTCTATCGCTTCATGGGCAGTGTTTATATCACCGCAAAATATAACGGTTTCACCATTTTTTCTAAGTTTCATAATAAATTTTAGGAAAGTTTCGTAAAACTCTAATTTGTATTTTAATCTATGAGGGCCCTGTCCTCCATTGGGGAAATATCCAGAAATAATTGTTAATTTTTTATTATTTATTTTATATTTAGCAATTAATAATCTTCCTTCATCATCAAATTTTTTAATTCCCATTCCGTATAAAATTTCTTTTGGTTTTTCTTTAGAATAAATTGCGACTCCGCTATATCCTTTTCTTAATTTTGAATATGCAAAATAGGAATAATAATTAGGAATGTTTCGCACGTTTTCTGGAAGCTGGTCGGGTTCAACTTTCGTTTCTTGTAAACATAAAATATCTACTTTCCCATTCTCAAATATTGGGAAAAAATTATTTTGTTTTGCCGTTGCACGCAAACCGTTTGTATTCCATGAAACAATTTTCATATTATTTTCTACTGTGAAATTTTTTATGTACTTCTAATAATTGTCTGTCTGTGATATGTGTGTAGATTTGTGTTGTAGAAATATTTGAATGACCGAGCATCATTTGAACACTTCTGATGTCTGCGCCATTTTGTAATAAGTCGGTGGCGAATGAATGGCGTATTATGTGAGGTGTCACTTTCTTAGATATGCCCGCTTTTACGGCATAGTGTTTTACTATTCTTTCTATCGATCTTGGAGTGAGTCTGGAAGCTCTCTTTTTATTTATGGTAGATACTTGCACAAACATCGCATCTTCCATATCTTTTCTTTTTGGTAAATATTCCTTGATAGCTTTCTTTGCACTGTCAGACAAGAAAACCACACGCACTTTCTCTCCTTTACCTCGAATAGAAAATTCACCTTTTGATAAATCCAAGTCATTATTTAAAGAAGCGAGTTCTGACACACGAAGCCCTGTAGAAAAAAATAATTCTAGAATTGCTTTATCCCGGAGGTTTTTTAAATCTGAGCCATTTGGTCCATTCAGCAATCTATTCAACTCATCGATGGTTATCAGGTCCAGACTTCTTTCTTTTATTTTTGCCAATTCTATTCTGTCAGGGGAGAGGGTCGATACTTCGTGTTTGATTAAATATTTTAAAAACACACGCAAAGCAATGAGATAATAATTTTGAGTATTTTTCTTCATTGTTGCGCTAGATTGCCCTTTTACTTTTACCCCAGATTGTCTATTTAAGAAGAGTCTGAATTCGCGCACTTTGTCATCAGTGATGTCTTTGGCTTTTTCTACTTTTGAAAAATTGATAAAGCGAGTTAGGTACCTTTCATAATTTTCTACTGTTTTCAGACTCGAACCTTTTTCGATTTCTAGATATTCCAAGAATATTCTTTTTAATTGTTGAATATTGTCTGTCATGATTTTATTATATCAAATATTGTGCGACATGACATTATTAAAAATTGATAAATAAAATTTTAAAACACTACCTTGCATTTTCTCCAGCTTTATGCTAAGATAAATTCATGTTAACTACAAAGAAAAAGCAAACAATTATAAAGAAAAACCAGGTTCATGAGAAAGATACAGGATCTTCTGTCGTTCAAGTTGCTATTTTGTCCACACAAATAGATGAATTAGCGAAACACTTAAAGAAACATAAGAAAGATAATAACTCTCGCCGTGGACTCATAAAGATGGTTGCTGACAGACGAACACATTTAAAATATTTAGAAAGAAAAGACAAGACTCAATACAATTCAGTAATGAAGAAAATGAATCTCGCATAATAGATGTCCCCCGTCTGGGGGATTTCTTTTTGTGTTATAATCAACATATGACAGTAATAAAACATAAAGAACAAAGAGTTGGGGTTTTCATAGATGCTCAAAATTTATATCATTCGGCTCGCAACTTGTATAAAGCCAGAGTTAATTTTGGTGCAGTCTTGAAAGAAGCAGTAGCGGGCAGAAGACTGGTCAGAGCTGTAGCTTATGTCATCACCACTGAATCAGGAGAAGAAAAGAATTTCTTTGAAGCTCTTACAAAGCTCGGAATCGAGACTAAGACTAAAGATTTGCAGATATTTCATACGGGCACCAAAAAGGGAGATTGGGATGTCGGTCTTACTGTGGATGTGATGAGAATGGCTAGTCGTTTGGATGCTGTGATCATCGTCTCAGGAGACGGGGACTTCATTCCTTTAGTAGAATATGTTAAAAATAATACAGGCACACAGATAGAGATAGCTTCTTTCGGCAAATCAACTTCCAGCAAGCTTCGTGAAGCAGCAGACGATTTTATAGACCTTTCTCTCAATCCAAGAAAATATTTGATAGGAGGTAAATAAATTTATTAGTAATTATTAATTAACAGGTTCGCCTTTAGATAGAGATAATGTCTCACTTTATAGTGAAACAGTACTTTATTCTGAAGGGGAGCTCCACCCGTCTTTGGCGGGTAAAAAATATATGAATAAAAAAGAGTATGTAGTAGAAATTGGTGGAAAAACTTTGACCGCTCAATTTTCAGATTTAGCAGAACAAGCACATGGTTCTGTGATGTTGAAGTATGGCGATACTATAGTCATCGCCACAGCTTGTATGTCCCACGACAAACAAGATGGTTTAGGGTTTTTTAATTTGACCGTAGATTATGTAGAAAAATTTTATGCGGCTGGAAAAATATTGGGATCCAGGTTTATGCATAGGGAAGGAAAGCCCTCAGAAGATGCAGTGCTCGCTTCTCGTGTGATAGACAGAACCTTGCGTCCTTTATTTGATCAATCAATACGTCATGCTGTGCAAGTCATCACTACCGTCATCTCTGTCGGAGAAGAAGATTCTACTATTCTCGCAGTAAATGCGGCTTCTCTAGCTTTGGCTGTATCTAATATACCTTGGAATGGACCAGTAGGATGTGTACGTATAGGTAAATACGATGATGATAATTTAAAGATAAATCCAGCACAGAGCTTAAGGCTGGATGATTCTCAATATAAATATGATTTAACTATCTGTGGTAAAGATGGAAACATAAATATGATAGAAGCTTCTGCTCATGAAACCACAGAAGATGAATTGGAGGCTGCCTTTAAGAGAGCTAGTGAAGAGATAATTAAATTGGAAGATTTTCAAAAGAAAATTGTTTCAGAAATAGGCATAGAAAAAAGAGTTATTGAAAAAGAAAAAATAGATGAAGAATCTGTAAAATTATTTAATGAGAAAATATTACCTAAAATGGAGGATGCTCTCTTTGCTGGTGTTGGCCCAGCCTCGACTCGCAGTCAAGGCGAGGCGGGAAAAAAGAAAATAGATGAATTGCATACTGAATGGAATAAATTAGTTAAGGAAAAATATCCAGACAGAAAAGATTTCGCAGCTGAAGACGATCTATTTGATGAGACAGAAAATAATATGTTGCATGAAAAAGCAATAAATGAAGATAGACGTGCCGACGGTAGAGCTATGGATGGATTGCGTGATCTATATACACAAGCAGGAGGGCTTTCTCCAATATTACACGGCAGTGGAATATTTTATCGTGGAGGAACTCACGTACTCTCTGTGCTGACTTTAGGTGGACCAGAAGAAAAGCTTTTGGTAGATGGAATACAAGCAAAAATAGAAAAAAGATTTATGCATCATTATAACTTTCCTCCATATTCTAGTGGAGAAGTCGGACGTTTTGGAAATACAAATCGCAGAGAAGTAGGACACGGGGCATTAGCAGAAAAGGCTTTGGCTATGATATTGCCTAGTGTTTCAGATTTTCCTTACACCATGCGTATAGTCTCTGAATCAATGGCTTCTAACGGTTCTACATCACAGGCTTCTATTTGTGCTTCTGTTTTGGCTCTTATGGATGGAGGAGTACCCATCAAAGCTCCAGTGGCTGGTGTCGCTATGGGTTTGATGTACGAGAATGATAATAAATATAAAATTTTGACAGATATTCAAGGACCAGAAGATCATCATGGAGATATGGATTTCAAAGTTGCTGGTTCGAGAACGGGCGTCACAGCTATTCAGCTCGATGTGAAGGTGGATGGAGTTCCTGTAAAGATATTGGGTGAAGCCATGAGACAATCAAAGAAAGCTAGATTGACCATTCTCGATGCTATCGAAAAAGAAATTCCAAAATCAAGAAATGAAATTTCTCCAAATGCACCAAAAATTTTGATTATAAAGATAAAACCAGACCAGATAGGAATGGTGATAGGTGGTGGTGGAAAAACTATTAAAGATATTAAAGAAAGGACAGGAGCAGAGATAACCATTGAGGACGATGGTACTGTATACCTAACAGGTAAAGAAAATAAAGCTGAAATGGCAAAGAAAATAATCGAAGAAATGACTCATGAATTTAATGTGGGTGAAATGTTGAAAGGTGAGGTTGTGAGAATTGCTGATTTCGGAGCTTTTGTGAGATTGAATCCTTTTACAGATGGCATGGTTCATATATCTGAAATGGCACCATTTCGTGTGGAAAGAGTTAGCGACATAGTAAAAGAAGGCATGATAGTACCTGTGAAGATTTTGAAAGTAGATAGAGAACAAGGTAAAATAAGTTTGTCTATTCGCGAAGCTGATAAAGATTTCTTTGCTCCAAAGAAATAAAGATAGAAAAAATAAATAATAAAAAGAGCGGTTCTTTAAAAAAGAACCGCTCTTTTGTTTTAAAGTATTAAAATCTGTTATAATTAATAGTGTTAAAATATTTACCATTATGGAAGCTCAAAATAAAACCTGTCAGAATTGCAAGAAAGACTTTACGATAGAGCCTGAAGATTTTAATTTTTATGAGAAAATAAAAGTCCCTCCACCTACTTTCTGCAGAGAATGTAGATTACAAAGACGTTTGGCATACAGAAATACGCATGCTTTATATAGAAGAAAAGATAGTTTTTGGGGCAAGGACTTTATCTCAAGTTATTCTTCAGATAAAAATTTAATCGTAATAGATCAAAAAACGTGGTGGGGAGATAGCTGGGATCCTTTTAGTTATAGTATTGAGTACAATTTTTCCAAGCCTTTCTTTGAACAATGGGCAGAATTTAGAAATAAATTTCCATTGCAAGGCCTCACAAATTCACAAGGAATAAATAGTGATTATTGTAATTTTGCAGATGAAAGTAAGGATTGTTACTTAATATCTGCTTCCTGGAAAAACGAGAGGGTCTTCTATTCTAATTCGATAACTGATATAAAAGATTCGATGGACTTGTATGTTGTCCATAGAACACAGTTTTCTTACGATGATGTAAATTGTACTGATTCATATCAACTTTTTTATAGTCAAGATTCTCATAATTGTGTGAATTCATATTTTTTATATGATTGCAGGGGTTGCACGGATTGTTTTATGTGCTCAAATATGAGGAGTAAAAGTTATTGTTTTTTTAATCGACAATTAACCAAAGAAGAATATCAGAAGAGAATGAAAGAAATAAATTTAAGTAGTTACTCCTCAATTCAACAAAAAAAGAAAGATTTTGAGGAAATGAAATTAAAATCAATTCATCGCTTTGCTCATATTTTGAATTCCTATAATGTTTCTGGTAATAATATCGAAAATGGTAAGAATGCTCATTATTGTTTTGATAGTACTGGTGGAGTGGAGGACTCAAAGGATGTATTTTGGACCGCGAGAGGAATAAAAGATTGCATTAGTTGTGGTCCAGCTGTTGGGATGCTCGAGTTGGGGTATGAGTCTTTTGACACAGGAGTGGGTGGTAAAAATTGTTTATTTTGTAGTAATGTATATACAACAGAAAATGTAGAATATTCGTTTAATTGTTTTAATTCTTCTAATCTTTTCGCTTGTTTAGGTCTACGGAATAAACATTATTGTATCTTTAATAAACAATACAAAAAAGAAGATTTTTTTGTATTGAGAGAAAAGATTATAAAACATATGAATGATATGCCTTACATTGATAAAAAAGGAAATATTTATAAATATGGAGAATTTTTTCCAACAGAATTATCTCCATTTTGTTATAACGAAACAATAGCTCAAGACTATTTTTTAAAAGAAAAAGAAGAGATTTTGGCTAGTGGCTTGTCTTGGAAAGATTCTGAAACACGTAATTATAAACCCACTATTTTACCAAAAGATATACCGGATGACATAAAAGACGTTTCAGATGATATAGTAAACGAAATCATAGGATGTGAACACAAGGGAGAATGTAAAGATCGTTGTACTACAGCATTTAAAATAATTCGAGATGAATTAACTTTTTATAAGAGATTTGATATTCCTTTACCTAGGTTGTGTTCTAATTGCAGATATTATACTAGATTTAAACAAAGAAATCCCTTAAAACTCTGGCATAGGAAGTGCATGAAAGAAAACTGCACTAATGAATTTGAAACTTCTTATTCTCCTGATCGACCAGAGATTGTGTATTGTGAGAAATGTTATAATGGAGAGGTGTATTAGGTGGTTGAAGGGCGGCCCTTACCCGGTTATCCACAGAGTTTAATTAAATTAGATTTATGGAAAATGAAAATAAATTAAAAAATAAAAATGTAAAGACTTACACCGATGAAATGGTGAAGGCTATTGAGAGTGGGGAGGGTGGAATGATAAAGAAAATAATTCATGAAGAAGAACAGCATGAGAATGAAAAAAGTAATTTATCTCCAAAATCTAAAAAGAATAAAGTTTTTATGCTTATAAGTATTCTTCTTTTATTTTTGTCTTTAGCATTGCTTTTTGTTTTAACTTTTCTTAAAGAAGAAATAAATACTATTACCGTTGCGCCACAATTTACTTCTTTAATTTTTAATGATCAAACAGATTTTAAAGCGATAGATGAACTTTCTAAAGATAAAATAGCTGAGATTATTCTTGAAAAGATCAATAATACTAAAGTAAAAATAGGGGGAATAGAAGGGATATATCTCACAGAGAATAAAAAGGTTGTGGGTCTCCAAAGATTTAATAATATTTTGAAAAGTAATTTAGTTTTAGGAGAAAATAAACTTTTTGATGATAATTTTTTGTTGGGAGTTTTTAAAAGTGGAGTGAGTTCCGTTTCTCCTAATATTGGTGATTTGTTTATGCTTATAAAGATTCGTTCTTTTACTGATGCATTTACTACTATGCATGAGTGGGAACACAAAATGCTTTATGATTTAGGAGTTATTTGGGGTATAAAGATTTCCCCAGATACAAATTATTTGTTTACCAAGAATTTTGAAGATGGAATAGTTGAAAATAAAAATGCCAGAATCTTAAAAGATAATGAAGGGAATACTGTGTTGATGTATGTTTTTGCGAATGATGATTCTATAATAATTACGAAATCAAATTTGGCTGTTCGTGAAGTCATCCTCCGCCTTTTCTCCACTAAAATTAAGAAATAAGATAAGATATATGAATATTTGGATATTGGGGCTTTTTTATTGTTGCCTTTTTGTGAGGAAGTGATAGTATTTGGATATGTTAGATAAAAAGAAAATTAAAGAAAAATTAGAAATAGAAAGAGATGTCCTTATTGGACAACTTCGTGATATTGGTAAATTTAATCCTGAGACAAATGAATGGGAGGCGACTCCTGAAGATTTGGGATATAGAGAAACTGATCAAAACGATATGGCCGATAGATTTGAGGATTTTGAATCCAGAAGTGCTATGGTTAAAACTTTAGAATCAAGATTGAATAATGTCTTGAGTTCGCTTGAGGGGATAAATAGAGTCTCTTTCGGCAAATGTGAAATTTGCAAGAAAGATATAGAGATGGATCGCATGGCTGCGAATCCAGCAGCTAAAACCTGCAAGAAACACCTTAACGATTAATATTAATAAAAAAATAGAAGGCATAATTAAATATTATGAGCTTTGCACGAGTTTATTCGGCACAAGTAAATCTCCTCTCGGGTCAGATCGTAACGATCGAAGTAGATTTGTCGAAGGGCTTGCATACTTTTAACATTGTTGGACTTCCTGATAAAGCTGTAGATGAATCTAAAGATAGGGTGAGCTCTGCTATAAAAAATTCTGGTTTTAAGTCTCCGAAAGCCAAAAATCAAAAAATAATAGTTTCGCTTTCACCGGCTGATCTTAAAAAAGAGGGGCCGTTTTTTGATTTAGCTATTGCCCTCGCATACATGTTGGCTTGTGAAGATTTGAAATTTAATTCAGAAAAGAAAATTTTCTTGGGCGAGCTTGGGCTAGATGGTACATTGAGAAGAATAAGAGGAGCCTTGCCATTGGTCATGGAAGCTAAAAAAGCTGGATATGAAGAAGTTTATTTGCCCAAAGAAAATGCTGTCGAAGCAGCCTTGGTGGAAGGTATAAAGATTTTTGGAGCAGAGACTTTGGAAGAAGTTGTTGGTCATATTTCTGAAAAGAAAGGGCCGTCCTTAAAGGGTTCCCAAAGGACGGCCCTTGGTGATGGATTGATTTTAGTTCAATCAAAAACACAGATTGTTTATAAAAAAGAAAGTAGAGGTTCTGATTTTTCAGATGTGAAAGGGCAAGAGGGAGCAAAGAGAGGATTGGAAATAGCAGCAGCTGGTGGACATAATATCGCAATGTATGGACCACCAGGTACAGGGAAGACAATGCTCGCCAGGGCTTTCTCTCAGCTACTTCCAGATTTAAAACTTGATGAAGTTTTGGAAATCACGGGCATACATTCTGTTGCAGGAGCAACAAGAGGGGAACTCATTTCTTCTCCTCCATTTAGATCACCTCATCACACTTCTTCTTATGTATCTATTATAGGTGGAGGAACATATCCTAAGCCGGGTGAAGTGACCTTGGCACACAAGGGTGTTCTCTTTTTGGATGAATTTCCAGAGTTTGAAAAGAAAGTCATCGAATCTTTGCGACAGCCATTGGAAGATAATATCGTTTCTATTTCTCGCGCTAAGGGCACAGCCACTTTCCCATCAAATTTTATTTTGGTTGCTGCCATGAACCCTTGTCCTTGTGGCAATGCTACTAGCAAACAAAGGGTTTGTATTTGTAGACCTTCGGATTTGGATAGATATAAAAGAAAATTGTCTGGCCCTATTATGGATCGTATTGATCTTTGGGTTTCTGTAGGAAATGTAGATTATAAAAAACTTGGAGAAATAGGAAACGGAGAGACGAGTGATAGGATAAAATATAGAGTGACTAATGCACGAGAAGTTCAGAAAAAAAGATTTGAAAATTTTAAAAGAGATATAAAAACGAACAGTGAAATGAATGTGAAAGATTTATCAAATATGGTGAAGCTAGATGAAAAGACAAGACAGCTTTTGGATGATAGCGCTGAACGCCTCGCACTTTCTGCTCGTGCGTATCATAGAGTAATAAAAATAGCCCGCACTATTGCAGACTTAGAAAATTCTTTAGAAATAAATTCAAACCATATTCTCGAAGCGATACAATACAGGCCAAAAGTTACTTCGTAATTTTTGGCTCTGAATATTTTGAAGAGCCGAAGGTAAATGCATAAAAATGTAAAAGCGCATTTGTAAAATGTGCTTTTACAAATGCGCTTACAATAATTTTCTTACAAAAGAAGGAATTTCGGTGCCTTCCCTAATCGCAAGAATTACATAGTCATCTCTGATGTCTTTTAATACAAAGATATTTACGATTTTGGGATATTGGAAATTCCCGACTTCTTTTAATTCTTTGATCAATTGAACAAATTCTGAGAATGTAGATAATTCTTTTTTTGCTTTTAATCCTTTATCGGAAAGGATTGTCGCTACTACTATTCCGTCGAGGATTACATTGTCTACTGAAATATCACCGACCATTCTGCTGTTTACGTCTACATTAATACCTTTTTCTTTTTGTATATTTGAGAAGAGGGAATTAATTATAGATGAAGTTTCTTGAGCGGTTTTTAAAACTGGTACTTTTTGGTCAGTTACCATTTGGGCGTTGATAGTTAGAGTAAGGCAAATAAATAACAATATGAGAGTTTGTTTTTTCATAGTTTCTCCTATGAGATTGTTTATGAATTTTTGTCAAAATAGCCTTCTCTTTGATATTAGACCTTTTTATAAGTTTGTAAATAGATATTGGCTCTCTCTAATTAATAAATAAAAAAGAAAAAGCCACCTTGGAAGATGGCTCTTCCGGTGGCTTAATTATTTTGTATCCATTTGTAGAATACTCCTAACATCGTTAAAAATATTCCGACAAATAACAAGATAGATAAACCCATAAAAACAAAGATAGTTATCAATCTTGTCCCAGGAATTATATAAGATAAATTTAACCCCATCACCGCAAGTAATATCGGATGAACTTTGTTAATAACAAGTTCAAGCGATCTTTTTAGGGTTTTTTTATTTATCTTTGCGAACCATTTCAATTCTTTTATCACCTGGAATGATAAAAGAATTTTTGCGGTAATTAAAAAAACTAAAATTACTAAATTAAAATAAGAGTTTTCCATTTCATGCTCCTTCTGATTTTTGTTTTTCCTAATCACTTTTTGTGATATTTAGGACTCAATCCGCCTATGGCGTCATTCAAAAGGGTGAAATTTTTATAAAGAACTACAATAAAAGTATAGCATAGTTAAGCTAAAAAGTCAAGTATTTAAGCTTTAATTTATAAGGGTTTTTGTTTAGCAAAGGTCGTTCCTTTTCAAAAGGGCCGCCCTTGTCTGGTTATCCACAGGGAAGTATTTGACAGTGAACGCTCGTTCACCTATACTATACACATAGGTCATTTAGTAATAATTTAATAAATCCTGCTTTGCATAAAGTTTGCAGGGAATAAGCGTATGTCACAAAAACAATATTTAAAAACAATAGAGAAGGAGATAGCGAGAATCAATAGAATAATTGATTTCAAGATATTAAGGGGGGAAGAATATAAAAAAGAAGCTCATGACCACAAACTTCTTTTGAAGAAAGTCCGTTTTTACAATAGACAATCTTTTTTCAAGAGACTCCTTTCTTCTCCTAGTTTTAGAATCGCTTCCTTTTTCTAATTTATGGCTAAAAATATTTACCAGACAAAAATAGAAGATTTTTATTCCAAAAACAAAAGAATGCCAACATACAGGGAGATGATGGATATTTTTAGTTTTAAATCCAAGAATGCAGTTTTTAAAATTGTTAACAAACTTATCGATGAAGGATTGGTAGCTAAAGATCATTTAGGGAGATTAATCCCTTCTCAATCTTTTGGAGAAATTCCGATGCTTGGTTTTGTGACTGCAGGCTTGCCTGCAACAGTCGAAGAAGAGTTGGCGGATTCTGTAAACTTAGACGATTTACTTGTAAAAAATAAAGCATCGACTTACATGCTTGAAGTTGATGGAGACTCTATGATAGATGCACACATAGAAAAAGGTGATATGGTTTTGGTGGAAAAAACGAATACAGCTAAAGATATGCAGATAGTGATAGCAGAAGTTGATGGAGAATTTACAATGAAGTATTTTAGAAAAGAAGGGAATAAGGTGTGGCTACAGCCAGCTAATAAAAAATATAACAATATTTATCCTGAACATTCTTTGAATATTAATGCTGTCGTAAAGGCAGTAATAAGAAAATATTAAGATCTATGTTAGAATTTTATAATGGATTCATTGAATGAAATAAATGTTCTTGAGGTGAAAAGGACATTTGTTATATCTAATTTAGTAAGAAAACAAAGAATTGATGGACCTTTTTCTAGTTTTTTGAATTTTTTGTTTAGAAAAGGTTTTTTGAAACAAATTTCTTTGGAAGATTTTCATAAAAAGTTAGTTGAGATAAAAAGAAAGGTTCTTCTCATGCAAGAAAAAGAACTTGATAAGATAATTAAAAAAGAATGGAAAAAAAGATTAATTGCTTATGATAATAGTGATTGGTATTTAATGGAGGTAGATCCTAAAGAAGTTGGAGTTTGGAGACGTGCTGGTGAATTACCACTATTGTGGACAAATGGTTCTCTTTTGGAGACGGCAGAGAAGTTTAAAGAGGCAATGATGGATGGTTTGAAGGATTTTGGTGATGTTAGATCAAAGTATACAATATTAAATATGTTGAAAACCAATGTTAGTGAATTACAAGATGAGAAATATTTGTTTCCTATAATGTTTTTGGGTGGAACTGGGACAAGAGGCAGAAAAAGATTAAAAAAACAAACCAAATATGATATTGATGATGGTTGTATGCGTTCTATCGCTCTTACTATAAATGGTACAAAATATATAAAAGCTTATGTAGGTTTTCCTAAAAATAATATCTAAAACAAAAACACCCTCTTGCGAGGGTGTTTTAAAGAGCTAATTCTTTCCTGCCTACCGGCAGGTAGGTCGCGCGACCTTTCTACGTATTACAGTAGAAAAGAATTATTCGACTGCATCCTTCAAAGCTTTTGCAGCTCTGAATTTTGGAACTTTCTTTGCAGCAACTTTGACTTGTTCTCCAGTTTTTGGATTGCGAGCCATTCTTGCAGCACGTCCTTTTACGGAAAAGATTCCGAAACCAGCAATTGATACTTCGCCTCCCTTTTTTAAGGTTCCAACGATAGCATCAAACAATGAATCTACGATTTCCTCAGCTTGTACTTTTGTACCACCAAGTTTACCGTGTACCAATTCAGCTAATGCTTGTTTGTTCATAGTTTTGTAAGGTTATTTTTATAATTCTTTCGACCAATTACTTATATAATTACTACCTATACATTATATATCAAGGGTTTTTTTAGGCAATAGCAGAAGATTTATCTAGCATATTCGATGATTCTTGTCTCTCTGATCATCGTAACCTTGATTTCTCCAGGGTATTTTAATTCTTGTTCTATTTTTACAGCTATATCATGCGCCATTAACTTAGCTTCAGCATCAGAAACTTTATCTGGTGTGACAAATATGCGTATTTCACGTCCTGCTTGTAATGCATAGGATTTTTCTATGCCGGGGAAAGCATTTACGAGTGCTTCGAGCTCTTGTAATCTCTTTAGATAATTTTCTACAGAATCTCGTCTAGCTCCTGGTCTGCCTCCTGAGATAGCATCGGCTGTCTGAACTATCACAGCTTCTATCGTTTCATAAGGATGATCTTCGTGGTGGGATTTCATTGCAGTAATTATGCGTTCGTCTGCTCCAAATTTCTGCAATATTCTCATACCTATTTCTATGTGTGTGCCTTGTACTTCATGATCGAGTGCCTTACCTATGTCATGTACGAGTGCTCCAGCTTTTGCTATTGCGACATCTGCTCCTAATTCCTCAGCGATCATTCCTGCTATATGAGCCATCTCTATGGAATGTTGAAGAACATTTTGTCCATAACTTGTACGGAAATATAATCTTCCGATGATAGCTACTATTCGTGGATCAAAATTGAAGATACCACATTCATAGACAGCTTGTTCTCCTTTTTCTTTAATTATTTTGTTTATTTCTTCTTTAGCCTTTTCTACTAATTCTTCTATCTTTGCTGGTTGAATACGGCCATCTAATATTAGATTCTCTAATGCTAGGCGAGCAACTTGTCTTCTGATAGGGTCGAATGAAGATATTATTATAGAACCAGGTGTGTCATCGACTATGAGCTCTACACCAGCTGCTCTTTCAAAAGCCCTTATATTTCGGCCTTCTTTACCGATAACTTTACCTTTTATCTCATTATTTGGGATGCTGACCGTCGTCGTCATGAGTTCAGAAGCAGTACTTGAAGCTAAACGTTGAATAGAAGTAGCCAAAATTTCTTTTGCCCTCTTGTCTAATTTTTCTTCGTTGTTATTTTCTAGTTTTTGGATTCTGATTAATATGTCTTCTTCATATTTCTTTTCAATTTCTCTCATCAACTCTTCTTTTGCTTCTTCTATGGTTAATTTAGAAACTCTTTCTAATTCAGTTCTTTTTTCTGCTTCTAGCCCCAAGACCCTTTCTTGTACTTTTTTGACTTCTTCTACTTTTACTTTGATGTTTTCAGCTTCTTTGTTTATCTCTACTTGTCTTGCATCTAAAAACTCATCTTTTTTGATAAGTCTTTTTTCTGTTTCTTTAAATTCTATTTCGTGTCTTTTTTCTTCTTCTTTTAATTCAGCTAATCTCTTTTCGACTTTGTTTTTAGCTTCATCTGTGATCTTTTGTGCTTCTTCTTTAGCACCGACCAACATTTGTTTGATATCTATTTCTATAGATTTCCTCTTTCCTAATGCGACGATAACTCGGAGATAGTATCCGATTCCAACTCCCAAAAGGAGTACGCCTACTCCTATCAGAATTATTATTAATGTGCTCATAAGTCTTGTTTTGACTTATAAAAACAAGCCACTATATTTGTAGTTTCGCTTCTACACAAAAAATACGAATTTGTTCGCTTAATTTTGTAAATTTCGTCTTTAAAGTTTTATCTTGCAACAACATATATGGAATATTCTTATAAACCAAGTGAAATAAATTTTTAAAATTCAACATATTTAATATAACAAATAAAGACCACATTGTCCATGATTTGCATTTTTTTTAAATTTGTGCGATAATACAAACAGGTCAGTTCTTTTATAGAACTAAAATATTTTATCCATTTATTGAAGGGGTTTCAAATGGCGGAGAAAAAAGTTGAAGTAACCAAGAAGAAAAAAGTTACTAATTTAAAAAAAAGATATGGATCAAATTTTTTTGATCCGAGGGAAGATCTTTTGTCTGCTCCCACTACTAAAAGTTTTAAAATGGGACATTTTCCTAGTCCTGGTGGAAAATCAGGAACACGAGCTCGTTATGGTAACGGGCATACATAATTTTGCCAATGTATCCTCCCCATACATTGGTGACCAATACCTGCCAGTCTTTATGATTGGTAGGTATTTATTTTTTATTTTAGGTTAATTATTTTATAGCAGGAGTTTTGGATTTAGTGACTATCTCGTCTATAATTCCATATTTTTTAGCTTCATCTGCATCCATAAAGAAATCTCTTTCTACATCTTTTTCTATCTGAGTTAGTGGCTTGCCTGTATTTTTAGCTAAAATTTTATTTAAATTATCTCTAGTCTTCAATATATGCTTTGCAGTGATGGCTATGTCTGTCGCTTGTCCTTCTACTCCTCCCAATGGTTGATGTATCATGACTTCTGCATTTGGTAATATAAATCTTTTGCCTTTTTTACCAGCTGACAAAATGATAGCTGCACCAGAAGCTGCCATTCCTACACAAAAAGTAGAAATATCAGGACGGACATGATTCATCGTGTCTACTATGGCTAGAGTGGAAGTGACAGAACCTCCAGGGGAATTTACATAAAGTGAAATATCTTTTTTAGAATCTTCGGATTCAAGGAATAAAAGTTGAGCAATGACAATATTTGCTACATTATCGTCTATCGGCCCAGCTAAAAATACTATTCTTTCTCTCAAAAGACGTGAATAAATATCATAAGCTCTTTCGCCAAATTGTGATTTTTCAATAACTGTTGGTATTAACATAAGGTTATTATATTCTTTTAGACTTAATTTTCAAGTGTTTATTTTTTTATATTTAGTTTATAATAAAATTAAGTTCTTATGAAAAAATTAGAATTAGAAATTTTTCACAAATTGATAGGAATATTTTTAATAATATTAGGATTAATTTCTTATATTTTCCCAATTCCGGGGAGTACTTTATTGGTAGCTTTGGGTTTTGTTTGGCTAGTAGGAAAAGAAAAAACATTGTCTTTTTTGAGGATGGCTTTAAACAAAAAAATATTTAGATCATTAAAAATAGATAAATTAATTAAAGATATATAAATATGTTTTTACAAATTGTTTTGAATTTTTTTATTGGTTTATTTGTCGGTTTTATTTTGGAGTTTGTTTATAGATCTATCGAACATAAAAAATTAATAAAACCTAAATTAATTGATGCTCAGATGTATGCCTTAATAGGAACATTCTTGGCTATTATTAGTTTTTTAGAGATAGCATTAATTTATAGATTAATTTTGATTTTTATAGTTCCAACATTGGTTGAATTTTTGACCGGTTATCTAGATTTAAAGATAAAAAAAGTTAGGCTGTGGGATTATTCTCATGAAAAATTTAATTTCATGGGTTTAATTTGTTTACGATTTTCTTTGTATTGGTTCTTGATTTCCTTGATCTATTATCATTTTATTTTACCTTTGTTTTAAATGACTTAAATCTCCCGAGGGTTATCCTCGGGAAATTCAGAAAAATCGTTTATTATAGTGTCGTAATCTATTATGTCTTTCCCTTCAACGGGGAATGGTGCTGGATTTATTATCTTATAATTTAAAGAAATGTATTCTTGTAAACTTGAATATGGATATTCAGCAACAAATTTTTCAAGTTCAGTTAAAAAACTTCTTGACTGAGTTTTCCAATTTGGATTTTTTAGTTTTGCTGGATTGAGGTGAATATATGCATAAATATATTTTAAATATAAATCATCGGTTGCGTGTTTTGATTTGAAAGTTCCTTGAAATAATGGACCAACTCTATCATTTTTTTTATTAAAATACATAGAATACCCGGTTTGAAGTTTTAACATAAATTTTGATATCCCTCCATCTACAAGGGGAGTAAGTAATAAATGAAAATGATTCGGCATTAGGCAATATGCTCCTATTGCTACTAATTGTTCCCCACGATCTTGTTTAAAGATTTCTTCGAGGGACATATAACCGAAATCTTTTATGTGTAATGGTTGGTCATTGTTTGCGATATAAAGTAAAGCCAGGAATCTTTTGTAATCAGAATAAACTTGAAATATTTTTCGTTTTTCTACACCACGATTATATATATGATAGAATTCCTCTACCTCGAGTTTTGTTTTTCGTTCCATGTAGTAATCATAACATAAAAACCTCCCGAGGGTTATCCTCGGGAGGTTTTTGATTGTGTATTTATTTTTGTTCTTCTAAGAATTGGAAAACTTTTTCGTTGACTAAAACATTTTCTGCATGCATTTGAGCTCTTTCAGGATCTGCATCTTTGTAATGTTCTAAGATCATCGCTACTTCTTTGGCCACTTGTTCTTTATCAGCTTCTATTTTTTCATTTACAGCTATCTTGTTTAAAACAAGAGCGAGCTTAGCTTTCTTTTCTGCATCATTTCTAAATTCTTTCCTTATTTCTTCTACTGTTTTATTCAAATGTTTTAGATAATCTTCAAATTTTAATCCCATTTGAGTTATGTCTGATTCCATTCTATATAAAATTTTATCCAATTCTACTTCTACTAAGATATCTGGAAGTTCAACTTTCGTATCATCAATTATTTTTTCAACGATTTTTAATCTAGCTTTTTCTTTTAATTGATTTTCTTTTTCTAATTTTATATTTTCTTTTAATTTATCTTTAAAATCAGTTATATCTTTGAAGGGTCCGAGAGCCTGCACGAATTCATCATTGAAAGGAGGGAGTTCTTCTTCTTTTATTTCTTTTTCTTTATGGTCTTCATGATCGCAAGCTTCTCCTTCTTTATGTTCATGGGAAGTTTTTTCCTCCTTCGCTAAAGCTTCGGAGGACGCGGCCGCCATGTGGATTTTTGGAGCACGGGATTTTCTGATATCCATTATCGTGTCTTCAACTTCTTTTTCTGTTGGTTCTACTTTTTTGTCTTCTTCTTTTATATCTGAAAGGACTTTCTTTGCTATATCTTTGTAATTTGGGAGAGTCATTTCTGGCATAACTGCAGTCTTAATTTTGAATTCTAATGGATTGTTGCGAGCAAGTTTGGTAATAGAAATTTCTGGACGTGATATAGCGTCTATTTTTTCATCTTCTAATATTTTTGGATAGTGTTCACTCAAAGCCATTTCTGCCATTTCTCCTAGTATTTGAGCTTCTGGAACCTTTGAGAGTAAGACATTTTCAGGTATTTTGCCTTTACGAAAACCGTCTATCTCTACATGCTCACCTATAGCTTTTAAAGCTTTATTGAAATACGTTTCAAACACATCGGCACTTAATTCTCCTTCGATTTCAACCTCACTTTTTGGTAATTTGTTTATTTTTATTTGCATTTCTTTACTTTATACTAAAAGATGCTTTTTTTCAAATTTGTACAAAAAAATTAGGTAATCCTTTTTCATGGCTCGCACTCGAACTTGAATATGGCTCACGAGATTAATATTGCGTATGCCAAAAAAAGAATTTCCTAATTTTTTTATGCAGCTTTTTTTAGCTCATTTTTTAATATATTTTTTAAATATTCAGAATCATAGCTAGAATATATTTTCCCCTCAGGTGATTTGTCTGTGAGGGGAAAATTTATTTCAGTTAGTAATTTGCTTATTTCACTTTTAACAGTAAATTCATTAGGAGAGTGTCTTTTTAATTTTTCAAAAAATTCTTCCGGGTCTTTTTTGAAAAGTTCTAATTGTTGTTCTATCTCTCTTGCCTTATTTATTCCTGGCGCTCTGTCAAAATAATCTCTCATATTTTTAATTTATGTTATTTAGATCAATATTTATTTCAGTATCTGTCTCGTTTAGATATTGCTCTAAAGCTTTTAATTCATTTGCTTCCAATTGCATTAGATTTTCTTCTTGAATTTTTTTCATCTCGGCTTCCTTCGCTGTTTTAGATTGCCAAATATATATACCGCCAATTACGAGTATGAGTATTATAATTATTGATCCAATTAATGCCCCGTTTGATTTTTTATTTGGTTCCATAATTTTATTTTAAATTAATTTGTAATGGCACTTTTTAATGATTTGACCGCATCATTGAGGCTTTGGCGTGTTTCTTTTATTAGATTTTGTGTTTCTTCTGTCAATGTCTTTAATTTATCTTTTTGTTCTAGAGAGAGCTGGTTGATTGAATCTCCAAAAAGTGAATTAATTTCTGCTATTTTTAACTTTGCTTCATTTAATTTACTTTCAGCTGTAACTATAAAAGTCTTTGCTCCAGCGACATCTACTTTCTTTTCTTCCAGTTTCATCATTTGAGAATTTACTCTATCTTTAAGCTCTGAGACTTTTTCTATCGTTTTGTCCATATTTTCTAATGCTTTTTCTCTACTTTCTATTCGCATTTCTGCAATTTTTGCTTTTACTTTATTTTTTTCTTTTTTAATAGCTTCTTTGAGGGCCTCAAATTTTGCTTTTGCTTCTTCTCTTAACATTTCTCTTTCTTCTTCTCTTGTTCTAACTTTTTCTCCCGTTTCACTCTCTCCATTTTCTAACCTTTCTCTGACTTCATTTTTTATTTCATCTTTCTGTTCATTAATTTCTTCTCTCAAATCTTTTACTTCTTCTCCAAAGATAGGGTAGCCCTTCTTTGCTTCCTCTGCTTTTGCAGTAGAAATGATTCCAAAAGATGACATTACTAAGGTAGTTATAATAAATAAGTTTAAATATTTTTTCATAATTTTTTTGTTAAATCTGATAAATTGACCTACCATAAGTATATCAGAAATATGGCAATTAAACCAGATAGAAAAAACATCAAATTAATCAATAAAACAAAGAGTATTGCCAACTTTGCATATTTGCTTTTTAATTTAAAACTGGTATATTCAATGGGTGGATTATAGGAAATCGAAAAGTCTATAATTCTTTTTATTATTCATTATTAGTTTAATTTTTATAATTTATGTTATTAACTTCATTTATTATTTCTATTGTCGCTTTGTTTTTTGCAGGATGGCTCGTTTTTTGGATAAAGAAAAACGATATGGGTACAGCTAAAATGCAAGAAATCTATGAAGCTATAAAGAAAGGTGCGAACGCATTTTTGAAAAGACAATACCAAACAATTGCTATTATTACAGTTGTTTTGGCTTTAGTTCTTTATGGAGTCTATGCTTTGAATGGAAAATCTCTTGCAGGTCTTCAAGTGAGCTTGGCTTTCATATTGGGTGCTATATGTTCTAGTGTTTCTGGCCTTATCGGCATGTGGATTTCTGTTCGTTCAAATATTCGAACAGCTTCTGCAGCACAGACGAGTTTCAGTAAGGCTTTGACTATTGCCCTTAGAGCTGGAGCAGTTTCTGGTATAACCATTGTAGCTTTGAGCTTGATTGGTATAACAGGACTTTATTATATATATGGTTGGATGGGTTATACAGCTATTGAAATACCTCATCTATTGGTTGGTTTCGGATTCGGAGCTAGTTTGGTCGCTTTGTTTGCACAGCTTGGTGGAGGAATCTACACAAAGGCAGCAGACGTCGGGGCAGATTTGGTTGGAAAAGTTGAAGCAGGAATTCCAGAAGATGACGCAAGAAACCCAGCAGTTATCGCAGACTTAGTTGGTGACAACGTAGGAGACTGTGCAGGTAGAGGTGCTGACTTATTTGAATCAACAGCTGCAGAAAATATCGGGGCTATGATTCTCGGTGTTGCTCTTTATCCTTATTTTGGAATTAACGGTATTATTTTCCCATTGGTTATAAGAGGTTTCGGATTATTGGCAGCAGTGGTTGGAGTTTTGTTTGCAAAAGCAAAAGAAACAGATGAACCTTTGAAAGCTTTAAATAAAGGTTATTTCGTAACTTCTCTATTAGCTACAATAGCTTTTTATTTCGTAACTATGGAAATGCTTGGTAGTATATTGATGTTTTATGCAGGATTGGTAGGTATCGTAGCAAGTATCGCTTTCGTATTCATTACTCAATACTATACAGAACATAAATACAGGCCAGTTCAAGACATCGCAGAGGCTTCAAAGACAGGTCATGCTACAAACATAATCGCGGGTCTTTCAATCGGTTTTGAATGTACAGCAGCAACCGTCGTCACTATTTCTGCTGCATTACTCGCTTCATTTAAATTGGGAGCAATGACAGGATTTGAACATGGAGGTCTTTATGGTACAGCTGTAGCTACTATGGGTATGCTTTCAACAGCAGCTTATATATTGGCTATGGATACTTTCGGTCCTATTACTGATAATGCAGGAGGTATCGCAGAAATGTCTGGTGCTTCAAAAGAAGTAAGAGAAAGAACAGACAAGCTTGATTCTGCAGGGAACACAACAAAGGCTTTGACAAAGGGATATGCTATGGGAAGTGCCGCGCTTGCTGCATTCTTACTTTTCTCAGCATTCTTAACAGAGGCTGGAATGACTATTGTTGACTTAGCAAAAGTTGAAGTTTTCGTAGCTGCTCTTATAGGAGCAATGTTGATATTTTTCTTCTCAGGTTTAACAATGAGAGCTGTAGGTAAAGCAGCTGGAAAAATTGTTGAAGAAGTACGACGTCAATTTAAAGCTGATGCAGGAATAATGGCTGGAACAAGTAAGCCAGATTATGCTACTTGTGTAGACATAACTACAAAAGCAGCTTTGAAAGAAATGATTATTCCAGGATTAATCGCAGTTATCATTCCTATCGTTGTCGGAGTTACAATGAAGGCAGAAGCTTTAGCTGGATTTATAATGATCGGTACAATCGCTGGCGTATTATTGGCAACTCTTATGAACAATGCTGGAGGTGCTTGGGACAATGCTAAGAAATATATTGAAATGGGGAATCTAGGTGGTAAAGGTGGAGATGCTCACAAGGCAGCTGTCACTGGAGACACAGTAGGGGATCCATTCAAAGACACAGTTGGTCCATCACTACACGTGTTGGTAAAATTGTTGGGAACTCTTTCTCTAGCTTTGGTAGCTTTGTTTATCTAAAGTTTTAGTAAATATAATTAAAAAGCCCCCGCTACTGCGGGGGCTTTTTAATTGGAGTTTAATAAAAAAACTGAGAGCAATATTTTTTATTCTTCTAAAACTTCTACTTCTTCACCGTCTGTAGAAGCGACTTCTTTACCATTTCCTTTTATGTCGATTCTCCATCCTGTGAGTTTGGCTGCGAGGCGTACATTTTGTCCACCTTTACCTATAGCGAGGGAAAGTTGATCATCGGCTACTTCTATGACAGCTTTGTGATCTTTTTCATCTACTTCTATTGATAAAACTTTTGCTGGCGAAAGAGAATTTGCTACGAATACTTTTGGATCTTCAGACCAAGGTATTATGTCTATCTTTTCTCCCAAGAGTTCTTGGGTGATCGTATTTACTCTAGTGCCTTTTTGTCCGACACATGAACCTACAGGATCGATGTGTTCATCGTTTGAAAATACTGCTATTTTTGAACGGGCACCAGCTTCTCTGGCTATGGATTTTATTTCCACAGTTCCATTTTCTATTTCTGGAGCTTCTATAGCAAAAAGTTTTTCTATAAATTTAGGATGTGTACGAGAAAGTCTTAAATTGATTCCTCTTTGTGTATCTTCTACTGAATATAAATAAGCGCGAATACGTTGACCTCTCTGGAAGAATTCTCCAGGGATTTGTTCTTCTGCTGGCAAAATACCTGTAGCACGATTGAAATCTACATACACATTACCTCTTTCTATCTTTTGAACCATTCCACTGATTATTTCTCCTTCTTTTGTGCCATATTCATCAATGATGGAAGTTCTTTCAGCTTCACGAATTCTTTGAATGATGACTTGTTTAGCTGTCTGAGCGGCGATGCGTCCGTAATCGTCTTTTGCCTCAAGAGGGAAGACGACTTCATCGTTGAGCTCTACATTCTTTTTTATTTTTTTAGCATCTTCGAGCATGATGTGATGTTCTTCATTGAAACGAACTCTCTCATCACCATCTTCTTTGACAGAATATTCTTTTTCCTCAACGTCTTCTTCTATCTTTGCGATAGTTTCATCGACAACGATCTTTACTTGATAGAAATCTGTTTTACCAGTTTCTAAATCAAATTTGGCTCGGATTATCTGTCCTTTCTTGCCGTAATCTTTTTTATAAGCAGCTGCCATTGCTTGTTCTATGGCATCTAATATTTTTTCTTTTGGAATTTTCTTTTCTTCTTCTAGTTGTTCCAAAGCTGATTTAAATGTTTTTATGTCTAACATAAATTAGGTTTTAGGTTCTAGTTGCTAGGTTTTAGTTAACAATAAGGCCCATTAATTATTATTAAATTGTTCTCTTGTCCATCCAAGGCTTTATACGAAGGAGGGAAAAATAAAAGCCCTGTTTCGACAGGACTCGTACATATATATAGTATCACAGTATCAAAATTTTGCAATCTCTTTAGGTAATGTGTGTACACATTACCAGTGAAGCTTTACTTTTTGTATTTTTATGGTATTTTGAAAAAAAGAAATTCATTGAAAATAATAAATAATATAAGGAGTTGGAATATGAGTTATAAATTATCTCGAGATGTGATCGATTTAGGTCAATATTTAATGAATGTAAAAACAGGGGAGTTGTATGAAGTAGAGCAAGACGGGAGGATGTTGTTATCAAATTTAAATACTTTAGAATATTTATTTAATAAAAGTGATATTTTTAATTTTATGTTCAACGAAGGGCTTTTGGTTGATTCATCAGAAAAGAAAGATCGAAATAAATTTCTTTTACAATTACATCTTTTGAATGATTGTAATTTAAAATGCCTTCACTGCTATGATTGGAAAGATCCGGTTACTTCTCTTACTTTTGAACAGAATCTTGTAGTACTTGATAACTTTGTTGTTTTTCTAAAAAAGATGGAAATGGATGGAGAAATCTCGTTTACTGGAGGAGAAACACTTCTTTATTATCGTTTGATAGAACTGATCGATTATACAAAAAGTCAGGATGTATATATTAAACCATACGTTTTAACAAATGGTACAATTCCTCCAAAAACCGAACTTCTTGAATGTTTGATTCGTAATGATGTAGGAGTACAGATAAGTATTGATGGTACAGAGATGGTTCATGACGAAATCAGGGGAACAGGAAATTATTATAAAGCGGTGAATGGTATTAAGACATATCTTGCTGCTGGGCTGAAAGTTAGCGTACATTATGTAATTATGCGACGTAACATAAAAGCTATTCCTGAATTTATAAGAGAAATGGAAAGATTGGAAGTTAAACGAATTAATTTCTCTAGTCTGGTCCCGATTGGTCCTGGGGCACAAGAAGAAATGCTGACTCCAAATGAGAATCATGATGTAATCGAGAGTATTGCATTTTTACAGAAAGAGCACTCAATTAGTTTACTTTCTACTCGCCCTCTTTGGAGTGCAGTTGGTAGTAGTGGTTTTTGCCCAGTTGGGTATACGACTTTGACTATTGATCCATCTGGAAAGTTTCTTCCTTGCCGTCGTCTTCCTATAATATTGGGAGACGCAAGATACGATACTTTTTTCCGTGTATGGTTTGGATCTGAATTTTTGCAAAAAATGCGAGAGCGAGAAAAGTATATTAAAATTTGTGGAACTTGCATAAAGGCTAATGTTTGTGGAGGTTGCCGTGCAATAGCTTATGCTCTGACCAATGATGCATTTGCACCAGATCCAAGTTGTTGGTGCGTATGAAAATAATAATAATTCTTCGAAAAGGAGGTGATAAAAATGAAGAAGGTATCTATAGCTCGAATCAAGCCAGTAATTAACAATTCTGCTTCTTGTTGTACGAGCTGTAAGTAGTAATCATCAAAGGGCTGAAAGAAGGGGCTTATGCAACTTTTTCAGCCCTTTCTTTTTAATTTTGTAGTATATAGTATATAATTTATAGAATTTGAAAAAATAAGAATTTTTTATGATAAAAACTATTTCACTAAAACAATTTAATATCGAACGACCAGAAAAAATTTTATATTATCTTCCAATTTCTAATGAAACTGATTTATTTAATAATATAAAAGGTAAAAAATTAAAGTCTTTTTTACTTAAAAGTGATGATATTTTAAAGAAAAATAGTATTGAATGGAGATATGAAGAATTAACTAAAAAAAAATTTCTTGAATGGTTAGTATATTATGAAGAAAAAATGAAAGAACATGGTCATGCTATTTTAGCAGATGAAGAATGGTATCAAGAACAAACTAATAAAGGATTTAACATAAAGGCATTATTTTTTTATCAAAATAATAAAATGATTGGGAGTGGAATAATGGCGTTTAAAGATGATTTAGTTTCTTTAGCATTTAAAGCTACTGATAGAATAACTATTTCCCATGTATCATATGGAAGTTTAGGATCTATTATTGATTTTCTTAGATTAAAATTAATTTGTAAAGAAGGTAATTATAAAACTGTGATTACTAGATCTAGGAATGCTTTTGGAGTTTTTAATACTATTGATTATCTGGATTTAAGACTACGTTTTGGTTATAGTATTCGTTCCAATCCAGACGCGATGATATCATCTGATGTACCAGTGAATGATGAAGGTTGTGTGCTTTTTTATGGATTACAAAACGGAGAGCTTTTTTTATATGGCTTGCAACCAAAAGATGTAAATAAAGAAGAATTTTTTAATAAGAAAAGTTTTTTTTCATCAGAAATCCCATTTAAAAAAATTTATTGGGAATAATTTTAGAGATTTTTAATTTTTGTATAAAAAAAAGAGCCGTCTGCGATTAGATCACATACGGCTCACAATATTGAATCGAACATTTTTACTCTCTAAAATTAAAAAAAGAACACACACTACGGAATCATCCGTGGGGATTATTTCATCAGGATCATTTTTTTTGTTTCTATATAATTCTTTGATTGAATTGTATAGAAATATCTTCCTGACGCAAGGTTGCTAGCATCGAAATTTACTTCGTATATGCCAGCAGCTTTTTGTTCTCCATCAACAAGAGTAGCAACTTCTTTGCCTGTTGCTAATTCGTAGACCTTCAATGTAACAGGTCCTGCTTCAATAGGTACAGAGTAACGAATTTTTGTTGTTGGGTTGAAAGGATTCGGATAGTTTTGACTTAATTCAAATTTTTCTGGAATTGTCGGTTCGTTTTGAACGTCAGTTCCAGTGAAATCAAAATCTATCACCTTTTTGCTTCCATCAGAGTAAATGAAAGTTAGATTTCTTACTCCAATTTTTGTAATTATTTTGCAAGAGTCACTCACTGTGGTTTTTGGTAATAAATATACTCTTATTATTCCAGGAGATAACTTTTCTCGAACACTTCTTAAGTCCCAGGTATATACCATTTTGGAACCATTGAGTGGGTTTGTTTCATTTGTACTAGGTGCAATTGTCCAAGTTTGAGACTGAATTTGAAAGTTGAGTGTAACTCTGTTTACAGAATTTACATTATTGCTATATAAATACCATACTTCAAGTGTTACATAGTCTGGAACAGGTAAGTTTGGAGTATTTTTAAAAAACACTCCTTGCCCGACCCATTTTTCAGCAAAAAATATAGAACCCCCGGCAGTAGAAAATTCCCCAATAGAATCTTTGTTGTTCATATTAACAGATGTATTCATTGGATCCCATGGTTTGTAGAATTGTAAAAATTCTACACCAGTCTGCCATCCGTTTTCTACAGCAACACGTTTATCTGCATCCCAATCCCATTGAGAGTAAGCAGAAGAGTACAACAATACTACGAAAAGAAATAACTTTTTCATTTTTACCTCCATAGGTAATTTATTTTTTTATTGAATTTACAAGGAAACAATTTATTTAACTGTCAAGAGTATACCATATTTCTTCAAAAAAATCAACCTTTATTTTATAAAATTCTAAAAAACCCTTTATTTTTGTGAGTTATCAACAGTTTTTTACACAACTGATCTATTTTAAGGTATAATTTATATTATTTTGTTAATTATTAGTAATTTTTATAAATATGAAAAAATTTTTAATACTACTTGCTTTTGTATTTGGGTTCATAATTTCTGCACATACATCTTTTGCCTTTGTCGTAGATTGTGCTACTTTCGATAAAGATGTTGACCCCAGAGTAATCTCACCAGGATATAAGTGGGATTATGTTCAAGCATACTCTGATGATTATGGTATTGATTATGGGTATTATTGTAATTGGAGTGGCGCTTGTTTAAATGATTCAAATGTAAATAGTCAGGGAACTTTTACGAAATATGAGGGAACTGCTTTTACTTCTACTTTTTATACTTGTAAAAAAAATACAAATCCGACTGTTACGATTGCGGCAAATAAGTCTACTTTTTCTTCTACTGGAGAAGCTATTGTCCTAACTTGGTCCACAACGGATGCACTTTCTTGTACGGCTAGTGGCTCATGGACAGGAACAAAAACAACTTCAGGAAGTGCTACTGTTTACACTTCAAAATATGCAAATGAAATTTATACTCTCACATGTCTCGGCACGAATGGACAATCGGCTGCTTCTTCTGTGACGGTAAATTATTCTGCCCCAACATTCCCAGCTCCTACTCAATGTACGGCTGTTCCATCTCTTAATGCCAGTTATCCATATTATAGAGCTGTAGTGAGTGGATGGGATAATCATAATGGAGCTGATACTTATACTCTTTATAAAGATAGTATTAGTGCTTCAAATTTGCTTAACACTATTGCGGGCCCTGTAGGGATGGGTTCTTTTACATTTCCATATGTGAATATGTTAGATACGAATTATCACAAATATATAGTAGTAGGTGCTGATTCAGGTTGTGCAAACTGTGCTACTGCTCAATGCGAAACGGCAAGTGTAAAAGCCCCTGTTTCAACTTTAAGTGTTGATATAGTTGCTTCTTCTATTTCTGTACAATCTGGGGGAAGTAATGTGACTACAAATGTAGTGACGACATCTGAAAATGTTACAGGAATAACTTATATTATTTATCGTAGTAATGACAAGCTTCAAGCCGAAATGCCTTCTAATACACAACTTTCTATTGGAGCTGGCACTGCTACTTCGGGGAATTATAGTGTTAAGGTTACAGCTGTTGGCAAGAAAGCAGACAATTCTTCGATTACTGCAGAAGATACAGTTAATGTTATTGTAGAAGCAGCTCCTACTTTTCCAGATCTGACAGCCGGAAGTGTGACTCCTTCATCAGCTAGTACGAATGTAGCGACGACATTTTCTGCAGACATAAGCAATATAGGAACTAGTGCTACTAGTGCTACATCTATCAATCATTATTTTCAACTTGTAAATGGGACAGGTAAAGTCGCTACGACTTCTACAGCTTTTGCTGTGAATGAAAGTAAGACAGTAGGCGCATCGTTCACTTTTTCGAGTTCTGGGACTTATTATATAAGAGCTTGTGCTGATAATAATGCATCATTTGTTGGATCTATTACTGAATCAAATGAAAATAATAACTGTGGAGATTTTACGACAGTCACTGTTACGACACCTCCAATGAGTGGAACTTTGTGGTCAGAAGATGGAAGCACCTCTTGTACTATTTCTGCTGGTAATAGTACTTGTAGTTTAAATTCAATTATGTGGAATACAGTCAATCCTCAAGCCACTTCTGCAGTTTATAGTCCTACCAATAATTCAGGCACCACGGTCAGTACTTTGGTTGGCTCTGGAAATTCTGGAGATGTGATAGCTACTATTCATTATCCATCTAGAAGTTTTTATCTCTACAATAATGCTGTTTTGTTGAGTGGTCCTTTAACTATATCCGCTGTTTGTGCTACAGGAACGACATGGACGGGAAGCGCATGTACTACTAATGCTGTGCCTACAGTTATTTATCCCACTGATTCTTCCGTTGGTTTATCTTCTGTAACTTTAGGAGCAAATGTTTCATCTTTGGGTGTTCCTGCTTCTATTTCAGAACGTGGAATATGTTGGAGATTGAGTAGCGGTGTCTATACTGCTGGAAATTGTGCAGTCGAAGGAGGTACTTCGACAGGAGCATTTTTTGTCAATGTCACTGGTTTGAGCTCAGGTACTGACTACAGATTTAAAGGATATGCCAGAAATACTACAGGATATGGATATTCAACAGAAGGATATTTTACAACTTTGTCACCAGCTCCGACTCTTAATTTCTCAGCAAACCCACCTTCTATTGTATACAATGGGACGTCTTATTTAACTTGGTCTACAACAGATGCTACAACATGTACTGCTAGTGATGCATGGACAGGAACGAAAGCTACTTCAGGGACTAATGTTTCTACAGGAGCTTTAACATCATCAAAAACTTATACTCTTGAATGTACTGGGCTGGGAGGAAGTGTAACTCGTTCTGTAACAGTTACTGTAGGTTCTGCGCCAGTAAATGGTGTGTGTGCAGTAGCCCATTATGGTTGTACAGCAGGAACAAATCTTGCGGGAACAAGTACGGGAGGCACCAATACAGTAAGTTACAGTAATTTAAATACAAATTACGGATGGATTTGTAGTGGTTTAAATGGAGGAGCTAATGCAAGTTGTACTGAAGTCAAAACAATGTCAGGAACTCTTTCTGTTCCAGATTGTACAATTCTTGCCAATGCTTCGTCTTGTACTTCGACTGCTGTTTGGAGTACTACAAATCCTCAAGGAACATCTGCTGTGACTTCTTCATATCCTAGTGCTAATACTACAGTTTATACAGGGAATTCAGGAAGTGGCTCAGTAACTATTCCCTATCCTTCAAGAGATTTTTATCTTTATAATAATGGACAATTGTTGGCTTCTGCTTCTGGAGCAGCTGCTACCGTCGCTGCTTGTGCTTCGGGCACTGCGTGGAATCCAACTGCGGGAGCATGTAAATCTTATACAGTCACGGGAACAGCGGGAACGGGCGGAGCTATTACTCCAGCTTCAAGAACTGTTGCTTATGGATTAACCACTACATTTACCGTCACTCCAAATACTGATTATTCTATAAACACAGTTTCTGGTTGTAGCGGAACACTTAGTGGAAATACTTATACTACAGGAGCTATCACTGCAAATTGTACAGTGACAGCGACATTCAGTGCCAACACTTGTGCAAACGGAGCTACAAATTATCCAACATGTGATGTATTTACAAATCCTTTAAGTATTTCGACTCCAGCAAATTCTACTATTACACTTCCAACGACAGCATTTAGTGCTTCGTATACTTTGACTAATGGTACGGGAACTAATACTGATTGTTACTTGCTTGATAATAATCAAGCTACTCTTAAAACAGATATTTCTTGTACTAGTCCAATAACTTATGATACACCGGCGGCAGCTGGAGTTTATGGATACTATATGAGAGCAACTAAAGCTTCGACGGGAGAAACAAGTACAAGTGATATGTTTACGGTGACGGTAAATGATGCACCTATTCCTACTTTTGATATTTCTGTAAATCCAACAACATATTCAGTAACATTGCCAGACAGGACAATTTCTGCAACCTATACCGTAACAGATGGTCCTGCTAGTTGTAGATTGTTAGACAATGTTGGCACACCTCTTAATTCATATTCACCATGTAGGGGAAGTATGCTGATAGCAGCTCCAGATATTGCTAATACATATGGATATTCTATACAAGCTTTAAAAGATTCAACTGGAGAAACAGATACAAGTGCATTTACAGTGATAGTAAGTGACACTCCTACTTGTAGTAACGGAGCAGTGAATTATTCAGCTTGTACTGTAAATAGTTCTGGGTTATGTATAAATAGTGCTACTAATCCTCCAACTTGTACAACATTTCCACCTCCAGCACCTACTATAATTTCATTTACAGCTGATCCCATAACTATAGTCAAGGGTGAATCTTCAACAATTAAATGGTCTACTATGCATGCTGACACGTGTACAAGTTTGACCGCAGGTTTTAATACAGGAGGTGCTGTTAGTAATAGTGTTGGGGTGATAGTTAGTCCGACACAAACTACTACTTACAGAATTAGTTGTGAGAATACTACTTCTTTTATAACAGCTGATTCGACAGTCACAGTGACAGTAGGAGAGAAAAAACCTGGTTACAAAGAAAATTAATTTTATTAAAATATTAATTAACAAAAAATCCTCCTTTTCGGAGGATTTTTTGTTATAATATATTTATGCAAATTAATGAAGAGCAATTTAAAAAAGTTGTTTTAGATTCTGGAATTGTCACACGTTCTGTTTTGGATGAAATGGTAAAAAAAGCAGAAGAATCTAAACAAAAATTAAGTGATGTTTTACTTTCAGATGGCAAAATTTCAGAAACGGATTTGAAAAGAATGGAAGCTTATGTTTTGGAAATACCATTTGTTTCTTTATTAAAGAAAAAAATTGATTTTTCTATTCTTTCTCTAATTCCTGAACCTATTGCTAGGAATCATAATATTATTGCATATGAAAAAAGTGATGTAGGTTTAGAGGTAGCGATGCTTGATGTTGATGATTTACCAATGATAGATTTTATAAAGAAACGTTCAGGAGAAAGGATTCTTCCTAGAATTACAGACAGTGCTTCCATAAAAGCTGCTTTGGTCCAATACAGAAAAAGTTTACAGGCAGATTTTGATAATATTATTCAAAAAGAAACACTATCTTTAAATACTGATGTAAATAAAAAAGAAGGAGAGAAAACAGAAGCTGAGTTGAAAGCACTCGCGGAAGATTTGCCGGTGATAAAAATTGTTGATTCTCTAATCTTCCATGCTATTTTGCAAAATACTTCAGATATACACATCGAACCAGGAGAGAAAGAGCTTATCGTTAGATATAGGATAGATGGCATATTACACGATGCTATGATTTTAGATAAAAATACCGGTCCGGGCATAACTACACGTATAAAAGTTTTAGCAAATTTAAAATTGGATGAAAAAAGGCTACCTCAAGATGGGAGATTTAAGATAGAACAAAATGGAGAAAAAATTTCTTTTCGTGTTTCTACCTTGCCTACCTTTTATGGAGAGAAAACTGTTATAAGAATATTGAAAGAAAGTTCTCATGGATTTTCTCTTGATTCTCTTGGTTTTCATGGGGAGGGGTTGGAGAGAATTCATGAATCTTTAAAACAAAGAATAGGAATGGTGCTCGCGACGGGACCTACTGGTTCTGGTAAGACGACGACACTTTACACAATGTTGGATATTTTGAATAGACCTGAAGTAAATATTTCGACAGTTGAAGATCCGATAGAATATCAAATGCCTAGAGTCAATCAAACACAAGTAAAACCAGAAATAGGTTTAACTTTCGCAAATGGTTTGCGATCACTCTTGCGTCAAGACCCAGACATAATGATGGTAGGAGAGATCCGTGATGGAGAGACAGCAAGTCTTGCCATTAATGCTGCACTCACGGGGCACTTGGTTTTGTCTACCATACACACCAACTCGGCTGCTGGCGCTATTCCTAGAATGATAGATATGGGAGTGTTGCCGTTTCTTATTATTTCTACAGTTAAAACGATTATTGCTCAAAGGTTAGTTAGAAAACTTACCGCAAATAAAGAAAAGTATTTTTTGTCAAAAGACGAGATAAAAAATTTAGCTAAATTGGTGGACCTAGATAGAATGTTAAAAATGTTGAAAGATGAAAAATTGATAGGCCCAGACGACACTTGGGAACAAGTTCCTTTTTATAAACCAGTAAAGAGTGCTGAATCTTCTGATGGATATTCAAATCGTATTGGTATACATGAAGTTTTGAAAGTGACTACATCAATAAAAGAATTGATCATTCGTGGGAGTTCTCAAGATGAAATAGAAGAACAAGCTAAGAGAGAGGGAATGATGACAATATTAGAGGATGGAGTTTTTCAAGCTGTTTTGGGTATGACGAGTTTGGAAGAAGTATTTAGAGTTGTCTCTGAATAGTAATCATGTTATTTACATACAAAGCAAAATTAAAAAATGGTGAGATATTAGAAGGGACAATGGAAGCCGCTGATCGGTTTTCTCTTTCTCGCGAATTGAAGTCTAAAGGCAATACACCTATTTCTATAATAGAAAAAAGTGAAAAATCTTTTGACATAAATTCTTTATTTGGAAAATTTTTTTCAAAAGTAAAAATAGAAGAGCAAATACTTCTTACTAAAAATCTGAGTGGGATGTTGAGGGCAGGACTTTCTTTGTTTAGAGCATTATCGGTTTTGAGAAAACAAACCAAGAATCCAAAATTAGATAAGATTTTGGCTTCTTTGAGCGATGAAATAAATGCGGGAGGAACTTTATCGACAGGCTTGGCAAAGTTTCCTGATGTTTTCTCAAAACTTTTTGTATCTATGTCTCGTGCTGGGGAAGAATCGGGAGATTTGGCAGGAGCTTTGTCTGAAGTTGGTTCAAACTTAGAAAAGGCTCATTCTCTAACTAAAAAAATAAAAGGAGCTTTAATTTATCCAGGAGTCATTTTGTCTGCCATGGTTCTGATAGGAGTATTGATGTTTGCTTTTGTCGTACCTACTCTTGCTAATACTTTCAAAGAACTCGGAGTAGATTTGCCAGCTTCTACAAAATTGATAATCGCTCTTGGTAATTTCTTTTCTGAATATTTGATATTGTCTTTGGTCTTGATTTTTGGTTCAGCTTTTGGTATTTTTTCTTTCTTGCGAGCTCCTTTTATGACTAAGTATGTCGATTATGCGATAATAAGACTTCCGATAGTTGGTAAATTATCAAAAGAGTTAAACACAGCTCGTACTACACGCACTATGTCTTCTTTGCTTTTGTCGGGAGTTTCTATTATTCGTGCGATTGAGATTACACAGGACGTCGTTCAAAATATGTATTATAAAAAAGTTTTAGATGAAGCTAAAATACAAATAGAAAAAGGATCTCCTTTTTCGAAAGCTTTTGAAGAACATCCAGAACTTTATCCTGTGATGATGACGGAGATGATAGAAGTCGGAGAAGAGACGGGTAAACTTTCCGACATGTTATTTCAAGTAGCTGCTTTTTATGAAGGAGAGATAGAAAATAAAACAAAAAATCTTTCTATTGTTATTGAGCCAGTTTTGATGCTGTTCATCGGAGGAGCTGTAGGCTTCTTTGCTATCTCGATGATTTCACCTTTGTATTCTATAATGGATAATATTAAGTAAATATGCAAAATTTTTATAAAAAAGGAATGAGTGTTGTGGAAATATTAATAACGATAGCTATTTTGGCTATTATATTTTTGATTACGATCCCACAATTTTCTGAGATGAGAGAAAATCAGGTTTTAAAAAATGCTGTTGGAGATATCACTTCTTCGATGAACAACGCACAAGCTCAAAGCCTGGCTTCTGTTGATTCCAGTGAATATGGAGTACGTTTTCAGTCTGATAGAATTATAATTTTTAAGGGCAAAATTTATGATGTGAATTCAGCAGAGAATAAGACAGTAAATATAATTTCTCCAGCTAATATTTCTAATGTCACTTTGGCTGGGGTGAGTTCTACAGAAGGGGATTTGTATTTTGAAAGATTGTCTGGAGTTCCAAGCAAGGTTGGAACCATAACCATATCTACACCATCACTTTCTAAAATTATCACTATATCTAGCACAGGTTCATTCAGTTTAAATTAAAATGAATAATTTTTTTAAAAAAAATAAAGATTTTACCCCCATACCTTTTATTCAAAAAGGTGTGAGCTCGCAAAGCAAGCGGGGGTTTATGCTGGTAGAGGTCGTAGTGGCGACGGCCATTATAATAGTTTCTGTTTTGGCTGCTATGTCTGTGACACAAAAATCAGTTTATGTTTCCAGGCAAGCATTGCATACATCTCAAGCTTCATTCTTGCTTGAAGAAGGAGCAGAAATCGTACGCATTTTGAGAGATAGTAATTGGACCAATATTTCTTCTTTGGCTGTTGGGACTAATTATTATCCTACTTATTCTTCTTCTTGGTCTCTGTCTACAACATCTTCTGATATTGGGTCTTTCACTCGCACTGTCACTATAGCTAATGTGAGTCGTGATGCTACCACAGGAGACATCGTTTCATCTGGTGGAGTTGATGATACAGGTACAAAATTGATAACAGTGAATGTTTCTTGGCTCGAAGGAGGGGTGACTTTAAATAAATCATTATCTTTTTATATAATGGATATTTTTTCATCATAAAAATTATGAAGAATAATACAAAAAAAACAAATAAAGCCTGCTCTGCGAAGCTTCAGCGAAGCGGGGGTTATGCAGTGTTAGAAACAATTTTTTATATTGTTCTTTTTGCTATCCTTTCTATCGCTGTCATCAATGCTCTCATTACGATGACCCAGTCTTTTAAAGAGACAGCCATGTATGGAGAACTCATGCAAGGAGGAGATGTGATGGAAAGAATGTCTAGAGATATAAGAAATGCTTATGGAATAAATTCTATAACTTCTACTAGTTTAAAACTTAATACTAAAGATGCTGATGGAGTAAGTAAAACTGTCACATTTACTTTGTCTGGTTCTGATATAAGACTTTTAGAAAATGATTCTTTTGTAGGCAATTTAAATACTGCCAATATATCTGTCACAAATTTATCGTTTACTCAGATAAACACGACGAAAGGGTCAGCAATAAAAATACTTTTATCTCTTAGATCAAATCATGACGCTTTAAATAGAGTGCAAGATTTTTATAATACAGTAGTGCTTAGAGGAGATTATTAAAATTATGTTAAAAGATTTTAAAAAAATAAATAAACAAAAAGGTGCAGCGATGTTGATATCGATTGTGTTTTTTCTTTTTATCTCTTTGGCGATAACATCAGGGCTCGTTTCGCCATCCGTGAGAGAATTTAAAAATGCGAATGTTAGTTTAAATTCTAAGAAATCTTTTTTCTTATCTGAGTCAGGTAGTGAAGATGCTTTTTATAGATTGATCAAAAATAAACCAATAGGAACGACAGAGACGATTACCTTAGATTCAAACACAGCCACTACTTCTATCACTTCTTTAGGTGGAGACACAACACAGATAACTTCTTTAGGAGATGTTTCAAATTATGAAAGACAAACCAGCATCACTCTCTCTACGAGCACAGGAGTTTCTTTTAATTATGGTGTTCAAGTAGGACAGGGAGGAATTAATCTTACGGGCAGTGGTACTGTAAATGGAAATGTATATGCAAATGGACCAATCACAGGAGATAGCTCTGCTATTATCACAGGTACGGCTATTTCAGCAAATAGCCCTGCTCTCGCAGCAGAAGAGACAAATGGCTCTGGTGTCCCTACTTACAATGTAGCATTTGGTAATGCGAGTGCTACTCAAGATATAGCTCAGAGTTTTCAGGTTTCAGTAGAGAGTCCATTAAATAAAATTCAACTTTATATAAAAAAGACTGGCACTCCAAGTAATGCGACAGTGAAAATAGTAAATGATAACGCTGGTAATCCAGGAACGACGATTTTAGCTACGGGTACTCTCACTGCTTCTTTGGTGACGACTTCTTATGGGTGGGTAGATGTCACTTTTAATTCTAACCCATTGCTAGACACAGGTGTGACATATTGGCTAGTTGTTGATGCTGGTACATCAAGTACAAAATATTATACGATAGGAGCATTGAGTAATACTTATGCAGATGGATTAGGCAAGATAGGTCAAGTAGGTAGCACTTGGAACAATACTACTCCTTCTGGTTTGGATTATTATTTTTCTATTTATTTGGGAGGTTTTACTGGTTTAATTCAAGGGAACTCTCTTAGTCAATGGAATCAACTTCACGTTGGTACAATTTCTGGTTCAGCTCAAGCTCATACTGTAAATTATACCAATGCCACGGGTAATATTTATTGTCAGAGTGGAACGGGGAACAATAAATCTTGTACTTATCAGGATGATCCGGTTTATGTAGCATTTCCCGTATCGGACGCAAATATGACTGAATGGAAATCTGAGGCAGAAGCGGGCGGTGTTTATAATGGTGATTATTCTGTTGGTTGGGCTGGTGCTACCTTGGGTCCTAGAAAGATAGTAGGTAATTTGACAGTTTCAGGGGGTGGAATTTTAACTATTACAGGTACATTGTGGGTGACGGGTAATATTGTTCTTAATGGTGGAGCAGAGATCAAACTTGCTTCGAGTTATGGAACAAATGATGGAGTTATCATTAATGATGGAACTGTTGTTATTTCAGGAGGAGGGCATGCTACTGGCTCTGGGACAGCTGGTAGTTATTTGATGATGCTTTCTACGAGTTCTAGTACTAGTGCAATGTCTGTTTCTGGAGGTGCAGGTGCTGTCATAGTATATGCACCCTCGGGAACCATCACAATTTCAGGAGGAGCTTCTCTTAAAGAAGCTACTGGTTATAAAATAATTGTTTCCGGAGGTTCTAGCATCACTTATGAATCTGGCCTAACTAATAATAATTTTTCTAGTGGGCCATCTGGTTCTTTTGCTGTTGAGAGTTGGGGAGAGAAATAAAAAGGTATGTTATAATCTAAATATGAGTGAAAAAACAACAAAAAGATTAATTGTTGGCAATTGGAAGATGAACCCATCTTCTTTTAAAGAAGCAGAAAAGTTATTTATTGAAATTACAAAATTGATTTCTCATATTAAAAAGACTGATATTATTGTCTGCCCTCCATTTTTATATATAGAAAAATTAAAAAAATTATCACGAAAAATACAATTAGGTGCCCAAGATTCATTTTGGGAAAACGGAGGGGCTTATACTGGTGAAGTTTCTAGTGAGATGCTTTATAATACAGGCATTAAATATGTTATTTTAGGACATTCAGAGAGACGTCAAATGGGGGAGAACAACAATTTTATAAATAAAAAAATAAAAGGAGCTTTAGCTTCCGGCCTCATCCCTATATTGTGCGTAGGAGAAAGTGAACGTGATTTAGAGCATAATTATTTTAATTTTGTTAAGACGCAATTATTAGAATGCTTAAATGGTATTTCAAAAAATTCAATTTCTAAAGTTATCATTGCTTATGAACCCATCTGGGCTATTTCTAGCACGAAAGACAGAAAAGATGCTAAGCCAGAAGATTGTAAAGAGATGACTATTTTTATTCGCAAAATTCTTTCTGATAAATTTGGTAGTGAGTCTTCCCGGGTAAAAATCATTTATGGAGGCTCTGTAAATGATAAAGATGCGGAATTATTTTTGAAAGATGGTGGAATAAATGGCTTACTCCCAGGCAAAGCAAGCCTTGATCCTAAAAAGTTTTCTAAGATTATAGAAATATGCGAAACATTAAACAAATAAAAAATCTGCCTCGACTAGGCAAGACGGGTTTAAAAAATAAAAAAGTATTAGTTCGTGTAGATTTCAATGTTCCCATAAGAGATGGCATCATTTTGGATGATTTTAGAATTAAAAAATCATTACCAACTATCAAATTTTTAGTAGATAAGGGTGCTCATGTTTTATTAATTACTCATTTAGGTAAAGATGGTAATGAAAGCTTGGAATCAATTATAAAACATTTTTTTAAGTTATCAAAAATTTCTAAAGACAAAGTTTCTTTTTTTGAGAATATAAGAAAATTTGAAGGAGAGATGAAAAATGATAAAGATTTTGCAAAGGAGCTTTCAAAATTAGGGGATATTTATGTGAATGATGCTTTTTCTGTTTCTCATAGGAATCATGCTTCTATCGTTTCTTTGCCAAAATATTTGCCAAGTTACGCTGGATTCCAGCTAGAAGAAGAAGTAAGGAATTTATCTAAAGTGACAAAAAATAAAAAGCACCCCTTTCTTTACATAACTGGTGGGGCTAAATTTTCGACAAAATTACCTTTAATAAAAAGATATCTTAAATTAGCAGACTTTGTTTTCGTTGGTGGAGCTTTAGCAAATACTATTTTAAAAAAGAAAGGAAATGAAGTTGGGAATTCTTTGATTGATTTAGAAGATCATAATTTTGATGGAATTTTAAAAAATAAAAAATTGATTTTGCCCAAAGATGTTTTAGTGAGTTCAAATAATAAATTGATTTTTAAGAAGATAGAAGAAATAGAGAAGCATGACAATATTATAGATATTGGAGAAAATACTACGAAAGAGTTATCAAATTTGGTTCAAAAATCAAAATTAATTCTTTGGAATGGTCCATTGGGTCAATATGAAAAAGATGGTGGTGAAGCCACAAAGAAAATATTGAAAGTTATCTCAAAAACTAAAACAGAAAGTATTATCGGAGGAGGAGACATCGTCTCTTTGATTTCTTTACTTAAATTAGAAAAAAAGTTTACTTTTGTTTCTACTGGTGGAGGGGCCACTTTAGATTTTCTAGCTAAAGGAAATCTGCCCGGGATAAAAGCTCTTAAATAATCGAATCAGTAATTTTTTTTACTATTTCTATTTTGTCTTCTTCACTATTATATTCTTTTGTCGGCCATTCGGAGAGACCGTCATTTTTGTATCTAGGTATCAGATGAATATGAAAATGGGGGATATCATTTCCACTTACAGCTATTTGTACATAATCACAACCTAAGCCTTTTTTAATAGCGAGCATTAGTTTTTTAGTTATTTTAAAAATCTCGGATATTGTTTCATCGTCTGAATCTTGCATCCATATTATATGTTTTTTGGGTATTATAAGTATATGCCCATGGGACACAGGGTAGATATCTAGAAATGATAAGAATTTTTCATTTTCATATATGTTTTTAGAAGGTATTTCTTTTTTAACGATTTTACAAAATATACAATTTTCCATAAGGATATTGTATCAAATTATGTTAAAATTGCATTTATGCAAAGGTACCATGAATTACTTCGGAATATTTTAGAAAAGAGAGGAATAAAAAACATAGAAGATGCTGAAGTTTTTTTAAATCCAGATTACGAAAGAGATTTTCACGATCCTTTTTTAATGAGAGATATGGATAAAGCCTGCGTGAAGCTTTTTGAAGTCATAGAAAATAAAGAAAAAACTGTTATCTATGCAGATTATGATTGTGATGGAATACCTGGAGCTGTCATTTTTCAAGATTTGTTTAAAAAAATAAATTATTCAAATTATGAAGTTTATATTCCTGGAAGAAATACTGAAGGTTATGGTTTGAATGAAAAAGCCATAGATGAATTTATAAAAAATAAAGTAAAACTTTTAATAACGGTAGATTTAGGCATCGCTGCAATCTCTGAAGTTGCAAAAGCAGAAGTGGGCGGTATTGATGTCATCATTACAGATCATCACCTGCCTCGCGTTGACGCAAGTCAAGGCGGGTCTGCCTCCTTTGTATTGCCAAAAGCTTTTGCTATTTTAAATCCTAAAGTAGATGATTATCCTGAAAAGATGTTGTGTGGTGCGGGTGTGGTATTTAAATTTGTTCAAGGTTTTATAAAAAAATATGGAGAATATTTTAAAATAAAAGAAGGTTGGGAGAAATGGTTGTTAGATATGGCAGGGCTAGCTACTCTTTCTGATCTTGTTCCTCTTTTGGGAGAAAATAGAGCTATGGCGTATTTTGGTATGAAAGTTTTACAAAAATCTCCACGCAGAGGATTGCAAAAACTTTTAAGTAAATTAAATATAAAACAAAAGTATTTAAATGAAGATGATATCGGTTTTATGATTACACCCAGGTTGAATGCTGCTTCTAGAATGGATGATCCCTTCAAAGCTTATGAACTTCTGGCTACGACAGATGAAGTAGAGGCAGGGATATTGGCTGATCATTTGACGAAGATAAATGATGATAGGAAGACGATGGTTATCAGTATAATGCGTGAAGTAAATAAAAAATTAGAAAAAAGAGAATTGAAAGAAGTGATAGTCATAGGCAATGGAGAATGGCGAGTCGGCGTATTGGGAATAGTGGCTAGTAAGATCGTGGAAGCCTACAAAAGGCCCGTATTTGTTTGGGGTAAAGATGAGAATGATGTTATCAAAGGTTCATGTAGAAGTGATGGATCTGTGTCTTTAGTAGAATTGATGTCTGAAAGCATTGATTCTTTTTTGGATTTTGGAGGGCATGAGGGAGCAGGAGGTTTTTCTGTTGATGGAGAGAAAATTCATTTTTTAGAAGATGCGCTCGCTACTTCTTTTCATAAAGTAAAAAGAGAAATGAAAGGGGAAGAAATTTCTTATGACGTTCGTTCTACTTTAAATGAAGTAAATAAGAAAAATTGGTCTGAATTAGAAAAACTTTCTCCTTTTGGTCTTGCTAATCCTAAGCCCGTGTTTTTGTTTGAGAGTGTAAAGATAGATAATATAAAAAAGTTTGGCAAAAATGGTTCTGGAGAACATTTGGAAATAACTTTTTCTGATAAAAGTACTGAAGATGTAAAAAATAAAATAAAAGGAGTGTCTTTCTTTTCAAATCAAGATTCTTTTAAAACAAAATTAGAAGAAGGTAAAAAGGTAAGTCTCCTTGCCAATTTTGATATGTCTAGATTCAAAGGCAAAGAAGAGCTAAGACTTAGAATTATTGATATACTATAGAAATATGGGAAAGAATAAAATTATTATTTATACAGATGGTGCTGCTAGAGGGAATCCAGGTAAAGCTGGTTGGGCAACTATTATTATGTTTGATAATAAAATAAAAGAATTGGGAGGATTTTCAGCTCATGCCACAAACAATCAAATGGAGCTCATGGCTCCGATAGAAGCGTTAAAATATATCTCCGCTAGGCAAGACCTAGCGGAAAAGGAGATAGAAATATTTGCTGATTCTAAATATGTTATACATGGTATCACTGAATGGATTTTTAATTGGCAAAAAAATAATTGGAGAAATGCTGCCAAAAAACCAGTTTTAAATAAAGAATTATGGGTAGAACTTTATGAACTTACTAAGAATTTTCAGATTAAATGGCAGTATGTAGAAGGGCATAGTGGAGACAAATGGAACGACAGAGCAGATGAGATAGCGACAAACTTCGCAGATAATAATGAAATAGAATTAAAAAATGAAATTTAAAATTTTAAGTTTAATTACTTAAATGCAAGATAGAATATTTTATTTATCTTCCATTGGTTTTATTTTAGGAGTGCTTTTGCGCTCTTTTATTTTTGTAAATTTAAATCTAGTTATCTTATTTGGAATAATATCTTTTGGAATTATTTTGTTTTATTATTTTATTTCAAAAAATAGTTTTATTATATTTTGGGGAATATTCATGCTTACTTTTTCTTTTGGAATTTTTAGATTTGGTATGGCAGATATCTCTATGCCAGATGTAAAATACGTTGAAAGTTCTTTTGTGGGTAATGTCATAGATGATCCGACTATTACAGAAAATAATCAAAAATTAGTAGTAGAAATATTTATAAACAAAATAAAAACTAAAATTTTAGTAATTACAAATTTAGATTTAGATTTCAAATATGGTGATGGTTTAAGTATAAAAGGGAAATTAGAAAAACCAGAAAATTTCATGACAGATCAAGGAAAAGAATTTGATTATGTCAATTATTTAAGAAAAGATGGAATTTTTTATATTGTTAAATACCCAGAGGTTGAGATAGATTCACATAATAATGGCAATTTTATAAAGAGTATATTGTTTTCCGTTAAAGATAAATTTTTAGATAAAATGAATTTGTCTATTAGGGAACCAGAATCATTATTGATGGGTGGGCTTATTTTAGGAGAAAAATCTGCTTTTGACGAATCTCTGAGGCAGAGTTTTGTAAACACAGGAACGATACACATCGTCGCTTTGTCTGGATATAATGTGACGATCGTGGCTGAATGGATAATGAAAATGCTTGCCTCTTTTCCAAAGAACATCGGACTAGGGGCCGGCATTTTCTCTATTCTACTTTTTGTTTTGATGACAGGAGGTTCATCTACTGCTGTAAGAGCGGGTATAATGGCAGGCTTAGCTCTTTTTGCCAGATTGATAGGTAGAAATTATGATGTTTCTCGAGCATTAATATTGGCTGGAGTTATTATGGTTTTGGTCAATCCATTTATTTTAGTATTTGATGTTTCTTTTCAACTTTCTTTTATAGCCACAGTGGCTGTCATTTTCTATACTCCTAAAATAGAGAAATATTTTTTATGGGTTACTCCTCGTTTTAAATTGAGAGATATTGTGTCTGTGACAGTTGCTTGTTATGTGTTTGTTTTACCTTTTATCCTTTACAAAATGGGCAATCTTTCATTAGTTGCTCTCCCAGCTAATATATTAATTTTGCCTTTTATCCCACCCACAATGCTTTTAGGGTTTTTGACGGGACTCTCGGGGTTTGTTTCATATGCTTTTTCTGTTCCTTTTGGTTTTGTTTCTCAACTTTTATTGCATTATGAATTGTCCATAATAAGTTTCTTTTCTAATCTCCCTTTTGCCGCTATTTCTATTCCCAATTTTCCTTTAGTTTTTGTTTTGGTTATCTATATTTATTTTGTCTATCTACTTTTTTGGAGAATCACACTGCAAAGTTTTTTTAAGAATAATTTATAGAAAGCCTTGCGTAGGAGCTTAGAAAATAAAAATAGTATTCTATTTATTATTTTCTTGAGTGACGAGCAGTTCGCTGGCGAAGCTTCGCCAGATAGATTGCTTTATAGAAATTGATTCTTTATAAAAACTTAAAAACTTAATATTTAATATTTTTATTAAAAACTTAAAAGTTTTTTTCAATTTCTTTCCAATTTAGGTTTTCAAAAAAAGCTTCAACGTATTTTTTCTTTTCTGCTGGTGTGTAATCTAAATAATAAGAATGTTCCCACATATCTAGTGCGAGGATTGTGTTACAATTTTGCAATAATCCTAAATGTTGTTCATCTATCCATGCATTCAACAATCTATTTTCTTTTTTGTCATAACAAAGCATTGCCCAACCGATGCCTCTAGTTAAAGCCATTTTCTTGAATGATTCTAGCCACTTTTCGAAAGACCCAAACTCTGTAGATATTGCTTCTTTTAGTTTTGAATCCGAGGGTAAGTCTTTTGGGTCTTTTGAAAGTGATTCGAAATATATTTCATGATTTTTGACCCCATTATATTCAAAACCAAAACGTCTTTGTAATTCTCCTATGGTATAAGAGTTTTTGTCGTAATCTAGGCTATATTCTTCAATTTTTTCTAGAATAATATTGGCATGTTTTACATATCCTGCGTAAAGTTTCAAATGTTCTTCTATTGTTTTAACTGAAATGCCCTTTAATTCAGATAAGTTAAACTTTTTTTCTTCTATTTTTTTCATAATTTTTTGTAGTTAATTAATAATATAAGGAGATTTGTTCGTGTTATGATTATAGCATGTTTGAAAAAAGCAAAAAGTACTGGTTAATATCCTTCATCTTTCTGCTTGTCCTAGTAAATTTTTTGCTTATATATCTTGATTTGCAAAGTTCTAATAATAGTTTCAAATTTGTTATGTTGGACGTTGGACAAGGGGATGCTTTGTTTATAGAATCTCCCACGGGCAATCAAGTTTTGATTGATGGAGGACCTCCAAGAAAGATTTTGACAGAACTTTCTAAAGTTATGTCTCCTTTTGATAGGCAGATAGATGCTTTTATTATTTCTAATCCAGACCAAGATCATATTGGAGGATTTTTAGATGTTTTGAAAACATATGAAGTAAAAGAGGTATTTGAACCGGGCACTTTAACAGATTCAAAAGTTTATCAGAATTTAAAAAATGAATTAAAAGAAAAAAATATACCAAGTATTTTGGCGAAAAAAGGTATGAAGCTCGATTTGGGTGGTGGAGTTTTGATTGAAGTTTTGTTTCCAGATAGAGATGTTTCAGCTTTTGCCACCAACGATGGTTCTCTCGTGGCCAGACTTTCTTATAGGAATTTTTCTATCATGCTCACAGGTGATTCTACTATAAAAACAGAGAAAATAATTCTTGAAAATAATTCAATTTCAAAATTAAAAAGTACTGTTTTGAAGGTAGGGCATCATGGCTCTAGAACTTCTTCATCAGAAGATTTTGTTAAAGCTATTTCTCCTTTGTATTCTTTAATTTCGGATGGCAAAGACAACAAATATGGACACCCACATCAGAATACATTAGACACTTTGTCGTTATTTAACTCCAAAATACTCAGAACAGACCTCCTAGGAACAATATTTATTAAATGTGCTAAAATAAATGAATGCGAGATAAACTAATAGAAAAGCTAATAAAAGCTGAAGAAAAAAGACAAAAAGAAGGCTTGGAACTCATACCGTCTGAAAATTATGTTTCAGAAGATGTGTTGAAAGCCAACGGTTCTATTTTTACTAATAAATATTCTGAAGGATACCCAGGACGTAGATATTATGGTGGTCAAGATTTTACTGATGCTGTTGAACGTCTTGCAATAGAAAGAGTATGTAAATTATTTAAATGTAAATTTGCCAATGTTCAACCACATTCTGGTGCTCCAGCAAATCTGGCTGTTTATTCTGCGCTTTTGAATCCTGGAGATGTTGTTTTAGGAATGGACTTATCTCACGGAGGACATTTGACGCATGGACATCCGATGACTTTGCCTGCAAAGATTTATAAGTTTATCACTTACAAAATGAAAGATCCCGATACGGGTGAAATTGATTATGAAGATTTAAGAAAGCAAGCTCTACAATACAAACCCAAAATTATTCTTGCTGGTTTTTCTGCATATTCACGCAATCTCGATTACAAAAAATTTGTAGAGATAGCTCGCGAAGTAGGTGCTGTCACTATGGCTGATATGGCACACATCGCAGGGCTCATAGCAGGAGGAGTTCTTCGTAATCCTTTTGATGATGGTTTTGATATTATCACTTCGACTACGCATAAAACATTGAGAGGCCCTCGAGGTGGAATAATTTTGACTAAAGACAATGAAGAAATAGCAAAAAAGATAGACAAAGCTATTTTCCCAGGGATACAAGGTGGTCCACATATGCATATTATCGCTGCAAAGGCTGTGGCTTTCGGTGAAGCAATGACACCAAAATACAAAAAGTATGCAAAACAAATTTTAAAAAATGCTAAGGCTATGGAAAAAGTTTTTCTCAAAAATAAGATTCGCATGATAGGTGGAGGCACAGACAATCATCTTATTTTGGCGGATGTTTTTGGTTCGTTGGGTGTGACAGGCAAAGAGGCGCAGACAGTACTCGATGAAGTAGGTATTACTTTAAATATGAATGCCATTGCTGGAGATACGAGGAAGCCATTAGACCCTTCTGGTATAAGGTTTGGTACGCCAGCCATAACCACACGTGGTTTTAAAGAAAAGGAATGTGCTTATGTGGCTGAACTCATAATAAAGACGCTTAAAAATAAAGATGATAAAAAAGTGAAAGAGGTCATTCATAAAGAAATTAAAAAACTCGCTAAAAAGTTTCCAATACCAAAAAAGTTTGTTTAAAGATAGAACAAATAATTCTATGGATGAAAAAGATGACGCAAAAAAAGAGAAGAAAAGAGATATTGAAGTGGAATTAAAATTTCAGCCAACTGAAGAACAATTAAATAAGATGATTGAGGGTTTAGAAGTGGTTTCAAATGTAAATATCAGAGATATTTATTATGATTTTGATGATTTTAGATTGTTAAAAGATGAAGTACGTTTGCGTTATCGACTTTCAAAAAAAGAAGGATATGAAGCTACTGGAGTTTTGGAATTAAAAATTAAAATTGATTCGAAAGCGGATATTGAAATAAATGATAAGAATGAGATAAAGGATTATTTAAGCGATGTTTCAGATGATATAAAGAATTATTTTAATACAGGGAAAAGCATTGAAGAATTAATGAAAGACAAGAAGCTTGTTTCATATATCGATTTTAAGACTGAGAGGAAAGAATATATAAAAGAGGGATTCAAGATTGATGTCGATAAATTAAGTTTTGGATATGATCTATGTGAAATTGAAGTTATGGTTGAAGATGAAAATCAAATAAAACAAATGAAAGACAATATAAAAGAATTCGCAAAGAAGTATGATTTTGACACAGAAACTAAAATAATTCCAAAAGGTTGGGAGTATTTACGAAGATTTAATCCGAAATTATATGAAGAGATATATTTGAGAAGAAAAGAAAACAAAGAAATAAAAAAAGACTTAAATAATGAAATAAAGATTAAATAATATGCCACACATTCATGAAAAAGTTGATTTTACAGTAGAAGTATTTATTGTTTACAAAAACAAAGTACTTCTTCGCATGCATGATAAACATAAAGTTTGGCTTTCAGTAGGAGGGCATATTGAACTAGATGAAGACCCAATAGAAGCTGCGATGCGTGAAGTAAAAGAAGAGGTTGGGTTAGATGTAGAGATAATAGGAGGAGAAAAGGGAATAGGGAATGGTGATGAAGAAAATTGTGGGTATATTGATTTAATTCCTCCTAAATATCTTGGAATGCATCCTGCTACTTCATCACATAAACACATAGTTTTTGTTTATTTTGCAAAGGCAAAAAATGATATATTATTAAATTCTGTAATGGAACACGAACGTTCAGAAACTAAATGGTTAGACTTACTTGAACTTAGAAAAATAAATTTACCCCGGAACGTACGATTTTATGCAGAAGAAGCATTAAAAGAGCTAGGAGAAAAATAAAATATGAAAAATAAAATAATAAATATAATTTTAAATATTATTCCAATTCTTGTAATGATTTGGTTAATACCAATTATTCAAAACGATTATATTTTGACAGTGGTGTATTTGGGAATCATTTTAATTTCTTTCTTTATTAAAAAAGAGAAAGGAGATACTTTTATATTTCTTTTTGGATTTTGCGCAATGATATTGTCTGAGATGGTTTTCATTAGTACTGGAGTAGAAACTTTTGTGAGAAATACTTTATTTGGTTTAATGCCACTTTGGCTCCCGTTTCTTTGGGGTTATGGTTTTATTGTCATCAAAAGAGGATTAAAAATCTTAGATTTTTAGAGTTTTCAATTTAAGACCTTTTTTGATATAGTAAAACAATATGAAAAAGGGGAAACTCATAGTTATAGATGGAACAGATGGTAGTGGAAAAGCAACACAAGTTGAGCTCTTGTCTAAGAGATTGAAGAAAGAAGGTAGGACAGTTAAAATTATTGATTTTCCAGATTATTATTCTAATTTTTTTGGTAAATTTATTGGACATTGCTTAACAGAGCAATATTATAACTTTGTTAAGGTTCATCCTAAAATAGCTTCTGTGTTATATGCAGCAGACAGATTTGAGTCAAAAGAAAAGACAGAAAGTTGGCTTAAAAAAGGCTACATTGTAATAGCAAATAGATATGTCTCTGCCAATCAGATTCACCAAGGAGGCAAGATAGCTAATATAAGAAAGAGACAAGCTTTTATCAAATGGTTGGATGAAATGGAATATAAAGTTTTTAAAATTTCGAGACCAGCTGTTGTAATTTATTTGAATCTTTCCATTCCACTAATATTGAGTCTCATAAAAGAAAGAAATAAAAATGGGAATCGTTCATATGTAGGCAAGAAGAAAGATATTGTAGAAGGGGATATTGAATATTTAACAAATTCCCAGAAAAGTGCAGTTTGGCTAGCAAAGACACAAAAAGAATTTATACAAATAGAATGTGCAAATAAAAATATATTACGCACGAGGGAAGATATTCATGAAGAAGTTTATGAAAAAGTTAAAATGATTATAACCAAATAGATGATTTTGCTAAATCAAATAAAATGAAAATCAAAATTAAAAGAATAGATAAAACATTGCCGTTACCAGGATATCACACAAAAGGTGCAGTAGCTTTTGATTTGTATTCTAGGGTAGATATTGTTATTCCTTCTAAGTCTATAGAACGTTTACCTACTAATGTAATTATAAAAATCCCTGAAGGATATATGTTGGAAATAAAAGATCGTTCTAGTACTTTGAAAAGGAAGGGTCTTTTAGTAAGTACAGGGTATATTGATAATGATTTTTGTGGAGATTCTGACGAAATTCTTTTACAAGTGTATAATATTAAAGATGAAGAAGTAAAAGTAGAAAAAGGAGAAAGATTAGGCCAAGGTGTATTCGTTAAAATAGAAAAAGGAGAATGGGAAGAAGTTGATTCTATGAATTTGAACGACAGAGGAAGTTTTGGTACGACAGGGGAATCAGTTTTATAATTTATATATGAAAGAAAAGATAGAAAATTTAATAAGAGAGGCTTTGAAAAGTTTTGATATGGATATAAAAGAAATTTCTCTTGAACATCCAGTCGATTTGAAAATGGGAGATTATTCTACTAATGTGGCTATGGTTTTAGCTAAGAGTGCGAATACTAATCCTAAAGAACTTGCAGAAAAGATGGTTGAAGAAATAAATAAAAGGGTCGCCCTTAAATCTAGAAAAAGGGCGACCCTAGATAAGATTGAAGCTAAAAATGGATTTATTAATTTTTATCTATCTAATAAGTTTTTAGTTGATTCTGTTAAAGAAATTTTAGAAAATAAAAATTTTGGGAGAAATAATTATTTTGATGATAAAAAAATAATGGTGGAATATACAGACCCGAATCCATTTAAACCTTTTCATATAGGACATTTAATGACAAATGCTATTGGGGAATCTATTTCTCGTATCGTTGAATTTTCTGGAGCTAAGGCAATACGTGCAAATTACCAAGGGGATGTGGGTCCTCATGTAGCTAAGGCTATTTATCAGCTTTTAAAAGATGGATTACCAGATGAAAATAAATCTGTTTCAGAGAAGGCACGATATATAGGAGAACTTTATGCAAAAGGTAATGATGAATATGAATCTAACGAAAATATAAAAAAAGAAATAGATGAAATAAATAAAAAGGTTTATGAAAGAAATGATGAAAAAATAAATAATATCTATGATTGGGGAAGAAGAGTAACTCTAGAAGCATTTGAAGAAATTTACAAAATTTTGGGAACCAATTTTAATTATTATTTTTTTGAAAGCGTCGCAGCTCCTATCGGTGAAAAGATAGTTCGTGATAATCTAGATAAGATTTTTGAAGAATCAGATGGAGCTATCGTCTTTCATGCTGAGAAACATGACCCGAAACTTCATACCAGGGTTTTTATAAATTCTAAAGGTTTGCCTACATATGAGACAAAAGAATTAGGACTTACAAAGATGAAGTTTGAAAAGGAAAATTTGGATTTATCTATTGTTATCACTGCGAATGAGCAAGAAGAGTATATGAAAGTTGTAGGAAAGGCCTTGGAGATAATAAATCCTGAAGTGGCATTAAAAATGAAACATATTGTGCATGGCATGATGCGTTTAGCTTCAGGCAAAATGTCTTCTAGGAAAGGAAATGTGATTACAGGAGAATTTTTAATTTTGGAATCTTGTAAAGAAGTTTTAGAAAAAATAAAAGATAGAGATTTTACAGAAGAGGAAAAAGTTCAAATAAGTAATGATGTCGGTGTCGCTGCATTGAAATATTCTATTTTAAAACAAAACATAGGTGGTAACATTATTTATGATTTTGAAAAATCGATTTCTTTTGAAGGAGATTCTGGCCCATATTTACAATATTCATACGCCAGAGCAAATTCGATAGTAGAAAAAGCAAAAATAGAAAATATTTTGCCAGGATTTTTGTTTGGAGATGAAAAAGAAATTGTTTTACCCCCAGGAGAGGTAGAAAAGTTATTGTATAGATTCCCTGAAGTAGTGGAGAGGGCAGCAAGAGAATTTGGTCCGCATTATATTTCAAACTATTTGATAGATCTCGCTCGAGCTTTCAATGCTTACTATGGAAATACAAAAATAATAGATAAAGATGATTTGAATTCACCTTATAAAATAGCCCTAACCCTCGCTTTCGCAAATGTGATTAAAAACGGGCTTTATCTCCTTGGCATAAGAGTCCCAGAAAGGATGTAGAAATAAAACGATTTTTCTGTTAATATCTCTATATGGATAAAGATGTAAATAAATCTGAAAGAGCGCTACGAGAAGAGCGTATTTTGGAGTTTTGGAAAGATAATAAAATTTTTGAAAAAACTTTAAATAAAACAGAAGGTGGTGAGGAATATGTATTTTACGAAGGCCCACCTACAGCCAATGGTAAGCCGGGCATACATCATTTAGAAGCACGTGCATTCAAAGACGTCATCCCTAGATATAAAACAATGCGTGGATATCATGTACGCAGGAAGGGTGGTTGGGATACTCATGGCTTGCCTGTGGAACTTCAAGTAGAAAAGAAGCTTGATTTGGATTCAAAAATAGCAATTGAAAAATATGGTATTGCGAAATTTAATCAAGAATGTAAAGAAAGTGTTTGGGAATATTTGGATGTTTGGAATAAATTTACGACTAGAATAGGGTATTGGGTTGATCAAGAAAATCCGTACGTCACTTATCACAATTCTTTTATAGAATCTGTTTGGAATATTTTAAAAAATGTTAATGAACAAAAATTACTTTATAAAGATTATAAAGTTGTTCCTTGGTGTCCACGTTGTGGCACAGGGCTTTCTTCACACGAGCTCGCTCAGGGTTATGAAGATATAAAAGATTTATCTGTTTATGTAAAATTTAAATTAGTAAATGAAGAAAATACTTATATTCTCGCTTGGACGACGACTCCTTGGACATTGCCTGGTAATGTAGCTTTAGCTGTAGGAGAAGATATAGATTATGTAAAAATAGAGAAAGAAAATGATATTTTAATTTTAGCGAAAGAAAGACTTTCTGTAATAGAAGGTGAATATAAAGTTTTGATTGAGTTGAAGGGTAAAGATTTGCTTGGCTTAGAATATGAACCTCTTTATCCATATTTAGTTAACACCATTTCTGAAAATGAAAAAACAAAATTAGATAAAGCTTATAAAGTTTATAATGCAGATTTTGTTACGACTGTAGATGGTACAGGAGTAGTGCACACTGCTGTGATGTATGGGCAAGATGACTTCGTATTGGGAAATGAAATTGGTTTACCGAAACATCATTTAGTTGGGCTCGATGGAAAGTTTTTCCCTGGTACAGAATTTTTGGAAGGTAGATTTGTAAGAGACGAAGAGGTGGCTGTCGATATAATAAAAGACTTGGCTCATAGAAATTTGTTGTTAAAGAAAGAAAAATATGAACACTCATATCCTCATTGTTGGCGTTGCAAAACGGCTTTGATTTATTACGCTCGTGATTCTTGGTATATAAAAATGTCAGATCCGAAGATAAAAGACAAATTGATACAAGAAAATAAAGATATAAATTGGGAACCATCCCACATAAGAGATGGTAGATTTGGTGAATGGTTGAAAGATATTAAAGATTGGGCTATTTCTCGAGAACGTTATTGGGGGACTCCGATGCCTGTCTGGGAATGTTCTTCTTGTAAAGAGATGCAAGTTCTCGGAAGCTTAGAAGAAATAAAACAAAAAACAAAAAAGTCTGGAAATAATTATTTTGTGATGCGTCATGGTGGCGCCGAGAGTAATATAAACGGGACGATAAGTTCTAAAATAGAAGATGTGGATCATTTGACAGAAGAGGGGGAAAAACAAGTACTGGACGCAGTAGCACTTCTTAAAGATAAAAAAATAGATATGATAATTTGTTCTGATTTTATGAGAACGAAAGAAACAGCCGAAATAGTAAAAAAAGAATTAGGAATTACAGATGAAAATTTAATTTTTGATAAAAGGCTTTGGGAATTGTGTGCTGGAGTTTTTGATGGTAAAAAATGGAGTGATCTTTGGAAAGTTCGTGAAGAAATGGAAGGTTATTTGTATAGACCAGAAGATGGCGAATCACAAAAAGATGTTAAGACAAGGGTCACTGAATTTATTTATGATATAGAAAATAAATATAAAAATAAAAATATTTTGATCGTGACACATGAAGGCACAGCGCATCTTCTTTTTGCGGGGACAGAGGGGCTTGATGATTCTGAAATAGTAAAATATTTAAACGAAGGGAATAATGTTTTGAAGAATGCTGAAATAAAAGAATTAAAGTTTACACCTATTCCCCATAATGATGTATTTGAGTTAGATTTACACAGGCCATATATCGATGATGTGAATCTTGTTTGTGATTGTGGTGGAAATTTGATTCGCACAAAAGAAGTCATGGATGTTTGGCTCGATTCGGGTGCGATGCCTTTTGCTCAAGATCATTATCCTTTTGAAAACAAAGAATGGGTGGATGGAAAAGGTTTCCCTGCAGATTTTATTTCAGAAGCCATAGATCAGACTCGTGGATGGTTTTACACATTGCATGCTATCGGAGTGCTCATGGGCAGGGGTAAAGCCTTTAAAAATGTTATTTGTCTCGGACATTTGTTGGACGCAAAAGGAAAGAAAATGTCGAAATCTTTGGGTAATGTCGTCGATCCTTGGGTTATGATGGATAAATATGGAGTCGACACTTTGAGACTTTGGATGTATTCAGTTAATCAGCCGGGTGAATCAAAGAATTTTGATGAAAAAACTGTTGTAGAATTGCATCGTCAGTTTTTCGGTTTGCTTTATAATGTCTTAGCTTTTTATGAGCTTTATAGAGATGTATCTCTAGAAGCTAGAAGCTATGAGCTAAAAGCTAGCTCTAACATTTTGGATCAATGGATATTAGCTAAATTTGATGAGTTGGTAAAATTAACAACAGAAAATCTGGATACATATAAGTTGATTGAACCTGTCAGGAGAATGAGAGATTTTATTGGAGATCTTTCAACTTGGTACTTGCGTCGATCCCGAGACAGAATAAAAGAAGGAGACAAAGAAGCTAAACAGACTTTATATTTTGTATTAAAAAATCTTGCTAAAGTTATGGCTCCTTTTGCGCCACTTTCTGCTGAAGATGTATGGCTCCGATTAAAGAATGAAAATGATGAAGAGAGTGTGCATTTAACAAAATGGCTTGAGCAAAAAGAAGTTGATTCGACAGTAATTTTTGAAATGGAAAAAGTCCGTGCTATCGTTTCTCTTGGCTTAGAAGCTCGTCAGAAAGTGGGAATAAAAGTTCGTCAGCCACTTGCTAAGCTATCAGCTAAAAGCTATCAGCTAAAAGCTGAATATACTGAGTTGATAAAAGAAGAGCTTAATGTTAAAGAAGTTGTAGAAGATAAAAATATAGAAAACGAAGTTGAGTTAGATACAGAAATTACACTAGAGTTAAAAGAAGAAGGTATTTATCGTGAATTTGTGAGAGGTGTTCAAGATATGCGTAAGAAGATGGGGCTAACTCCTTCAGATGTTATTTCTATTAAGATAGATACAAATGATGAAGGTAAAAAATTGATTCAAAAATTTGAAAAAGATTTATCTAAAGTAATTCTCGCTTCCAGTGTAGAATTCAAGGAAAATGAAGGGGAAGATATAAAAATCGACGAACTAGTCTTCAAAATTCAAATAGAAAAATAAATATAGTATAATTAAATTATGACTTTATATGAAAAAGTGGTTGAGTATGTTGATACCTCTTTTAAGGGCAAGAAAACTCATTTTGAAAGAGCGGTATATTGGATTGAGCAACTACTACCTAGCGCGACAGAAGCTCATAAAATCGCTGCTTATGCTCACGATATAGAAAGAGCCATTAAGGGAGAAAAGGAAAGAGATTATCTGAATCCAGATATATTAGAACGTCATTCTGAAGAAGGAGCAGAAATCATGGCAGAATTTTTACAAAAGAATGGAGCTGACATAGAAACTATAAATAAAGTAAGGCACTTAATTAGTAAACACGAAGTTGGTGGTGATATGGAACAAAATGCATTAATGGATGCAGATTCAATAAGTTATTTTGAAACAAATGCTCAACATTTCGTTGAAGAAAGAGCTAAAACTGAAGGGTATAAAAAAGTTAAAGATAAGTTGGATTGGATGTTTAATCGTGTTAGTTCAGAAGAACATAGAAAATTTGCGAGAGAAAATTATGAGAAATGGTCAAAAGAATTAGAAAAAATAATGAATTAAAATATATGGAAGATTTTTTGATTGAAGCAAGAAAATTAGCATATAAGGAAACGGAAAAAAATTATACTCCGCCAATTCCTATACTTAATTTATCCACTGAGAAGGGAAAAGAAATTGCAAAAAAATTAGGTGCAAATATCGATGTTGTTGAATCAGGTACTTTGTTGATGGATTGTGCTTTAGGTCGTGCACTGAAAGAGGGCCGAAGAGGGGAACATGTTCAGATGTCTCTTGATTTGGCAAATGAATTGTTAGAAAAATATTCTTTTGATGAAAAAATAAAAGAAAATATTCGGCATTGTATTTTAGAGCATCATGGAGTAGATAAATTTTATTCTTTAGAATCGGAGATTTGTTGTAATGCAGATTGTTATAGATTTATTTCTCTAAAAGGATTTATAATGCAATCTAAATATGGAAGAGATATGTCTTTTGAGGAAATGGTGAATTTATTTACAGAAAAGGTAGAAGAAAAATGGAATGCCCTTAGTCTTGATATAGTCAAGAAAGAACTTACTTCTCAGTATGAGGTAATTTTAAAAATTCTAGAAGAATTAAAAAAATAATAAATTAAATTATGGATAGAGAATTAATTTGTGGAGGAAAATTTGTTTTTGGTCATGAGACAATATCACTTTTGGTTTCTTTCAATAATCTTCCTAATAAAATAAATTTTGAAGGCAATGATTTATTTTTGAATGACTTTTTGCATGTGAGCTTAGTTTGCATAGGTAAAATTATAGAAAAACACGTTGTTAATATTTCTGATTTTAAAGATAAAATAATTAAAGATTTTTGTGAATTTTCATCTAATAATGAAATTGGTCCAGTATTATATACTAATGAGTTTAAGTTTGTAGAAAAAGAGGATAAAAAAACTATTGTTGTTATGTGTAATGTTCCTAACCTTAATAAGTTTTTTGATTTAATTAATGAAAAATATGGATTAAACATAGAATATCCTCCTACACATGTCACTCTTTATAAATTAGCTAATAAGTTAGGTATATTTTTAACTGATTTAGATGATATTAAAAATTTAACAAAACCCATATCAAACCCAATAGGTTTTTTACTTTAATTTAAATGCATCATATATATCACACAGAGGGAATAATATTGGGAAGTAGAAATTATGGAGAAACTGGAAAGTATTATTCTGTTTTTACTCGTGATTTGGGAATGATATATGCCTCAGCTCAAGGTGTACGCAAAATGTCTTCAAAGTTACGTTTTGTTTTACAAGATTTTTCATATGTAAAAATCGATTTTGTTAAGGGTAAAGATTTTTGGAGAATAACGAGTGCCTCCAAAACAAATAAATTAGAAGATTTGCATAGGGTAGAAACTTTGAAAGTTTTTGTAAATATTTCTAGATTATTAAAAAGGTTATTGGCAGGGGAAGATCCAAACAAAGAATTGTTTGTTGATTTGATAGATGGCTTGCATGTTTTAGAAAAATCCAAGACTGAAGAAGAATCTCGCAATGTCGAAGTCGTGATAGTTTTACGCATTTTAAATAATTTAGGCTACATAGGGAGCAGTGATGTCTTGAAAGATTTGATCAGGTCGCCCTTTGAAGGTGATTTGGTATACAGAGCTTCTAAAAATAGAACAAAAATATTGGATCAAATAAACAAAGCCCTAAAAGAGACACATTTATAAAATATGGTACAATTAAATAATGTTGCCTCGTGATAGAGAGAAATTAAATAGATTGGAAGAATTAAAAAATAAGCTTTTTAATAAAGATTATCAAGTAAAGATAGAGCACAGAGATAGCTTCCCTCATTTTAAACAGCAAGAGATTAGAGATTCTTGGGAGAAAAAAGAAGAAATAAATGATGAAGTTAAAGATAATTTTTATATGAAAACTTCCATGTTTAAAAAATTTTTTATATTTTCAATAGTATTTTTTGTTTTAGCGTTGGGCTATGCGGCTTATACTTTTTTTGCAAATAGTAATAGTGTCTCAAACGACAACATCGATATTTCTATTTTGAGTAACGCATTTACTGCTGGGGGAGAAGAGTACCCTTTGTTGTTAGAGATAGTAAATAGAAATAATTCCGCTTTAGATTTAGTCGATTTAGTTATTGAATATCCGAAAAGTTCACGATCTACTTTATCTAATGATAATGAACATTTGCGTATATCTTTGGGAACAATTCCTGCTGGTGGAATAAAAAATGAAAATGTTAAATTGGTTTTGTTTGGAGAACAAGGAAGTATTTTGCCAATAAAAGCCTCTCTCGAATACAGAGTAGAGGGGTCTAACGCAATTTTCGTAAAAGATAAAACGTATGAAGTTTCTATAAGTTCTACTCCGATAAATCTTTCCATCTCTGCCCCTAATGAAATGAGTTCAAACCAAGATATTACTCTCGATGTAAAGGCAGTATTAAATTCTACGAAACCAGTTTCGAGAATGCTTTTGAAAGTTGATTACCCTATAGGTTTTCAGTTTGTAAAATCGAATCCGTCACCTTCATTGGGTGATAATATTTGGAACTTGGGTGATTTAGCAGCAGGAGCAGAAAGAAATATTTCTATTGTAGGTAAAATGGTGGACGTTTTTGATGGTGAAGAAAAAGTATTTCGTGCTTGGACTGGTTCCCAATTGGAAGGAGATAAATCTGCGATAGGCACTGTCTTTAATTCTTTAGAGCATATTGTTGCGATAAAGAAATCTTCAGTAGAAGCAAATTTGCTCATAAATGGTGTTTCTCAAAGAGAATATGCAGTAGACACAAAAACAGCTATTCAGGGTCAAATACAATGGAAAAATAATTTGGAAACAAAAATAACAGATCTACAAATTCGTGCAAAAATTTCTGGTAATGCTGTTAATCGAAAGACGATAAAATCGGAACAAGGATTTTATGATTCTTCACAGGATGTAATAATTTGGGACAAGAATTCTTTAAATAAATTTGTAGAAGTAGAGCCAGGAGAATCAGGCTCTTTGGGATTTTTGTTTTCTCCGCTCTCTTTATTTTCTTCTCTTAATGGAATGATATCTTCGCCTTCTATAAAAATAGATATATCTGTGACAGGTAGGCAAGAAGGTGCTGGAGGTGTTTCTACTGCCCTAACAGCTGGTGAATCTAAAGAAATAAAAATAATTTCAGATGTTGGACTTTTGACCAAGGCTTTATATTATTCTGGCCCTTTTGCAAACATGGGTTCTATCCCTCCGAAAGTAGAACAAAAGACTACTTATACTGTAGTTTGGTCTCTTTCCAACACAGCAAATAATATTTCTAAAGCTCAGATACGTGCTACCTTGCCATCGTGGGTAAGATTTACAAATAGATTTTCTCCAGCTAGTGAAGATTTGACTTATGATGCTACAAACAAAGAAGTCGTTTGGAATATTGGTAATTTACAAAGAGGTGCTGGGATAAATGGCACTGATAAGCAGATATTTTTTCAGATAGAATTATCACCATCTTTGTCTCAAGTTGGCACGATGCCTATTTTGATAAATGATGCAATTTTGACCGGACACGATGATTTTGCTAATGTGGATGTAAGGGTTAATAAGGCTTCCTTAAATACTCGATTGTTGAATGATCCAGCATTTCCAGTGAGCGGTAGTAGGGTAGTAGAATAGCTTTTATGTTTTAGCTGGTAGCTTATAAGATAAAAAATTAAAATAAAAAAATGCAAGATAAAAAAGAAAAGGAAAATATTTTAATGGAAAAGATTGTTTCTCTTTGCAAAAGGAGAGGGTTTGTATTTTCTGGTTCAGAAATATATGGGGGGTTGGCAGGTACTTGGGATCTTGGTCATTTTGGTGTTGCTTTGGTAAATAACATAAAACAGTCTTGGTGGAAAAAATTTGTTGATTCTCGCAGAGACATGTATGGTATCGATGCTGCTATCTTGATGCGCCAAGAAGTTTGGCAAAATGCCGGACATGTTGCAAATTTTGCAGACCCTATGGTTGAGTGTGAAAAATGTAAAGAAAAATTTAGAACGGATCAATTAGAATCTAAAGATAAATGTGCTTCGTGTGGTGGTAAATTAATTGAAGCTAAAAAATTTAACATGATGTTTCAGACCAGAGTGGGAGCTTCAGATGATTCTTCGGCTGTTTCTTATTTACGTCCAGAGACAGCTCAGGGTATGTTTGTAAATTTCAAGAATACCGTGGATGCTTTTCATCCCAAGCTTCCTTTTGGCATGGCTCAGATAGGTAAAGCTTTTAGAAATGAAATAACTCCTCGAGATTTTATTTTTCGTGTTCGAGAATTTGAACAAATGGAGATAGAATATTTTGTAAGAAAAGAAGATTGGGAAAAGTATTTTGAATATTGGAGAGAAGAGATGCTTGATTGGATGGAAGAAGTAGGAATAGATATGAATAAAGTTCATGAGATAGAGATAGGAGATGGGGATAGAGCGCATTATTCATCTAGAACCATAGATTTTGAATTTGAATTTCCTTTTGGACAAAAAGAACTTTTCGGTATAGCTTATAGAACAGATTTTGATTTGAAGAATCATAAACTTGATTATGTAGATGAAGAAAAGGGAGAAAAAATAATTCCCCATGTTATAGAACCTACTTTTGGGGTTGGGCGTGCACTATTAACAATACTTTTGTCTGCTTATAATGAAGAGGGTGAGGGAGATGAGGCTAGATCATATTTGAAATTCAAACCCTCTATCGCTCCAGTCATTTGTGCTGTCTCTCCTTTACTTAAAAATAAGCCAGAGCTTGTAGAATATGCGAATACAAAAGTTTTTGCTCCACTTAAAGCAGAATTTGGAAGAGTTGTTTGGGATGATAATGGAAATATAGGTAAAAGGTATCGCAGACAAGATGAAATAGGTACACCATTTTGTATCGTCATAGATTTCGACACTTTGACAGATGATGCAGTGACAGTACGCGACAGAGATACCGGTAAACAAGAAAGAGTGAAAGTTTCTAATTTAAAAAATTATATACAAGAAAAGATAAGTTAAAATATAAATGAAATATTCTAAAAAAGTTTTACATAATGGTTTGAGAGTTATTACAGTGCCCATGAAAGACAATCCGACGGTCACTGTTTTAGTATTGGTTGAAGCAGGTTCTAAATATGAAACAAAAAAGATAAATGGTTTGTCTCATTTTTTAGAGCACATGTGTTTTAAGGGCACGACAAAGAGGCCCAAGGCGATAGATATTTCTAAAGAATTAGATGCTTTAGGTTCTCAATACAATGCTTTTACTGCTCAAGAATATACAGGATATTATGCTAAGTCAGATGCAAAACACTTTAAACAGATTTTTGATGTTGTCTCAGATATATATTTGAATTCAACTTTTCCAGAAACGGAAATGCAAAAAGAGAAGGGTGTGATAATAGAAGAAATAAATATGTATGAAGACATGCCAAATCGTCATGTACAAGATTTGGTGATGGAGCTTTTGTATGGTGATCAGCCAGCTGGTTGGAATATTGCTGGGTCAAAAGAAAATATTTTAAATATGAAGCGTTCAGATTTTGTTTCTTATAAAAAGAAACATTATTTACCAGAAGCTACGACTTTGGTCGTCGCAGGTAGTATCTCCGAAAAAGAAGTTATGAAAGAAGTAAATAAAATTTTCGGAACAATTCCTCGTGGAAAGAAAATGAAGAAATTAAAAGTGAAAGAAGTGCAAAATAAACCAGAGGTTTTAATTAATTTTAAAAAGACGGATCAGACTCATTTTGTGTTGGCTATGCGTAGTTTTGGTTTAGTTTCCAAGAAATCACCAGCTTTAACTTTGTTGGGAGGAATATTAGGAGGGGGAATGAGTTCTAGGCTTTTTCAAAAATTGAGAGAAGAAATGGGTGTAGGGTATTATGTGCGTGCTTACAACGATGCTTATACTGATCATGGATTTTTTCAGGTTTCTGCCGGGGTTGATAATAAAAGGATTTATGAAGTTATCGAAGCAGTTTTAGAAGAATGCAGAAAGCTTATAGAAGAAAAAATTTCTGAAGAAGAGTTGAATAAAGTTAAAGAATTTTTGATAGGTAATATGAAGCTTTCTTTGGAATCCACGGATGATATCGCCAATTTTTATGGTGGACAAGAATTATTAAAGAAAGAAATAAAAAGTTCGGAAGAAAAAGCAAATGAAATAAGGAAAGTTAGTGCTAAAGATATACAAAATATTGCTAAGGAAATTTTTACTGATGAAAAGTTAAACTTAGCATTGATTGGGCCTTTTAAGGATAAGACAAAATTCTCTAAGATACTAAAATTCTAGCTATTTTTAAAGTTATATCTTTGTGTTATTATATTAATATGTTTGAGAAGACTAATATCACTCATATATCTGTAACCACTGGAACGTTCATTCGTTTCTTTTTAGTAGTCCTCGGGTTCTTTTTGATTTGGATTTTGAGAGATTTGGTGTTAGTCATTCTCACATCTATAATGATAGCTTCTTTTGTCGAGTCTTCTATTCCTTATTTTAAAAAGATAAAGATAGATAGAGTTTTGGGAGTTGTTCTTTTATATATATTTTCAATTTCATTTTTGGCATTGATATTTTATCTTTTCGTTCCATTGCTTATAACAGAAGTTTATAATTTTTCTGTATTTCTTTCTTCTTATATTCCAGACTCAGCATTAATAAATTATTTTAAAAATGATGCTTTTGCTGGTGCGAAAGATATTGTCACCAATCTTTCTCATAGTCTTTCTCTCACTTCACTTCTCGCTACTTCGAAAGCATTTATCACAAATCTTTCGGGTGGATTTTTCCAAGTTTTGTCTGTTGCTTTCGGTAGCATTTTTAATGTCATACTTATTGTTCTTATTTCTTTTTATCTTTCAATTCAAGAAAAGGGGATAGAGAACTTTTTGAGAATAATACTTCCTATCGAATATGAAGAATATGCAGTAGATTTGTGGAGTCGTTCAAGGAGAAAGATAGCTTTGTGGATGAAAGGTCAAATGCTTTTGGCGATACTCATAGCTATTTTGACTTATTTAGTTTTGTCTCTTCTAGGAATTCAGTATGCATTACTTTTAGCTCTCATTGCAGGGGCTATGGAGTTGGTGCCTTATGGAGTACTTATTGCTGTTATTCCAGCCATTTCTTTTTCTTTCCTTTCAGGTGGAGTTTCTAGCGCCCTTATGGTGGCTGGGGCCTATTTGATTATTCATCAATTTGAAGCATTCTTGTTTTCTCCTTTGATAATCAAGAGTGTTGTGGGATTATCTCCACTGGTTGTGATACTTGCTGTTATAATAGGTTTTGAATTAGGGGGATTCTGGGGCCTTGTATTAGCCATTCCCGTCGCTGTGTTTATAATGGAATTGTTGAGTGATATCGAAAAGAAAAAGATTTTTTACAGAACAAGCAATGAACAAAAATAGTTTTTATCTTACAACTACTTTGCCTTACGTAAATGCACCTCTACACATGGGGCATGCACTTGAGCTCGTGCGCGCTGATGCCATTTTTCGTTACAAAAAACTAAAAGGTTATGATGTGTATTTCAACACTGGAACAGATGAGCATGGTATTAAAATTTTTGAAAAGGCAAAAGAAAATGGACTGGATGTTCAAGATTTTGTAGATCAAGGTTTTTCAACCTTCAAAGAACAGTTGAAAATGTTTGGCATCACAGAAGATGTACATTTTGTACGTACCACAGACGAACATCACGTGAAGACTGCTCAATATTTTTGGAGCTTGGTTGAAAAAAACGGTTTTATTTACAAAAAGAATTATGAATCAAAATATTGTATAGGTTGTGAAAGTGAAAAGACAGATTCAGAGTTAGACAATGATGAATGTAAAGAACACCCAGGAATAAAAGTTTCAATAATTAATGAAGAAAATTATTTTTTCAAATATTCAGAATTTGGAGATAAACTTTTAGATTTTTATGAGAAAAATCCAAATTTTATTATTCCAGATTTTCGTTTTAATGAGATAAAGACTTTTGTTAAGAATGGTTTGCAAGATTTTTCTATTTCTAGATTGAAGAGCAAGATGCCTTGGGGTGTAGAAGTTCCAGGAGACGAAGACCATGTGATGTATGTCTGGTTTGATGCTTTAGTAAATTATATTTCTACTCTTGGCTGGCCTGAAAATAAAGAACAATTTAATAAATATTGGGTAGAAGGCAATCCTACACAATATTGTGGTAAAGATAATACACGTTTTCAAGGTGCTATGTGGCAAGCTATGCTTTTTGCGGCAGGAGTTCCCAATTCTCATCAGATAGTTGTGAATGGATTTATAACAGGTGAAGGAGGAGTAAGAATGTCAAAAACTCTTGGCAATGTAATAGATCCTAGAGATATAGTAAATGAGTATGGCATAGATTCCCTTAGATATTTTCTTTTGAGGGAAGTAGGTAGTTTTGAAGACAGCCCTTTTACTTTAGAAAGATTTAAAGATTCTTATAATTCAGGTTTGGCCAATGGTTTGGGCAATTTATCTTCCAGAATATTAACGCTTTCAGAAAAATACTTAGAGAAATGTCCTGTTATACCAGAGCATTCTATTCCTGAAGAGTTTTTTATTTATTTAGAAAAGTTTGATATTCAAAAAGCAACAGATTTGATTTGGCAAAAGATTCAAAACTTAGATAAAAAGATTCAGGAGACAGAACCATTCAAAGTTATAAAAGTAGACGGAGAGAAAGGGAAGGAGATGATAAAAGATTTAGTTTTAGAATTATATACGATTGCACGAATGTTGAATCCGATAATGCCAGAAACAAATGAGAAACTAAAGAAACTAATTAGAGAAAATAAAAAGCCAGAAGCCCCATTGTTTTTAAGAAAGGAATAGAATAAATTTTATGATTCCTAAATACATAGATATACATGCACATATAAATTTCAAAGCATTTGAAGAAGAAAGAAGCGCCATTATGCATCGCGCGCTAGACAGAGATACATGGGTCATAAATATTGGTACTCAATTTGATACTTCACAAAAAGCTGTAGAAATGACGAATGATTATGAAGAGGGAGTCTATGCGTCTATTGGGCTTCATCCTATTCACACGAGCGCTTCTTTTCATGACAAAGAAGAGCTGGGTGATGAAGGCAAGGAATTCACTTCTCATGGAGAAATTTTTAATAAAGAAAAATACAAGGAACTTGTAAAAAAAGGGAAAGTAGTAGCGATAGGAGAGTGTGGTCTTGATTATTTTCATATGGATGAAGAGAGTATTGAAAAACAGAAAAAAGCTTTTATCTCTCAAATAGAACTTGCCAATGAATTGAATTTACCATTGATGCTTCATATTCGTAACAACCCAAAAGATAAAACAAAAAACGCTTATTATGATGTTTGTGAATTGTTAAAACAATTTCCTAATGTGAAAGGAGTGTCTCATTTTTTTGCTGGTACCGTGGAAGACATGAAAAGATTTGTAGAGATAGGAATTTATGTTTCTTTTGCTGGTCCGATAACTTATAAACCCAAAATAGAAATTTGTGACTATATAAGTGTCGTAAAAGAAACGCCATTAGATATGATCCTTACAGACACAGATTCTCCATATGTTGCACCTGTGCCTCATAGAGGCGAAAGAAACGAGCCTGTTTTTGTTAAAGAAATTGTTAAAAAAATAGCTGAGATAAAAGGTCTTTCTGAAGCGGAGGTGGCTAGAGTTGTCGTAGAAAATGCAAAGAAGCTTTTTGACATTTAGCCTTAAAATTGCTACTATATTTCTATCTCATTTGAACTGGCTCTGAATCCAGTTCACAAAGGTCCAAGGTGAGATTTTATTAAAAAAGTAATTAATTCTTAGTTAAATGGAGAATAATATTGAAGGTGTAGAAACAAATACTCGTATCTACGAGGTCGGTTATCTTTTGCTATCTAGTATATCTTTAGAAGATATGCCTGTAGTTTATGGTAACTTGAAAGATCTTATTGTGAGTTTAGGTGGAGAAATAATTTCGGATGAAATGCCAAAAACTATTCCTCTTGCTTACACCATGACAAAGGTAATTCAAAATATAAGAAATAAATTTGATACAGCATATTTCGGCTGGGTTAAATTTGAAATGAGTCCTGATAAAGTTTTGGAATTAAAAAAGAAACTTGATCTAGATGTAAATTTCCTTAGATTTTTAATTTTGAAAACAATAAGAGAAAATACTATTGCAGCTAAAAGATTCGTTCACAAAGATTCTAGAAGAAAGACAACATCTTCCAAAAAAGAAGGTGAGAACGAAACAGTTTTACCAATAGATAAAGAAGAGATAGATAAAGAGATCGATGCTATGGTTGCGGCTTAATTATTAGTTTAACAAATAAAACTATGTATCTAAACAAAGCAATTGTAATAGGAAACCTTACTCGCGATCCTGAACTCCGTTCACTTCCTTCCGGAATCAAAGTTTGTACTTTTTCTTTAGCAACAAATCGTGTTTGGAAAGATAAAAATGGCGCTCGCCAAGAATCTACAGATTATCACAATGTCGTTGTGTTTGGTCGTCAAGCAGAAACAGTTGCCCAATATATGAAAAAGGGTAGCTCTATGCTTGTCGAAGGTAGAATGCAGACGAGAAGTTGGGATGATAAAAATAGTGGAGAAAAGAAGTATCGCACAGAAGTCGTCGCAGATCGTACACAATTTGGTCCTAAGGGTGGAAGCACGGGAAGTCCTTCTTCACAAGGAGGAGACTTAAGTAAAGGAAATGCATCAAAACCTGAAGAGATAGATACTATCGAATATCCTGAGGAAGATATAAATCCAGAAGATATTCCTTTTTAGTAGTTAAAAATTATAAAATAAATTATGAAACAAGATTATTTTTCAGCAAATAACATAAAACATATAGACTATAAGGACGTAGATATTTTAAAAAAATTTCTAAATCCAAATGGTAAGATCATGAATCACAAGCGCACTGGCGTCACATCAAAAAACCAACGTTCCCTTGCTTTGGCTGTCAAAAATGCTAGATTCCTTGGATTGCTTCCATTCGTAGCTAAATAAAATAAATTACAAAGTTAATTCAAATATATACTCTGGTTTAAGAGGATATCTTAAACCAGTGTGCATATTGAGGAAGAAAATTATGCTTCAATATAACGAAATTAGAGAAAAAAAGATTATCATTCACAATGATGAACCTTGCGAAGTTGTAGATTCTCATGTAGCGAGAACACAACAAAGAAAGCCTCAAAATCAAGTTAAATTAAAAAGTTTAATTTCTGGTAAAACGATAGCTGCTACGTTTCATGTCTCAGACACAGCAGATGAAGCAGATATAGAAAAACGAGAAGTTAAATTTTTATATCACAACAGAGGTGAATATTGGTTTTGTGATATAGATAATCCTAAAAATAGATTTGAGTTAGATGCTTCTCTTGTGGGTGATGCAGGAAAATTCTTTAAAGAGAATGGCACAGTCACAGCATTGGTTTGGGATGATGATGGTGAAGAAAAAACTATAAAGATAACTTTACCAATTAAAATGGAATTTAAAGTAAAGGAAGCTCCGCCAGCAGTGAGAGGAGACACATCAAAGGCAGGCAACAAGATCATTACTCTTGAAAATGGAACTACATTAAATGCACCGATGTTTATAGAAGAGGGAGACGTCATTCGTATCAACACAGAAACAGGAGAATACGTCGAGAGGGTGTAATAAGTGAGATATTGATATATTAAATACATAGAGTAGATATAACAAAAAAACGGAAGCATTGCTTCCGTTTTTTTGTTGTTAAATTTCTTCAGCAAATTTTTTACGAATGTCTTTCAAGATTTGCTCAGATACTTTTTTGTCTCCTTTCAAGAAAGTACGGGTAGAATCATAACCCACACCTAATTTTATTTTCTCGCTTCCTTCTTTGCTAGGCATACCTGCCTTGCCGGTAGGCAGGAAGAAATATGAGTTTCCTGATTTTTCGACAATCTTAAATTTCTCTCCCAAGGCTATTATTTCTCCCTCTTTTGAAATTCCTTCATTGTAAATGATATCGAATTCTGTTTGTTTGAATGGAGCAGCCACTTTATTTTTTACGACTTTTACACGCGTGCGAGATCCGACGATGTCTTCGCCTTTTTTGATCTGGGCGATTTTTCTTATGTCGAGTCTTACAGAAGTGTAAAATTTTAATGCCTTACCTCCGGGGGTAGTCTCAGGATTTCCAAACATCACACCTATCTGCATTCTGATTTGATTTATGAATATTACGACTGTTTTACTTCTAGACACTATCGCAGTCAATTTACGAAGTGCTTGAGACATGAGTCTTGCTTGTTTGCCTACATGGTATGCACCCATATCACCTTCGATTTCGTCTTTTGGGGTGAGAGCTGCGACAGAGTCGACGACGATGACATCGATCTTACCCGTGCGTACGAGACTCTCTACTATTTCTAAAGCTTGTTCTCCTGTGTCTGGCTGAGAAATGAGAAGGTCATCGATGTTTACGCCGAGTTTTTTTGTATAATCAGGATCCATTGCATGTTCAGCATCTATGTATGCACAAACTCCTCCGAGTTTTTGTGCTTCAGCTACGATGTGTAGGGAGAGGGTGGTCTTGCCGGAAGATTCTGGTCCAAATATTTCAATGATTCTTCCACGAGGAATTCCTCCGACGCCGAGCGCCATGTCTAATCCGAGTGATCCAGTAGGTATGACATTTATATCTACTTTTGGAGAATCACCAAATTTCATTATTGCTCCTTCTCCGAATTTTGCTTGTATCGCTTTCAATGTATCATCTAACATTGATACACCCATAGTTTTGTCGTCTTTTTTTGTTTTTTTCTTTTGCATAATTTTTGCAGAAATTTCTGCTTTATAAACACTGCAGGATTTACTTTTTCGAGCTGGTCTGGTTGAGGTTCTCTAAAAGATTATGGAGCCGACCCGAGGACCCGAGAAAAAGTGAAACCTGCCGTGTTTATTTAATACATTAATTGATAATTTTTTTCGTCATTATTTCCAAATTCATCTTTGGCTTTAATGCTTATTATATTATAACCTTTTGACAAGGATATTGTCTCTTCAAAATTTCCTTTCTGATCTATCGATATTTGACGGCCATTTAAGCTTAGATTTATTGCATTTTTTGCAGTTCCAGTAATTTTAATAACTTTTTCTGTCATTTTAGAACCATCTACAATATTTACATTTTTTATTTTTACACCAAACATTAAATCTTTGGTTTTGAAGAATGCAAAGATAACAATAAACAACAGAAGAGCTGAGAGGGAAGAAATTTTAAGTATTTTTTTGAAATCTGTGTTCATGTGTTTTTCTTGATTTTTTATAGTACATTCTCTCCACTTTCTGTGTGTTCTATTTTTTCTAATACTTCTCTTGGTTTTGCTCCATCTCCAGGACTTATCACTCCACGTTCTTCGAGTTTATCCATGAGTCTAGCAGCTCTCGCATAACCGAGTTTCAATTTTCTTTGCAAATATGAAGTAGATGCTTTGCCAGCTTCTATTACGCATTGTCTCGCTTCTTCATACATTTCATCATCTTCTTCTCCGGCTTCATCTTCAAGTGTACTTTCAAAAATACTTTTATCAGCAGAGATCGATCCATTAGTTAAAGATATTTCATCAGATATTTCATCTTTATATTCTTCTATCAAATGTTTTACGACTTTCTTCACTTCAGTTTCAGAAATGAATGCACTTTGTAGGCGCTCAGGTTGTGCTTCTCCAGAAGAGTAGAGCATATCTCCAGCTCCTAAAAGTTTTTCTGCTCCACCAGCATCGAGAATTGTTCTAGAATCTATTTGTGAAGAAACTTTCAAAGCAACACGAGCAGGGATGTTTGCTTTGATGAGACCAGTGATGACATTTACCTCAGGGCGTTGAGTAGAAAGTATCAAATGTATTCCGACAGCACGTGACATCTGAGCGAGGCGAACGATAGCAGATTCGAGTTCTCTAGGATAAGCTGTCATGATGTCGGCCAATTCGTCTATGATGATGACGATATAAGGCATTCTCTCTGCATCGACGGTCACTTCATTCCCAGCTTCATCTTGTTTTGTTTTTTTAGAACTTTTGCCAAATATGTTGTTGTGGTAAGACTCTATATCTCGCACAGATTCAGTTTCTAATATGTCATAACGACGATCCATTTCTTTTGCAGCCCATTTTAAGGCTAGGATAGTTTTCTTTGCTTCAGTGATCACAGGAGTCAATAGATGAGGAATATTGTTATACAAAGTTAGCTCTACGCGTTTTGGGTCTATCAAAATAAGCTTTAAATCATCAGGTCCATTTCGGTATAATAGGGAAGTGATGATGGAGTGAATGGTCACAGATTTACCAGATCCAGTAGTTCCTGCTACGAGAGCGTGAGGCATTTTTGCCAAATTTCCAAACATTGCTTTACCAGATATTCCACGGCCGAGAGCGATAGTGAGAGGTTTTGGTGAATTTTGGAATTTAGTATCAGAAAGCAATGTTGCGAGTCCGACGATTGATTTAGATTTGTTTGGAATTTCAATACCGACGAGAGATTTGCCAGGGATAGGAGCTTCTATTCTTATTGGATGTGCTGCCAAAGATAGAGCCAAGTCATTTTGTAATCCTACGATACGAGAAAGTTTCACTCCTTCGGCTGGTTTCAATGCATAACGTGTCACAGTAGGTCCGACAGTTATTTCATCCATTTCTACTTCAATACCGAAATTTGCGAGCGTACGTTTGATAATGTTTGCATTTGCTTTGATATCTCCAGTATTTGGTTTACCTTGATCTTCTTCTAGAAGAGAGAGTGGGGGAGGTACATAGGTAGAGATGAGCCCACCTTTTCTTTTCTTGATTGGAAAATCTTCCTCTTCTTCTTTAGGTTGTCCTGTATTTATTTTTAATTCTTTCTTTGCAGTCAAAACTTCTTTAATCTTTTCTCCTGCGCTTTTTTCGTCTTTCTTTTCTTCTTCAGAAATAGATTTTTCTACTTCTTTGATTTCATTTGCATTCAATGTATCTTTTGGAATTTGTTTCTTGTCTTCCTTGATGCGTAAGATTTTCTTTATCAATGGAGCGAGATTTGGCTTTGCATCAAACATTACTAATATAGAGATTATCAATATAGCTCCGAGGAAGGCGATACTAGCATAAACATCGAAAAGATATACGAAAGGAGTCGATAATATTCTTCCCAAAAATCCTCCAGAATGTGCGAGCGACACGACGTCTATCATGCCGAGACTTGAGAGTAAAAACATGATTCCACTTATCGTTCTTGTGAGTCCGATATTTGGTGTCTCAGATTTGATGAAAGATGATCCGAGTAAAATGAAAAGAAGTGGAAGAAGTATGTATCCGATTCCAAGGAAATAATCTAAAAATTCATAAATAAAATTTCCAGCTTTTCCTGCGAGTGCAAACATCGCCATCATGAGAAACAAAGCGAGAACAAAAAAAAGAATCGCCCAGATTCCATGCTTTGTTTCAGTTTTTAAACTTACTGTTTTTAAATTATTTTTAATTAAATTTTGTTTCTTTTCCTTTTTTGCCATATGGTATATTTTACCACATTTTTGCATATCTAACATTTCAAAAATAAAAGAAATATAAAAAATCTTTCTTGGCATAACTTTTTAAAAACCGCGCATATCCGCCAGCTGACAGATTGCTATGCTCGTCGTTCAAGAAAATAATATTCGGGTTACCTCATTTATTTTCTAAACTCCTGCGCAATGCTTTTTAAAAAGTACGCCTGCGAAGATTTTTTTAAAAATAAAAAATTAAGAATAATGTTTTTAAGGGGTTTGGCGAGTGTCGACGAGCCAACTTCAGGACTTTTTTAAGCTTCAAAAAATCCGTACCGACAAAAATATTGATTCTTGATTTTTTATCAAAAAGGCTTGCATTTTTTGCTGTCCTATATATAATGGACAGCATGTTAGGAGAGAATAAAAACTTTAAAGACATCTCCCAAGATTCTATAAAAGACACCTCTTCTGTGCCTATGTCTATGACTCCCTCTGTCTCTCCATTGAGAGATTTTTCTGGTTCATATACCAAGACAAACAAACTCATTACCGCCCTCTACATGGTAACGGACACGATGGAAACAAATGAGCCAATTCGCTTAAAATTAAGGACATTAGGAGTGGAGATTCTATCGGACATCAATTCTTCTTCTAGGATAACTTTGGGTAAGCTAGATGAGAAAATAGCCGAAGTCTTGTCCTTTATGAACATTGCTTTTGATATCAGAATGATCTCTGAGATGAATTACAGAATATTGAAAAAAGAGTTTTTGGAATTGAAAGAATCTATACATGAATTCACAAAAAAGGATAATGGTTGGTTGGGAGAATTTATATCAAAATCTTCCCCTATGAATGAGGAGATAGAGCACGTCCGTGAGTCTAAAATTTCTGCTATGTTTTCTGAGCAACCATCCGTGTCCGATAGGAAAAAATTTTCACCTTTTCGTAAAGGACAAAGTACTAGAATCGGAGTCCAAAAGGGAAGCACTTTACTGCAAGCTTTGAGCGAGGTTGGGCATAAAGAAAATTTTGAAGTTTTAAAGAATAAAAGACGAGGAGAGATCATTTCAGTTATAAAGAATTATCCCAACGGAATTAGTATAAAGGACATCATGCTTGCTATTCGTAGCCTTGGCGAAGAATGGGGAGAAAAGACACTACAAAGAGAATTAGTTTCTATGGTAAAGGACAATGTCCTTAAGAAAACAGGAGAGAAGCGCTGGTCTCAATATTTTCTTAATTAGAGGTGAAATTTAAGAATAATGTTTTTAAGGGGTTTTGAGCTCGACGGAGCGAAAACTTCAGAACTTTTTAAGCTTCAAAAAGTTCGTACCGGCAAAAATATTGATTCTTAAATTTCATATTTTAAAAGCTATAAATTGCTACTCAACTTTCTACTCTTTTTGGGTTGCTTTTTAGTCTAAAATATGAGAAGATAGGGCTATGGATTTTATGGCTTAAAACCTACTTCTCATTTAAATGAGAAGTTATCCACATAGTATATTGCTCTATATTCGAGCTATATATTATAATGATTATGTGAATGTAGATTACACATTGAAAGATGTGTTCTGTATTCGCAAATTTTGTATTTGTTTTCGTTCACGATTTCGTCGAAAAAATCTTGAAGGAAAGCAAGCCCATCAAAGGTCAAAAATTTGTTTGGGTAAAAGAAAGGTCATTGAAAACAGAATAAAAAATGTTTTGCAGAAAAGGAATTTTTTGCAAGATTATTTTGTTCGGGTTTTCATTTTCATTTTGAAATAAAATATTAAAACATTTTATTTTGATGTGAAGTTTAAAGAAATCTGTTCGCGATTTTTTCTTCTATCGCATTATTAGTTTTTATTAATTATTGATAGGAAGAAATCGTGATAGAAAATATTCATTGTAGAAAATTGAAAAATTTTTTATGAATGAATAACGCGTCCTTAGTTTAGTCGAAACTTATTAATGGCGCAAAAAAAATTATGAGTAAATTATTAAAATCAAAATTTCTTCTTGGAGTTTTGGCAGTAGTATTTGTTCTTGCAGCAACACAAGTTGCTCTAGCAGCAGATGGTGCTATCACAATGACTCTTAAGAAAGGAATGAAAAACGTTCAAGTTAAGTATCTTCAACAGACTCTTAACGAGAAAGGTTACACAGTAGCTACTACAGGCGCAGGTTCAGTCGGTTCAGAAACCACATACTTCGGCCCAGCTACAACAACAGCAGTAAAGAAGTTCCAAGCAGCTATGGGTCTCGTTGCTGATGGTGTCTTTGGAGCAAAATCCAGAGCAGCATTAGGAGGTTCAGTAGTTACGACTTATCCAGCAGGCTGTACATCAGCTGTAGGATTTAGTCCAACAACTGGTCTTCCATGTAATGGCACAACTACAGTTCCTACAACAGGTCCAGTAGCAGTCATGGTAGCTACAGACAACCCAGCTTCTGGAACATTAGTAGCAGGTCAAGCAACAGCTGATCTTGCACACTTTACTTTCACAGGCTCAGGTACAGTCACAGCTCTTACATTACAAAGAATTGGAGTTTCAGCTGATTCAACACCTTCAAATATCTACCTTTTTGATGGAGCAACACGTCTTACAGACGCAGCTTCTGTCACAAGTACTGGTTTAGTCACTTTCACAAACCCAGCAGGTTTGTTTATGGGTGGTAAGACCATTTCTGTAAAGTCTGATATTGCATCAAACACATCAGGTCAAACTCTTGGAATGAAATTAGTATCTTACACAGTAGGTGGCGTTGTCACAACAGCTAACCTTTCAGGAAATGTACACAATATTGCTTCTGCAACATTGGCATCAGTTTCTGCAGGTACAGTTACACCATCAGGTGCAACTATCAACCCAGCTTCTGGCGTAACACTATGGCAATCAACATTAACAGTTTCTCAAAGAGACGTGTTAATGAAGAGATTAGCTCTACGTCAAGTAGGTTCAGCTCCAGCAGCTTCTTTCCAAAATTTCAAGCTTTATGTAAATGGAGTACAAGTTGCTACATCTACAGGTCTTGATATCAATGGATATGTAACATTTGATATGTCTTCAGCTCCTGTCACATTAGTAGCAGGATCACGTGTAGTACGTGTTGACGCAGACGTTGTTTCTGGTGCATCAAGAACAGTTCAACTTTCTGTTCGTCAAGCAGCTGATGTTGACTTTGTTGACTCAAGCTTTGGCGTAAACATTACCCCAACAGGATTCGCATGGACAGGTTCAGCAAGTACAATTTCTGGATCATCCGGTGGATCATTGACTGTTGAAAAAGATGTCACATCTCCTTCCACAAACTTAACTTTGTCTGGAAATGATGTAAATCTTGGAACATTCAAATTGACAGCTTATGGAGAATCAATCAAGGTTGAAACTTTGAAAGCTGGCTTTACTTATACAGATGCTTCAGCTGGTGGAAACACAGCTACATTGAGAAATGGACGTCTTTTGATTAACGGTGTTCAATATGGTTCTACAGCAACTTTGTTAGCTGCAGGAACTTCATTCACAGTTAATTACACAGTAGTCCCTGGTACTCCAGTATTAGTAGAAGTACATGCTGATGTATATGACAATGATGGTACAGATGCTATTGCAGCAAGTGATTCTATCTTGGCTAAACTTGTCACTGGTTCATCAAATGCTACACGCGTAGATTCATTGGGTTCATTTAATGTTCCTAGTGCAGACGTATCAGCAAATACATTGACAGTAGCTACAACATCAATTGCAGCATTAAAGAATGGAACATATGCTAACCAAACAACAGTAGTTCCAGCAACTAATTTCAAAATTGGTGCTTGGAATTTGACTGGTAGTTCAGTAGAAGATGTTCTTTTGACAACATTGTCATTTGATGTTGATTCTGTAACAAACGCAACATTCAGTGCTGATGACATCACAAATATGTATGTAGTAGTGAAGAATGGTTCAACAATCGTTGCTCAACCTTCACCACTAGGTACAGTTGCAGCAGCTGATAACAATTACTCAATCAATTACACTCTTCCAAAGAATGGAAGTGTAACTATTGAGCTTTATGGTAACTTTGGTTCAACAGTTACATCTGGTGACTCATTCAAAACTGATCTTTCTGTAAGTGGAACATCACTTGTCTCTGGACAAACAGTAAGTTCAAACGATAAAGATGGTCAAACAATTGCTTATGGCGCAGCTTCAATAACTGCAACCAAAGATGCTTCATCTCCAGTAGCTTCTATTGTCTACGACAATCAGACAGTCACTGCAGCAGCATATAAGTTCGCAGCTGTTACATCAGGTTATAACGTAACTGATTTGGTATTCACGTTGGCAACTTCGACTGTTGCTTCTATGTTGGAACTCTATGATGGTTCAACATTAGTTGCATCACAATCTGGTGCTGATACAATCACATTTTCTGGTCTAGCATGGAACGTTCCAGCTAACACCAACAAAGTGTTGACTGCTAAATTAGTATTGGGTGGTGTAGGAATCGGTGCAGGAACAACAGGTTCTTCACAAGTTCTTACTCTTACAGGCTTTACAGCTGTAAATACATCAACAGGTGTATCAGCTGCAGGTACTGAGAGTAACCCAGCTGGAAGTGATATGTACGCTTATGCTGCAACTCCTACAATCACACAATTAGCTCTTCCTACAACATTACTTGGAACAGGAACACAAACTGTAGCTAAGTTTACAGTTGATTCAAATGGAGGAACAATTGGATGGAAGAAATTCATCTTTACAGTAACTCGTGCTATGGGTGGTGTGGACACTCTTGCTACTCCAACCCTATGGGATGGTAGTACACAAGTTGCAGGTACTGCTGCATTCACAGGTTCTGTAGAAGCAGATGGTGGTACTTCAGGAACAATTACTTTTGTCGCTACTGATGAACAACAAATCAGTGGTTCAAAGACATACACATTGAAACTTGTCACAGCTGCTACATTAGCAGATGGAGATAACTTAAATGTAAGTATTGCAAATCCTTCAAGTTATGCAGCTTCAGCAGCTTATGCTACTGTTGCAGCAACAACATCTTCATTCTCATGGACAGATACTTCAGCTTCAAGTCACAGTGCTACAACATCAGACTGGAGTAATGATTATCTAGTCAAGAATCTTCCAACAGATACTTGGACTCTTATAAAATAAGATCTGAGTTGAGTTAGAGATAAGTTTTCCTAAACTATAAATTGGAAGTCTGATTGACTCAAATCATCACCAAAAGACCACTCTTCACAGGGTGGTTTTTTGGCGTTTATGCTATCAAAAAGGTAAGGGTAGGTAAGGGCCGCCCTTCAATCGAAGGGCGGCCCTTACCCGGTTATCCACACCCCGCAAACTTTCCCAAAAGTTTCCCCGAAGCCTTCCCCGAAGCCCAGCTTCGGGGAAGGGAAGATTATAAAGAAAGGTTTGTTTTTATGGGTGATTATAATATAATCAGATTATGATGAATTTAGATAAAAAATATATAAAAGTTGGGATTATTGTATCTGTTATTATTATTTTATTAGGGTTAGGTCTGTATTTTAAAACGGATATACAAAAATTATTTTCTACTCAAGAACCTATTATTGAAGATGAAGTTTTATTAGAAAATGAAGAAAATGAGAACACTGAAGTTTCTCCAGAAATAAAAGCAGGGGTAGAGGAGACAAAAGAAAGTGTAGATTTGAAAGCTAAATTTAACGAAGCTTTAAAAAATGCACGCGAAGCTTTTGTTAAAAAAGAATATCAAAAATCTTTGGATTATTATAATGAATCATTAAAATATAAAAATTCTGACATAAGTTATGCCGGTATGTTTTCTGTTTATTCTGTGAAAGGTGAGACAGCGAAAGCAGTAGAGATGCTTGATAAGGCTATAAAATTAAATCCTTCATATACTGAATACTGGAATTGGAAATTAATTATCTTAGAAGAAAAGACGAGCGCTTCTTTCGCTGATTTGAAAAAGATTTACGAAGATGGATTGACGAAGGTTGATTATAAAACGAAAGTAAATTTGGTGACATTTTTTGCAAACATTGCAGAGAGATTTAATCAAAAAGAAGAAGCCATTTCTCTTTGGACTTATGCACAAGAACTTTATCCTCAAAATAAAACTCTTTATCAAGGAGAAATTGATCGTTTGAAACAAAATTAATTTGGGCCTTATTTAAAAAGAACCGATTAATGTTATGCACAGTTTTATCCACTTCATCTATTTAAAGTCAAGGCAATAGGAGTTATAATTATTTTGTTATTAATTTAATTAATCCTGTTTTGCATAAAGTCTTACAGGATAATAGTATATGTCTAAAAAATTAAAATATGTGAGTATAGGTATCGTTGCACTCTTTTTAGTTTTAGGTATAGGGGCAAGTTTTGCCAATGCCGCCTTAACATTAGAAGCATTGACTGTTTCAAGTAGTGGAGCACTTAACCTAAATGGTGAAGCCTCTTCAAATATTAACCTAGGTTCGACTACAACTACTGGCAATATCATTATTGGTGGTGGTTTGACGACGGGGAAGGTGGGGATAGGGACGACGGCACCCGCTGCTATGGTAGATATACAAGGATCAGGTACGTTTTTAAAGGCAGGAACTAATATAACAATGGATAATAGTGGGATACATTTTTTAAATTACACAAGAGATATCACAACATTAGCTGAAAACAGAGTAATAGATGTTGATTCTCATTTTTCATCTTCTACAGATACTGGAGTTATGCGTGTTTGGGCTGGAAGTATGTCTGCTAGATATAATGGAATAGGTAATTTGACAAATAGTGATGGTGGTTTATTAGGCGTTGCGGCAGAAGCTAGAAACACTAGTACAGCTACCATCACAAAAACAATAGGACTTGGAGTTTTGGTAGCAAATCAAAGCACTGGCGTAATGACAACAGTTAATAATATTAGTGCAGAAATGTATAATTGGGGTGGTGGTACTGTAGGAACAGTAAGAAATTTTTATTCAAAATTTTATAATTCAGGATATACTTCACCATATCATTTTTATGGAGAGGGAGATTATCCTTCCTATTTTGGAGGTAACGTCGGTATTGGTATTACAGCTCCTACCGCTAAATTAGACATAGTTGGGACATTAAAAGCTAGTAGTGATGTGACATTTAGTAGTGCAAAGAATAAAGGTACTATAGCATTAGTTGGAGGGACAAAAACAGTTACAGTTTTAGCAGGGGCTGTATGTACAGCCACAGATACTACGGCAGTTGCTCCTGTGCAAGCAGTAGTTTCTGGAACAACTTTAACTCTCACTGGCACTGGCACAGATGTTATTGCTTATTTATGCTTTTAGTTGATTATGTTTTTATAATTAAAATATTATGAAAAAATTTAAAATCATTTTGTTAATACCTGTATTTGTTTTGTTTTTGGGTGTCAATTTTGCAGGAGCAGCTGATGTAACATATAGCGTAGACACTACAGTGGATTTGTCTTCTCCGGATATTAATTTGACTATTTTGTCTGGATCAGTGGCTACTAGTGTGACTGTAAATGCTGGAAGTGTCGTAGTGACAGTTCCAGAATCAGGAATTTTTAAGATTACTTCTGCAGATAGATATTTTAACTTTTCAGGTGAGACACAATTTGGCGTGATTACAAAAAATTGTGCTAGCCCATCTTTAGAAACTTTGACAATAACTGCACCTGCAGGAATAGCACAAACGATAACGATAACACCAGGCAGTAGTGCTTGTTCTCTTGGAGGTGGAGGAGGAGCTGTCACTTCACCTGCAGCTATTCCAGCAGTTTCAGCTACGCCTGCAACTCCTGCTATCCCTACAGTAACTTCTGCAACTCCAGCAACCCCAGCTACACCTGCTACACCAGCAGCTAAAGTCTATAATTTTGGTACAAAGACTTTGAAAAATGGTAGTAAGGGTGAGCCTGTTATGGAATTGCAAAGATTTTTGAATCAAGTTCTTAATCTTGGTTTGAAGATTGACGGCAAGCTAGGTCCAAAAACTATTGCTGTTATCAAAAAATGGCAAAAGGCGAATGGTCTAGTAGCCGATGGTCTTATTGGCCCAAAGACTAAAGTAAAGATGAATGCTTCCCTTAAGTAAATTTATGTAGATATGTAAAAAGGTCGGCCCTTTTCAAAAGGGCCGACCTTTTTCTTTTATTTATTTTGAGCCTTATTTTAGCTGGACAAAATCATGAAATATGGTAATATGTCCATATTATGGAAAATAAAAATTATTCAGTTTTATATTATAGTTTGGGTGCAGTCGTATTTATTATTGTCATTGTTTTGATGTTTTGGTTTATCGCTAAAGGCAAAAACGCTGCTTTGGTTGGAGATTTGGACCAAAAAGTTGATCAAGAGATAACAATACCAGCAGGAGAAATAGGGAATGGTACAACTGCAGCAAAGAAGCCAGTAACACCTTCTATTAGTTATGCAGATGCTTTAGTTAAATACAAAAATTCTCGTATCCAATTAGATGAAACATGTCAGGCTATTCCAAACAATGTCACATATAAAAACAACACTTATGTGATGGTAGACAATCGTTCGGCTTCTCCTCGTTCTATAAAATTAGGAGCAGATTACACAGTCAGAGCTTATGGTTTTAGATTGATAAAACTTTCAAGTGATACGTTGCCAGCTACATTTCTTTTAGATTGTGGTAATTCTCAAAACGTCGCCACCATTTTAATTCAGAAATAATTAAAACATATAAAAAGTTGACAAGGGCGGTCCTTTTATAAAGGACCGCCCTTGTCTAGTTATCCACAGTTTTTGGATAATTAATCTTTTAAGAGTATACAATTAGGTTGTCTTGAACTTTTTAATATGAATATTTTGTGAATTTTTTCATGCAAAGAAAAATAGATTTTTCAATTGGTGAATATTATCATATTTATAGTCGCGGCACAGAAAAGCGTAAAATTTTTTTAGAGTCGAAAGACTATAAACGCTTTAAGGTACTTTTGTATATATGTAATAATGAAGATTCTATAAATATCGGTAAGCATTTACAAGGGGGAGGTCTTTTGTCTGGACTTTATAAGATAAAAAAAGAAAGTTCATTGGTTGATATAGGTATTTATTCTTTAATGCCAAACCATTTTCATATTGTAATAAAAGAAAAAACAGAAGGTGGAATAAGTAAATTTTTGGGGAAACTTTTGACTGGTTATTCAATGTATTTTAATAAAAAAAATAATCGTAGCGGGGCTCTTTTTGAAAGTAGATTTAAAGCAAAACATATAGATAATGATGAATATTTGAAATATCTTTTTGCTTATATACACCTAAATCCTATAAAACTGATTGATTCAAAATGGAAAGAGAATGGAATTTCTGATAGAAAATATGCCCAAAAACACCTTGAAGAATATTCTTTTTCTAGTTATCAAGATTATAAAAATATAGAACGCTTACAATCAAAAATTATAAACAAAGAAGTTTTTCCAGAATATTTTTCAGAGGAAAAAGATTTTGATTTATTTATAGATGAATGGCTTTCTTTTCCTAAGGTTTTGGAGGAATAAAAATGATAAGAGCGACAAGGGCGGTCCTTTTGAAAAGGACCGCCCTTGTCTAGTTATGCACAGTTTTGGGGAGTTTGTGTTGTGTAATGTTTTGAGGAGCATATACTTAGTGGATTGTGATTGATAAAATAAAAATGTCTTTCATTGCTCACAAAATTTTAAAAATATTAAAGTGGATGTTTTTGATATTCATTTTGATATTTATTATTTTACTTTTTTGGCGTTACAACGATCGTAAAGATATAGAGAAGACTAATATAGAAGTGGCAAAGATTCATAATACCAAACTCACACTAGATGATGTGATGGGTAAAAATTTACCACCAGATCCTGGAAGTTTGGCTGGTGCGACAGTACAGGGGGTAGATGCAAATAGTAATGGAATTCGTGATGATGTGGAGATCGCTATCTTCAAAGAATATCCAAATTCTGCAAAAACCCGCGCAGTTCTTTTGCAGTATGCATTAGCTTTGCAGATGCAGACGGTTCAAACTATTTTTAATACTAAAACTGTTACAGAAGTTGTAACTGAATTGAGCAGAGCAGATACTTGTCTTGCGGATACCTTGGTCCCTGGATTGAATCCAGAATTTGGTAGAAGTGATTTAGAAATGGAGAAAATAGATTTTTTTATAAAATTTTTAGAAAATAAACAATTTAATAATGAAAAGAGAAAAAAAGCAGAACAGATTTTTTATGAAAGCATGAGAAGTTATGGAGAGTCTACTAATGAAATTTGTGATATAGATATTTCAAAATTAACAAATTAAAGTTTTTAAAAACTTTTATATGAAAAAAAGAATATTGTTTGTTTTTGTTTTGATTTTGTCATTGTTGTCATACACCAAGGTTTTTGCAATTGAAACTTGTTCAGATGTTGGATATACTATTTTAACCATAAATGGAATTTTTACTAACGAGGCAGATGCTAGGAAAAATAGAGATAATTTAAAAAATAAATTATTAATAAAAACGTTTAATAACGAACCACTTACTGTGGATTTTCTTTATAACCCTACGCACGGAAAGGTGGTGGATTTGTTGGCTGTCGTGGCACAAAAATATTTTGACCAGAATTCTTTTAATTACAAAGATTCAGATTTTGGGCAAATGCTTTATGATACAAGTGATAAGTTGGATACTCAAAAATTGTTGATAGTTGGGCATTCGCAAGGTAATTTTTATGCTAATTCTTTTTATCAAAATATAACTGATAAAAAAGGAGGGATACCTCATGAATCTTTGGGAGTATATGGCGTGGCTTCTCCGGCTAGCTATGTGGCCGGAGATGGTAAATATCTGACTTCTTCTTTGGATCAAGTGATAAATGCTACTAGGGCTGGTACACTTTTGAACATTTTACCAGCTAATGCTTTGATAAATGCAGGTGAAAATAATAATGGGCATAGTTTTTCGGATGTTTATTTAAAATATCAAGGAAATAAAATTGTTGCAGATATTAAATCTTCTTTGAATAAATTAAAGAATAATGAAATTCAAAAAGAGGATTTGCCTTGTATAGATGCGCCTAAATTAAATTTATTTCAAAAGGTAGAAGGGGTGGCTGTAATTTCTTTAGACTTTTTATTTGATGATGCTATGCCATACATGGGAAATAAATATTTAGCGTTAATAAATGGTGCTGGAGATATTTTCGCTAATACTGGTTTGGCATTAAATAATGTTTTTAAAAATTTATCTGCTAATGTTGTAGATAGTTTAGGTGATACATCTAGTTTGACTACTTTGTCTATTGATACTTCTGCACAGGTTGCGGAAGCCGGGCTTCCGCAACCTGTGCAAGAAGAAATTATTCCAGAAATAAATACAAACGAAGAAATAATAGTTGGAGAAAATATTCCATTAATCCAAGAATTGATTCCGGCTATTCCTGTAGAAGAAAACAAAAAAGAAGACGCTGTTCTACCCTCTGTTTTGCCTAATGTATTTTTTGGAGGGAGCAGTAGTAGTGGGTCTGCCGCTGTGCCGGAAATACCGATTGAAGAAATTATAGAACCTGTTGTTGTTCCAATTGTCGAAGCCCCTGTAGTTGAACCTATTGTGGAGCCCGTTATTGAACCTGTTGTAATTCCATCCATACCCGAAGTTGTTTTGATTAGTACCATTATTGATGTAGATACTACCCTTGTCGCTGGAGAATATAATTATGATAATTTGATTGTAAAAAATAATGCTACATTATTACTCGAGAGCAATGTCGATTCAGTGAATTTGTTTAAAGGAGTAAAAATAAATGCTAAAAATATTACTATCGAAAATGGTTCACATATTTCTGCTGATGCTAAGGGGTATCAAGATGGACCGGGTGCTCCTATAGTTGAGGAGAGTTTTGCTGGAGCAAGCTATGGTGGGGCTGGAGATAGAAATGTCGGGGCTCCTATATATGGAAGCGCAAAAGAACCCATCGAGCTTGGCAGTGGAGGAGTAAATTACTATAAAGGTGGTGGAGCGATCCGTCTTGTTGTCGAGGATGTATTATTGAATGATGGAACGATTTCTGCGAATGGAGATGTGACTTCGAGTGGGGGAAGTATTTTTATAACAACAAAAAATTTAAAAGGAAATGGATTTATAAAAACAAATGGAGGAGGGTTATATTCCGGAGCGATTATCTATGGTTCAGGTGGTGGTGGACGTGTGGCTTTGTATTATGAAAATTCTTCTTTTACAGGAATAGCAGAAGCAAAAGGAGGATGTGGAAGTTATAATGGATATTCTGCTGTTTGTGCAAATAACGGAACTGTTGGATTTTTTGATACTTTAAATAATAATCTTTTAGTTGATACTTCTTGGAACTTTCAGAAGAATGATAGCCCTTTTAATTTTAACCAAATTATTTTTAATAATGGAGCAAAGATTATTTCAGAAAAAGATACTAATATTACCGCTAGTAGCATTTTGATTGATAAAATTTCAGAGTTTGTTTTAGCTGAAAATCAAATTATAAATATTCCGTCGATTACTATTAACGATAGTTCTATTTTGAATCTTTCAGGAAAAGAAAATATTATATCTAATACAATTTCTTTAACATCGAATTCAAATGTATTGATATCAAAAGAACAAACTCTTTCTTTGACTATTCCAAATATAAATATTGAAAATGGTTCCAGTATCATCGCTAATGCTAAAGGATATCTTGAAGGCCCTGGTGCCAATATTGTAGATACTATTGGTGCTTCTTATGGGGGTAAAGGGTTGGGCAATACTTTAGAATCTATTTATGGATCTGAGACTGAGCCAGTAGATTTCGGTAGTGGGGGTTATGGTAATTATCGTGGAGGAGGAGCTATTAGAATTATTGCAAACGAAAGTCTTTTTAGTAATGGGATAATTTCCGCGAATGGTGATGTGACTTCTAGCGGAGGGAGTGTATATATAACGACAAAAAATTTATCTGGTAGTGGAATAATTTCTGCTAATGGTGGTGGGATGTATGCAGGCTCTATTTATTATGGACCAGGAGGTGGAGGGCGTGTGGCTATCTATTATGACTTATCTTCTTTTTCAGGACAGATTACAGCGAATGGCTCAAATAGTTATATAGGAAGTTCTGCTGACGGAACTGTGAAAATGATTGATACTTCTATTCCTATTGTTGTACCTCCAGATCCTGATCCTATCCCAGAACCTGTGGTGGATAGTGGCCCTGATATTGTTCTACCTGTGATTAATAGTTATACATTTAATGGGTTTGCGAATGACATCACGATAAATCCTGTATTAAATCCCGTCACTTTAATTTTTAATGCTAGTGAAAATGTAAATTGGATGTCTATAAAGATAGAAAAAGAAAATGATGCGAGTGTTTATAAAAATTTTCAATCAGGTGCAAATTGTGTAGATGGTACAAATATTTGTACGAAAATATGGGATGGAACTTTGTCACGGGGAGGGCTTTTAGAATCTCAACCAGGAATATATAAAATTAAAGTTCACATAAAAGATGCGGCCTTGAATGAATTTTATGATTATGTTTTGCCGTATAAAATAAATGTGAGTTTTTAAAATTGGCAAAATGAAAGCGCATCGATTATCGACGCGCTTTTGTTTGTTAAGGGTTTTTTGTTACGTGCGTTCCTATTTCACCTAGGATAAGGGAACGCATACCTTTTGAATTTTTCTTGATCTTGGGATCATTCTTGTTTATTAATGATTCTTCTTCCATTTCTTTGAATAATTCCCATTCACTCATGCAATCTTGTTCTGAATTTTCTTCTGAATTTTCTTCAAATTCTTCTGAATCAGTTTTGGTTTTTTTAAGATTTTTGTCACTCATTGAGCCCTCCCTAATTGGAAATGTTTATGCTAATTCTTTAGGCAATGTTAGTTCTATTGGTATAGAACTTTTGTGTTTAATTTTTTCATCTTCAAATTTTGCCTTGTCTCTTTTCGCTGCATAAGAAAATAAAAAATTAAAAAAGATGATTAATATAGACCACATGATCGATGATCCATATAATTTGTTATCAATGTTTGCTAGGATTATAGACATACTTAATCCGACAAAAGCACAAGCTTGATAAGCAAAACGAAAGTCTACATTTTCTAAATAGCTAATCCCTCCCCAGAAGAGCATGCTTTTTAGGTTTTTCTCTTTTAATAGTTTTTCTTTTAGTTCAGAGAAATTTTTTGTTCCATTTTCTTTTGCTCTTTCAGCAATGATGCTGAAGCTAAAAGTGTACGTAGCTCCTAATACGCCGAAAGCAGAAAAGAATCCCCATAATGCTACTAAATAAAAAATATTTCCCATAATAACTCCCACATTTTATTTGATGAACAATGAATTAGTTTTTTACATTATATTATATTTTGGCATTTTGTCAAATTTATCGTAATGGTTCAATAGCTTGGACGGACTGAAGGTAATATCATAAATATATGTCATATACAAAAAATCCACACATGCCTAAGGTACGCAGAGATGCTGTGTACATGGTAAGAAGAGGTTTCAGCAAAGAAGAAGTAGGTCGAAGATTTG